>JBOFJQ010000014.1:0-1961 GCA_051656905.1 Fusobacteriaceae bacterium | reverse complement strand
TTTATTTCTACTCCATTGACATCTTTAGATCAAATATGTGTTACTTTACATTATACTAAAACAGATACTGCTAAATGTATTAAACATAAATGTAAACATTATAATCACAATATTATTATAATAATAAACATTAAATATCACTGGTGCTCTTTATAAATGTTTTAATGTTTTATGATTGCTGTTATTTTCTACACGTGCAAAAACTGTAAAGTTTTATTAGAGTATATACTTATTGTAATGAATGTATTAATCATGAAGTCAAACTTTTTTAGATTAATATGGACATACTGTAGTTATTTAACTCTCCAGTGATCGACAAAGATTAGTGTTTTGTTTTATCATACTGTAAGATATTACAGTATTGTCTTTCAGTAGAGCAGTTTAATAGTCTTTTGTCATATATCCTGACTGGAGTAATGTGTTTGTAAAGTGAGATTATCTGCTGATGATCCTGAATGTCTTGTTGAATGAGTGTTGATAGTCTAAGGCTCATCAATATTAACAGAGCTGCTGAAAAGACTCTTTATTTCATCTCAATAGTTTCTGTTTTCAACTCATTTATCATGATGATGTCTTCACATCTCCTGTAGATTCACACTTAAAGCTCATTACATTGGTATCAACAGACTGAGGGGATTTGATGGTCACAAATTATTTCTTTCAATTATTCTTTCAATTGTTTTTCTTAGCATTATTTATATTTGGAACTCTTTGAATTAAGTTATTAATTGTTTTCTATATTTCTGCAGAACTGAATTGAGTGTAATCTGCACATGAAATATAATATTCCCAAATAAATTCTAATATTTATTATATATTTATTTTCACTAAAACATGGTAAAACTGGCAATTTTCATATTCAAGAAGCCTATGCCCATGGTCCATGGATATGTCCATAGGCTTCATATTCAAGAAGCCTTTGATAAAATGTGTCAAAAACTAAAATAAATATAGGCTATAATTTGCTAGTTATTTTACATTAATTATTTCACACACTAGCAACCAAACAGTTTGAAATAATTAAGAATTTGTTTAATGTTTCTGAAAGAAGGCTGAATGTATTGGATAAAATACAGTAAAATACTACTGCAAACTCTTTAGCAGTTACTGGGACTCTTTTATGACTGATTGTGGAACGTCTAAGGCAAGAGCTGTGTACACCAAGTGTGACAACCCTTCAGTTTTGTATAATATTCTTACTTTTAAATACTTTTAATGATAGATCTCTCATTAACCATGAGTATAACTTTTTAATAAAATTCAAATTATTTCTAATTTTTTGATCTTTACAAATCTTAATACCAAAATAATTTCCTTTACTGGAATACCAAGTATGACATTATGATTATATGTTTTCAATGGGAATAAAACACATTTTTAATGTTTAAAAATACAAAATATTAAGGCACTCAATAGCTTTTTTTAATTGTTCATTTTTAAATGATGTATGAAAATTAGTTGTGTTTGAATTAACTTGATTTTTATAAATCCATTGGCAGATATTTGTTTTTGTTTTATTCATAAATTATCTTTCACAAGATTTATTTTTTGTTGGAAAAAATAATGGAAAGGTTATGGATATCTGTAGGAAATTATATTTTCAAACTTTGAAGTGTCACTAATAAACTCATTGTGAGAGACATTTAGAGAACAGTAATGTGTTATGTTCCCTTCAATTTATTCTTTAATTGGTCTTAAAAATGTCTTAAATGTACCTTAATAAAACCTGCAGAAACCCTTGACTGAATAACTTGAAATTAATGTAGTTATTAGAAATTCAAACTATAATTAGATCCATATAATGGATATAACATATAACATATTATGGTATTGTAAGATAGTTATTTAGTGTCATTAACGTTGATGTTTTGTCCATTGTCATATTCTGAGGAATTGTCAGTATTGTAGTATTTTCTTTCAGTATTGTCTTTCAGTAGAGCAATGCTCTTTTGTCAATGTGT
>JBOFJQ010000013.1:0-22168 GCA_051656905.1 Fusobacteriaceae bacterium | reverse complement strand
AGCACCACCATCAACTGCTGCATAAAACTTATTTATATCCCCTGCTGGAGCAACTATATACATTTTTTTCTCCTATTACTATTTAATTTTTTTATTTTCTAATTAGTAAATTTTACACTATTTTCCAACTATAAACAAGATAAAAAAAGGAGTGTAGCATATTCCTACTACTCCCCTTTCCTTCTGACTATTTTTCAATAGTTTTTATTTTGTTATTTCTTATTATTTTTATTTAGAACATTTCTCTACGAAATTCTCAAAAATTTTAAGAAATTCATCGTATCTTTTTACCATAGCTTCTGGATGCCACTGAATTCCTAATATATAATGTTCGTCCATGTCGTAGCTCTGAAAAGCCTCTATTATTCCATCATTAGCTGTTGCAATCACTTTTAAATCTTCACCTAATTCTTTTACAGATTGATGATGAAATGAGTTTATTTCTATTATTTCTCGGTTAAATATTTTATATAATTCTGAATCTTTTTTTATTTTAATTCTATGATATTTTTCATCACCTAAAACCCCCTTAGGATGATGACCCAAAACATTCTTAACTTGAGAATCTATATCTTGAAATAAATTTCCTCCTAAGAACACATTTATAACTTGGCAACCTCTACAAATTCCTAAAATTGGCTTACTTTTTTCCACTACTGCTTTTAATAATGCCTTTTCCCAAAAATCTCTTTTTGTATCAATTACACCTAACTGTTTTTTAGGATCTTCACCATAAAACAGGGGAGATACATCTTCACCACCTGAAAATAAAATACCGTCACATCTATCTACATACTCTTTTGCTAAAGCTTCATCTGCAAAAGGTATAAGTATAGGTATTCCTCCAGCCATTTCTATAGCCTCTACATATGCATTATTTAACGCAATATATTTTTTATTTAATTCTCTAGTTTCATGAAAAACTGTAATTCCTATTAATGGTTTCATAATTTCTCCTTAATTGTGTATTTAGAGTTAGATTAAAGCTCGTAATATCTTTATACTCCTCTTTTGTTCTTTATCTTTTTTATTTTTTATTTTTTATTTTTTAAAATTATATTTATAAAACTTTGGATAACTTATAGGTTCTACCCCTTCAAGTTTATTTGTAACTCCGATTATTGTATTTGCATAATTTATTGGCAATACTGGTGCATCTTCATTAACTATATTTATAACTTCAGTGTACATGCTTCTTCTTTTTTCAATATCCATCTCTTTCTTTGCACTGTCTAATAGTTCATCTACTTTTTGATTTGAATAAAAAGTTCTGTTTCCATTACTTCCAAACTGAGAGCTATGGAAATTTGGATAAAGTCCATAGTCTCCATCATAAGTAGAAGGACCCCATCCCATCATGAACATATCTAACTCCCCATTTCCAGTAGATTTAAGGAATGCTCCCCATTCTAAAGTTTGTAAAGTTACATCAAGTCCAATCTCTTTTAGTTGAGCTTGCATAATTTCAGCCATTTGAGCTCTTAACTGATTATTACTTGTTACAAGACTTAACTTAGCACCTTTTAATCCTTTACTCTCTATTATTCTTTTTGCTTCTTCTTTATTATAACTCAATACTTTTGAATCTTTAGAATGTCCAAAAACTGCAGGTGCTAAAAATCCATTAGCTATCTTTACATCTCCGAACATTAATCCTTTTACAATATCTTCTCTATTAATTCCCATAGAGATTGCTCTTCTTACATCTCTGTCTTGTAAAATAGGATTTTTAAGTGAGAATCCTAAATATGTAACAGAGGTAGAAGGGTACTCCATAAGTGTTAAATCCTTGCTGTCTTCAATGGCTTTTCTTCCTATTGTAGCAATCCCTTCAGCAATATCTATCTCACCTGTTTCTAGACCTATAACTCTACTATTTTCCTCTGGTATCCCCTTTATAACTACAGTTTTTATTAAAGGTTTTCCTTTAAAGTATTCATTATTAGCTTCTAAAGTTATACTTTCTCCAACTATCCAATTTTTAAATTTATAAGAACCTGTTCCGATTGGTTTCATAAAATAATTATCGCCATTCTCTTTAAAGTATTTTTCACTTATAATAGCTGCTGTTTTATGACTTAAATGATTTAATAATGGCGCAAAAGGCTCCTCTGTCACTATTTTTATAGTATTATCATCCAATATTTCTATATCTTTAATAGCTTTAAATAGATGTGCAACTTTAGGTTTAGATTTTGCTCTTTCAAGTGTAAATTTTACATCTGAAGCTTTTAATAAGTCTCCATTATGAAATTTTGCAGTTTTATTCAGATGCATTATTAGAGTTAAATCATCTACTCTTTCCCATGAATCTGCAAGTCCAGGAACTAATTTTCCAGTCATCTCGTCAATTTCCACTAATCTGTCATAAATTTGAGTTGTCACAACTTGAGAATATTGTTCTGTTGAATCTTGTGGATCTAAAGTTTTTCCTTCAGATAATTGTGCATAAACTAAAGTATCTTTTTTCTCCTTTGCTACTTCTAACTCTTTCTTTTCGCCACAACCAGTAAATAAAACTATACTTAACATAGAACATAAAACTAGTAATTTTTTCAACATATAACTCCCCCTTACTTCTATTTTAATAATAACTTTTTAAAACTTTTTTATTATTTCAAAATTAAGATTTTTACTTATTTCTATAGCTAATTTAATTCCCGCTTCTAAATCTTCTACAGAAGAATAAGAGTAATGGGTATGTATATACCTTGTAGGTATCCCTATTACTATTACAGGAATTCCATTCTCTAACATATGATATTTAGCTCCATTTGTACTTCCTTTTTCACGAGCTATAACTTGATAAGGTATATTATTTTTCTCTGCTATCTCCTTGGCAAAAGCTATTACTCTTGGATTTGATAACATCCCTCCATCAATCACTCTAAACTGAACCCCTTTTCTTAGCGCTCCATGGGAATCTTTTCCTGATTTAAATGTATCATCTGCTGGTGACCCTTCAAATACTATTACAAAATCGGGTTTTACTCTATGAGCAGCTACTTGTGCGCCTCTTGTTCCAACTTCTTCTTGAGCACAAATATTACCTACTAAATTTATATCTAACTCAACTCCAGATAATCTAGATAGTGTTTCTATAACTGAAACACATCCCAATCTGTTATCAAAAGATTTTCCTCTCATTATTTTTATTTTTTCATCGTAAGAAAAAGTTACATCTGGAACAATTGGATTTCCAACCTCGATTCCATAAAGCTCCGTTGTCTCTTCATAAGTACTCGTCCCTATATCTATTGTTAATTCATTTATTTTTGGAAGTTTATTTAACTCTTCTTGTGTCATAAAATGTGGTGGTTTTGAAGCTACTACCCCTTTTATATACTCCCCTTTAAATGTTTTTATAACTACAGAGTGTGCAGGTACATTTCCTGGATACCAACCACCTAAAGGTAAGAAAGTTATAAGTCCATTTTCTTTTATGCTTTCTACCATAAATCCAACTTCATCACTATGGCAATCTAAAGCTACTACTGGCTTTTGAGACTCTATTTCTTCTAGTCCTATATATAAATTATTAATTGAATCTACTGTTGTACTTAAACTAACCTCTTTTTTTATAACTTTAATCACATCATCTTCAAATCCTGAGGCTCCAAATGCATTGGAAATTTTTTCTGATAATTCTAATATTCTCTTCATTTAATCGCTCCCAACTAATTTATAATTTTCCCGTACATATTTTAATATATCATAAATAAAAATTAAAATCTACCTTTATAAAAAAATAATTACCGTTTTCACATAAAATGGTAATTATTTTTAAAGTGCTTTAAATTGTTTATTTTGCTGTATTTTATAAGATGTATTAATTCTTTATGTATTCATAAAGAGATTTTACCCCTATTCCTGTTGGACCTTTTTTAGTAAAGTCTGCCTCTGAACTAGAAATTACTGTCCCACCTATATCCAAATGCATCCATGGTTTGCCTTCTACAAAACTTTCTATAAAAGCTGCTCCTGTACATGCTCCACCTGCTGTGACTCCTGAACTATTTTTTATGTCTGCAATGTCACTTTTCAAAAGAGATCTATGCTCTTGAACTATAGGTAAATTCCAAAACATCTCTCCCCATTTTTCAGAATTTTTTTCTAACTTTTTAAACATCTCTATTTTATTTGTAAAAGCTCCTACTATTGTATTTCCTAAGGCTACTGAAACAGCTCCAGTTAAAGTTGCTACATCTATTACTTCTGAAACATTTTCTTTTTGAATAATGTAAGTTAATGCATCTACTAGAATAACTCTACCTTCTGCATCTGTATTTGTTATCTCAATATGCTTTCCAGACATACTTTTTACAATATCACTAGGTCTATATGCATTAGGACCTATAGAGTTTTCACAAGCTGGTATAACAGCTATGACATTTTTTTTAAGTTTATTTTTAGCAATACATGTCATTGCTCCTATTACTGTCGCTGCTCCCCCCATGTCATCTTTCATTGCACCCATATTATTTTTACCTTTTAGACAAAGCCCACCTGTATCAAAAGTAATTCCTTTTCCAACTAATCCATATTTATACTCGCTATTTTCATCTCCAAAGTATCTCATAATTATTAATCTTGGCCTTTTCTCTGCTGATCTTCCAACTGCTAAAAACGCATCCATTCCTAATTCTTTAATTCTATCTTCTTCTAAAATTTCCACCTCAAAGCCAAAATGTTCTCCTTGTTCTCTAGCTATGCTTGCCATTTTTTTAGGATCCATAACCTCTGCTTGTTCATTAACTAAATCCTTTGCTAAATTAGTAGCTTCACAAACATTTAAAACCTCATTTATATCTTGCTCCTCATCAGAAAAAATTTCTAATTTTAAATCTTCATTTTTTTCTGTTTTATATTTATCAAAAGAGTAGTTAATATTTTCTAAGACTTCTGCTATAACATTTGCATCATTTAAAATTTTAGATGGTGAAAATATTGAAATCTCACCTTTTTCACCTTTTAAACTATTCAATGCTGTAAACAAACTGTTTCTATAACTAACTCTAGTAAACTCCTCTTCTTTCCCAGCACCTATATAAATTAAATCTATAATATAGTCTCCCTCTGGATAACTAATTTTAAATATTTCGCCTCTTTTACCTGTAAAACCTTCTTTTTTAATAGCATTTTTTATAAATTTTATACTAGCCTCTGGTATATGCGGACATACACTTACTTTTCCCTCAAAAAAAATACTTATGTACTTTGAATAATTTTTATTAAGATGACCTGTTACAATTAAACCCATAATTAAAAATCCCCCTTATTAAAAAAATACTTATATACAAAAATAAGGCTAATATCTATTAACCTTATTTTATGATAGACTTTTTTAAATGTACTACTAACCTTTTGTATATCCTTTATTGTCTCTTATTTTTTTTACTTTTTATCTTATTTTCATCTAATATTTATTAATTTTTCTTATCTGACTCTTTCTCTCTAAATCTTTTATCTCTAATATCATATGTTTTAAAGTTTAATTTTCTTAATAATACTTTATCGTGAGAAACTAAAATAACTGCTCCTGGATAATCTAGCATCATGTTAGCTATTGTTGTTCTTGAGTAGTCATCCATATAAGTTGATGGTTCGTCAATTATTAATAGATCTGTTTCAGAAAGCATATTAGCAAATATTTCTAATCTTTTTTTCTCTCCACCAGATAACATAAACACTCTTTTGTCTCTAAATTCTAACTCATTGTTATATAGTGTGTCAATAGCAATTTCCACAAATTCATGAGAAAGCCCTGTTGTCAATTTTAGATACTCTATTGTTGTTAATTTATCATTCTCTAAAGCTGTATCTTGTTCTATGTAAGCAATCTTAGCCTTAGGATGAATATTTACTTCTCCTGTTGTTGCAGTATCTTGTCCAGCTAATATTCTTAGTAAAGTTGATTTTCCTGAACCGTTTTCCCCTACAATACAAATTTTTGTATCTTTTTCTATCTTTAAGTTAACACCTTTATAAAGTAAGTTATCTCCATATGACTTAGACACATCTATAATATTTGCTATATCCCCTTCTAAAGTGCTAGTAGATATAAACATCTCTTTTGGTGGAGCTAAGTATTCATACTTGTATTCAGGAGAAAACTCAATTCTTTCATTCTCTAATTTATAAAGTTCTCTTTGAAGTCTTCTCATAATAACTGCATGTCCACGTTTGTTTTCTGTTTTTTCTATTATTGCATATTTCTTATCAACAGCTCTTGATGTTTTTTCAATAATCTCCTCTGCCTCTATACTTGCTTTTTTCTCTTCTGATATTTTAACTTTTTTAGCTTTTAAATAATCTGGATAATTAGATTCGTAAGTTGTTATTGAATAATTATCTATATCAAATATTTTCATAGCAAAAGACCTAATAAAGTCTACATTATGACAAATTACTAAGAAAGATTTTTTACTTTCTTTTATGTAGTCTGTAAGCCACGCTGTTTTTTTCTTATCAAAGAAAGACAAAGGTTCATCTAGTATAATAAGGTCTGAGTCACTAAATAAAGTTACTGCAAGTCTTATATACTGTCTCTCTCCACCACTTAACTCTCTAAATTTTCTATCTAATTTGTCAGTAAATCCAAATGTATCAGCAAAATCTGCTAATATGTGAATATATGAATATCCACCTAAACTTTCAAACTCATCTGATAATGCTGAATATTTTTCTAATAATATTGCATTTTTAGCTTCATCATCTGAAAATTCATTTCCTAAATCTTCTAATTCTTTTTGTAAATCAATTACTCTTTCAAAAGGTGAATTTAATAAATCTTCTACTTTTGATTCTAAGTCTACCTTTCCAAATTGGTCAAAACAAGCAATTCTAGCATCTTCGTTTATAATTACTTCTCCTGAATCTGGATATTGCTCATCCATTATAAGTTTTATAAATGTTGATTTCCCAACTCCATTATTTCCAACTAAGGCTATTTTATCTCCAGAGTTTATTTCTAACTCTACATTTTTATATAATTTTTGTGTGAAAAAAGATTTTGAAACCTTTTTTAATTCTATAATATTCATTATTTATGTATCTCCCATTTAATTATTTATTAGATATTGCTTATTACAATTTAGTCCATATTAACTATATCGCAACATATTATTATACCTTAAATTTCAATATATTGGAAGATTTTTATTGGATTACTTCCCTTATAATTTATAAATTTAATTAATTATCAATATAATTTTAAAAGTTTCTTTTATTTGTTTTCATTTTCTATTTTTAAAAGTTTCTCTTTAATGTTCAATCCACCAGCATAGCCTACTAATTTTCCACTACTTCCTATCACTCTGTGGCATGGAACTACTATTGGTAAAGGATTTTTATTATTTGCAAGTCCTACAGCTCTACATGCTTTTTCATTTCCTATTACAATGGCAATATCCTTATAAGTTCTCTTCTCTCCATAAGGAATCTCTCTTAAGGCATTCCACACTTTCTTTTGAAAATCTGTACCTTCTGGTAACATTGGAAAAGAAAACTCTTTTCTTTCCCCTTTAAAATATTCATCTAGCTCTCTACATGCTAAGTCTATTACTCTATCTTTTTTTAATATTTTACTGTGAGTATTTAAATTTATAAAATTATCTTTATGAAATGCTATTTTAGTTATCTCTTTTCCATTGCTCTCTACTCTTAAATCTCCTATTACTGTGTTATAAATAAAGTAGTTTTCCATTTTTAATTCCTCCATTTAAATAGAATATATACCTAAAGATTGCTCACATAATAAATTGTAGTCTTTTTAGATTACAATTTGTTGAACTCTTCCTACTACTCCATTTTCTAATCTTACTTTGATTCCATGTGGGTGAGTTGAAGAATTAGTTAAAATATCTTTCACAACTCCCTTTGTTAAATTACCTGTTCTCTGATCCTCTTTTTTTACTACCATTACAACTATTCCTGGTCTTACATCACTTCTATTTTTCCCGTTCATTTAAGTTTCTCCCACATGTTTTATTTTCAATAATATGTTAATATTATCTTTCTATCTTAGATAAAATAAGTTTTATTTTTTTTTCTAATTCATCTATTGTACCACTATTTTCTATTATATAGTCTGCTAATTTTATTTTTTCTCCAAGATTCATTTGAGCATCAATGATTTTTTTAGCTAACTCCCTACTACTTCCATCCCTTCTCATTATTCTTTCTATTTGAACCTCTTCTTTTACATATACTACTAATATTTTATCGCAAAATTTTTCAAGCCCAACTTCAAAAAGCAAGGGAATATCAAATACAATAACATCTTCTTTTAACTTTTTTTTATTATATTCATCTTGAAAGACTTTTATAACTTTAGGGTGAACTATAGAATTTAGTTTTTTAATATTATCTTTATTATTAAAAATAATATCTCTCATTTTTTTTCTATCTAATTTATCATTTTCAAATATAATATCTCCATACGTTTCTCTTATCTCTTTCAATACTTCTGGAAGTTCTAAAACTTCACGAGCAACAACATCTGCATCCACTACTTCTATTCCAATTTTTTTGAACATATTAGATATAGTGGTTTTTCCACAAGCTATTCCTCCTGTAAGTCCTAAAATCATTTTAATTCCCCCTAAATTTATAATAGTTTATCTCTATTTTTTTTGTATTTCTTAATATTTTCTATTATTATAAAATATTATACACTATTTTTTATTTAATAACTATTTTGTAACTTATTTATTTTTATTTTATTATATAAAGTTAGAATAAAACAAAAATAAGGGGAATACCATATACATAGTATCCCCCTTAATAACAATCTCTTATTTATTAGCCTACATAAATCTTTCAGCTATTTTAACTTTAGTTAGAGCTTCTTGTAACGCTCTTTGAGTTAATAATACTTCTCTATCTTCTTGTACTTTCTTCATTCTCTCTTCAGCTATTTGTAACTCTCTTCTAGCATGTTCAACATCAATGTCTTTAGCTAGCATAGCTTCATCAGCTAATATCGTTACAACGTTTTGATTAGAGATTTCTAAAAATCCACCAGATACATAGTAAAATTCATCTTGACCGTTAGCTCTTACTTTCATCTCTCCAATAGCTAGTTCAGATACAAATGGTGAGTGATTTGGAAGTATTCCCATATCTCCCACTATTGTTCTTACCATTACAAACTCAGCTTCCTGATCTAGTAAAGCCTGCTTTGAAGTTACTATTTTTAAATGAAATGTGCTCATATTACTCAGCTCCCTTCATAAGGTCTTTTGCCTTTAATACGGCCTCCTCAATTGTTCCTACATAAAGGAATGCTTGCTCAGGTAAATCGTCATGCTTTCCATCTAGTATCTCTCTAAATGCTTTTATTGTCTCTTTAATAGGAACATATTTTCCTTCCATTCCTGTAAACTGAGAAGCAACAGAGAATGGTTGAGAGAAGAATCTTTCGATTTTTCTTGCTCTAGTTACAGCTGTCTTATCTTCATCAGAAAGTTCATCCATTCCTAAGATTGCGATGATATCTTGTAACTCTTTATATCTTTGTAATACAGATTGAACCTCTCTTGCTGTATCATAATGCTCTTTACCAACGATTAAAGGTGATAACGCTTTTGAAGTTGAGTCAAGTGGGTCAACTGCTGGATAGATTCCAAGAGACGCTATTCTTCTTGATAAAACTGTTGTTGCATCAAGATGGGCGAATGTTGTCGCTGGAGCCGGATCTGTTAAGTCATCCGCTGGTACATATACAGCTTGAACTGATGTTATAGATCCGTTTTTAGTTGATGTAATTCTCTCTTGTAATTTACCCATTTCTGATGCAAGGTTTGGTTGGTATCCAACTGCTGATGGAATTCTTCCAAGTAGAGCTGATACTTCTGATCCTGCTTGAGTAAATCTGAATATATTATCGATAAATAGAAGAACGTCTTGCCCTTCTTTATCTCTAAAGTTTTCTGCAACTGTTAGTCCAGTTAGAGCAACTCTAAGTCTTGCTCCAGGTGGCTCATTCATCTGTCCGTATACTAGAGAAGTTTTCTCTATAACTCCAGATTCTCTCATTTCATCATAAAGGTCTCTTCCTTCTCTTGTTCTTTCCCCTACTCCGGCAAAAACAGATAGTCCTCCGTGTCCTTTTGCAATATTGTTAATAAGCTCCATGATAAGAACTGTTTTTCCTACTCCAGCTCCTCCAAATAGACCTATTTTTCCACCTTTAATATATGGTGCTAATAAATCAATTACTTTAATTCCTGTTTCGAATACTTCTACCTCAGTTCCTTGCTCTTCAAATTTTGGAGCCTCTCTGTGAATTGGTAAAAATTCTGTTGTTTCTACTGGTCCAGCTTCATCAACTGGTTGTCCTAGTACATTTAAAATTCTTCCAAGAACTGCTTTTCCTACTGGAACAGTTATTGGAGCTCCTGTATCTATTACTTCTAATCCTCTTCTTAATCCTTCTGTAGCATCCATTGCTACAGCTCTTACTACATCGTTACCTAAATGTTGCTGAACTTCAAGAACTAATTCTTTTCCTTCAACGCTTATTTTTAAGGCATTATATATAGCTGGAAGGTTATTTTTAAAAGTTACGTCTACAACAGGACCTATTATTTGCGTTACTATCCCTTTGTTTTCCACTAATATCCTCCTATCTCAATCTTATTTTAAAGCTGACGCTCCACCAACAATTTCAGAAATTTCTTGCGTTATTACCGCTTGTCTCTCTCTGTTATATTGAAGATTTAAAGCTTTTATCATTTCTTCAGCATTATCTGTTGCGTTTTTCATGGCATTTTTTCTTGCACTATGCTCACTTGCTGTGTTATTTAATAACCCTTGATATATTACTATATTAAGGTATTTTGGCAGTAAGCTAGACAGAACTGTTTCTGCATCAGGTTCAAAAATATAACTTGTATTCTCTTCTGACTCTACTCTAGTAATAGGGATAAGTTGCTCTACAGTTAAGTTATATTGTACAGCTGACTCATATTGATTATAGATTAAATAAACCTCATCAAAAAGTTCACTGTAATAATATTCAACTATATTTTCACTTATCTCTTTAGCTTTATCAAACATTATTTCTGGAGTTAATTGGCTATAAACAGCTTTTACATCGTAATCTCTCTTTGCACAATACTCCCTTGTTTTCTTACCTATTGCTATTACTGAGACTTCCTTGCCAGGGTTGTTTCTTCTTACTTCTTCTAATTTTTTCAAAACATTATTGTTAAAACTTCCACATAATCCTCTATCTGAAGTCATAACTATAACACATATTCTTTTTGGATTCTCTCTTCCATCAAATAATGGATGACTCTCAGATTTAATACCTGATGATATATTTTTCAAAACTTCTTTTATAGATTTTGAATAAACTTTAGAATCTTCAACGATTTTTGAAAACTTTTTGAATTTTGTTGTAGAAACAATCTCCATGGCTTTAGTTATCTGGTGAGTAGACTGAACACTTTTTATTCTGTTTCTTATCTCTTTTGATCCAGCCATTAAATCTCACCCCTTTTAGTTAAAATTCTTTTTGAATGCATTTAAAGCTTCAACAATTTTAGCTTCTAACTCTTTATCAAGAGCTTTCTTCTCAATTATTTCAGCTAATACAGTTGTTGTATTTCTTAATTCTGTTAAGAATTCAATTTCAAATCTATTGATTTTATCTAATTCTATAGAATCTAAATGTCCATTAATTACAGAGTAGAAAGAAACTACTTGCTCCTCAACTGGATATGGATTATATTGTGACTGTTTTAAAATAGCCATAATTCTATGTCCTCTCTCTAATTGAGCTTTTGTAGCTTTATCTAAATCTGAACCAAACTGAGCAAATGATAATAACTCTGAATACTGTGCTAACTCAAGTTTTACTTTAGCCGCAACCTGCTTCATCGCTTTAATTTGTGCTGCTCCTCCAACCCTTGAAACTGATATACCTGCGTTAATCGCTGGTCTGAATCCTGAGTTGAATAGTTGTGAATCTAGGAATATTTGTCCATCTGTGATAGAAATTACGTTTGTTGGGATGTATGCAGATACGTCTCCAGCTTGAGTTTCAATAATTGGTAATGCAGTTATTGATCCTCCACCTAATTCATCAGATAGTTTTGCTGCTCTCTCAAGTAATCTTGAGTGTAAGTAGAATACATCTCCTGGATATGCCTCACGACCTGGAGGTCTTCTAAGTAAAAGTGACATTTCTCTATACGCTACCGCATGTTTAGATAAATCATCATATATTATTAATACATGTTCTCCTTTATCTAAGAAATATTCACCCATAGCAACTCCTGCATATGGTGCTATATATTGAAGTGGTGCAGCTTCTGATGCTGTAGCACAAACTATTGTTGTGTACTCTAAAGCTCCCTTCTCTTCTAGCATTTTAGCTATTTGTGCTACTGTTGATCTTTTTTGACCAATTGCAACATAAATACATTTTACTCCTGTTCCTTTTTGATTTATAATTGCATCTAGAGCAACAGCTGTTTTACCAGTTTGTCTATCTCCGATTATAAGTTCTCTTTGCCCTCTACCAATAGGTACCATTCCATCTATTGATTTTACTCCAGTTTGTAAAGGTTCGAATACTGGCTTTCTAGAGATAATTCCTGAGGCTTTTCTCTCAATATCCATATATTTTGAAGCTTTAATATCACCTTTTCCATCTATAGGTTGTCCTAATGAGTTAACAACTCTTCCAAGTAAAGCTTCTCCTGCTGGAACTGATACTATTTTACCAGTAGCTTTTACTTCATCTCCCTCTTTTATTAGAGAGAAATCTCCTAAAATAACCGCTCCAACATTGTTCTCTTCTAAGTTAAGAGCCATTCCCATGATTCCATAAGGGAACTCTAGTAACTCTCCTGCTTGAGCATTGCTTAATCCATATATTCTAGCTATACCGTCTCCAACTTCTAATACAGAACCTGAAGTTTTAACGTCTAGATTTTTTTTATAATTTTTTATTTCATTTTTAATTATATTGCTTACTTCTTCTGCTCTAATTTTCAAACCTCTCTACACCTCCTGTACAATTTTTACTGTTCTTTTGCCATACTAGCTAATTGTGATTTAATAGAGCCATCTATTACTTTATCCCCTATTTTTAGAATTCCTCCACCTATTAAAGTTGAATCAACCTCTATTTCAAGATTTACATTCTTCTTAGTTGAATTTTCTAATTTTTTAATTAGAGATTCTTTCTGCTCTAGAGATAGTTCACTAGCAAAAATTCCTTTTACATCTACTATGTTCTTTTCAATGTAATAAAGTTTTTTATACTCTTCTAGTATATCTTTAATATCTCCTAATCTTCCTCTTGAAACTAGGTATAAAGAGATATTTTTATCTATTTCCTCTTGCTCAGTCATTATTTTTTCGATTAGAGATAGTTTATCATCTAATTTTACTAATGGATGACTTAAAAATTCTTTAAAATCTTTATTATCGTAGTAAAGTCCATTTAACTCCTGAAGCAACTGGTATATTTCTACAACTCTATTTTGTTCTTGAGCTATTTCATATATGGCTTGAGCATATCTTTGTCCAACTTTATCTACCATTTAGCTTCCCCTACCTCATCAATAAACTCATTTAATAGTTTATCTTTTGTCTCAGTATTCATATTTTTTGCAACTAATTCTGCTGCCATCATTGCTGCAGTCTCTCTTAAAGTAGATGTTAACTCTTTCTTTAAAGACTCTTCCATCTTAGCTTTTTCTAATTCTGCTGCTTTGATTATTTTATCTCTATGAGTATGAGCGTCTTTTATGATGCTCTCCTCTCTTTCAAAAGCTTTCTTTTCAGCTGTATTTATAATAACACTTGCTTCTTTTTTTGCATTTTTCAGTATTTCTTCCATCTCTTTTCTATTTTGTTCTGCGATTTTTTTAGCCTCTTCTGCTTGTGATAACTCAGTAGCAATTGCTTCTTTTCTTGCAGATAAAATTTTTGTAAGTGGTTCTCTTAAATACTTTCTAAATATTACCATAAGGATCAAAAAGTTTATTATTTGCCAAAACATATTGATATCAATCGATACAACTGGCATAGTTGTTATTGGTGCTGCCAATTCTTATACCTCCTTTCCCATTAATTTGATTTTTTTCTTATAGTTTGGATTATTGCATTAATCCAGATAAGAATGGGTTAGCGTATAATAAGATTAGAGCTACAACTAGTGCATAGATACCTGTTGACTCTGCGATTGCTTGTCCTAATACCATTGTTGAAATGATGTTTCCTTTTGCTTCTGGTTGTCTTGCTACTGCTTCTACTGCTTTACCAGCTGCGTATCCTTGTCCTACTCCTGGTCCTACCCCTGCTATTAATCCAATTCCTGCTCCAATTGCTGATGCAGCCATTACTATTGTTTTTGCCATTAACATATCCATTATTATTTCCTCCTAATTTTTCATTTTTATTTTAATATAGATTGTAAACAAATTAAAATACTACTATTCTACAAACTCGTGATCCCCTAAAGAACCTTGAATATATACTAAACTTAACATTGTGAAAACGAAAGTTTGTACAACCCCTCCAAAAAGATCGAAATACAAGTGTAGTGGTCCTGGAACAAGTACTGGAGCCGCTTTATACATAAGCCCTATTATTACTGATCCTGCAAACATATTACCAAATAATCTGATTGAAATATTAGTCGGTTTCGCTAATTCTCCAACCACGTTAATTGGGAACATAATAGGAATTGGTGCAAACATTCCTTTTACATGTCCTCCTAATCCGTTCAATTTAAAACTCGTAAATAAGAATGTAACCGTAGTTAACATAGCTAATCCAACTGTTGTGTTTAAATCAGATGTTGGGGACTTTAATGCTGGAGATATTTCATAAATACCTTGGCTATAAGAAATACCAGGTAATGGTATAAAAGATAATACATTTGATAACAATATAAATATAAATAGTGTTCCTATATATCCAATATACTTAACTTTCCACTTTCCTAACATCTGTCCAGCTAAATCATCTATAAATACATAATAAGCTTCTAGCACAGTTTGTAATTTTCCAGGGATTAAAGTTAAATTTTTAGTTCCACATTTAAACGTAAGAAAAATTACTAACATAACAAACCAAGTTGTCGTTACTATTGATGTAATAGGAAGTCCATATCCAGCTCCAGTTGCCATTACAAACGGTGCATGTTGTAAAGCCTCAGGGACTGGTATAAAAAACATTATTTTGGGTCCTTCTACCAAAGCTGGTGTCACGAACTCAATTGGTCCTAATCTCATTTTACCTCCTTTTTTCTAATTTAAGAATTTTTTTACTTAAAATATTTATTTTTTAAGCCTTCTATATTTTCAGAAAGAACTAAGAAACATACGTTAACTTTTATGTTTAATAATCCCATTGCTGACCCTATTAACATAGGCACTCCATAATAATGTGCCATTACTCCTAAAAATACCCCATACATTGCATATCTTTTTAAATACCCCAGAACAGCTACTCTTTTTGCTGACCTTGAATATATTATTTTTTTAGCTTCCATCGTCATCATATATAAAGAAAGAATCGAAAGAAGTGACCCTCCAAACATTCCGATATATATTATATTACTTCTTGTTAAAATTCCATATACTAAAATTATTGTTGAGGTTTTCGCTGAGTTTTTAAAAACCCTTTTTAAATCATGCATGTTAACCCCTTTATTTTTTCATAATTACTTTATAAATATTATAAAATCCCGATATTATACCTAACAATACAAAAACCAGGAAAAGCACATTACTTTTATAAGAGAAATATTTTTCGATAATTTTATATATCCCTATATTTATAAGTATACTTCCTATTAATAAAAAACCTATATAACCTAAAAGTGAAACTGCATGAATAATATTGGGATCAATTCTGAATCTTTTCTTTTCTCCTAAAGGGTTTTTCTTTAACTCTTTATAATTTTCAAAATCTTCTTCTTTCTTCTTAAACATACAAAACACCTAGTCCTCAAGTAAAAACATTATTTTCTATTTTGTATTAACAACATAGAATTTTCTTGTTCCCGCTATTGTGTTATTTTCAATTATTTCTAATAATTTCAAGTTTGCTAACTCCAAAGCACCTTTAATCTCTTGCTCTGTGAACACTCTTTTTTCATAACCTTCAACATATTTATCGTAGGTACCTTGCTTATTTTTTACAAAATAAGTAGCGTCTATATAATCTATACCTTCTTCTAATTCATGTTCCCATATTGTCGTAATTTTACTTCTTATATCCACAAAACTGCCATTAGAAAACATATCTGACATAAACTCTCTATCTACAACATCAAAAATATAAATTCCGCCTTCATTTAAGTGCTCTTTTACACAATAAAAGTGACTTGCTAGCTCATTTAAGTCTAAGATGTGGTTAACTGTATCAAATAAACTTATACACACGTCGTATTTTTTCCCTAAATTAAAATTGATCATATCTGCATGAAATAGAGGGATATCTTTCTTCTTTAATTTTTTTTCTGCCACTTTTAGCATCTCTGTTGAAATGTCCATTCCTGTACATCTGTATCTATCCTTAGTTCTAAGTAATACTTCCCCAGTTCCACATCCAATATCTAAAAGTTCACCTGTTTTTTTATCATATTTATCTGCTATAGCATATACTTGATTTTTCCATTCTTCATAATCGCATACTTCCATAAACAGATCATATATCTTAGCAAAATTTTTATACATTCTATACTAACTCTCTTTCAACTAAATCTGCAATTTCTCTTACCACTTTACCAACAACTGAAGCCTCTTTTCCTTCAACCATTACTCTTATAATTGGCTCTGTTCCAGAAGTTCTAACAAGTACTCTTCCTTTCCCTGCCATCTCTTCCTCTTTTTTAGTTATAAAAGAAGTTATTGTCTCGTTTTGTGCCCATGTTGCCTTTTTATCTCTTGCAACTTTCACATTTATCATCTCTTGTGGCCATTCTTGAATTTCAGAAACCTTCTCATCTAATGTATGTTTAGAATCTCTTAAAGCTTCAACTAGTTTTAATGAACTTAATACTCCATCACCTGTAGTTGAATAATCTAATAATATAATATGACCAGATTGCTCTCCACCTAGATTTAATCCATTTTCTTTCATAGCTTCTAAAACGTATCTATCTCCAACATTAGCTCTAATTAACTCAATATTTTTCTCTTTTAAATAGCTCTCAACACCCATATTACTCATAATAGTTGTAACAACTTTATTCTTATTTAAAGAAGCATTGTTGGCCATTTTACAAGCTAGTATAGAAATTATTTTGTCTCCATCTATTATCTTACCAAATTTATCTACAGCTACTAATCTATCTGCATCTCCATCATATGCTAGTCCTAAGTCTGCGTTATATCCTACAACGACCTTAGCTAATATTTCTGGATGTGTTGAACCACATTTCACATTAATATTAGTACCGTTTGGAGCATCATTTATTGTAACTATCTCTGCTTTTAAAGCCATAAAAATCTCTTTTGCTACTCTATAAGCTGAACCATTAGCCGCATCTAGTATTATTTTCATACCTGAGAAATCACCATTTACAGTTGAAATTAGATGATCTCTATACTTAAAATAATCATCCTCAGCATATTTGAATTTACCAACTTTATCGCCTGGTAATGTATTTTGTTGAACTAGTGGCATATTATCCATAAGAGCTTCTAACTCTAATTCAACTTCATCTGGAAGTTTATATCCATCTGCTGCAAATATTTTAATTCCATTATCTTTCGCTGGATTGTGTGATGCTGATATCATTATTCCTGCTTCAGCTTTATCTCTTGTTACTAAATATGCAACTGCTGGAGTTGGAACAACTCCTACAAATGTAATATCTATTCCCATTGAGTTAAGCCCTGCTGTTAAAGCAGATCTTAACATGTATCCAGAAATTCTTGTGTCACATCCCATAATAAGTTTTAAATTTTTCTTATTTGGATTATTTTTTCTTATTTGATAACCTAGTGCATACCCTAGTCTCATTGCTAGTTCTGCTGTTAATTCTACGTTTGCTTCCCCTCTTATCCCATCTGTTCCAAAATATTTTCTCATAATTATATTTCTACCTTCCTTATTCTTATTCTTTCTGTTATTAATCCAATTATCAATCCTGATATTGCTCCTATACCTAAAAATATAAGTATAAAAATTAATATTGCTTTATTGTTAATATTTACATTTCTAAACATTAAAAAATATACTACAATTAATTGAACTAAATTATGTAAGAAGCCACTCACTAAACTTATAGCAGTTAAACTAAGATTATCTCTAAATCTATACAAAAATATCATACCACTAGTTGATATCACTCCTGAGAGTAAGCTTATAATAAATCCTGGGCTAAGCAGTGTTCCTAACATAACTCCCTGTATTAAAACTCTTAAAAGCACAATTTCTAAGGCCATTTTTTTACCAAATTTTTCCAATGCAATTAGGGTTGCTATATTAGCAATCCCTAATTTCATCCATGGAAAAGGTTTAGGTATAATATTCTCTGCTAAAGAAAAATAGAGAGATAATAAAACTAAACATGTTAAATATAACTCTTCTTTATTTATAAAATCTTTTTTTTCTACCATTATCTTCCTTAAATTTAAATTAAACTTATTATCTTATATTTACCATAATTTGTCTAGATTTTTTTATTTTTTTCTTTTTATGGACACTTTTGTAGCATTTTTATTTTAAAAAATGAGTTTTATTGCATTTTTTATCATTTTGATCTATTTATCATAAAAAAATTTTTGTTCTTTATGATTACTTTACGAATTTACCGTTCTTTTTTAAACCCTTAAATCTACGTTCATCCCTAAGCAAGATTTATATTTTTCTAAAATTGGTCTGACCTCTTTTTCTATAAAATCTTCCGTTTGTTGTCCTGCAAATCCTGTAAAATTTTTAGGATTCATTATGCTTACTAGCTTTTCTTTATCTAAATTAAAATATTCATCTGATAATATTCTTTCTAACAAATCATTTTCTTTTGCTTCAATTTTAACCATTTTACCAGCTTCCATTGAGTGAAGTCTAATTCTTTCGTGCAGCTCTTGTCTATCTCCACCATTCTTTACGCACTCCATTATTATGTACTCTGTAGCCATAAATGGAAGCTCTGCCATTACATGTTTTTCTATCATTTTTGGATAAACTACTAACCCATCTAATACATTTTTCCAAATGATTAAAATTGCATCAACTGCTAAAAATGCTTGTGGTAAAGAAAGTCTTTTATTTGCTGAATCATCTAATGTTCTTTCAAACCATTGAGTTGACGCTACCATTGCAGTACTAGTTTCTAAAGCAATTACAAATTTGGCAAGTGACGATATTCTTTCACTTCTCATTGGATTTCTCTTATATGCCATTGCTGATGACCCTATTTGTGATTTTTCAAAAGGCTCCTCTATCTCTTTTAAATGCTGTAATAATCTTAAATCATTAGTAAATTTATGAGATGATTGAGCTATATTTGATAATAAAGCTGCTATTTGACTATCAATTTTTCTGTCATAAGTTTGACCAGTTACCTCTAATTTTTTATTGAATCCCATTTTTGCTGTAACCATATCATCTAATTTTTTTACCTTGTCAAAATCTCCATTGAAAAGATCTTTGAAACTTGCTTGTGTTCCTGTAGTTCCTTTTACCCCTCTAAATCTTAAGTTTTCAATTCTGAAATCTAATTCTTCTAAATCTAAAAGAAGAGACTGCATCCAAAGAGTAGTTCTTTTTCCTACTGTTGTAAGCTGTGCTGCTTGAAAATGAGTAAATCCTAATGTAGGTAAATCTTTATATTCCATAGCAAATTTAGCCATACCTTCTAAAACATTTACAATTTTAGCTCTTAGAATTTCTAGTCCAGATTTTATCTGAATTAAATCAGTATTATCTCCAACGTATGCTGATGTTGCACCTAAATGAATTATAGGCATAGCACTTGGTGCTTGAGTTCCAAATGTGTGCACATGAGCCATTACGTCATGTCTTACTTTTTTCTCTTGAGCATCTGCTAAATCATAATCTATATCATAGATTACTTTCTTCATGTCTGCAATTTGCTCATCTGTAATATTAAGTCCTAACTCTTTTTCTGACTCAGCAAGAGCTATCCATAATTTTCTCCAAGTTGAAAACTTATTCTTAGGTGAAAAGTTCTCTAACATCTCCTTAGAAGAATATCTCTCCGCTAAAGGGTTACTATAAATTTCTTTGTTCATTTTTCATCTCTCCTCTATATGTCTAATAACATTATTATTGCATTTTCATTATTATCATTATAATAATTTTTTCTCACTGATATTTGGTTAAATCCATTTTTTTTATAAAAATTAATTGCACTAGAATTACTCTCTCTAACCTCTAACAATATATTCAAATTTGAGTTTTCTAATACTTTTTTTAATAATTTTGTCCCTATATTCTTATTTCTATTTTGAAAATCCACTGCAATTTTCATTATTTCCAAAGAGTCTATGGAATCATAAATTATAATATACCCCTCTGTTTTTAACTTTTCATCCAAGGATGTATAAATATAATAACTTGGACTATCTAACATCTCTCTTATTTGTATCTCAGAATAAGATGAATTTCCAAATATTTTATTTTCTAGAATACATATTTCATTTAAAATCTGATTTCTCACTTCTAAATTACTCTCTTCTTTCAAATTAATGACGCTATTTTTACTCAAATTTAAACTCATATTACCCTCTTTATATAATATTTTACTTTAGTAAAGACATTTTATTTAAAGGCCAAAATCTTACAAAAGCTTTTCCTCTGATTCTACTTTCTGCTACAAATCCCCAGAATCTGCTATCATAACTAGAATCTGTATTGTCTCCAAGAGTCACATAGTAATCTTCATCTAAAGTTACTTCGATTGTTTCACCTTTAAATAGTTTTTCAATTACTTCTTTTTTATCAATTACATCTAAAATCATTCCTGTATTTTCTCCATTTACTTGGAATTGTATTTTAGGTAATATTTGTTCAACTGCTCCTGGATTGTCTTTTAAATCCTTCTGAACTGCGGCTACATTTATTTTATTTTCATTGTATAACCTCTCATAATTTGCATAAGGTATTATTTTTACCTTATCCCCTTTTTTTGGTATTACCCATTCTTTCCCTTCTAACATACCTAAATCTGAATATTTTCTAATATTTATTGGTACACCATTAATATTTAGATGATTATCTTTTATTTGTATTTTTTCTCCAGGTAATCCCATTAACCGTTTTGTATATAAAACTTTATTCTGAATAGGTTCTTTAAAAACTACAATATCTTCTCTTTGTGGCTTTTTAAATTTATAAATAACCATATTCCCAAACAGTCTGTCATTTGGAATAATTGTTGGAATCATTGATCCAGTTGGAACCATAAAATTTCCAATGTAAAATCTCTGAATTATTAATACTAATATTAGAGCTGTAACAATACTTTCTGTATAATGTATCCCTTTTGATATAACATTAATTGCAGTTGTATTTTTAATTCCAAACTTGTCAATAATTGAATTACTCAACCTATCTTTATAGACTTTTATCTTTTCAACTAACTCTTTTTCTTTTATAAAAAGATATATAAAAAATATTGTTAATACTAGATAAAAAACTCCATTTATTACTAGTTTACCCTTGTCCATTTCTACCTCTTTTTAAATTTAAATTAAATATAATAATAAAATAACATCCTACTTAATATTACCATATAATGCACCATAATAAAATTC
The DNA here is from genome assembly GCA_051656905.1 of Fusobacteriaceae bacterium. GTDB lineage: Bacteria > Fusobacteriota > Fusobacteriia > Fusobacteriales > Fusobacteriaceae > JAGNZR01. The sequence goes on along the minus strand of JBOFJQ010000013.1, from coordinate 410 downwards.
TTTTTTAGTATAATCTCTTATATTTCTAAGTTTTTTATTCATAATATATTAATTGGATATTTCCTATTTTTTATTTTTAAAAATAAGTTTTTTTTATTCTATTTTCAACTCTATTTTTTATTCTTTTTCCGTTGTTTTTTTATTGTTTTTTATTCTCTTATAAAACAAAGTGTTCTATTACATTTAATTATATAATGTAATTAAAACCTTTGACATTGTTTTTTTTTTAATATACACTCTATTTATATGTAATATAAACGCATATAAAATTTGATACTGACCGCCTATTTATAATTTTATAGATGACCGGGGTAGACTAAAAAACGGAGGTAAACGTTATGGCTATCAAGTATGTACCAGAACCTTTTAGAATTAAAATGGTTGAAACAATTAAAATGACTACACCTGAG
>JBOFJQ010000012.1:0-7372 GCA_051656905.1 Fusobacteriaceae bacterium | reverse complement strand
TCGAAAGAAATAGCTTCAATTATATTGTAAGGTGGTGATTAATAATGATGATAATATACTTAGGAATAACTTTATATATTTTAATAATGGTAATTATGAACTTATTTGATGAGGAAGATGTTTTTAAACAGATGAATTCGGCCTTGGTAATAATTCCTTTAATATTAAGATTATTGATGATAAAATAACGAAGGAGATTTATGATGATGGGAAAGAGATTAAGAGGTTCAATTCTGCTTGCATGTTCTCTAATAATAGTATTTATATCAGGAACAGAGTTTAAAAAAATGAGAGAAGTAGAACCGATAATAAAAGGAAATGGAGTGACTGAGGTAAGACACTTAAGTGATTATTTTCCAGGAATAAAAGGGACTAATGGAGATACAGAGATTTATGTTCTAAAAGGAGAAGAACCAGGAGGGTCAGCTTTAGTTTTAGGAGCAACTCATGGAAACGAACCTTCAGGACTTTTAAGTACAATTGTATTAATAGAAAATGCAAAAATAAAAAAAGGAACTTTATATGTAATCCCAAGAACTAATAATAGTGGATTAACACATAATGATCCTCAAGAGGGTTCTCCTCAAAGATTTACAATTAAAACAAAAAATGGAGAGAGATGGTTTAGATATGGATCTCGTGCAACAAACCCACTAGATCAATGGCCAGATCCTGATGTATATATTCATGCAAGTTCAGGGCAACAATTATCAGGAAATGAAACAAGAAATATTAATAGAGCATATCCTGGAAGACCTGACGGAACTTTAACTGAAAAGGTAGCTTATGGAATAACAGAGTTAATAAAAAAAGAGAAAATAGATTTAACTGTAGATTTACATGAAGCTTCTCCAGAATATCCAGTAATAAATGCTATAGTAGCTCATGATAGAGCCATGGCAATAGCATCTACAACAGTAATGAATTTAGAGTTTGAAAACATAGCTATAGGATTAGAGCCATCACCAGTAACTCTAAGAGGATTAACACACAGAGAGTTAGGGGACTTTACTGATACTTATGCAGTTTTAATGGAGTCAGCAAACCCAGCTCAAGGAAGACTAAGAGGGAAAACAAATGAAGCTTTAGTTGTTACAGGAAAAGATGAAACATACATAAAAGCTGGAAAATTAGGAAGATTATTTGTATCTTTTGATGAAAATGGTCATCCACTAGAAGAGAGAGTAGGAAGACACGTAACAGCTTTCTTAGAGTTAGTTAAATCTATGGGAGAACTTGAAGAGAATAAAGCAATGGAAATAGAAAACGTTCCAAAAATTGATGATTTATATAAGAATGGAATTGGTTTTTATTTAAATGAAAATACAAAATAAATCAAATAATTAGGAATTAATTATTTGAAAATTACAAAGTAGAGAGGTGAACAATGGAAACTGTTGTATTAAGTCTAATTTTTATATATTTTATCTCGATTTTTTATGAAAAAATACAAGTTGATAAAAATAGAAAAAAAATAAAGACAATTATTCATGTAAATGGGATAAGAGGAAAATCAACAGTTTCTAGGCTCATCGATGCAGGGCTCAGAGATGGAAATAGGAAAGTATTTACAAAGGTAACAGGGACCTCTCCTAGATATATAGATATTGATGGAGTTGAGAAAGAAATTGTTAGAAAAGGAAAAGCTAACATAAGAGAACAGATAAAAATTTTAAAGAAAGTATCAAAGGATAATATAGATGTATTAGTTTTAGAATGTATGGCTGTAAATCCTGATTTGCAAAGAGTATGTGAAGAAAAAATATTAAAAGCTGATATAGGGGTTATAACTAATGTAAGGGAGGACCATCTAGATGAAATGGGGGACTCTTTAGAAAAAATAGCTTACTCTTTAAGTAAGATGATTCCTAAAAATAAAGTATTATTCACATCTGAGGTGAACTGCTTTAATATTTTAAAAAATGAAAGTGAAAAAAGAGGTTCAATTGCATATTATGCTCAAGCAAAAGATGAGTATTCAGAAATAGACTTTAAAGAAAATGTAGCCTTAGCATTAAGTGTCTGCAAAGAGTTAGGAGTAGATGAAGAGGCTGCTTTAGAAAGAATGAAAAACTATAAGAGAGATATAGGTGTTTTAAGAGAGATTAATTTTAAAAATAAGAAAGAAAAAAAAATAACTTTTATTAATGCTCTAGCAGCAAATGACCCAAATTCAAGTAAGAAGATAATAGATTCTTATAAAGAGAATTTAAAATGGAAAAATAAAAGATATTTAATGATAAACAATAGAAGAGATAGAGCTAGTAGAATGCTACAATATGTTGATTTTGTAAAAAAATATGGGGAAGAATTTAATGGGATATTTGTATCTGGTCAAAGTAAAGAGATCTTTTTAAAATTATTGAAAGATTATGAGGGGAGAGTAGAAGTACTTCATAGTATAAAAAGTTTTGAAGAGTTAGAAGATGATTCCATAATTTTTGCTGTTGGAAATATTTGTGGTATTGGTCAGAAAATAATAGATTCGATTGAAAGTAGGGATATAAAGTATGAATGAAACGATAATAGTCTTAGGAGTAATATTAAGTATAGCTTTTTATGAAATTTATGAGATGTCACCAGGAGGTATGATTGTTCCTGGTTATTTTGCTTTATTTTCAAATGATTATAAGAGAATGATTATTACTGTACTTGTATCTTTAGCAGTATTAGGTATTGGCAAATTATTGGAAAAGCATATTATTCTCTATGGTAGAAGGAAGTTTGCTATTTATGTAATTTTAACATTTGTTTTAAAAATTTTTATAAGGGAACTAGATGTAACCGTTGGTGGAGATGTAATAGGGATACTGATTCCAGCTATTTTAGCTCAGGATATAGATAAAAATAGTATAGGGAAGACATTACCAGCACTAATTATTTTAACTATTGTCATAAAAAGTATAATCATGATATCCACAGGTGCCATATGAGGAGAGAGATTAAAGATAAAAAAATGCTTTATATTCAACTTGTTATAATTCTTTGCTTCTATATTTTTGCTGAAAGAAGTATTGGAAATAAATCAAATTATGATTTGATGATACAAGGTAGAAATAAGATGATAGAGATATCTAAGGTTGTTATAGAGGAAAAGAGTAAACTTGGAATTTATATGGATAAGAGATTGGATATAAATAATAGTGGATTAATAGGTGAAGAATTTACAGGAATAACTACAACTTTAGGAGATTTAGATAGTAAGAGAGCATCTACTAACCCAGATTATGCAGCTTTTTTTATTAAGTATTTTAAAGGGCTTGGTTTAAAAAAAGGAGATGTAGTAGGGATAAACATGTCTAGTTCTTTTCCAGCGCTAAATTTATCTGTAATAGTAGCTTTAGATTTAATGGAACTAAAAGGTGTTATTATAAATTCAATAGGATCATCTATGTATGGAGCTAATAATGAAAAATTAACATTTTTAGAACTACAAAATATTTTAAGAAAAAAAGGTGAAATAAAGAATAGCGTTATAGCCTATTCCTATGGTGGAGATAGTGATGCTGGAGCTAATTTTGATGAAGAGGTAAGTCTGAGTATAAAAGAGAGACTAAAAGATTTAAATCTAGAACTAATAAGTGAAGTAGATTTAGAAAAAAATTTAAAAAGAAGAATAGATATATATGAAAAAAATGGGAAAATAAAATGTTTTGTTAATGTTGGTGGAAATATTGTACATAAAAAATTAGAACAATACTTTATGAAGAGAGAGATTCCGGTCTTATCTATGCTTAATATAAAACAAATATCTTTAGAACAAGGTATAAGCATAGAAAAGGGAAAGGAAGAGTCACGACTTTATTATGGCATGAATAAAAAACTGTATTTAATAATAATAGGTTTTTTTATATTGTTTAATTTATATATTTGGAATAAAAAATCAGAGACTAAGGTATCCTAGGAAATGTGGATGTCTTAGTCTCTGATTTTTTTATTTTATTTTTCTAATTAAGAAAGGTTTTTATTTGTATAAAATCTTTGTACCTTTAATTCCTTTTATTGCATCTTCAATATCATTTAAGTCTGCAATTATAGACACTTTATTTTTTTGATTTTGAACAAAATCCAGAGAAGCATTTATTTTAGGAAGCATGCTACCAGCTGGGAATTGATTCTCCATAATGTACTTTTTAGCATCACTTACAGTAAGTTCTTCTAACTCTATTTGGTTAGGCTTTCCAAAATTGATACAGACTCTATTTACTGCAGTTAATGTTATAAAATAATCAGCGTTTATTAATTTTGCTAAAAGTGCAGAAGTGCTATCTTTATCTATTACAGCATTCATCCCTTTTAATTGATTTCCCTCAGAAATAACAGGGACTCCACCGCCACCGCCACAAATAACAATAGTTTCAGATTCTAGTAGTTTATTAATTACATTTTTTTCAATTATGTCAATTGGAGTTGGACTTGCAACAACTTCTCTATAACCTCTTCCAGAATCTTCAATTACTGAAATTCCTTTTTTTAATAGATTTTGGCTCTCTTCCTCAGTGTAGAAAGGACCTACAGGTTTTGTAGGATTTTTAAAAGCACTATCATTTTTATCTACCAAGGTTTGTGTTACAATAGTTACAACATCATTTTTTAATCCTAAATTATTTAATTGATTTTTAATACTTTGTTGAATATGATAACCTGAATATCCTTGGGTCATTGAAACGCACTCACATAAAGGCATATTAGGGATGTTTTTATCATTTTTTATTCCATATTGGAATGCGTTATTAATCATTCCAACTTGGGGACCATTCCCATGTATTAAAATAATTTGGTATCCTTTTGCAGTTAATTTTCCAATTGTTAAAGCAATATTTTTTATAAGTTTTAACTGTTCTTCTGGAGAGTTGCCTAAAGCGTTTCCTCCCAGAGAAATAACCATTTTTTTCATTTTTCACCTCTACATTCTTTAATAAACCATATAATTAAAATTTGTTCATTTTACTCATAAATAATACTTAATAATTCAGTTAATCAAATTTTTCCCATTTATATATTTTTTTAGGTCTTCCTACCTTACCATATATTGTATCTGAAGAAATGATATTACTAGATACAAGAAAATTCATATATCTATTGATGGTTTTTGCAGCGATACCTGTTTTATTAGCTATATCCTCAACATCAAGATAATCAGAACTACTTTTTAACTCTTTTTCTATAAGGTGGAGAGTATTTTTATCTATACCCTTAGGGCACGGAGTAGATTCCTTTTGTACCTTTACAGTATTTATAGTATTTAGACTATTTGCTAATTTATTACTATTATTAAGATGGACATTTATTCTAGAATATAAATCTATCATTTTAATAGGCTTTATAGCAAAATCACTGGCCCCTGCCAAGAAAAAAGAATCTGCTATATTTTCATCATTTTCAACTGTCATAGCAATAATAGGAGCATCTTTCTCATAATGTCTTATTAGTTTAACTCCTAGTGCTCCATTTATATTTGGCATATGATAATCAATTAAAATGATATTGAATTTTATATCTTTAAGAATATCTAAAGCTGTTTCTACATCACAGGCAGTTTTAGTTTCCCACCCTTTAAATTCAAAAAATTCTGATATAGCAAAGCAGATATCATCAGAGTCGTCTATAATTAAAATTTTATTTAACATAATTCCTCCCTATTTAAAACTAAATAGACTATTATTCCCTTGCTTTCTTTTGGAATAAAATATATATATCCATTAGTATCATTTATAGTCTGTTTTACAAAATGTAACCCTTTTCCTGAAGAAGATTTGGTAGAAAATCCTTCATTAAAGAGACTGGATATATTTTTATCTAATATACCCTCTCCATAATCTTCTATTTTTATTAAAAGAGTTTTAGAATATTCTTTTATAGTAATATCTATATATTGAGAGTTAGCTTCCCATGAGTTAACAATTAGATTTATTATACATCTTGAAAGTAAACCTTTATTTCCATTTATTTGAAAGTCATCTTTTGCATAATTTTTATATGAAACCTTATCTATATTTTTATGACTCGATAGAAAAGAGAGTACAAAGTTCATTATATCGTTTATATAAACTGAACTTTTACTTTTTATATCTAAAATTTCTCCAATCATTATATTTGTCTTATTAAGAGAGTTCTCTATTCTATCTAAATACTTTATTTTTCGTTTATCAGTCTCTTGAAGTTTTAAAAGTTCTAAAAGTGCTCCTATTGAAAAAATTGGTGTCTTTAAATCATGAACTAATTGTTGAGTCTCTTTTAAAGATCTATTCTCAGTCTCAGATTGAAATCTCATTATTTTTTCCTCTTGGCACTTAAAAAAATATAGTATTAAAATAGAGAACGAGGTAAAAAAGAGAAAAAATAAAGTTGATAAAAGAGAAACGATTAATTTAGCATCCATAAAGGTAATAACTCTGTTGAGATCAGAGGTAATTTCCCCAACTCCTAAAAAATTGAAGAACGTATTCATATCAAGCCAATGAAGACCAATTATGAAAATTAGAAATACAGAGCATTTTTCTAAGAGATTAACAGATTTAAAGTTAAATCTTGCATAATAGTAAAACCAAAAGATTGTTAAAATGGAAGTTTTTCCCATAAGAAGATTTACAGAATACATTAAAGATATAAGTTTATATGTTATTGGTATAATAAGTATTGTGAAAATTATTTTTTCTAGATACTTAACCTTATTTTTATGAATGATTTTTATTGCATCAAATAGTATAAACATAGATAGATATATTGGAAATGTATTAAGAGAGTTTAATAGCACTAATTTAAACATAGCTATTAAAAGATATTCTTTATCCCATAGTTCCAGAGCTTTATTTATAGAACCATAAATATCAATATTGGTATATTTAATAAAAAAAGGTAAAAGTAATCCAAATAAAAATATTATTATTGATGTGACTAGTTCTTTTTTATTTACTTCTATTTTCATATGTTATCCTCGCATAGACTTTATTAAGAACGATTATACCATATATTATACATAAAAATGGAAATAATAAATTATAAAAAGAAAAAAACAAAAAGAAAATTGTTTTTTTATAAAAAAAACCTCTATAAGATTAGATGAAAAAAATAATAAAAAAGTTTTATAAATAATGAAAAAATTTTTTTCTGAAAAAGCTAATGTTTTCAATAAAAAATGAGAGTCATTAAAAAATAAATAAATTCAAAAACATGTAAAGTTCGTAAGGATAGAAAAATAAATGGAAAAAAGTGTTGACGAAAAGTAGTGGCTGTGGTAAGATAATCCTTGTCAGCGAGAAACGCGAGACGAAGTTAAAAGGACATTAACAACAGAATAGAGAGAAAATCAAAAGTTATGTTTAAGAGGTCACCACCGATTAAACTAACGAATCTAATAACAAATCTTCGT
>JBOFJQ010000011.1:0-6910 GCA_051656905.1 Fusobacteriaceae bacterium | reverse complement strand
AAACCTGTCTTCCTCTTTTTACTAATTGACTTAAAGTAGGCATTTTACCCTCCTTTTCTTATTTTTTATTTTTATAATTTTATTATTATAACTCAGCTATTATAATTGTTTTAAAATAAATTGTCAATACTTTGTTTTTGCAATTTATTTAATTGGTATTAAAAAAATCTCTTTAAACGATTAACAAAATCAGTATATATATCATTTTCCAATTGAAAACATTTACTAAAGTTAAGTTGTATTTTAATAAAATACAACTTAACTTTTTAGAATCGACAATTCTTGTTCTGCCTCTTCCCACTCTTCCATAGTAGTTAGTACTTCCATCTCAAAGTTATCTAATTCTTCTTGAATTTTTAACAGTTTATCTAAATCATTAACTTTTCCAGCCTCTTCATACTCTTTATTTTTTAAAGCTTTCTTATTCTCAATCTCTTCTATCTTTTCTTCTAATTTCATAACTTTTCTTTCTAAACTTTTTAGTTTGCTATTAGCTTTCTTTTGCTCTTCATAAGATAGGGCTGCTGTTGTATCTTTTATTTTTTCCTCTTTTCTATTCATGTACTCTTCGTAGTCACCTTTGAAAAGAGTGGCTCCATCTGTAGTTACTTCATAAATACTATTTACAGTACTCTCCAAAAATAATCTATCATGAGATACAACAATTAAAGTTCCATCATACTCTTCTAAAGCTTCCTCTAATATCTCTCTTGAATATATATCTAAGTGATTTGTTGGCTCGTCAAATATTAAAAAGTTAGGCTTTGCAAGTAAAAGTTTCATAAACTCTATTCTCGCTTTTTCCCCACCACTTAAAAGAGATATTTTCTTATCAACATCATCCTCTGTAAATAGGAATCCTCCAGCTAAAGTTCTTGCTTCTTCATATGTTAGTGGAGCTGCCTCCATCAATTCTTCTAAAACACTATTTCTTAAATCTAAGCTACTTTGATTTTGGTCATAGTATCCAATTTTAACTCTATCCCCAACTATTATAGTTCCTGAGTCTTGCTCTTCTAGTCCATTTATAATTTTTAAAAGAGTAGATTTTCCAACACCATTTTTTCCGATTACTCCTATTCTATCCCCTTTATAAATATCTAAATTTAAGTTAGAAAATAATTTTGTGTCTTCATATGATTTTTTTAACCCTTCTATTCTTAAAACTCTATCTGCACTGGCATTTCCAATTCTAAATTTAAGCTTTATCTTTCTCACAGGAATAACTGGATTATCCATTTTTTCCATTCTATTAAGTATTTTCTCTCTACCTCTGGCCATCTTACACTTTATTCCAGCTTTATATTTCCTAATAAACTCTTCCATCTTTTTTATCTTATCTTGCTCTTTATCAAAAGCTCTTACAGCTCCTGTTAAATAAGCTTCCTTTTGAATCTTATAATCTGTATAGTTTCCAGAATAGAAATGAAGTGTTTTTCCTTCCATTTCAAATATTCTATTAGTAACTTCATCAAGAAAGAATATATCATGTGATATTAGAATAAAAGCTTTCTTATAATCTTTTAAAAATCTTCCTAACCATTCAATAGCTAATAGGTCCAAGTGATTTGTTGGCTCGTCTAATATTAATAGTTCAGGTTCTTCTAATAAAATTTTTCCAAGAGCAACTCTTGAACACTGCCCTCCTGAAAGATTAGCTATTTTATTATTCCATATTTTCTCAGAAAGTGATAATCCATTTAAGATTTGTTTTATTTTATATTCTAAACTATACCCTTCACCTTGTTCATATTGAGATTGAACTTTTGCTAACTCTTCTAATATTGCATCATAATTATCAGTTTCTGTTTTTAACCTCTCAGTTAATTCTTGAATTACCTTGTATTCCTCATGCCTTTCATGAAATACGTCCAGTAACTCTTCAAAAACAGTATTTTCTAAATTAAGATCAAAATTTTGAGATAGATAGCCTATCTTTAAACCTGTCTTTTTAGATATAACACCTCTTTTTTTAGTTGTTAAATCTATATCATCATCTTCTATCCCTAATAAAATTTTAACTAAAGTTGTTTTCCCTGCACCGTTAACACCAATTAATCCAATTTTATCTCTTTCATCTATAGAAAAGCTTATATCTCTAAATAAATCTTCTCCTGAAAAATTTTTACATATTTCATTAACTTGCAATATTGCCATTTTTTCTCCCTGTCTAATTAAATAACTCTTATAGATTTATTTAATTTTAAATTTATTATAAGTCTAATTATATCATATTTTTTATTATTGCTCTCTATAAAAACTTATAAATCATATTAATTATTAGTTTTATACCAACTCCATTCTCTATTTATACATTATTTATAGCACAATAGAACTAAATTTATTTGATGTTTAAAAAACTAAGTGTTACAATTATAAAATTAAGATTAATTATTATTTTATTTAGATTTATACACTAATTATAGTACTACAAGGGAGGTTTGTTGTGTTTGTAATGATAGATAATTATGATTCCTTTGTTTATAACCTAGTTAGATATTTTCAGGAACTAGATGAAGATGTTTATACTGTGAGGAATGATAAAATAACTATTCAAGATTTAGAGTGTTTAAAGCCTGAAGGGATTATAATATCTCCTGGTCCAAAATCTCCTCTTGAATCTGGAGTGTGCCTTGAAATAATTAATCATTTCAAAGGTAAGATACCAATTTTAGGAATCTGTTTAGGCCATCAATGCATAGGGCATTTTTTTGGTGGTAAAGTTGAGAAAGGTGAAAAACCTGTTCATGGAAAATTAAGTTTAGTTACTCATGACAGTAAAGGATTGTTTAAAAATATTTCTAATCCTTTTACAGTTACTCGTTATCACTCACTTATTGTGAAGCAAGAAAATTTTCCTGAAGAATTAGAAATCACCGCAACTACTTCTGATGGAGTCATTATGGGAATAAGGCATAAAACCTTTTTAATTGAAGGTGTCCAATTTCACCCTGAAGCTGAACTTACAGAACATGGCCATGCCATTTTAAAAAACTTTATCAATTTATGCAAAGAAAATAATAATCCAAACAATTCAAAGGAGGAGCTATGAATTTTTTAATACAAGAATTTTCTACTGATCTTGATATTTTTAGCATCTTCTCTATTTTTAAAAATTATAAAGAAGTTGCTTTTCTAGATAGTTCTAAAATTGATTCAAAATATAGCGAGTACTCTATTATTGGAATAAATCCTTATTTAAATTTAAAAAGTATTGGAAAAGAGATATTTTTAAATGACAATAAATTTATAGGAAATCCCTTTGATTTTTTAGAAAAAGAGTTGCAAAAAGAGAGCCTTCCAAAGGAGACATCAGAACTTTTTAATTTACCTTTTTCCAGTGGAGCCATTGGATATTTTTCCTATGATGCTGCTATGCATGTTGAGCCTCTTATTCTTACAGCTAAAGATGATATTAAAATTCCAGAAGTTTACTTTAACTTCTATGACAATTTTATTATTTATGATATAAAGAGAAATAAATACTTTATTACAGCTATGGGAAAACTAAAACCATCTAATAAAAGTATCTTTGAGATATTAAAACTTATTAGTGAAAGCAAAGAGATAAAAATAGAACCTTTTGTAGAGGGAGATACTGAATTTCAGTCTAACTTTGAACCTAATGAATATATAGAAACTGTAGAAAAAGTTAGAGAGTATATTCGTTCTGGTGATATCTATATAACTAATCTTACGCAGAGATTTAAATGTCACTGTGAAAAAGATTCCTATGATATTTATAAAAATTTAAGATCTATCAATCCTGCACCATTTTCATCTTACTTGGCTTTTGATGACTTTCAAATAATGTCTTCATCTCCAGAAAGATTTTTACAAATAAAAAATAAGATTGTGGAAACAAGACCTATAAAAGGTACTCGTCCAAGAGGAAACACAGCTTTAGAAGATGAAGAAAATAGATTAGAGCTTCTAAACAGTGAAAAAGATAAATCAGAACTGCTTATGATTGTGGATTTAGAGAGAAACGATTTAAGTAAAGTTTGTAAACCTTTTAGTGTTAAAGTAACTGAACTATTTAAACTCGAAGAATATAGTACTGTTTTTCACTTAGTTTCAACTATTATAGGAGAATTAAAAGATGAGGTATCCTCTGTAAAGTGTATAAAAGAGTGTTTTCCTGGTGGTTCAATTACAGGAGCACCAAAAATTAGATCTATGGAAATCATTGATGAACTAGAAAAAATCAAAAGAAATATTTATACTGGAGCAATTGGATATTTTGATTTTAATGGAAATTCAGACTTTAATATAGTGATTAGAACTATCCTAAAAAAAGATAATACTGCTTACTTTGGAGTTGGTGGTGGTATTACTTGGGAATCAGAAAAAGAATCAGAATACTATGAAACTTTAGATAAAGCAAAAGCTCTCATGAGAGTTTTAAGATGATAATTATTAATGGAGAACTAAACTCCCACAACAAAATCATTTTAGATGAAGGTTTTATTTTTGGTAGGGCTATTTTTGAAACTATACTAGTAAAAAAAGATGTTATCTTCTTAAAAGAGCATATTGAAAGAATAAATAGCAGTGCTAAAAATTTAGGTATTAACAACGCTCTTACAGAAGAATATGTTTTAACTTTAATTAAAAAATATAACATTAATAACTGTGCTCTTAAAATAATACTTTCCCCAGAAAATATTGTCTTAAACACTAGAGATATCCCTTATAATGGTTCACACTATGAAGAAGGGTTTTCATTAAATGTTTCTACTATTTTAAAAAATGAAACATCAACTCTCCCTTTTCATAAGTGGACTGGATATCTTGAGAATATTTTTATTAGGGAAGAGGCTATAAAAAAAGGGTTTAATGACTCTATACTTATTAATACTAAAGGCTTTATAAGTGAGACTTCTACTGCTAATATTTTCTTTATAAAGAATAATACTATTCATACTCCAAGCATCAGTTCTGGAATATTAAATGGAATTATACGAAACTGGATAATATCTAACTATAAAGTAATTGAAGGCAACTATACTCTAAATGATTTAATTACCTCAGATGGTGTTTTTATTACTAATAGCCTTGTAGGAATAATTAAAATAAATAAAATAAATACATCTACAATTTTAGATAACAATTTAATTTCACAACTATCAAAAGATTACTCTAATATCAAATAAATAAAAGAGAAGATTTCCACAATAAAATATTGTTGGAAACTCTTCTCTTTTTTTCTTTTAGTTGCTACATATTTATTATTCAATTATTTATTATCTATTTAACTTCTAATTGAGTAATTAATTACTACATAATCTATCAAAATTTAAATCTTTAAATAAAATTTTCTTTATCTTACAAAACTCATATAAACTTTTTTCTCTCTTTCTGGAGCTGGAATCTCCTCTTTTCCAAATTCTTTTAATTTCATTAACCAAGCCATATTTTTTCCTAAAATTCTCATAATCTGTTTTCCCTCTTCATCCTGTTCAACTTCTCCTGGAGCTCTACCAAATATAACATTCCAATAATTAGAAGTTGGCATTAACATCTCAGAATAATTTAAGTAATTATTTAGCTGAGTAAATGTTGATACTCCTCCTGAACGACGATCGGCTACTACTGCAACCCCTACTTTATGACGTAATAAAGAACCATTTACACCACTCACATAGAAAGTTCTATCAAGAAAACACTTCATTGCTCCACCAATCGCAGCATAGTGAACTGGTGAACTAATTATAATTCCATCAGCTTCTTTCAACTTTTGAATTGTTTCGTTAACAATATCATCTTCTATAATACACTTTTCATTTTGATTCTTCCCACAAGCACCGCAAGATAGACATCCACTTATTCTTTTATTTCCAACGTGAATTACTTCTAATTCAATTCCTGCTTTTTTTAATTCCTCTCCTACCATCATTATTGCTTGGTAAGTATTTCCTTTAGCTTTTGGACTTCCATTAATTGCTATTACTTTCATAAAGAAACCTCCTATTTTGATATTGCACTCTGCATATATTTTAACATATTTTTCTCTTTAATCCTCTTTTTTTAATTGATATTTTTTATAAAATTAATTTTATTTTTAGTTACTATTAAATTTTTATATAAACGCTTATTAATATCTCTTTATCTAATCTTTTTAAATATTTTTTTAATATTTTTTCTTTTTTTTTGGATTTTAAGGAGACCCTTCTATCACTAGTACATCCTGCTCTACAGAACGTTTTTTTTATTCATTTCCCGCGATTTCCCGTAATTTCCCGTCGCTTCCCTGTACTTTATATTAGTATTATGTTAATATTGAATTACCCTAGCTTAAAAGGCTTTATTATTTTTTAAAGCCAAATTATTTTTTATATTATTAAAAATGAACCTCTATTATAGAAGTTCATTTTTTTTATTTATCTTTTATTTATCTTTTATTTATTTATCTTTTATTCATTTATCTTTTATTTATTTATCTTTTATTCATTTATCTTTTATTCATTTATCTTTAATCTTTAAAATAATCGGGGATCTATTTTATTATAAAGAAAACGGTAGCTGTGCAGGCAAGCGTACAAAGTAGCGTAGCCGAAACGCGTGTTTTCGTATAATCAAATCGATCCCTAATCTTTTGACCTTAAATCTCTTAATCTTTTTTACCAAAAAATAAAAAAAAGCTTGGCAAATTCCTATTCTCCCAGGTAGCTTCCCACCAAGTACCTTCAGCGTTTATGGGCTTAACTTCTGGGTTCGAAATGTGACCAGGTGTACCCCCATAGCTATTTTTACCAAGCTAAATTTATTAGTTTTCAATAGACATTGAATACTGTATAGTAACGCGATTGCTCGCTTAATTGTAATTACATTAGGTTAAAACTTCGACTTATTAGTATTGGTCAGCTAAAAACATCACTGCTCTTACACCCCCAACCTATCAATCTCC
>JBOFJQ010000010.1:0-163520 GCA_051656905.1 Fusobacteriaceae bacterium | reverse complement strand
ACGAAGATTTGTTATTAGATTCGTTAGTTTAATCGGTGGTGACCTCTTAAACATAACTTTTGATTTTCTCTCTATTCTGTTGTTAATGTCCTTTTAACTTCGTCTCGCGTTTCTCTCGCGGACAAGAATTATCTTACCACAGCCACTACTTTTCGTCAACACTTTTTTTCATTTATTTTAAAGAAATTTATTTTTCACAAATTGATATATGAGATTTTTCTAGGGTTTCCAATATTTTTATAACTTAATTAATTATTTTTATTATAAAAAATAATTATGTATTAAATGTTAAATTTTTAATACATAATAAATAAATAAATAGGCTAAGAAAATTATTAATTAACTTCCTTAGCCTATTGTCTTTTGCCTAACTATTCATCTAAATCTCTTTAGTAACACCCTTAAGCCATTTTTTTTCATCATCTTCTAAAAAATTAGCCACTACATTATAAACACTTTTATGATATTCATTTAAGAAACATTTTTCTTCACAAGTTAACATCTCTATTATTACAGGTTCTAAATCTATAGGTGCATAAGTTAACGTTTCAAATTGATAAAAGTCTCCATAAGTATTTTTCATAAAATCTGCAACTAGCAGTTCGTTTTCAATTCTTATTCCATGAGAACCTACAACATATATTCCAGGTTCATTGCTAACTATCATTCCTGGAACTAAAGAATGAGAATTATGAGTCATTCTTATTCCATGAGGTCCCTCATGGACTCCTAATATATATCCTATTCCATGACCTGTTCCATGAGCATAATTTATTCCATACTGCCACATAGCTGCTCTAGCAGAAAAATCTAAGTTACTACCTGTTGTTCCATGAAGGAATTTTGCTCTTGAAAGATTTATCATCCCTTTCAATACAAGTGTATAATCTCTTTTCATCTCTTCTGTAAGATCCCCAACAGCTATAGTTCTTGTAATATCTGTTGTCCCATCGAAGTATTGACCTCCTGAATCGATAAGATAAAGCCCTTTATTTTCTAATTTAGCAAAATCTGTTTTAGTTGCTGAATAATGTGGCATAGCAGCATTAGACATATATGCTGATATTGTAGAGAAACTAGGTTCAATAAAACCTTTTTGAAGGGCTCTTAATCCATCCATTTTCTCTTGCGCACTTATCTCATCTATCTCTATTTTCCCAATATTCTGCTTTAACCAATAAATAAATTTTGTTACTACAACTCCATCTTTTACATGGGCATTTCTTATATTTTTTATCTCTATATTATTTTTTACACCTTTTAATATAGTAGATGGATTCATTTTATCTATAATTTTATGTTTTGATATAATTTCATAAAGCATTATATTTACTTTATTCATATCAACTAAAATCGTTTTATCCTTAGGAATAGCTTTTATATCCTCATAAAACTCATTATATCCTTTTATTTTTACTCCATTTTTATTCAGAGTATTTTCTACTGCACCCTTAACCTTGTCATTTTCTACATATAGAGTAACTTCTTCCCCTATAATTAAATTAGATAAAACTACAGGAGTATTTTTTATATCTGATCCTCTCATATTAAGTAGCCAAGCTATATCATCTAAAGATGTAACTAAATTATAGTCAGCTTCCTCTTTTTTCATCTCTTGTAAAACTTTATTTATTTTTTCAGAAGACTCTTCTCCCGATTGGTCAAGAGTAAGTAAAAAAGCTTTTCCCTCTGGCATTTTAGGTCTATTTACCCAAAATTTATCTACTATATCAAAAGATTCATTAATTTTTATTCCTACTTTATCTAAACATACTTTAAATTCTAATCCCAATTTAGCAGAAATTGTTCTTCCATCAAAAGCTAAAGTCATTCCCTTTGATAAATTATTTTTCATCCATTCTTTCGCATCAGGAGTTCCGATTTTTCCTACTGTTAAAATTTCAACCTCTGTTCCTGCCAAAATCTTTTGTGCAAGTACATTATATCTTGAGTCAGTCCATAAGATTACCTTATCCTTGGTTATTAAAAGACTTCCAAAAGAACCTTGAAATCCAGTTATATATCCTCTTACTTTGAAATAATCTCCAATATATTCACTTTCATGAAAATCAGAAGAAGTAATGTAGTAAGCATCTATTTTTTTCTCTACCATTATTTCTCTTATTAATCTTATTTTTTCATTAATCATAATCAGACTCCCTCTAGTTTTAAGTTTACTTTAATTAAGTATACATATCTTTTTCCATAATTTCAACGTAAAATAATTATTTTTATTTTTTAAAAAAACTGGTTTTTATTAAAGCTCTAAAGCTAATAAAAACCAGTTATAATTTTATTTTTTTTACTATTTTTCTATTCTTCTATATTTATTATTCTACTGTTACAGATTTTGCTAAATTTCTTGGTTTATCAACATCTATATTTTTAAATACAGAAGTATAATAAGCTAATAATTGTAAAGGAATAACACTTAATATTCCTGCAACTATATCTGAACAATTTGGTATATACATAATCTCATCAGAACTTTCTTCTAAATCTTTATTCATTTTTTTAGTAACAGTTATTATTTTTGCTCCTCTAGCCTTTAACTCTTTTATATTAGAGTCAGACTTATCTAGTAAATTAGATTGAGTTGCTAATACAACTGCTGGAACTCCCTCTTCTATAAGAGATATTGTTCCATGTTTTAACTCTCCTGAAGCAAAAGCCTCTGTGTGAATATAAGTTATTTCTTTCATTTTTAAAGAACCTTCTAAGGCAACTTTAAAATCTAATCCTCTTCCTATATAGAAACCATTTTTTGTATTTACTAGACCTTGAGCTATATTTTTTATATTCTCTTCATCTTTTAAAATTTCTCTGATTTTTTCAGGAATTGCTCTTAATTCATCTAACAATTCTTTTTTAGTATTAAAATCTATAGTTTCTCTTACATCAGCTAAATATATAGCTAGTAAGAATAGTGTTAAAACTTGGTTTGTATAAGCCTTAGTTGAAGCTACAGCTATTTCTGGCCCTGCCATTGTATAAATAACTTTATCTGCATCTCTAGCTATAGATGATCCTACAACATTTGTTACAGCTAAAGTTGTAGCTCCTCTTTTCTTGCACTCTTTCATTGCTAATAATGTATCTAATGTTTCTCCAGATTGAGATACTACCATTGCTAGTGTATTCTTATTTACAAATGGATCTGAGTATCTATATTCTGATGCTATATCAGAGCTAGTTCTTAGTTTTGCTATTTTTTCTAAAGCATATTCCCCTTGAAGTCCTGCATGATAAGCTGTTCCACAAGCAATTATTTGAACCTCTTCAATTTTTAAAGCTTCTTCTTTTGATAATATATCTTTAAAATCAAGTGAATAATCATCATAATTAACTCTTCTTTTTAAAGTATCTTCTAACGTCGAAGGTTGCTCGTATATTTCTTTTATCATGAAATGAGGATATCCACCTTTTGTAGCTTGCTCTAATGTCCATTTTATTTCATGTTTTTCTCTTTGAATTTCATTATCATGTAAATCATATATTGTAACTTTATCTTTTTGAATATTTGCATAATCTCCATTCTCTAAGAAATATACATTCTTAGTATATTTTAAAAGTGCTGGAACATCTGATGCAATGAAATTTTGATTTTCCCCTATTCCAATTACAAGAGGACTATCTTTTCTTGCACATATAAGCTGATCCGGATGATCTTTGTGTACTATTCCAAAAGCGTATGAACCTTTAATTCTTTTTAACATTCTTTTTAAAGTTGATAACATATCTCCATCATAAAGAGTTCCGAAAAGATGCGCTACAACCTCTGTATCTGTTTGCGATATAAAGTTACACCCTTTTTCAGTTAATTCTTTTTTTAATTGGATATAGTTTTCAATAATTCCATTGTGAACAACTGCTACTGACTTATCATTATTATAATGAGGATGAGAGTTGATATCTGATGGAGCTCCATGAGTTGCCCATCTTGTATGCCCAACACCAACCTGCCCCTTCATAGGGTTCTCAGCTAAATAATCTTTTAAAGCCTGTAATTTTCCAACTTTTTTTTCAATTTGAATCTCGCCATTTTTTACTATAGCTATTCCCGAAGAGTCATATCCTCTATACTCTAATTTTGATAATCCTTCAAGTATAATTTCTACTGCGTCTCCACTACCTACATAACCTACTATTCCACACATAAAAAACCTCCATAATTTTGAAATTAATTTTTTTAATTTCATATATTTTAGAGATCAAGAGTCTGCTAAGACATATTTGTCAATTCTATCACTAAAATCTTTTGTTCTGTCTATATAGGGTGCAGTCCCTACAGAGTATCCGCCGAATTTTCGATATTCTCTGTTCCTCGTCAACTTTTTATTTTTTTAAGTTCTGGCGCTTTTTGTTTTTTCCCTCTCTTTAAACCTCTAATGTACATGAAGTATAAACTATTTCGGAACTTTTTTCAACTTTTTTATAATATATCCCCTTTTTTCCATACATCATTTTTATAATTTTATTTTTTTTAACTATTATGTTATAATGAAAATAATTTATTTATAAAAAGGAGCCCATTTAACCTATGCTAAAAAATGAAAAAGAGTCCATAATAGACCTATTACAAAAAGAAAATTTAAAAATTATACAACGTTCTGATTATTTTAATTTTTCTATTGATTCTATACTTCTTGCTGAATTCGCATCTCTTGGGAGAGGAGTTAATAAAATTATTGAACTGGGAACTGGAAATGGAGCTATCCCTCTTTTTCTTTCCAAAAGAACAAAGGCAAAAATAATCGGCTTAGAATTACAGGAAACTTCCGCTGATTTAGCTAATAGAAATGTCTCTTTAAATAATTTAAACGACCAAATTTCTATCATTAATGACAATATGAAAAATTGGAGAAATCATTTTTTACCTCACTCTTTTGACTCTGTTATTTGTAACCCTCCATTTTTTAAATTTAACGGTAATACTGAACTTTTAAATGATTTAGACCAATTAACTCTTGCAAGACATGAGATTGCAATAACTTTAGAAGAAATTATTCATATTGCTTCTAATCTATTAAAAGATAAAGGTTATTTCTCTTTAGTTCATCGTGCTGATAGAGCTATAGATATTATTTCACTTATGAAAAAATATGAACTAGAACCTAAAAGAATTAGATTCTGCCACTCAAAAGGTGATAAGAATGCTAAGATTATATTAATTGAAGGTCTTAAATTTGGAAGTGAAGGTGTCACTATTTTACCTCCATTAATTACCCATGATGAAACTGGAAAATATTCTCAAGAAGTTCTTGATTTTTTCAAATAAAAAAAATGCCTAAAATTTGATTTTTAGGCATTTTTATTTATTTATTTATTTATTTATTTATTTATTTATTTATTTATTTACCAGAATATAATTTAGTTATTTTTTTATCTAAATCAAGTTCATCTTTTTCTATATCTTTAAAATATCTATATGTTCCAACTTTTAATTCTATAGTTGCCTCTTCATCAGATACAATAATTGCTTTTGGATGTAATTGAAGTGCTGATATTGTCCACATATGGTTAACCCCTTCTTCAATCCCCTTTTTTAATGCACGAGCTTTATGATGTCCATTAACTAAAATTAATATCTCTCTTGAATCTAGCAACGTCCCTATTCCTACTGTTAAAGCTAACTTAGGAACTTTATTTATATCTCCACCAAAAAATCTAGAGTTTGCTATAATAGTATCCATAGTTAACTCTTTATCTCTTGTTCTTGAAGATAAAGATGATCCTGGCTCATTAAAAGCTATATGTCCATCAGGACCAATTCCACCTATAAATAAATCTATTCCACCTGCTGCTTTGATTTTTTCCTCGTATCTAATAGCTTCAGCTTTATAATCTTCTGCTAATCCATCTGGAATATTTATATTTTCTTCTTTTATATCTATGTGATTAAAAAAGTTTTCATACATAAATGTATGATAGCTTTGCTCATCATTTTTTCCTAGACCTACATATTCGTCCATATTAAATGTTATAACATTTTCAAAAGATATTACTCCATCTTTATTAAATTGAATAAGTTTTTTATACATTGATAAAGGAGTACTTCCTGTTGGTAACCCTAATACAAAGGGTTTTTCTTTTGTTGGATTAAAACTCAGTATTTTTTCAACTACATGAGCTGCAGCCCAATCACCTATTTTTTTATCTACGATTACTAATCTCATATCCCTCTCCTTCACAACAACTTATTTTCGACATTTCTTATCTAAAACTACATATTCTGAGGTAATGCAAACTCTAACTGTTCTGGTGCTGGATCTCCACCTTTTTTTGTTTCTCCATCTTCAGAAGTCTCTTTTTTATCTTCATATTTATTTTCTAAATATTTTAAAAATCTAGGAATATAACTTAATTTTTCCTCTTCTTTTGGTTCTACTTTAGACTGTTGATTTATTATTTCTAATTCTTTATGGTAAGCAGCTATTTGTTCTGAACTATATGCGCTTAAATCTTTAACTGGATATTTTTTTAGTTCAGGATGTTCTGCATCTAATTTCTTATTCCACTCATCAACAGATTTCTTGTTTAATGATAATATAAAATCTACATCTCCTGTAAATCTTATTTCTTTAATACTGTCACCTTTTTCTAATTTTCTAACAGCATTTAAATCATTTTCATCTATAACTTCTCCAAATACAGTATGTTTTCCATTTAACCACTCAGAAGGTGAAACAGTCATAAAAAATTGACTTCCCCCTGTATTTGGACCTGCATTAGCCATAGCTATCATTCCTGGTTGGAAGAAATCTAACCAGCTAACAAACTCGTCAGGAATTGTATATCCTGGTCCACCTTGTCCTGTTCCTGTTGGATCTCCACCTTGAATCATAAAGTTTTCTATATATCTATGAAACTTAACGCCATCATAAAAACCTCTTTTAGCTAAATTTATAAAGTTAGCTACTGTTAGAGGAGTTGCTTCTGGGTAAAGATAATAATTTATTTCACCTTGGTTTGTAACTACTGTCATTCTAATATCGTTATACTTAACCCCTTCTCCTCTACCAAGTAGAGAGTCAATCTTAGAACAACCACTTAAAACAAAAACTACTAGTACAGCTAAAATAGCAAATAATCTTTTCATTGTTTTTTATTCCTCCGTAATTTTTTATTTTTACAATTAAATTAATTTGTAATTTTCTAATACAATTTTACTATATTAATCCAATTAAGTAAATTTTTTTTAAAAATTTAATTTACAATTTCTAAAACATTTTACTTTAGAGTATTTTACCATCTTTAAATTTAGATATCTAGCATTTTATTTAGAATATCTCAGTAAAATTTCCCCTATTCTTTTTATATTTATATATATCCCCTTAGAGACTTTTATATCTATAGAATATTTAAATTTTTATACAATACTTTTATTTACTTTATCCCTATTTGTTTGATATAATATAATCGGTTTTATAATATTATCATATGGAGGAATTATGTATTTAGATATTTTTTTTAAAGTATTAGGAGGGTTAGGATTATTCCTTTACGGAATGGGACACCTGTCTAATGGTATGCAGAAAATTGCTGGTGAGAGGTTAAAGAAAATTTTATCTCTTCTTACTGGAAATCGTTTTGCTGCTATAGGTATGGGAGTTTTCATTACCGCTCTTGTTCAATCTTCATCAGTAAGTACTGTTATGACTATTGGATTTGTTAATGCCTCTTTACTTACTCTACAACAAGCTCTGGGGGTTATTTTAGGAGCAAACATTGGTACAACAGTAACTGGGTGGCTTCTTGCACTTAAAATAGGGGTTTACGGATTACCTTTAGCAGGTTTAGCTTCTCTTATGTATATGTTTTCTAGTAAAGAAAAGAACAAAAATCGTGCTCTTACTCTTTTAGGATTAGGGTTATTATTTTTAGGATTAGAATTTATGAGTGATGGTTTTAAACCATTCAGAACTATGCCTGAATTTATTAAGTTTTTCCAATCATTTAATGCTTCACCTAATGGCACTCTTTACTATCCTGGAATAATAAAGGCAACTCTTGTAGGAGCTTGTGTTACAGCTATTGTTCAATCTTCTGCTGCTACTTTAGGTATTACTATAACTCTTGCTGTTCAAGGTTTAATTACTTATGAAACTGCAGTAGCTCTTGTTCTTGGTGAGAACATCGGTACAACAGTAACAGCTTTACTTGCTTCTTTAACAGCTACAACTAATGCAAAAAGAGCTGCTTACGCTCATACATTAATAAATATTATTGGTGTTTGCTGGGTTATTCCTATATTCCCATTTTATTTAACGTTTTTAAGTAAAATATCGAATGTTAATCATATACCTACAGCTATCGCTACAGCTCACACAACATTTAATATTCTAAACGTTTGTTTCTTTGTTCCTTTTGTTGGGTATTTTTCTAGATTCCTAACTTGGGCAGTTCCTGAAGACAAAAATATTGTTGCTTCAAATAAAGTTACACATTTAGACTCATTAATGACTGATCTTCCATCTGTGGTTATAGGTCAAACAAAAGAAGAAATTTTAACTATGGGAAATGAAATTTATCAAGTTTTCGAAAAAATTAACGCGGTTTATTTAGATAGAGATAAAGCTAATGAAGCAGTTG
Source organism: Fusobacteriaceae bacterium (assembly GCA_051656905.1). Taxonomy (GTDB): domain Bacteria; phylum Fusobacteriota; class Fusobacteriia; order Fusobacteriales; family Fusobacteriaceae; genus JAGNZR01. The sequence continues at coordinate 154,928 of JBOFJQ010000010.1, read as the reverse complement.
ATTTTGTTGCTATAGTAGAGGATAGAATGGATCTTTTTGAAAAAGAGATTACAGATGCAAATTTCGCTATCATGCATAAAGGTTTAGATGAAAGTGAAATTTCTGAAACTAGAGAAAACCTAATAGTTTGTGAAGAGTATGAAAGTATTAGTGATTATCAATTAAGAATCTCTAAAACTCTAAAGAAAATAATTGATCATGATGTTTATCTTGATGATATGAGAAAAAATACAATTGTTAATCTTCATAATGACATTGAAGCTATATTCAAAGATGTAAATACTGCTTATAGAACTAATAGCAAAGATGCATTTATTTTAGCTTTAAAAAAATGTAATAATATTAAGGGAACTTACCATAAAGCACGTCAGTTACATTTAGATAATATTCCAACTGAATTAAAAGATGCTATGTTAAGTACTGGATATATGGATATATTAAACTATTATAGAAGAATTAAAGAGCATTTATATGCTATTATTGAGACATACATTAAAATACAATAGTTTTTTATAAAAAAGAGGGAATATGTTTTACATATTCCCTCTTTTCTTATTTATATTAATAAATTATTTATAATTTTTTTCATTAAATATTCTTAACTCTTCTAATACCTCTTCTGTTGTAGAAAGGCTCATTACTCTTTCTACAAGAGCTTCACATTCTTTCTTATCTAAAGACATTATATTCTTTTTAACTCTAGGTACAGAAATAGAAGACATTGAGAATGCATCTAATCCCATTCCAAATAATAATGCAGTTGCATTTTCATCCCCTGCAAACTCTCCACACATAGATATAGATATTCCACCTAAATGAGCCCCTTCTATTGATGCTCTAATAGCCTCTAGAACTCCTGGGTTATAAGTATCATATAAGTGAGCAATATGCTCATTCCCTCTATCTACAGCCAATGTATATTGTGTTAAATCATTTGTTCCTATTGAGAAGAAATCTACTTCTTGAGCAAAATATTTAGCTCTAAAAGCTACTGCAGGAGTTTCAACCATAATTCCAAGTTGAATCTCTTCATCAAATTTAACATTTTCATTTCTTAACTCTTCTTTACACTCTTCTAATAATTTTTTAGATTTTCTTATCTCTTCTATAGAAACAACCATAGGCAACATAATTTTTATGTATCCATAAGCTGAAGCTCTTAAAAGTGCTCTAAACTGAGTCTTTAAAATTTGAGGTCTATCTAAACAAACTCTTAAGGCTCTCCATCCTAAGAAAGGATTCTCTTCTTTTGGAAGCTCCATATATGGTAAAGATTTATCTCCACCGATATCCATTGTTCTAATAGTTACAGGCATTCCCTGCATCTCTGTAGCAACAATTTTATAAGCAGCATACTGCTCATCTTCTGTTGGGAATTTATCATTATTCATGAATAAAAATTCTGTTCTATAAAGTCCTATTCCACGTCCACCATTTCTTAAAACTCCAGCAACGTCTTTTGGATCTCCAATATTTGACCAAGCACCAACTTCAATTCCATCTTTAGAAATTGCAGGTTTATCTTTTAATATTTTTAAAAGATCTTTTTCTGCACAGCATTTTTGTCTTTTTTCAGAGTATATTGATAACTCTTCAGCAGTTGGATTAGCAATTATCAATCCTGCAACAGCATCAACTATTACTGTTTCCCCATTTTTCAATATAGAACATGCATTCCCAGTTCCTACAACAGCTGGTAATTCAAGTGATCTAGCCATTATTGATGAGTGTGCTGTTTTTCCACCAATTTCAGTTACAAATGCTAAAACATGTTCTAAATCTAATTGAGCTGTATCTGACGGTGTTAAATCTTTCGCTACCACTATAGTATCTTTTGGTAATGCAGATAAATCTAAAATTTCTGCTTCAACTATATTATATAACCATCTTTTAGCTATATCTCTTAAGTCTGTTGCTCTCTCTTTTAAATACTCATCTTCAAGATTAGAAAGCATTTCACAGTAAACCTCAATCCCTTGATTTAAAGCATTTTCTGCAGAAATCTCTTCATCTTCTATTAACTCTATTACTTCATCAAACAGATCTTCATCTTCTAATAAAGTAATGTGACCATCAAAAATAGCAGCTTTATCTTCGCCTAACTTTTTAGCTGTTTTTTCTCTTATTACTAAAAGTTGCTCTTTAGATTTATCTCTTCCTTTTTGCAATCTTTCAATCTCTTTTGCTGTATCTGGTATATTTCCTTTAAATATTTCTAATTCATTTTCAACATATAAAAATACTTTCCCCACAGAAATTCCTGGTGAAGCTGCTATTCCTTTGATTTCCCTTTTCATTAGACTACCCCTTTTATTTTTTATATATAAAAAAATGGGAAATGATACTACCATCTCCCATTCAAACTTTCTAGTCTTTTAAATTCTCTAGAAGATGTGTTAATTTATCAACAGCATCATTTTCATCTGCACCTTCAGCATGAACTGTTATTTTGCTTCCTTTTTTTATTCCTAAAGATAATATTTTTAAAAGAGATGTTCCTTTTACTTTTTTACCATCTTCATTTTCTAACTCAATTTGCGATTCGAATGTTTTTGCTAAGCTTACAAACTCATTCCCTGGTCTTGTGTGAAGTCCTGTTTCATTTTTTATTTCAGCAACTTTAAATGCCATTTTCTTTCCTCCAAGCATTAATATTTAAATAATTCTATAACTCTAAAACTTTATCGTTATCTAATTCTATCTTTTTTTTCAAGTTTTGTCAACTTGCACAAATAACAAACTCTCTTTATGTCAATATTAGACCTATTTTATATCAATATTAGACCTATTTTTTTGAAATTATTCTGTATTTTTTCAGAAGCTTATAGGGGAAATACGACTCTTTTGCCTGTCTTAGACCATCTAAACCTGCATCATCCTCTCTATTCACGGTCAATATTCCATCATTATTTTCTTGTAAAAAGAAAGCATTAATTCCTTGATAACTACCACTATAACTTTCATCTGCTTTTTCAATATAAACAAAAAGTTGATTTTTTATCTTCTCACCTATTGTATAAGCTATAATTTTATTATTTACAAAAATTACTCCACCACATAAATTTAATTCAAAATAGTTTTCTAAAATAGTTTTAATACCTATGTTTTCTTTTTTTAATTCCTCTATATTATACCCATCTTTTTCTAACATCCAACTCTCTTGAAACGCTTTGACTAAATCTAGATTATTTTTATTAATCTCTTCATATTTAAAAACATTATTTTTTATAAATTGATTAATCTTATTTCTTTTTTTTATGTACTTTCTACCTTTTAAAAAAGCTATCTCTTCCATTAAATAAATATAATCAAAAGTTGGTCTCTGCTCTTCAAAATAATATTTATCTTCTAATTTATCTTTCCACTCTTCTGGAATCAGCTCTATATTATATCCTTCTTCAAGTATCTCTTCTATTGCAATATTTATATCTTCTTCACAAGAATTTAATGAAATTGGAAAAAAATAACTACTTTCTCCTAAATAATTCCCTTTCATATACAAAGTGTTATTTTCTATTTTATATTGGATATTATCTCCCTCACTCCATGTAAGAAGATTTACAAAATTGTAATCACATATCTCGAATAGCCCTTTTGTATATTTTGTTATAATTTCTTTTGAAGAAATGTCTATATTTTTCCACATATATATTAACATCCTTCTAATCTTTATTTTGATTTATTGTTCTACTGATTCTAAATGTTTTCTGTATTCACTATACATAAATCTCACATATTCGTATTCGAATGGAGTTCCCATACTATAATATCTAAACTTAACATTTTTTCTTGCATCTATTGAATCTAAAGCTGAAACTCCCATATTAGTCATATCTATACTATCTGTTAATGTATAAGGATGAATTCTTGGTGTGCCAACTATATTAATACCAGTTCCTACTGCATTTCTTAAATTTGAAGGTCCTAATACTGGTAATACTACATACGGTCCACTTGGAATTCCATAATAAGCAAAAGTCGTTCCAAAATCCTCATAAGGACTAGGCATATCTAAGTTTGTTGCTACATCAACCACTCCAAATAACCCTAATACTGAGTTTATAGAAAATCTTCCTAAACTCTTCATAAACTTTCTTACTTTTCCTTGAGCAGCAGAATTAACTATTACCCCTACATTTTTACTATTCGAATAAAAATTGCTCACACCTTTTTCTAAAATATCTGGAGTTATAAAGGTATATGTATTTACTACAGGTTGAAACACATATGTATCAAAGTAATAATTAAAATAATAAATTCTTCTATTCATACCTTCCCATGGATCATATACCATAAAAAAGTCTACATTATTTCCTTCTTTATTAACACTTGATATCTCTTGATTTTGTTGCTTGCTCTCGTGATTTTCTTTAGCCTGTTCATCACTAAAACTTATTGAAAAAATAACTACGAACAATACCAATATTTTTTTTAACTTTTTAATTTTATTCAGCATATTCTAATTTACCCTCCTGTAAATATTTTAACATTGTATCAACATTTGGTTTATAATACATATTTCCACAATGTCCTCCATAAGGGAATAATATCATTCTATTTCCAAATACATTTTCTAAATATTTTATATCGGCATTATCTAAGATAATCTCATCTTTATTTGTTATTACGGCTATTTTATTAGTATTTTTCAAATAATTTTCTAATTCATAGATTGTTACTTTATTTAAAAGTTGCTCTTTTGTAAAGCCTTTTTCTTCATAGTAAGGCATCAATAGTTTATCTAAGTATGAGATAAAATTTGCAAAATTAATTCTTTCAAAATATTTAAACATAGAATCAAATTTTCCAACTTCTTCACCTACATAAACCCCTCTTTTATTTAATAAATCTGTCACATAGTTAGTATCTACTGATATCATTCTGAATACAAACCCTATTATTGACTCTTTCTTTTCTTTAGTCATATGATCATCTTTAAAAAGTTGGAATATTGCTTCCTCATTTACTCCTCTTTGGTCCTTCTTTATCTGTTCCGCAAGTCCTGAAAGTATTTCATCTATAAGGTTTCCAATTTTTTTATTGTCACCTTTGATATTTCTATCTAAAATTTGATCTAATTTATTAGCTGATTTTTTTAAATCTACAACTGGGTTTATCATATATACTCTTTTAAAATTGAATTTCTTCTCTGTTTCATCAATATAAGATACAAATGCTGATTGAGCTGCTCCTAAAGAGTATCCCATTAAGTACACATCACTTACTTGTATTTTATCCTTAACTTTATCATAAGCTTTATTCATTACATTATAAATATCCTTACTATCTTCCATTAATACACCAGGCATTCTTGAAGTTGAAGCATTAATTATAAAATTCATTTGAATAGGTGAAGCTATGGAAATTACATTATATCCTGCATCATAAAAAATTCTTTGAAAAAATTCCATTCTACTAGAATCATGAGTTGCTCCTGTTCCAGCAATAATAAAAATTAAGGGAGATTTTTTATTTTGTTTAACTAAAGAAAACTTATATCCCTTTTCGTACCATAGGCTTTCAGGTATTTCAACATTTTCTTTAATATCTATGCTGTATTCTTTTTTATTTATTTTTTCAACACTTGTAACTCCGTCTTTCATCATCATTGAACTTCCTACAATTGTTGCTACGTTTGGTTCTTTGTAAGGATAAGAGTATTCCCCTATCTCTATTGTTTTATTACTTTTTACATTATCTGCAAAAGTTAAAAAAAACAAATTACAAAACATAAAAATAATTAAGCATAATTTTTTCATAAATAAATCCCCCATAATTAATATTTTATCAATATTTTTATTTTTTAATAAATTTTATAACCTGCAAATGCCATACTATTTTTTAACATTTCTCTGTGCTCTACGTCTATACATTCAACAACTAATAGAACTTCTTTACTATTATTAGTTAGACTGTTTTCAAACATAGTACGCCCAATCTCTTCAAACATACTTTGGTTTATGCACATAATATTTCCTTTACACTCTTTTACAAAATCTAATACCTTTTGAAGCTCTCCTGTTTTATTAGGGATACTAACTTTAAATTCATATCTTCTTCCTTCGTTAAACAGACCTTTGTTTATTACTCTATTAACAAGATTAATATCAATATTTCCACCTGAAACTACAGCACAAACATTTTTATCTTTACAATCTATTTTTTTAGCTAAAACTGCCGCTACTGCTGTTGCTCCAGCTCCCTCTGCAAGAACTTTATTTCTTTCAAGTAGGAAAAATATTGCATTTACTATTTCATCTTCACTTACAGTAACGATCTCATCAACGCACTCTCTTATAATTTCAAAAGTTAAATCACCACATTTTCTAACAGCTATTCCATCTGCTATTGTTGGTTTAGACGTAATTTCTATAGGACAACCAGCTTTCATAGCTTCTCTCATTGAAGGAACATTATCAGTTTGAACTCCAATTATTTTTACAGATGGTTTTATTGATTTTATAGCCTTAGCTATACCTGCAAGTATTCCACCTCCACCAATTGGAACAAGAACAACATCTACATTAGGAAGTTCATCTAAAATTTCTAAACCTATAGTCCCTTGTCCTGAAATTACATAATTATCATTGAATGGGTGTAAAAATACTGCTCCAGTCTCTTTTTGAAGTTCACAAGCTTTTGCAAAAGCATCATCATAAACTTGACCACATAATACAACCTCAGCTCCATAACCTTTAGTTGCTATAACTTTAGCCATTGGTGCTGTCTCAGGCATAACTATTGTTGATTTAATCCCTTTTGCTGTTGCTCCTAGCGCTACTCCTTGTGCATGATTTCCTGCTGAAGAAGCAATAACCCCTCTTGCTTTCTCTTCCTCAGTTAAACTTGCAATTTTATTCATAGCTCCTCTAATTTTAAAAGACCCTGTTCTCTGTAAATTTTCTAACTTAAAGAATATGTTTCCCTCTAATTCTTTTGTTAAAAATGGACTATCTTGAATTGGAGTCTTTTTAATAATTCCTTCAAGAGTTTTTTGTGCTTCCCTAATTGATTCTAACGTTACTTTGTTCATAAATCCCCCTCACATTTTAGTTCGTTTTTATATTATTAACCCTGTTAAAATAAACTTATTTGGTTTGTATCGCTAAGAGCTTCTATCGCATTATACTCTTTAAACTTATCAATTATTGTTTGTGAAGCTTTAGTCCTTCTTTTTAAATCTTCAAAAGATGTAAATCTTCCCTGTTCTCTTTCTAATAAAATATTATCTACAACGGCTTGCCCTAGTCCTGCAAATCCTACTAAAGGTATTCTTATTTTTCCCTCTTCTACTGTAAATTTTATCCCTTGAGAGGCATATATGTCAATAGGTAAAAATTCAATCCCCCTAGCCTTCATCTCAACTATGATTTCACATAGGGATATTTCATTTTTTTGCTTTACATCTAATTTAACCTCTTTAGAAAGCTCTTCTAATCTAGCTTTTACTTTACTTATATCATACATTACTTCATAGTTAAAAGAATCATACTTTCTAGAGAAATATGCTGCATAAAACTCAAGTGGGTAGTGTACCTTAAAATATGCTATCCTCATTGCCATCATTACATAAGCAACGGCATGTCCCTTAGGAAACATATATTTTATTCTTCTACATGATTCTATATACCAATCTTTTACGTTATGTTCCTTCATAAGTTGACTATATTTTTCCCAACCATCTGGATTTTTTGATGGTTGTCCCTTTCTTACAAACTCCATTATCTTAAAAGATGTTCCCTTATCTATCCCCTGATCAATAAGGTAGTTCATAATATCGTCTCTAACTGATATAACTTCTGATAGAGTACAAGTCCCGTCTCTTACAAATTCTTGAGCATTGTTAAGCCAAACATCCGTTCCATGTGAAAGTCCTGATATTCTAACTAACTCTGCAAATGTTGTTGGCATAGTATCTATTAACATCTGTCTTACAAAAGATGTTCCAAACTCTGGTACTCCGTAAGTTCCAACTACTGATCCTATTTGCTCTTTCGTTACACCTAAAGATTCTGTTGATGAAAATAGTTTTAATGTCTCTGGATCTCCAAGAGGAATATCATACACGTTTACCCCTGTATACTCTTGTAATAGTCTTATTGTAGTAGGGTCATCATGCCCTAGAATATCTAGTTTTACAAGTTGTTCATCCATTACGTGATAATCAAAATGAGTAGTAATTGAGTCGTTACTCATATCATTTGCTGGTTTTTGAACTGGACAAAACTCATGTATTGTATGCCCTTGTGGCACTATAATCATACCTCCAGGATGCTGTCCTGTAGTCTTCTTTGCCCCTTCACATTTTTTTGCAAGTCTTATAATTTCAGCACTATTTATTTTAACTCCATGCTCTTCATAATACTTCATTACATAACCTGCAGCATTTTTTTCTGCTAAAGTTGATATTGTTCCAGCTTTAAATACGTTTTCTTTTCCAAATAACTCTTCACAGTATCTATGAATCTCACCTTGATACTCTCCTGAGAAATTCAGATCTATATCTGGTACCTTGTCTCCGTCAAATCCCATAAAAACTTCAAAAGGTATACTGTAACCATCTCTTTTTAGTACTGCTCCACATTTCGGACAATTTTTAGGGTCTAAATCGACTCCCGCTCCCTCTCTCTCTATAAATTCTGAATGTTTACAAGTATCTACTTCACATAAATAATGTGGGTACAGCGCATTAACCTCTGTTATATCCATCATAAATGCTACTAAAGATGATCCAACTGATCCTCTTGAACCAACTAAATATCCATTATCTAAAGATTTTTTTACAAGTTTTTGAGCTGATAGATATAAAACTGAGAATCCATTTCCTATTATAGATTTTAACTCTCTTTCTATTCTCTGCTCAACGAGCTCAGGAAGTGGATTTCCATATAATCTATATGCTTTCTCATAAGTCATCTCTCTAACTATATTTTCAGCATTATCTATTTTTGGTGGATAAAAACCATCTGGTACTGGTTTTATTTTATCTATATTTTCAGCTATTAGATTAGTGTTAGTTATAACTATATCATAAGCTTCTTGATATCCTAAATAGTTAAACTCTTTTAACATTTCATCTGTAGTTCTAAAGTAAAATCCATTATCTACTTTATATTGATTTTCTCTGAAAACCGATCCACTACCATAAAGAAGAATACTTCTTATTTTTGTGTCTTCTGGATCTAAGTAATGTACATTAGAACTTGCAGTAACTATTTTATTATGTTTTTTTCCAAGTTCATAGAAATAAGCATTCATAGTTTCTACATCTGCGTAATCTTTTATTCTTCCGCTTCCTTCCTCATCAAATACCTCATTGTAAGCACCATTTGGTAAAAGTTCTATATAGTCATAAAAATCAATTTTTTTATCTAAATTATCAAAATTATATGATAGATATTCCTCAATTAGCTCTCCTGAATTTTTAAAATGATAAGATAAAGAACTTCCAAACATTAATCCCTCTCTATTCTCTTCTAGTAAACTTCTTGTAACTCTTGCTCTTTTTTCTCCATAGTTTACTAAATGAGCTTCAGATACTATTTTATAAATATTTTTAAGACCTATTAAATTTTTAACAAGAACCATAACATTTTTAGTCTCTTGCCTCTGTACATTAACTGGGAACACTCCTTCCATATCGCACAACATTTTTATCTCTTTTTCTATATATTTTTCAAGAAAAATAACAAACATATTGGCTGTTGCTTGAGAGTCATCAACTGCTCTATGGTGTGATTCTAGTGCTACTCCTAAAAACTTAGTTACGGTTTTTAAACCATAATTTTTTAATTTAGGATATAAATCCTTTGCCATTTGTAGGGTATCTATAACACTGTTCTCTATTTTTTTATCTAGTATTCTTTTAGAATCCCTAACTATAAAACTCATATCGAAAGGCGCATTATGAGCAACTAAAGTTGCATCTCCTATGAATTCTAAAAATTCTGGTAAAATTTCTTCAATATACCTAGCTCCAGATACATCTGATTCTGATATCCCTGTCAACTCTTGAATTTTTTTAGGAATTCTTCCAACAGGTTTTACAAAAGTTGAATATCTATCTACTATTCTAGTTCCTTTTAATTTTATTGCTCCAATCTCAATTATCTCATTTTTATGAGCATTTAATCCTGTGGTTTCAAGGTCAAAGACTACGTAAGTTTCCTCTTCTATCTCTACATTCTTAGGATTTTTTACCATTGGTTTTTTATCATCAACCATGCACATTTCACAACCTAAGATTACCTTTATATCTTTACCTTTTGCAGCTTTATACGCAAATGGAAAAGAGTGAACGACTGAATAATCAGTTATAGCTACAGCTTTGTGACCATATAATTCTGCTCTCTCAACTATCTCTTTAACATCATTTACACCAACCATTTCACTCATTTTTGTATGAGTATGTAACTCTACCCTTTTTTCTTCACTAGAGTCAACCTTCACTTTATCAAATTTATCTAATTTTTCTATTGCATTAAACATAAGAATTTCTTCATTATTTGCGAATCTATCTATCTGCTTTTTACCAGCAGCTTTAATATAGTCTCCTTCCTTAGCATCAAAGCTTTTATTTTTATCAATAAATGATTTTAATGTGGCAGAATTCTTCTTATCTGTAATTCTTAATGTTATTAATAACTTTTCATTTCTAATCTCTCTAACTTCTATTGCAAATATTTGCCCCTCTATTACACAAGGTTCATTTTCCATAAGTTCATCAAAATCATTTATAGGAATAACAGTTCCTTTCAATCCCTTGTTCTTATTATAGAAAGTTTGAATATTGCCTTTATCTTCTTTTTTAGCCGAGAAATCTCCCTTCTTATCTTGTGGGTTAGCTTGTTTATTCTTAATATTTTCTTGAATATCAATCTCATTTTTTTTATTTAATTTAACTAATAATTCATCTTTTTGAGCTGCAATATCTTCTAATTTTTTAGAAAAATCCCCAACTATAAACTCTAGTTCAAAACCTTCAATTCCAGTTTCACTCAATGTTTTTTTCAATACTCTATCTATATGAGAATCCTTCAATATATCCACAGACATTTTATTATTAAGCTCAATTTGAATTAAACTTTCAATAATATTAACTCTATAAATATATAAAAACGATCTTGAAATAGCATTTTTCTCTTTAATTTTTTTAATTGATCTCTCTATTATTACTTTTAAATCTTCTTTAGTAATCTCTTCTGCTGATAACTCAACACGAGTTACTAACTTTATTTTTTCACCAAAATTAGCTTTAATACTTTTTTCTAAAATATCTAATTCAGTAAGCTCTGTAACAGAAGAAATAAGGCACTTAAGATTTAATCTTTTGTGCCTTTCATTGTAATTAATTTCTTTTATTTTTAAATTAGATATTCCTAACTTTTGCATTTTATCTTCTTCTGGTGTTATTCTTACTTCTCTACCCATTTTTAATTTTCTCCGACAAGTCTGTCCAAAATTATAGAAACTGCTGATCTAACAGATAAATGATTATATTTTGAGTTCCCTCTGATAGGTTCTAAAATATAGTCTGACATATCCATAACATCATCTATTAATCCCCATCCTGTTCCAAATAATAAAAGGTATGGTTGATCATCTTCAAATATTTTTTCTCCTAAATCTTTATACGATATTGAATTAGGAAATATTTTTGCAGATGTTGTTATTATTCTTGGCTTTTTCCCTTCTATTTTCTCAATTTCAGAAATTGATTTTTCAATACTTTCGTAAACTCTAGTTGCTGAGAAAGCCTCTTCTCTATCTTTATTAAATTGACCTCCAGCTCCATCTTGCCAGTATCCTATAATTCTTTCAGTCAATTGTTTTTGAGCCTCTACAGGTACAATAATATGATATTGTTTTACTCCGTAAGTTCTTGATGTTCTTGAAATATCATGAATATCAAAGTTTGTAACAGATGTACAAACTACATCACTATTTTTGTTATACACTGGATAATGCACTAATGCTAAGTAAATACTTTGTCTCATTTATTTTCACTTCCCTATATTTCTGAATAATTTATTATAAATCTCAAAATCTTTGTCAACTTCCTAGATTTATAATACTTCACTATTTTATAATTTTTCTAACTTTTTATATAACTCTATATCTTTAATATAAAAATCCTTTGCATATTGTATATATTTTATATTATCTTCAGAAAGTTTTTTTATTACCTGTGCTGGATTTCCAGCAACTAAGCACCCTTCCTCTATCTTTAGTTTTTTTGTTACTAAAGAACCTGCTGCAACAATACAATTACTTGGTATTTTACTATCATTTAAAATTATACTTCCCATTCCGATAACTACATTATCTCCCACAGTACACCCATGAACAACACAGTTATGTCCTACAGTTACATTTTTACCAATATCTACCGGGGAGGTGATATCTCCATGTACAGTTGAATTATCTTGGATATTGCTATTATCTCCAATTTTTATTTTACTAGCATCTGCTCTTAAAATTGCTGAATACCAAATACTTACATTGCTGCCAGTCTCTACATCTCCAATGATAGTGCAGCTATCTGCTAAAAAATTGTTTTCACCTATTTTAGGAACACCATCTCCTAATTTATACAATGGCATTTTTTAGCTCCTCCTCAATCTCTTTCATCAGTTTCTTTTCTAATTTTGTTAATTCTCTATTTTTTAATAAATCTGGTCTTCTTAATTTAGTTCTTTTTAAGCTCTCTTTAAGTCTCCACTCATCTATTTTTTTATGATGACCTGAATATAGAACTTCAGGAACTTTTAATCCTTCAAACTCTCTTGGCTGTGTATAATGAGGATGATCTAACAAACCATTGAAAAAAGAATCATTTTCATAAGAATCTTTTTTTATTACATCAGGAATCATTCTAGCTACAGAATCTGCAATAATCATTGCAGGAATCTCTCCACCTGTTAGTACAAAATCTCCTATTGATATTTCCATATCAACATAGTTTTCTATAACCCTCTCATCTATCCCTTCATAATGACCACAAAGTATTGTTATCTCCTCAGCTTTAGACAACTCTATAGCTATATTTTGATTATAAACAACTCCTTGTGGCGATGGATATATAACTTTTCCACCAAACTCTTTCAGTGCTCTTAGAATGGGTTCTCCCTTCATTACCATACCAGCTCCACCACCAAAAGGGATATCGTCTGCTTGTTTATGTTTATCTAAACAATAATCCCTTATATTGATGATATTAATTTCTAAAAGTCCTCTATTTAAAGCTTTTCCTATTATACTTTCAGATTTAAAATTTGAAAAAAATTCTGGAAATAATGTTAGAATATTTATTTTCATATTTAGCTACCCTTTCCTTATTTTGTTTCAAGCATACCCTCAATTAAATGAACATGTATCTCTTTCTTTTCAAAATCTATTTCCTTTACAAACTCATCTACATTTGGAATCATAGCTTCATATTTTTCTGACTCAACCTCTAAAATTTCATGTGCTGCTGTATCGAAAATATTTTCTACCTTTCCTATAACTAAACCGTCATGATTTATAACTGTCATTTCTAATAAATCGTTTAAAAGATATTCGTCCTCTTCTACACCTAGTAAGTCTCTTCTAACTTTAACAAAAGCCTTTATTAATTTTCCAGCATCTGTTTTATTAGTTATCTCTTCAAACTCTATTATCCATTTATCCCCTACTAATGGAGATACTTCTTTAACTGTTAATATTTTTTTATCTTCTTCACTTAGTTCAACTATTACTTTGTTCCCTTCTATATTATAAATTTGTTCTCCCACATTTGAATAAAGTTTTACTGCACCTTTTAAATGGTGAGTACCCCCTATTTTCCCTACTACTAGAAGTTGATCCATTTATTCCTCCAACTATTAATCTATAAACTCCACGTTTACATTCATTTTATCTTTTACTCCAGAGGCTTGCATAACTCCTCTTATAGCATTTGCTGTAAGTCCATTCTTTCCAATCAATTTACCCATTTCACCCTTAGCAACACTAACTTTAAAGATTACTGTGTCATCTATTGCGTCATAAGAAATTCTAATTTCATCTTTTTTTTCTACTAATTCCCCGATTATGAAACTTAATAATTTTTCTAAATTTTCCATACTATAACCCTCCTGACCATGGTTTTTCTTCTATTATTTCTGCTTTAACCCAGTTTTCATTTAAGTCTTCTAATATCTCTTTTAAAAAATTTTTATAATCATAAGTAGTTATTATGTTAATAATCCCCTTTTCTGCACTTATGGTTCTTACTACTCCAATACCTTCATAGGCCTCTATAATTTTATTTATAAAATCTATGTCCTCTTTTCTACTTTGAATTAAAAATTCATAACTTCCTAACATTTGGCATTTCCCCTATTTTTTCTTATTCTCTAAATATTTAGCTAATTCTATATACTTTTCAATAGTTATATTTTCTGCTCTTTCATTATCTGAAATTCCTAACTCTTTTACAATTTCACGTACTTCATCTTTAGAATATCCTAAAGTAGAAAGATTGTTTAAGATGTTTTTTCTTTTATTTGAAAAAGCGGCTTTAACATATTTAAAAAAAACATTTTCATCTATTTGATTTTCATATTTTCCATTATATAGCTTTATAGACATAAATGCTGAATCTACTTTAGGAATTGGCGTGAAAAATTCCTTAGGTATTGTAAATAAATATTCGGCTTCTCCAAAATACTCTACAGCTAAAGTTAATACACTTCTCTCTTTACCTGCTTTCGAGCATATTCTTTCAGCCACTTCTTTTTGTACCATTATATATATCTCACTAATTTTATCTCTATTTTCTATAAGTTTATTAATTATAGGTGATGTTATATAATATGGAATATTTGCTACAACTTTAACATTTTTTTCATCATTTAAAATCTCTTTTAAGTCTGCTTCTAATACGTCTCCCATCTTTAAATTAAATTTAGGATTAGAACTGAATTTTTTATCTAATATTTTTTCTAAATCAGTATCTATTTCGAAACAGAATAACTTTTTTCCTTTTTCTAGAAGTAGCTCAGTTAAAGCTCCTTCCCCTGGTCCAATCTCTATAACAGTATTCTCTTCTGTAACTTTAGAAACTTCCATAATCTTTTCTAAAACTTCATTTTGATGTGTTAAGAAATTTTGTCCAAACTTTTTTTTATGCTTAAAATCTGACATTTTAGCTCCTTAGTTTATTTAAGTGGTCCCATAACAGCTACATATGGGATATTTCTATATTCTTGTTTAAAGTCTAATCCATAACCTAAAACAAATTCATCTGGAATTGTAAACCCTATGTAATCAGGAACTATCTCAGTTTCTCTTCTTGATGGTTTATCTAAAAGAGTACAGATTTTAAATGATTTAGGTTCTCTATTTATTAAAATTTGTTTAACCTTTTGTAAAGTTCTTCCAGTATCTACGATATCCTCAACTATGATTACATGCTTATCTAAAATATGCTCGTCTAACTCTTTTACTATCTTAACTTCTCTTGATGATTCAAACTCATCTCCATAACTTGAAACTGACATGAAATCAAATTTTATAGGTAATTTTATCTCTCTGCATAAATCAGCCATAAACATAATTGACCCTTTTAAAAGACAAACTAAAATTATATCTTCTTTTTCATTTTTATAATCTTCTGTAATTTGAGCTCCTAACTCTATAATTCTAGCTTTTAATTGCTCTTCTGTAATTAACTTTTTACTAATTCCATATTCCCAATGTTTCTTCATTCCTAATCTCCTTGTTATAAAGCAATTATATACTTTTTTTATTTTTTATTTTTTATTTTTTTAGAATTTTTTAACAATTTCGAATAATATTTCTGTTTTAATTAACAATTATTAATTAACCTTGCTTTACTATTCCAATATAAGGTAAAGCTCTATGATTTTGAGCAAAGTCTAATCCATATCCAACAACAAATTCATCAGGAATTTCAAATCCTACATAATCTACTTCAACTTCTACCTCACGTCTAGAAGGTTTATCTAAAAGAGTACAAATTTTTATTGATTTTACTCCTCTTTCTTGTAAAATTTCTTTTATTTTCTTTAAAGTTCTTCCAGTATCTATGATATCTTCAACTATAATTACATGTCTATCAAAAATTCTTTCATCTAATTCTTTTACTATTTTAACCTCTCTTGATGATGTAGTTCCATCTCCATAACTTGAAACACCCATAAAATCAATTTTTAAAGGTAATTTAATCTCTCTGCAAAGATCAGCTGTAAAAATAATAGAACCTTTTAGTAGGCAAACAACTATTATATCCTCTTCTATATCTTTATAGTCTTTCGTTATTTGAGCCCCTAATTCTGCTACCTTATTTTTTAATTCTTCCTCTGTTAATAGCTTTCTTTCTATTATTTCAGGTAAATCTTTTTTCATTATATCCTCCTAATGCAATAACACTATATTCAGATATAATTTTAACATTTTAATCATTTTTTATCAAGTTAAACTAAGACTTAAATAAATTGATTTCCCTTTTAGTTTTAGCATTTTAATAAAAAAAAATATCCTAATATATGTATTGTTTTTATATTCTAAATATCACTCCTATTGTATTTTGTAAAAGCTTATGATATTATTATAGGCAAGGAATTCATATTTTTTAAGGAGGAAAAATGAAGAAAACATTACTTGTAATAGTTTTACTTTTTTCTATTTCTTTATCTATTTTTTTTACAGGAAATCTTATTTTAAGGGAATATTTTAATAAAGAGTATTATTACACACCAGATTTAGTTAATATTAATATCAATGAAGCAAAAAACTTAGTTAAAAATTCACCTGTTAGAATTTTGGAAGCTTCAGAAGAGTTTTCACAATCTAAAGCAGGAGATATTTTTTTACAAGAACCTCTTGCTGGAACAGTTGTAAAAAAAGATAGAATCATTAGAGTATGGGTTAGTAAAGGTACTCAAGATAAATCAGTTCCTGATGTTGCAGGATTGAATTATTTAGATGCAAAATCTATATTAGAATCTAATGGCTTTCCTATTGGTAAAACTTCTACAGTATCTTTAAACCTTCCAGTTGGAACTGTTATTGCAACAGATCCTTCTCCAAATGTCTTAGCACCAAAAGATGTTCCAGTTAATTTTTTAGTAAATAAAGAATCAAATTCTTCTTCTACTAGAATGCCTGATTTAATTGGACTTTCACTTTCAGATTCTAGATTGATACTGAGTGATAACTCTCTTATCTTAGGTCAAGTAACATATGAAAAATACGAAGGTATTGATCCTGATGTTGTTGTTGAAACAAGTGTTGAGCCAAATAAAATTTTAACTACAGGAAGTTCTATAAATTTAAAAGTAAGTAAATAAATACATTACAAATAATTAATAAGCCATACATTAGCCCATGCACAAAAGCGTTGGGCTTTTTTTATGACTAAAAATAAAAAAAAAGAATGAACTAATCCACTCTTTTCATAATAAATCTATAATATTTTATAACTGAACTATAAAATATTTTTTTCCCTTCACATTAAAAACTTCTATTTTTTTTTGATTTGCTTTTACAAATCTCATATGAGTATATTTTTTAGCAAATTTTTCTGGATAATCACAAAATCTTGTTGTAGACATTTTGTGAGCTGTATCTATAATTTCATATTCTGTATCAGAAACTAAATAATACTCAGTCCCTATACTATACAATACATTTTTAAAGTAGCTATCCATTTTTATAACTTTAAAGTTAAAATTTTTCTTTGTTTTTTCTATTATATACTGCCCTAAAATTTGAATTCTATCTGTCATCTCTCTTCACCTCTAATAAATAATTTTAATTTTTCTTAATCGTTCAATACAATTATATAATAAATTCTATCTATTTACTACAACTATTTTTTTAATTACCTATTGCTTTTTATTTTTTTTCAACATAAAATTAGAATATATTTTTAAACTTGGAGGTAACAATTTGAACTTTGAAGGGCTTTCCTTAGAACAACAAAATATAATTTCAACTACTGAAGGACCTATTCTTATTATTGCAGGACCTGGCACTGGTAAAACTTTTACTCTAGTTAAAAAAATTTTATATCTATTAATTGATAAAAAAGTAGCTCCTGAATCTATACTTGTAACAACTTTTACAAATAAGGCTGCTAATGAACTTAAATTAAGAATTACTTCAGAACTTTCTAAAGAGGGAGTTATTCTTGATACCAGCAAACTTAAAATTGGTACTATTCACTCTATTGCTATGCAAATTGTAGATTTAAAAAACTTTACAGTTTTAGAAGATTTTGAACAAAAGTATTTTATCTATCAGCACCTACATTTTTTTTCTAAGATAGAAGGCTTTAACTATTTAGAATCTATTTTAAATACCTCTTCTAAAGACTTACTTTCAAACTTGCAGAAAATCTTTAATATTGTCTCAGAAAATAGTATCAACCCCTCTCTTCTTATTGAATCTGAGCATAGAATGCTAAGAATTTTAGGATTAGTATATTCTTCATATTTAGGTTTCCTAGAAAAGGAGAATAAATTAGATTTTTCTCAAATTCAAGCTAAAGCTCTCAGTATAATAAGTAATGATTCAGAACTACTGGCTAAGCTCCACAGCGAAATAGAATACATAATAATAGATGAGTATCAAGATACTAATGCTCTTCAAAACAAGATTCTTTTAAAACTTTGTAACACTAATAATAATATTTGTGTTGTAGGAGATGATGATCAATCTATTTATCGTTTCAGAGGAGCCGAAGTAAAGAATATTCTTAATTTTACAAACTACTTCTCAGAAAATCAGTGTAAAGTTTTTTTACTTAGTACAAATTATCGTTCGCCCATTGATATAGTTAACTTTTATTCTGATTTTATGAATGTTGATACTCTTAAAAATAGTAGGTACCATAAAAAATTAACTTCAAATAAAACTAATTCTTTTGGTTCTTTATTTAAAATAAACGATTCTAATTATTTAGAATTGGCTAAAAAAACTGGTATTTTCATTAAAGAGCTTCTTGAAAAAAATATCATCTCTGATTTAAGTGAAGTAACATTTTTATTTAGGTCTACTAAGTCAATTAGCTCACCTGAAGCTCAAATTCTATCAAAAGTTTTTAAAGAGATTGGGCTCCCTGTTTTTTCTCCAAGAGATGGT
This sequence comes from Fusobacteriaceae bacterium, assembly GCA_051656905.1. Taxonomy (GTDB): domain Bacteria; phylum Fusobacteriota; class Fusobacteriia; order Fusobacteriales; family Fusobacteriaceae; genus JAGNZR01. Next base: position 135,797 of record JBOFJQ010000010.1, on the reverse strand, counting down.
GAATTATTTAAAAAAGATGAGATTATGCTTTTTATAGGATTAGCTTTGTCTTTATATAGAGAATACAGTAAAACACTTTATTCCAGAGATGAAAACTCTAAACCATTTGAAGCTTATGAACTCTATTATAAAAAATGTATCACTAAATTTTTTGATTTTTTAAATAAAGATATGACTTCGCTCTTTTGTGATGATAGCATAGCATTTAAAGAGTGGATTTCTACTTATTCTTTAGATGAAAACTCTAATTTTCTAGATTTATTTTACGAATCTATGAAATTTAAAAGCATAAAAAATATTTTTTTCTATGATAGAGAATCTACTTACTTTGAAAAGGATAAAAATAGACAAGTTCATAATAATATCTCCATTATTATGAATCTTATTTCTAACTATGAAAAGAAGAATAAAACTATTTTTAGTAATAATTTTTTCTTAAATTATTTTCCATTTTTATTACAATGTAAAATAAATGAATATGAAGATAGTGAAAATTTAATTCTAGATGGGCATGTATCTTTTTTAACTTTTCATCAATCCAAAGGATTAGAATTTCCAATTGTTTTTTTAGGTTCTTTAGATTCTACTCCTAGGAAATATGAGAAAAATAAAATAATTGATCTGTTATTTTCAAGCATAATAAAAAAAGACAACTATAATTTTAAACAAGAAGAGATTGAAGATTGTTATAGGCTATATTATACTGGGTTCTCTAGAGCTAAAGAGTTTCTTTTTCTAATATCAAAAGATAATAGAAATAATTTAGACGAACCTTATAAGACTCCTTCTTATATTTTTGAAGAACATTTTGATAAACTTCCATCATATTCTGACTTTTGGGAGCATTACTCTGAATATAAATTAAAAAATATAGAAAATAAAAAACATAAAAAAGTTTTTTCTTATACTGGTGATATCGCCTTATACGATGATTGCCCTATTAAATATCGTTTTTTTAGAAATTTGAATTTCCCTAAAAAGCAAGTACAAGCCTTAAATTTTGGTTCTCTTATTCACTTGACTATTGAAAAATTACATCGTCTTTACAAAAAAGATATTGAGATTAATCCTATTAAAATAAAGGAAGTTTTAAGAGAAAATTATGCTTATTTAAAAAACAATTTAGGTTTTTCATTAAGTAAAGATGAGGGAGAAAAAGCTATTTCTCTAATAAATTTATATTGTGAAAAAGATTTTGAAAACTTTATTCCTGTTGTTGAAACTGAATTAAACTTAACTTTTGTAGAAGAAAATTATATTTTAAATGGTATTTTAGACATACTAAACAAAACTGACACAGGGTATAATATAACCGATTTGAAAACTAACTCAACTAGGCCAACTAATATCCCTGAAAATTATAGAAAGCAGCTTCTTACATATAAATATCTTGCTGAAGAAAATGGATATCACATTGACAGTCTTACATTACAATTTTTATCAGAGGGGAGCTTAGATAAATCTGAGGTTACTTTTTCTCAACAAGAAATTGAAGATAACATCAAATATTTTGATATTATCATTAATAAAATTCTAAATGAAGATTTCTTTGAAAAAACGTCTAATTTAAATAAATGTAAATATTGTGAACTTAAATTTCATTGTAATGAAGCAAATAAATAAATAAATAAATAAATAAATAAATAAATAAAATAAGAGGGGCCCTTTAAAAGTGAATTAGATTTTTCTAATTTTACTTTTAGAGTCCCCTCATTTTTTTAATTATTCCAGAGTTGCTTTATATTTATCTTTTTTCATTTTAGATAAGTTTAATTTTGTTATCATTATTCCTGAGATAATAAGTATAATACCTATAAGTTTAGCTGCATTAAAACTTTCTTTTAATATAAATACTCCTATTAAAGCACTTATTGGAATCTCTATCATTGCTATAATACTTGCCTTTGAAGTGTCTATATACTCCATCGATTTTAAAAATAATAAGTAAGATACAAATGTTGGGATTAATCCAAAAGTAATCATTATTAATAGAGGTTTTACATGGGTTGCAAGTTCAAATACTTTATCTAAATTTACAGTTGGGCTTATTACAACAGAACCTATTAAAAAACTATACACTGTCATTACTACAGGGCTGTCACCTTTTTTTACTTGTCTACTTAAAATTGGGAATAATCCATAACATAAACCTGCTAAGCATCCTAAAGAAATTCCAACTATATCAAAATTAACATTTCTAAAATCTCCCTCTGTTACAAGAGCTACTGCACCAATTGAAGCTATTGACAAAGCTATTTTTTTCTGTAAATTAACTTTTTCTTTCAATATGAAAGCTGATAATAAAACTGTAAAAATAGGACCTGTACAAAGTAACATTGTAGCAGTTACTGTTCCAACTATTATTATAGATTTGTATAGCATGATGTTCATAATACCTTGAGTTACAACACCGATAACTATCATATGTCTTATACTTTCAACAGCTATTGTCTTCTTCATATTTTTATCCCTAAATATATATATCATTCCAACTAAAAATCCAAAAAACATTCTTATAAATCCTACATCATTTCCAGTTAAACCATATCTACTTAAAGTTGTTCCATATATCCCTAATACTGCCCAAGTTATTCCTGCACTAAGTGCATAAATATATCCCATTAATTCCAATTTCTTCTCCTTATTCTATTTCTAATTTTTTTATAATATCACTATAAAACTTTTCACCTAACCCATACTTTAATGTATCTTCGTAGGCCTCGTAAAAAGGTTTATAATCCTTCTCTTCAAACCCTTCAGGGTTATACCGTCTAAATATTGGCGAGGTGGACAGATCATAGTTTATACAGGCTATTTTATAATAATCTTCCGCTGTAAAACCATTTGTAAAATCGTCTGGTAAAGTTATATAAGCTATAGACATATCGTCTTCTACTAATATCTCTAAAGGCCAAAGAGAGCAAACCAAAGGTTTCAAATCTACTATCTCTTTAAAATCTAAATTCTTATTTAAAGCTATGCTATGAATTGAGCATAGTGTTGTTGCATTATCTTTTTTATAAGAGCAGGTGCAATTCTTTACTTCACACTCTATAAAATCTTCTGGCGCCATACATTTATCTTTTTTTATACTATCCTTTATCTCTTTTGTTTCTAATCCCATTTCTTCTAATATATCTACATTTTTAGTTAAGCTATTATACTCTTTCAGATTATCTAAAATGAACTTTCGGGTCTTCTTTTCGTATATCATAGGGTTATCACCACAACAATCATCTTGGCAATGAAAACAGTCAAAATTAGCATATTTATTAAACATGTCATAATCAACTACCGCTTTTATTTTTTCCCCTCTAATATCAATAATCGTTTCTATTGTGGAGACAGTAGAAAAATATTTTCTAGCTCTTTTTTCTTTCGTCTTATTGACTTGATATACCTTTTCACCATGAGGATGGTTTAAATATAATAAGTATTTCATACTCATCTCCTTTTTTATTTTTATTTTATTTTTTTATAAACTTGTAACCTTGCCTTTTTCTAACCTTATATTTTTATGTGATTTATGATAAAATATATTATAAAATTTAATTTTAAGGAGAGTAATTATGGAAAAAACTACATTTAAAGGTAGTGTTATGTTAAATCCTGTTCCTGTTGTAATGGTATCTTCTAAGAACAAAGAAGGGAAATCTAATGTATTTACTGTTGCTTGGATAGGTACGATATGTTCAAAACCACCTATGCTTTCTATCTCTATAAGACCTGAAAGAGCTTCATATAAAACAATTGAGGACACTAAAGAATTTATTGTTAACATTCCTAGTAGCAAACAAGTTTTCGAAACCGATTTTTGTGGAGTACGTTCTGCTACTCAAATTGATAAAATCAAAGAGATGAACTTCACTATGGTTCCAGGTAGTGTTGTAAATGTTGATTATATTAATGAGTGCCCTATTAATATTGAATGTAAAGTCACTCAAATTATAAAATTAGGATGCCATGATCTTTTTTTAGCAGAAGTTGTTCAAACTCATATTGATTCGTCACTTATTAATGAAACTGGAAAAATATGTTTTGACCAAGCAAATCTTTTATCTTACTGTCATGGTGAATACTATCCAATCACTAAAAGTCCAGTTGGTAAATTTGGATTTTCTGTTGTTAAAAACAAAGAATTGAAGAAGACTTATACTGAAAAATACTCTGATAAAAAAGAAAACATTAAGAGTACAACTCAAAAACCTTCTGGAAAAAAGGAGAGCTCTAAGAAGAAATCTTCTAAAAGCTCTATAAAAACTAAACAAAAATCAAACAATAAATAATATATACTATATAATATACACAATGAACAAGAAATAATAAAATTTTTTTATTACTTCTTGTTTTTTATTTTTTATAAAATTATTTGTAACTTTTCTTCTAACTCAGTACAACAATCTAGATGAATAACTTTTATTCCTAGTTTATTTGCTGCGATGACATTAGGTTCATGATCATCTATAAAAAGAGTCTCTTGAGGATTCAATTTATACTTTTCTAATATGTGAAGATAAATTTCTTTTTCAGGTTTCAAAAGGTTGCACTCATAAGATATAACTTTTCCGTGAAACTTACTGAAGAAGTCCCATTTTTTATATAAATTTTCAAAAGCTTCTTTATGAAAATTAGATAAAATATATAGCTTATAACCATTTTCACTATGTCTTTCTAATATTTCGATATTCTCTTTTATAGGTTCTAGACATTGTTCAATCTTATTCTGAAAAAAATCTTTTATAGCTTTCTCATATTTAGGTAGCCTTTCTGAAAACAATTGGATTGCTTCATTATAATTTAAAATTCCTCTATCTAAATCTAGCCACTCTTGACTCCTAAATATTATTCTAAAAACTTCCTCTCTATCCTTTTCCTCAATGTATTTATTTAAAAAACTACTAGGTTGAAATTTTATCAACACATTCCCTAAATCATAAATAATATTTTTTACCATGTTATACCCCTTATTTTTTTCTATATTTTTCAGCAATAACTTTAAAGCTTTCAGGCACTTTAGAAACTTTTTTCTTACTATAATCATAAGCTAACATAGTAGTTGTTCCTTCAACTGCATTCTCCCCATTTTCTTTATAGATATTATACTTCATAACTAAAGTCAATCTATCTATCTCAATATCTGAAAGTTCTAAAGTAAGCTTCTCATTAAAAAACACTTCTTTATTATATTTTACCCAACTTTCTCTTTGAATTGTTCCAACACCATCACCTATATTAAGCTCAGATAACCCCTCTTGATTCAAAAATTCTAGTCTTACCTGCTGAAATAAAACTAAAGGTACTTGATTACCCATGTGTCCACCATAATTTATATCATTAATTGCTACTTTATAATCTGTTTTAAACATAATAAACCTCCATATTTTATAACTTTAGTTAATTTTTTTTAACTCTCATTACCATTTCCATTATACTTTCTTTTTAATTTTTTATAAAGTTTTTTATATTTTTATTGCTTTTTATTTATAATTAATTTATAGTTTTATATAAAACACAACTTTTAGGAGATATTTATGATAAAACACATAAGTTACATGCCAAATAATAACTCTATTCTAGAATTTAAAAAAAACAAAGAAGTTCTATCTAAATTAGGAATTTCTCAAATTGAAACAATTATTGCAGACTACTGTCCTGAAGAAGTTTTTAATTCACTTCCAATTGGAGGAGTTCATCTTTTATATTTTCCAACATGGTTTGATATTTGGAATGAAAATAAAGCTAATATACTAGAAGATTTTCATACTACTGAGCCCTATGGAATTAAATCAAGACAAGAATATATCAATGTTTTTAAAGAGCAATTTGAATTAGCTAAAAAACATAATGCTAAATATATGGTATTTCATATCTCACACATAAGACCCAGAGATATTTTTACTTTTTCTTATGATTATTCTCACTTCGATATCCTTGAAGCTACGGTAGAATTAGTTAACGAAGTCTTCAAAGGTGACGGACCACCGCTTCTTTTTGAAAACCTTCCTTGGCCTGGATTCGATTTAAAAAATGAGGAATTAATGTTAAGTTTTCTAAATAAAATAAATTATAAAAATAAAGGTATCATGATGGATTTTTCTCATTTTATCTGTTTAAACAAAGAACTAAATAACTATGATGAAGGTGCTATCTTTATAAAAAACGCACTTAATAAAATGCCAGAAATTAAATCTCATATTAGAGGAATTCATCTAAATGGTTCAATCTCTAAAGAGTATCTTTCTAATGATTTTTCTCACCTTTTAGCTAAATGGGAAAACTCTAACCGGCTTGATAGATATCACGTAGAAATAAGTCATATTAAGAATATAGATACTCATGACATTTTTAGATCAAAACTTATTTCTGAAGTTATCAATGATTTAAATCCAGAATTTTTAGTGTATGAACTTGCTTATACAAGCTTAGAAGATTTAATTTCTAAGGTTGAAATTCAAAACAGTTTTTTAGATTTTATCAAATAAATAGTAAAGAGGAGTCTGAAATTGGACTCCTCTTTACTATTCTATAAATTTTTTTATAATTTATTATAGTTCCTGTTAATATAATAGAAAATTTATATTAAAATTTAAACTGATTTTTTTTTGAAAATATTCCAAATAATCCACCTGTATGAATAAATAATATATTTTCTCCTATTTTAAAAGTTCCCTTTTGTATTTCATTCATCATTCCATACATAGCTTTTCCAGTATAAACAGGGTCAAATATTACTCCCTCTTTTCTTGCTATTTGATGAATAAACTCTAACTCTTCATCTGTACTTTGAGCATACCCTATTCCCACATATCCATCTATAATATCCATGTCTTTAGCTTTATAAACTATAGATTTATCAAGATATTTTTGACTCTCTTCTATTATCTCTTCAGCTTTTTCCTTGAAGAATTCAGCAGTATCACAAACATTAAATCCAGTTATTTTTTTCTCTCTATTAAAGAAGTCTGCATTTCCCATACACAGCCCTGCATAAGTTCCCCCAGAGCCTATAGCTATAACAACTCTATCAAATTTTATACCCATTTGTTCCTCTTGTTCTTTTATCTCTTTCATAGCTGAATAGTAACCAAGACTTCCTATTCCATTAGATGCTCCCTCAGGTATTACATAAGCTTTGTGTCCACTAGCATCAGATTCTGATTTTATTTTTTCCATAATCTCATTTCTATTATCTCTATAATCTTCGCTTGAAATAATTCTTATATCAGCACCAATTACTTTATTTAAAAAATAATTCCCTTCCATCTCTGGTTCAATATCTGATCTAAGCACAAGAATAACCCTCATTCCCAACTTTATACCTGCTGCTGCTGTTGCTCTTGCATGATTAGATTGAATCCCTCCACAAGTGATAAGCGTGTCACATCCATTTTCTAATGCTTCATATATTGAAAATTCTAATTTTCTAATTTTATTACCAGATATTTCTGAACCTGTTTGGTCATCCCTTTTAAGGTAGATATTTACCCCTGTTTCTTTTGAAATTTTTTCCATTTTTTCTATCTTAGTTGGAAAATTAGCTAAGTCTATTTTTTTCTGCATATTTCTCCCCTTCTATTTTTAAATTTATTTTTCTATTAATTATTTCTAAAAATAATATTCTTTAAATAATTTTCTGTTATTTTATCTGTTATTTTATCTATTATTCCTATAATTAAAATCAAAAATAGCTTTTTGAATTTTATTTATCGTTATAAGTAACAGTCTTGGAGTTGAAATAGTTATTTCATCTTCTTCAGCTATAATTACTCTCTCTTTATCTTTTAAAGCTTCCAATTGATTATATTTACTATTTGAAAGCATAGCTTCATACTTTGCCTTGCTTATTATAATTATATCTGGTTGTTTAACTATTAGAGCTTCTAAAGGATAAGTCCAGCCAGAGTCCTCAACAATATTTTTTCCTCCAGCTATATTTATAGCATCATCAATAAAACTACCTTTTCCCGCTGTATACTCAATATGACCCGAACCTAAAGAGTAATAAATTTTTGGCCTATTTTTTATTTTTTTTCCATTCTCTCTCAACATCTCTATATTGTTTTTTATGGCAATAAATTTTTCATTTTTATCTAAATCAACACTAAATATAGATAATATAGTAGCGTAACTCTCTAGTATCCCTTTAATTGATGTTGGAGTTTCTAAAGTTAATGTTTTTAATCCCATACCTTCTACTTGCTTTTTTAATCTTTTATCATAATGCGATTGAAATATTAAATAATCTGGTTTCAGATATACTATTTTTTCTACATTAGGGCTAAACATACTTCCCATACTAGGTATTTTTTTTGCTTCACTAGGATAGGTACAGTAATCGGTTCTTCCTATTATATTTTCGCCATATCCAAAATAAAAAAGAGTTTCTGTTATAGTTGGAGACAATGATATTACAGTTACTTTTTTATTTTCAGAATTTACTTTATCATCTATTTTATCTTGAGAAAAAGAAAAATTTACAAAAAATAAAAAAGTGAGTAGAAATTCAAAAAATCTTTTTATCATTTTTCACCTCACAATTTTACTAATATTTTTATTTTATTTTATTTTATTTTATTTTTTAAATTAAAATTTCTTAGGTATAATCCATTCTGATTTTTTACCCATGTTGTAGTTTTTCATAAACTCATCCTTAAACTCTATAAATCTAGAATCTATGATAGCTTTACGAGCATCTTTCATCATTTTTAAAAGGAAATATAAATTATGGTAAGTAGCAAGTCTTGCTCCTAAAATCTCATCTGCTTTAAAAAGATGTCTAATATATCCTCTTGTATAATTTCTACAAACATAGCATTGGCAACCTTCATCTAAAGGTCTATCATCCTCAGCATAACTTGCATTTTTTACTACTAATCTACCGTATTTTGTGAATATAGTTCCATGTCTTGCTATTCTTGAAGGTTGAACGCAATCCATCATATCTATTCCGGACTCTACAGCTTCTAACATATCTACGGGCTCTCCTACTCCCATTAAATATCTTGGCTTATTATCAGGACACTTTTCAACTATGTAATCAAGTATTCTATACATATCTTCTCTAGGTTCTCCTACAGCAAGACCACCTATTGCATATCCTGAAAAACTTTCATCCATTGTTGATAATTCATCTAAACTCTTTTGTCTTAAATCTTCATAAATTCCACCTTGAACAATAGCAAATAGCCCTTGCTTATCTGGATTTCTATGAGCTTCAACACATCTTCTTGCCCATCTTGTTGTTCTTTCAATTGAAGGGATAAGATATTTTTTATCTGATAACCCTGGTGGGCACTCATCAAATAACATAACTATATCTGAACCTAAATTATTTTGAATATTTATAGATTTTTCAGGAGATATAAAGTGCTTTGATCCATCTATATGAGATCTGAAATTTACTCCCTCTTCTGTTATTTTTACTAGAGATACTGAGTCTCCATTTTCAGTTTTTCTAGCTCCTAAACTGAAAACTTGGAACCCTCCTGAATCAGTTAAAATAGGTTTATTCCAATTCATAAATTTATGTAAACCACCAAATTTAGCAACAAGTTCATCACTTGGTCTTAAATAAAGATGATATGTATTCCCTAATATTATTTCTGCTCCAATCTCTTCTAACTCTTCTGGAGTCATTGTTTTTACTGTTGCTTGTGTTCCAACAGGCATAAAAACTGGAGTCTCTATCTGCCCATGAGGAGTTGTTACAATACCTGCTCTAGCCTTCCCATCTGTTGATATTTTTTCATACGTTACTGGTAATTTTTTGTTCATTAACATCTCCTAAATTTTATATATTTTTAATTTTATTTTGTTTATCTTTCTATAGATATTATATCTTTTATTTTTAGTATATTATTTTCCAGAGCTTTATACTCTTGCTGATCACTTATATCTATTACTAATTTTATTTTCATAACCTTATTTCCATCCTTAGGAAAATCTGAAGAGTTTATAGATACAAGATTTATTTTATGTTGTGCTACTAAAGAGACAATATCCATCAGTAACTGTGGTCTATCATTTGCATAAATAGTAAAGGCATACTTATATTTATTAACTTTCTTTCCAACTAGTGCTGGATCCCATTTAACATCTATCTCTCTCGCACCGTCTAACTTTACCATATTTTGGAAATTCACACAATCTTTTCTGTGAACAGTTATTCCTGTTAATTTAGTTACATACCCAGCTATATCATCACCAGGAAGTGGTGTACAACATTTTGCAAACTTCATAAGAGTATTATTTGATCCATCAATTATTATACCATAATCATTCTTTTTAGCTGATTTATCTCTTTTTAGATTACTAATCTCTATATTTTTAGAAATTAAACTTTCTTCTGTCTCTTTCTCTAGCTTCTCTTTTTCATAGAAAGCTTTAAGTTTTGTCATTATTACGTCAACTTTACTTCTTTTCTCTGCTAATTGGAAGTAGAAGTCATCCATAGATACAATAACGTGTTTTTCCATATGTTTTTTTACAATAGGATCCTCTTCAAAATTTTTCAAAGTCATTCCCATTTTTTCTACTTCATTCTCTATTATATCTTTTCCAATTTTTACATTTTCAGCAAATTTCTTCTCTTTCAACCATTTTCTTATTTTATTCTTAGCACCACTTGTAACAACTATATTTAGCCAATCATTTCCTGGTCCTTTAGCATTTTTAGATGTTATTATCTCTACACTATCACCATTTTTAAGTTTATAATCTAAAGTAACTATTTTCCCGTTTACCTTTGCTCCAACACATTTACATCCTACGTTAGTATGAATATGAAATGCAAAATCAAGAGGTGTTGCCCCTGAAATTAGCTCTACTACATCTCCTAAAGGTGAGATTACATAAACACTTTCTTTCATTAACTCCTCTTTAAATGTTTCTACAAATCCTTGAGAATTTGTACTTTCCGTTTGATAGTTTTCAATCATACCTCTTATTAATCCATAAACTTTATCACTTTTTGTAACATCAGTTTTCTCTTTATAGCTCCAGTGAGCCGCAATTCCCTCTTCAGCTATAATATCCATTTCATGTGTTCTAATTTGAATTTCAATAAGTTTTCCCAGTGGTCCTATTATTGTTGTATGAATAGATTGATAATTATTTGGCTTAGGAACAGAAATATAATCTTTAAATCTTCCTGGTACAGGAGTATACTTACTTTGAATAATTCCCAGTATATGATAGCATTCTGCCTTAGTTTCTGTAATTATTCTTATTCCTATTAAATCATAAATATCATCAAAAGCTTTTCCTTTCTCATACATTTTCTTATAAATACTATAAAAATGCTTAAATCTTCCACTAATTGTTGCCTTTACTCCAACTAATTTAATAGATTTTTCAATTTCATCCATTACTGATTTTATATAAAACTCTCTATCTGCTTTTTGGTTATCTATTAATTTTTTTAACTCTTCATAAGCTTTAGGTTGTAGATACATAAGAGCTAGATCCTCTAGTTCCCATTTTATCTTAGATATCCCTAGTCTATGAGCAAGTGCTGCATATATATCTAAAGTTTCTCTAGATATACTCTTTTGTTTTTCTGGTTTCATATGATTTAAAGTTCTCATATTATGAAGCCTATCTGCCAGTTTTATAATTATAACACTTAAATTCTGTGACATAGCTAATATCATTTTTCTTAAGTTTTCATATTGGTCCTTAGTTCCACTAGGTAAGTTTTTAAGCTTAGTTACACCATCAACTAATTCCGCTACTTTATCTCCAAAATTATATTTTATATCAGCTATACTAATAAGGGTATCCTCAACTATGTCATGAAGAATCCCTGCTACAATAGTATCCGTATCCATTTTTAAGTCTAATAAAATTTGAGTTACTTGAACAGGGTGCATGATATAATCTTCCCCGGATTTTCTATATTGTCCTCTATGAGCTTCTTCAGCAAAAATAAGAGCATTCTTAATTTTTTCTTTATCTAAAGTTAACTTATTTTTCTTAATTTTACTTTCTATACTCTCCCAATATTCATTGTCCATCTTCTTTCCCTTCTTTTATATTTGATTATTAATAATTAAGCTTACTTTGCAACACTTAATCATCTATTTTAAATAATTTTCCTTTAGATAATTTAAAGGGCAATCCTAATATAATAGAGTCGCCCTAAAAAATTTTATTAATATTTCATAAGTGTTAAAATAGGATAATCTCCTATTTTTTCTCTACCTTTTAATTCCTCTAATTCTATTAAAAAAGCCAATCCAACAACTGTTCCACCTAACTTTTCTATCATTTTTATTGAAGCTTCTACAGTTCCTCCCGTAGCAAGAAGGTCATCAACTATTACAACTCTTTGACCTGGTTTTATAGAATCTTTATGCATGCATAAAGTATTTTTTCCATACTCTAAATCATAATTATATTCTATAACTTCTCTAGGAAGTTTTCCTGGTTTTCTTACTGGAGAAAACCCAATCCCTAATGCATAAGAAACTGGACATCCAAAGATAAATCCTCTAGCCTCTGGTCCTGATATTATATCAGCTTTTTTCTCTCTACAAAATTCAACAATTTTATCTGTTGCATATTTATAAGCCGCTCCATTATCCATTAAAGGAGTTATATCTCTAAATTTAATCCCCGCTTTTGGGAAATCTTCTACTAATGCTACATATTTTTTTAAATCCATTTTTTCACCCTTATCTTAATTTATTATTATTTAAAGTATCTACTATTCTTAAATATTTTTCATTATGTTTATACTCTTCTTTTACAAATCCTAACAACTCGTTGCTTTTTTCATAGTTTCCTAGATTTATTTCTAACTCTATCAACAATAACAACATCTCAGTATCATTATAGTTGTCTATTAAATATCTTTTTATTGATATTTTTGCTTTTTCAATCTCTTTAAATTCCTGAACCATTGTATTAGAGTATAAAACTATATAATCTCTATTTTTATTATACACCCTGTAGTTTTTTTCTAACATTTGATACAGTTCATCTTTTTTATTCAATACTTTTAAAAGAGTTATAATTCTTTCATAAAGTATATCATCATATTCATTATTTATTAATAGAGCATTACTCAACTCTTCATATGATGCTTTATAATTTTTTTCTTCAAAATACAAATAACCTCTCATTTTATACATAAAAATGTCATTTCTATCACTAGGTATTAGAAATAGATAATGTCTTGAAGTTACAAAATCATTTTTTTCGTAGTATAAATATGATAAATTTTTTAATGATATTTCATCTTTTTCATCATATTTTAAGATTTCCTTATATATTTCAATAGCTTTATCTTTACCATCTGTTTCAATATAACAGTAAGCAAGTTCTCTCATTGTCATTATATTTTTTTTATCTCTTCTATACACTACTTCAAACTCTCTTATAGCATTTTTATAATCTTTATTTTGTGAATAATTTATTCCTCTTAATATATAGTACTCATTTTTATCTGAAAATTTATTTTCTTTTTTAGTACTGTTACTGCATGAAGTAAGGAAAAAAATACTAACTATAAAGATTAGTTTAATCACATACCTTCTTCTCCTCTTCCTCATTAAACTTAGGAACTATTGCTCCTCCTGAAATAATTAGTTTTATCGCATCATCAACTTTTATATCTAAAATTATTGCCTCTGATTTAGGTATAACTACAAACATTCCTGAAGTTGGATTTGGCGAAGTTGGTATAAAAATGTTATAAACTTCTTCATCATTTAAATGAACTTCCATCAATGGATTTCTTTCAGCTGTTATAAAACCTATGGAATATATCCCTTTTCTAGGGTATTCTACAGCTGCTACTTTCTTATAGCTCAACGCCTTGTCTGAACTTACAAGAGAGACTAATTGGCTTACAGTTGTATAAATATACTTTATAACTGGAGCTTTCTCAAACATCTTTTTTACTCTATTTACTATTTTATTAAAAAAAACATGATTTAAAGTATATCCTACAATTGTTAAAATTGTAATTACAATAACTATTGTTAGCACATTAATTATGGAATTTGTCATACTTTTAGTGACTATTATTCCATTTGGTGCTCTATGAATTTCTAACAACATCTCTTTTAGAGTAACTGATATGAAACTTCTAGAAATCAAAGAAAATATAAATTGAAATATAGTATTAAAAATATATACAGTTAAAATAATCGGTAACATTGAAAGTAATCCTGTATAAAAATAACTTTTTAAACTTCCTTTTCTCATTTTATTCTTCACCTTCGTTGATACTTAACAAAACTTTAGAAATTCTAAGTTTATCTAATTCTACAACTTTTAATTTAACCCCTTCTATTTCAACTTCGTCTCCAATTACTGCTACTTTTGAGATATTTGTTATTATTAATCCCCCTAAGCTTTCATAATCATCAGAAGTTGGAAGTTCTAATTCTAACTCTTTATTGATGGTTTCTACATCTAACATCGCATCGATAATGTAACTATTTTCTCCATGCTTCATTATCTGTTCATCTTCCTCTTTATCAAATTCATCTCTGATTTCTCCAACAATTTCTTCAATCAGATCTTCAATTGTGACTAATCCTACAGTTCCACCATATTCATCTAGAACCATTGCTATATGCACTTTTTTATTTTGAAACTCTTTCAATATTTCTATAATTGATTTAGTTTCTGGAACAAAATAAGTAGTTCTTACAAATTTTTTAATTTCAACATCTGTATCTCCAGATTTTACAGCTTTTAAGATATCTTTAACATATAAAATACCTATAATGTTGTCTATAGTCTCCTCGTATACAGGTATTCTTGAAAATCCTGTTTCTATAAGTTCTTCCCAAATAGCATCTATTGTTTTTGTTCCTTCTATTGAATACATCGATGTTCTTGGTGTCATAACCTCTTTAGCTGTTGTTTCTCCAAATTCAAAAATTGAGTGAATCATCTCCTTTTCACCCTCTTCTATTATTCCTTCAGCTTCTCCAACATTAACAAATGATATAATATCTTTTTCTGTTATCATTAAAGCTTCATCTTTTATCTCTATTCCTAGCATCCTACCAATTATTTTTGAAATCCCCATTAGGATAAAAACTATTGGTTTAGTTACATAAGCTAAATAATACATTGGCAAAATTACTTTTCTTGATATTTTTACAGCATTATTTTTGGCGATTATTTTAGGAGTTATCTCCCCAAAAATTAATATAACAACTGTCATTATAACTGTAGAAACCACTATAGACAGTCTATTATTTCCCATAATTTCTAGCGTTAGAGCAGTTGCAATTGATGACCCTAATATATTAACTATGTTATTACCTAAAAGCATTCCTGTTAATATTTCATTCGGATACTTCAACCATTTTTTTAATAGATTTGCTTCTTTTGGATGTTTTAAATCCACCTCCTCTAATGAAATACTTCTAAAAGAAGTCAACGCTGTTTCTGAGGCAGAAAAAATCCCTGACAACAAAACTAAGAAAACTAGAATCCCTATGTCTCTTAGCACACTATTACTTATCTCCAATTTAAAATAACACCTTCCTTCTTAATATATACCTATATAAAAATATTTTTATAACTTAGAAACACTTATCAATTAAATCACTTTTTGTTACAATACCTATTAACTTTTTATCCTCTATAATAAGAGTATATTCATATCTATTGTCTAACATTTCTGTAATAACATCTTCTAAATTATCATTTGAGGTTGCAATATAGTAATTATTACTAAATAAATCTCCAGCTTTATATGAACTCATTTTTTTTATTTTATCTTGAAATTCTTTGCTAGTTGGCAAACTTATTAATACTTCCCAAAAAGCTATCATCGGTTGCATAGGTAATTTTTCCTCTCTTACTAAGATATCATCCCTTGTAACAACTCCTAAAACCTCTCCATTTTCATCAATAACTGGAAGTTTTCCAATTCTATTAGTCTTCATGATTTTTATAATTTCATCTAACCCTGTCTCTTTATTTATAACCACTAAATTTTTGTTCATAATATCAGAAATTTTTCTCATAATTACTCCCCCTACTTATATTATATTTTAACACACCCATTATAATTTTACAACTTTAATGGGTTATTACTTATATCTTGTATAAATAATTTCTTTATATTTTATACAATTTACTTATTTATTTTCCTTTATCCAATGTCACTAATAAAAAAAGGAAGATCCTTAAGATAATATATAACTAAATTACCTTAAGAATCTTCCTTTTTTTTATTGATTTTTTTTATTGTTTCTATTTAAATTTAAAATTAAGAGATTACAAAAATACTTTGTCCTTTCTTTAATACATCTCCGTCTTTTACTAAAATAGCTTCTATTCTACATTTTTTAGTTGCTTTAACTTCATTCATAAGTTTCATTGCTTCAACTATGCAAAGAGTATCCCCTTCATTAACTTCTTGCCCTACAACTACAAAATTGGCTGCTCCTGGTGCTGGTGAACCATAAAAAGTTCCTACCATTGGCGAATTTAAAGTTTCCCCTTCTGGCTTCTCAGCTACCACTTCTTTAGAAGGAACCTCTACTATCTCTTCTACTTGTGGTGCAACTCTTTGCTGAACTACTTGAGTAACAACTTGCTCTTGAGGAACTTCTCTTTTTATTGTTAATTTTTCCCCTTCCCCTTCTAGTGTTAACTCACTTAAATTATACTTATTGATATTTTTAGCTAGACTTTTTACTACTTCTAAATCAATTTTCATTTTTCACCTCTATTTTTTTTATATAAATTAATACAATTTTTTAATAACATTGCTACTGTCATTACCCCAACTCCACCAGGAACTGGAGTTATATAAGAAGCTTTTTTTGAAACATTTTCAAAATCTACATCCCCATATATTTTTCCATCTACTCTATTTATTCCTACATCTATTATAATAGCTCCAGGCATTACCATATCCTCTGTTATAAAATCTTTCTTTCCAACACAAGATATTAAAATTTCTGCTTGCTTTGTTTTTTCTTTTAAATCTTTTGTTTTACTATTACAAATAGTTACTGTTGCTCCCATATTTACAAGCATTAATGCCATAGGTTTTCCTACAATATTACTTCTTCCAATTACTACAACATCTTTTCCTTCAACGCTAAGTTCATACTTTTTTAAAATCTGAACAATTCCAAAAGGTGTGCATGGGTAAACTGTATCCTCTACTCCTAGATAAACATTTCCTATATTTGTACTTGTAAAACAATCTACATCTTTTTTAGGAGAAATTTTTTCTATGACTGCACTTGAATTTATATGTTTTGGTAAAGGCATTTGCACTAATATAGCATCTATAGTATCGTCATTATTTAATCTTTCTACCTCTTTTATAAGGTCTTCTTCTGTTGTATTTTCAGGAAATTTTATATGTTCACTTTTTATTCCTGCTTCTGCACAACTTCTTGTTTTTGAACCAACATATATTTGAGAAGCTTTATCCTCACCTACAATTATAACTGCTAATCCTGGCTGTGGCAATCCCTTTTTTAAAAAGCTCTCTACTTCTTCTTTTACTTCTAACTTTATTTCTGCTGAAACTTTCTTTCCATCTAGTAACATTTTTCTCCTTAAAAAACTACTTATTTTATATTAATGTATCCTCTATTTTTAATTGTTTTCCATTTATTGAGTCTACACCTGATATGATACCTTTGTTTTCTGGTTTTATTTTTGTTAGTATAACTGATTTATCTCCTGTTTTCACTATAAACCCTTGATGCTTATCTTTATCCACTACTTCACCACAGGATTTATCAGAATATACATTTTCACATTTTTTAACTTCTACAATTTTCATAAGTTTCCCATCTATTTCAGAAAAAACTCCTGGAAATGGGCTCATTCCTCTTACAAAATTAAATACTTCTTCACTTGTCTTAGACCAATTTACTCTACACTCCTCTTTCTTAAAAGGTTTAACAAATGTTGCAGCACTATGATCTTGTTTAGTTCTTACAGCTGTTCCATTAAAAATTTTCTCTACAGCTATTGAAAGAGTTTCAGCTCCAATATTTTTCAATCTATCGTGAAGAGTTAAAAAGTTATCCTCTTCTGTTATTGGTGTTTTACCAATTTCTATGATATCACCAGCGTCAAGTTCTTCTGCTATATCCATTATAGTTACACCAGTCTCTTTTTCTCCAGCTACTATTGCAGCATTTATAGGAGCTGCACCTCTATATTTTGGTAATATAGAAGAATGTACATTTATTATACCATATTTTGGAAACTCTATTATATTGTTTGGAATTATTTTTCCATAAGCAACTACTACTATAAGGTCAGGATTAATCTCCTTTACCAGTTCATAAGTTTCTTCTGTTCTTAAATTATTTGGCTGATAAACAGGTATATTATGTGTTATACCATACTCTTTAACAGGTGTAAATTTTATTTTTCCACCTCTTGTATTTGGTTTATCTACCTTTGTAAAAATCCCAACTATTTCATGCTTTTCGTTTAAAACATCTAATGATGGAACTGCAAACTCTGGAGTTCCCATAAAAAGTATTTTCATTTATATATTACCCCTTTGTTTTATATATTCTAGCGCCATTATATATCCAAAACTTCCAAATCCAGATATTTTACCTACTGCTATATCTGAAATTACTGAATGTTTTCTAAATTCTTCTCTTGCATCTACATTAGATAGATGAACCTCTATTGTTTTTATTCCCACTGCTAAAATTGCATCTCTTATTGCTATACTATAGTGAGTATATGCTCCTGGATTTATAATTATATAATCTACACTCTTATGTAAGCTATGTATCTTATTTACTATTTCACCCTCTATATTTGATTGATAAAATTCTATTTCAATATTTGAATCTATACAGAATTTTTCTATTTTTTCATTAATTTGATCTAAGGTATCGCTTCCATATATAGAAGTCTCTCTTATTCCTAAAAAATTTAAATTTACACCATTTAATATAGCTACTTTCATATTTTTACCTACTTTTTTGTACTTGTTCAATAAGCTCCACAAAAGATTTTAAATCTTTAAACTCTTTATATACAGAAGCAAATCTTATATACGCTACTTCATCTAATAGCAACAATTTTTCTAGAATAATATCTCCTAACTCTTTACTTCCAATTTCATTGTTAGGCAATTTTTGAATGATTATTTCTACCTCATCAACTAACTCTTGAAGTTTCTCCATTCCAACATCTCTTTTTATTATTGCAAGAGTTAAACCACTTATAATTTTTTCTCTTTGAAACTTCTCTCTTCCACCTGATTTCTTTTTTACATAAAGAGTTATATCTTCTAGTTTTTCATAAGTATTGAATCTTCTCTCACATTCAACACACTCTCTTCTTCTTTTAACCGCACTTCCTTCCGTAGAAACTCTACTATCTATAACCTTTGTTTCCTCACTATTACAATATGGGCATCTCATATTAACTTCCCTCTTCTTCTTTTATTACTTCTATAATCTCTTTTGCTGTTTTACATAAATAGATTCTTTTCCTAAACTCTTCATCTCTTATCAACCTTGAAATTCTTGCTAAAACTTTCAAATAAATTTGACTGTCTTTAAGTGGTGAAGCGAAAATGAAAAACATATTAACTTTTTCATTATCTAAAGACTTATAATCTATCATATCTTTTGTAATTCCAAAAGCTATCGTTAAGCTTTCAACTGCTTCAGTCTTTGCATGAGGTATTGCAACCCCTTTTCCAATTCCTGTACTTCCAACTTGTTCTCTTTTTTGTAAAGCATCTAATATCTCTTTCGAATCTTTTATTTTTTCAGAATTAGATATTAAATTAGTAACTTCTTTTAATAAATCTTCTTTATTCCTAGAAGTTAAACTCAAAGATATTAAATTCTCATCCATATAATCTACTATTCTTATTTTTTGCATAATATTACACTCCAATAATTCTTTTATATTCCATATTTTCTATATTTTCAATATTTTATTAATATTTCCCGAATATTTAAGTTAATTTCCAATTGATTATTAATATAATCTTCCAATAATAAGATAAGTCTAAAAATTACTTTTTCATTTAATTCTTCTAAACCAATATCTTTTACCCTGTTTTCTATAAATTTCTTTAATATTTCTTTCTCTTCTAAAAAATCACTCTCTTTTTTATCTTGAAAAAAGTTATTTATACTATTGAAATATACCCCTTCAAATTTTATTATTCTAAAAAGAAAAAATGCTACTACAAGTAACTGATTTTCTTTTTTATCTTGATTTTCCATATAATCAAGAGTATTTTTTAGTAATAAAAACTCTTTCTCTCTACAATCTTCCTCTACTAGTATCTTTTTTATAATATCTAATAAATATATACTTAGGTAAAGTTTATCTAAATCTTTTTTTATATTAGAAAAATCTTTTAATAATTCAATATCTTGAATATTATATGTATCATTCTTTCTTATTAAATTTAGTTTAGAATAAGCTAAAATATCAACAGCTGCAACATCTCTTTTTTTAGTTTTTCTTATTCCTTTTATATAAAAGTTTATTAATCCATTAGTATTTGTAAGAACTACTATCCTAATATCAGCTTCACTATAATCTTCTTTATAAATTATAATCCCTTCACACTGTAGTCTATTCATTTTTCAGCTGAAATTCATCTTTTTCAAATTTTGGGTTAAAAGATATATTATCTAAGATTATATCTAAAACTTTATTTTCGCCACTATAAACTTCTATATTTGTTGGAAATCTAAATCCATCTATATTTTTTATATTATTTAATATTATTCTTTCATTATCTTTACTCTGAAAAACAACACTAGAATTCTTATTAAAATCTTCTTTAAAATTTTTATCTTTTTTTTCTAACTCAATAATTCTATTTAGGTAATCCACGACACTGGCTTCACCTACAGGTATCTTTCCTTTTGTAACCTCATTAAAAAAAGGAAGATAAACTATTCTTTCATCTTTCGAATATATATATATTTCACCTTTATTTATTTCTGGCAAAAATTGTACTTTCTTCATTCTATCTGGAAGTTCTATACTTAATTCATATTCCGCTATTCGTTTATTTTTACCATCATTAAAACTCTCTTTTGCATTTAACTTTAGACTTTTTATTGAGGATAAACTATTTATATTTGAAGTCAATTCTGAAAATAAAACATTACAAAAAAACAAAAAAACAAAAAAAACTCTTTTCAATTACTCAACACCCTTTCCTATAATTATGACTTCAGTTAATTTAGAAACATCTACACTCGGTTCAACTGAAAACATCTCTTCTTCTTTTGATTTAGATATAATTTTCCCAACAATCAATCCTTTAGGATAAACATCACTAACTCCAGAAGTATATATTGTATCTCCAATATTTACATTTTCATCACTAACAGAAGGTATAAATATTAACTTTCTAGGGTCATCTTCATTCCCCTTTACTATTCCTAAAACTTGCAAATCGTTAATTACGCTAATGTTAAAATCTTCACTATTTATAGTTTCTACAATTGAGTGATCTTGTGATACTGAAACCACTTTTCCTACTAAATTATTACCAATAACAGCAACCATATTTTTTTTTATCTTCTCTTCTTCACCTAAATTAATTGTAAAATTTTTATACAAATCATAGATATGTCTAAAAATTACTATTCCTATTTTCAAATCAGGTCTCTCATTTTTTATTTCTAGTAATTTTTTTAATCTTTCATTTTCACTTTGTAAATTTCTATATAAATGTGCCTCTGTTTCTAATAGTGCAACTTTAGCTCTATTATCATTATTCTCTTTTACCAACTCTTTAAAATTTAAAATACCTTTCCCGAAATTTTCTATATTTCCTTCAGTTTTATAAATCTTTGATTGAATAGGATTAAAAATTAAACTTGTTACCTCTGTAACAAGTTTAATTTTATTTTTAACTAAAAAAGAGATAAATGCTACTACAACTAAAATTACTAATACTTTTTTCTTATTTTCCTTTTTTAGTTTTAACATTTTCTATTTAAAATCCTTTCGCTATTTCATAAATAAGTTTTGTACAATTAACTATGTCTTCTATTTTTATAAATTCATCATTCGTATGAACCTTACTCATTCCGATACCCATATTTATAGAGACAATCCCTTTTCCACTGTAGATGTTTGCGTCGCATCCTCCACCTGAAGAAACTTTTTTGAAGTCTGCTCCAGAAGCTGAACATGCCTTTTCAAATACATTTAAAATTTCGCATCCATCTTCTAATTTATATCCTTTATATCCTTTTACAACTGAATGCTCAAATTTAGCCCCAAATTGTGCTGTAGTTTTTTCAAAGATATCAAAAGTTTCTGCTAATAAAGCGTCTAAAGTTTCCCCTTTAAAACTTCTAGCCTCATACATCATAGATACTTCTGGCATAACTATATTTACAGCTTGTCCACCTTTTACAATACCTATGTTTGATGTTGTTTCAGCATCAATTCTTCCTAATCTTAATTTTGTTATAGCATGAGAAGCTACCATTAAAGCATTTATCCCTAGCTCTGGAGCTACTCCTGCATGAGCAGTTTTTCCTATTACTTTTATTTCACCTTTTGCAGCAAATGGAGTTTGTATAACTGCCGAACCTGGCGCTCCACCTGAATCAATAATAAACGCATAATCTGGTTTATATTTGTCTAAATCAAAGTACTTAGCTCCTAAAAGTCCTATTTCCTCTGCAACAGAGAATACAGCTATAATTTCTGGATGATCTACTCCTGACTCTTTTATCATTCTAATCATTTCGATGATTGCAGCTATTCCAGCCTTGTCATCTCCACCTAAAACTGACGTACCATCTGTTTTAATAATTCCATTTTCCATTATTGGAGTTATTTTTTCACAAGGAGAAACTGTATCCATATGAGAACTGAATAATATCTTCTTCTTTCCTGGCGCTTTTAATACAGCAACTATATTCCCAGAGTTTCCTCCGATTTTGCTTCCAGCATTGTCCTCTTCTATCTCTAATCCCAAATCTTTTAATTCATTTTTTAAATAATCTGCCATCTCACGCTCTTTTAATGATGGAGAAGATATTTTTACCATATTTAAAAAATTACCCACTAATCTTTCTTGATTAAACATTAATCTTTATCCCCCTCGCTTTATAATATTAGAAATATAATTAATTATAGTATATCTATTGACTTTTGTCAAAATTTAAGCAACCTTATTTCATAAAATCACTAAGGGATCTCTTAACTTTAAGAAATCCCTTAGCTTTATTGCAATTTTATTTTATTTTGTTATTTTTTTTTAGAAAAATAGTGTGTATGTAATAAATCATGTGCTTTGTGACTTAATGGAGCACCTAAATGCTTCTCATATATAGACATCACATACTCATTTTTGTGAGATTTTCTTAGCTCTTTTCCGCTATCAATAGCTTGAATTCCTGCTGTTCTTGCTTTTATAATCTCTACATTTCCATGATGGAAAGGTTGTCCTCCTCCACCTACACATCCACCTTTACATGCCATTATTTCTATAGCATGAAACTTTTCTTCTCCACTTCTTACTTTTTCTAATAACTGTCTTGCTGCTCCAAGTCCATGAGCTATACCAATTCTTACTTTCACTCCATCAACATCTACTTCTGCTGCTCTAACAGCTTCCATACCTCTTAACTGAACAAAGTCTACATTCTCTAGCTCTTTCTTTGTTACAACTTCATATATAGTTCTTACTGCGGCCTCTATAACTCCACCTGTTCTACCAAATATATCTGCAGCTCCTGTTGAGAATCCTAAAGGATTATCAAATTCTTCCTCTTC
Organism: Fusobacteriaceae bacterium; assembly: GCA_051656905.1. Taxonomy (GTDB): domain Bacteria; phylum Fusobacteriota; class Fusobacteriia; order Fusobacteriales; family Fusobacteriaceae; genus JAGNZR01. The sequence continues at coordinate 112,049 of JBOFJQ010000010.1, read as the reverse complement.
CATATTTAATAGATTAATGTTAGCTTGTTTTAATAAATGCGCTAACTCTCTTGTCGATATAGAGAAATCTACATCTGGATTTCCATCTTTTGAAAATTCAGGTCTTGCAGCCTCGTATTTTTTAGCTAGACATGGCATTACAGAAACTACTACTAAATCATTTCTATCAATACCTTCTTCTTTTGCCCAAATATTTTTAGCTACTGCTCCAAACATCTGTTGTGGTGATTTAGCTGTTGAAGGTATATCTAACATATCTGGGAAATTATATTCAAAGAAGTTTACCCAAGCTGGACAACATGATGTTAAAAGTGGTAATTTAACTGTTTTATCCCCTGCTAAGTGCTTAGTTAATCTATCTATAAACTCTGATCCCTCTTCCATTATTGTAAGGTCTGCTGCCCAGTTTGTATCAAACACTTCATCGAACCCTAAAGTTCTTAAAGCGGCTACCATTTTACCTGTAACATCTGTTCCCGCTGGTAATCCAAACTCTTCTCCTAAAGCTACTCTAACTGCTGGTGCAACTTGTACAATAACTTTCTTTTTAGGATTTGCTATTGCTTCTACTAAATCCCAAGTATTATCTTTTTCAGATAAAGCTCCAACTGGACATACTGCAACACATTGCCCACAGTAAGTACATGGTGTTGTCTCTAAATTTTGCTGATAAGCTGTTGATACTACAGCTCCAAAACCTCTATCAATAGTTGATAAAACTCCACATGTTTGAATTTCATTACACATAGTTGAACATCTTTTACACATGATACATTTATCAATATCTCTTATTATTGAAGGTGAAACCTCTTTTTTATAAGTTGATCTTTTCCCTTCAAATCTAATATCTCTAATTCCAAATTCAGATGCAAGAGTTTGCAACTCGCAATCTCCATTTTTAGAACATACTAAACAATCTTTAGGATGGTCAGATAACAAAAGTTCCAAAACCATTCTTCTCTTTTGCATTACTTTTGCTGAGTGTGTAGTTATTTTCATTCCTTCTGTAACTGGAGTTGCACAAGCTGGAGCAAGGTTTCCTCTACCTTCTACTTCAACTACACAAATTCTGCATGAGGCACAGTTATTTTTTAAACCAAACTCTGCAATTTCAAGGTGACATAGTGTGGGAATTTTAATTCCAATTGTTTTAGCTGCTGCAAGGATTGTAGCCCCTTTTACCGTTTCTACTTCCTTGCCATCTATGGTTACTTTTATTATTTCCATTTAGATTACCCTCCCAATTAAATCTTGTCAATTGCTTTAAATTTACATGTTGTTTGACATGCACCGCATTTAATACATTTATCTTGATTAATCATATGTTTTTCTTTTACTTTTCCACTGATACAGTTTACAGGACAAACTCTTGCACAAGCCGTACATCCAATACACTTATCATTTATTACATATTTAAGAAGAGATGTACATCTACCCGCTGGACATTTTTTCTCAGTAACGTGAGCTACGTATTCATCCCAAAATTGATTTAATGTTGATAAAATAGGATTTGGAGATGTTTGACCTAATCCACAAAGTGAAGTAACTTTTATTGTTTCAGAAAGTTCTCTAAGTGTTGTTAAATCTTTCATTGTTCCTTTTCCTTGAGTAATTTTTTCTAATATTTCAAATAATCTTGTATTTCCTATTCTACATGGTGTACATTTACCACATGATTCATCAACTGTAAACTCTAGATAGAATTTAGAAACTGCAACCATACAGTCATCCTCATCCATAACTATCATACCTCCAGATCCCATCATAGATCCTTTAGCTACTAAGTTATCAAAGTCTATTGGAGTATCTAAATCTTTTTCAGTTAAACATCCTCCAGAAGGTCCACCTGTCTGAACTGCCTTAAACTTTTTACCGTTTTTTATTCCTCCACCAATTTCAAAAATAACCTCTCTTAGCGTTGTTCCCATTGGAACTTCAACTAATCCAACATTATTTATTTTTCCTGCAAGAGCAAATACTTTTGTACCAGCTGATTTTTCAGTTCCTATAGCCTTAAACCATTCTGGACCATTTAAAAATATTTTTGTTATATTTGCTAATGTTTCTACATTATTTACATTTGTTGGTTTTCCCATGTAACCTGATTCTGCTGGGAATGGTGGTTTAGAAGTAGGCTCTCCTCTTTCCCCTTCCATAGAATGAATAAGAGCTGTTTCCTCTCCACAAACAAAGGCTCCCGCTCCATATTTTATCTCTATGTCAAAAGAGAAGTTAGTTCCTAAAATATTATCACCTAAAAGTCCATACTCTCTAGCATCACTTATAGCTTTCTTTAATCTTTCTATTGCAAGTGGGTATTCAGCTCTTATATATACAAGACCTTTTGAAGCCCCTATAGAGTATCCACAAATTGCCATACCTTCTATAATATTATGAGGATCTCCTTCAAGTATTGATCTATCCATGAATGCTCCTGGATCTCCTTCATCAGCATTACATACAACATATTTAACATCCCCTTTAGAGTTATGAGCAAATTGCCATTTTAATCCTGTAGGGAATCCAGCTCCACCTCTTCCTCTTAATCCAGATGCTTTCATTATATCAATAGCTTCTTGAGGTGTTTTAGTTGTTATTATCTCTCCTAAAGCTTTGTATCCATCAACTGCAAAATATTCATTAATATTTTCAGGATCTATCATTCCACAATTAGCAAGAGCTACTCTCATTTGCTTTTTATAGAATTCAAAATGCTCTCCTTCTCTAACTTTCTGATTATTTCTTGGGTCAATGTATAGTCTATCTTCTAAGATCTCGTTATTAATAATATGGTTTTCTACTATTCTTCCTGCATCTTCCGGTTTTACTTCTACATAAAAAGTATTATCAGGAACAATTTTAACTATTGGTCCTTTTTCGCAAAATCCAAAACACCCTGTTTTTACTACAGTTACTTCATTAGTCAGATTTTTCTCTTTTACAATCTTATTGATATTGTCAATTATATCGTCACTTTTAGATGAAAGACAACCTGTTCCTCCACATACAAGAACATGAGTTTTATGTACCATATTTCCTCCTACCTACATTAGTATTATTTGTAATATTTCTCTAATATTTCTATAGCTTCTTCTGGATTTTTATTTCCAAAAACTATTTCTCTTTTTTCTTTATCATAAATTTTTAAAGTTGGATAATCTCCAGCATATCCTTGAAATTTAGAATAATAGAGTTCTATTCCCTTTAAATTTTTATCTAAGATATATTTTTTGAGAGTTTCTATCACTAAATCTGTATTGCTCTTAGCTATTTCTCTTTCACTGGCTAAGCAAACTACTATTTTTAGTGCTAAATCCTCTCCTTCTACTTTTTTCTTATAGCAACTAATTCTGAAGACTCTTTAATCTTTTTTAATAATTCTTCTAAATTTTTAATTTTTTTATCCATTAGATTATGCCTCCTTAGCTCTATATGAATCTATAATTGATTTCATATCCTTTACATTTTCTTTTCCATAAACGTCTTTTCCTATTAATACAACCGGAGCAAGTCCACAGGCACCAACACATCTTAGTGCATCGATTGAAAACATTCCATCGGCAGAAGTCTCACCAACTTCAATTCCTAGTTCTCTCTTAATTTCATCAAGAACTTTTTCAGCACCTCTTACATAACAAGCTGTTCCCATACATACTGAAATCGGGTATTTTCCTTGGGGTACCATTTTAAAGAAATGATAAAAACTTACTACTCCATATACTTTCGCTATTGGTAAATTTAATTTTTCAGCAACAAACTCTTGAACTTCATGTGGTAAATATCCAAAAATCTCTTGTGCTTGATGTAAAACTGTAATTAAACACCCGTTTTTGTCAGAAATGTTATTAATAAAATTTTCTAATTTATCAAAACATTCTTTTTTCAATTTGTTATCACAACTCATTTTTTCCTCCTATATATATTATTTTAATTTGTTTCTTAAATAAGTAAAAGCAATAAATTAACATTATATACTACGTCTATTCTACACATTAAACGCTCTATTGTCAACATCATATGTGACCGTTTTTATATCATTTGATATTATTTTACAATCATTTATTTCTGTTTTTGTAACCATTTTGATTAAAACTATATTTAATGTACCTTTATACATTTACTTCCATATACATTGTACTATATCTTCACATTTTTTCAAATGTGATAATTGCTTTTATCACATATATAAAACGCAAAAAAAGTAGAGAAGACTTATAAAAATCTTCTCTACTCTGCTTAATCAATTTTATTTAATTATTTTTTATCTGCTTTTTTGTATGCTGATTCAGAACCAAAAACATCAACTATTTTTGTTTTATAATAACCTTTCATCTCTTCTTTTCCTGCACCTAAGTACTTTCTAGAATCGAACTCTTTAGGATTTTCCATTAAAGCTTTTCTTAATCCTGCTGTAAATGCAAGTCTACCGTCTGTATCAACGTTTATTTTTGCTACACCTGATTTAGCTCCATTTCTTAACTCAGTAGCAGGAATTCCAATTGCGTCTTTAATTTCCCCACCGTAAGTTCTTAACATTTCAATGTATTTTGCTGGAACTTCTGATGAACCGTGTAAAACGATTGGGAATCCAGGTAATCTTCTTTCAACCTCTTCTAATATATCTAATCTTAATTTTGGATCCTCACCTGGTTTGAATTTGTGTGCTCCATGAGAAGTTCCGATAGCTATTGCTAAAGAATCCACTCCAGTTCTTTTTACAAATTCTTCAACCTCTTCTGGTTTTGTAAATTTGTGAGAATCTGCAACTACATCATCCTCTATACCAGCAAGAACTCCTAATTCACCTTCAACTGTAACGTCGAATCCTTTAGCATACTCAACAACTTCTTTTGAAACTGCAATATTTTCTTCAAAAGCATGGTGTGATCCATCTATCATTACAGATGAGAATCCACACTCTATACAAGTTTTTACTGCTGCTAAATCTGGACCATGATCTAAGTGTAAAGCTACTGGAATATCTGATCCCATTTCTCTAGCTCTATCTACTGCTGCTTTAGCAAGTAAAGGAGTTACTGTTTTCCCCATATATTTTAATGCTCCTGTTGAACATTGTAAGATTACAGGTGAACCCATCTCAGCACAAGCTTCAACGATTGCTAACATTTGCTCCATATTGTTAAAATTAAATGCAGGAACTGCATATCCTTCTTTGTTAGCTTTTGCAAACATCTCTCTTGTGTTTACTAATCCTAATTCTTTGTAATTATATCCCATCTTTATCCCTCCAAATTTTATAATACAACTCATTTTAACACATTATCAAATTTAACAAAAATTTATTTCTGCTACATTTTTAACTTTATTTGCTTTAAAATATGCCTAAAAAACCATTTTATTCTCATTCTTTTTTTAAAAAGAATCATTACTTCGGGAACCATACAAATTACATTTTCTATAATCCTTTCGTACTTTCCAAAACTGTTAAATATTTTTTTGTATCCTATAAGCCAAGAGATTAAAACTAAGTTTACCATTCTAATAAGACTAACACCAAAGTTGATTAATCCCTCTTTAGTGATGTACATATTAAAAACCTTAAATAAAACTTCTCCATTTTGAGTAAAAAATATTTGAAATAGTGAAGTCATTAAATAAAAGAACATCAATACTTTCATATACTTAAATTTTTTACCAATCTCTTTGTTATAGATAAAATTTACTATTAAGACTACACAAAATATTCCAATGAGAAATTCTATTCTATTAAAATAAAGATTACTAATAAGAAGTAACAATATACTACTTTTTAACAACAGTAGCTCCTCTCATATATGGTACTAAAGCTTCTGGAATTAAGAAACTTCCATCTTCTTGTTGGTAGTTTTCCATAATTGCTACAAGTGTTCTTCCTACAGCAAGTCCTGAACCGTTTAAAGTATGAATAAACTCACTTTTTGTTTGTCCTTCAGGTCTGTATTTTAATCCCATTCTTCTAGCTTGGAAATCTGTACAGTTTGAACATGAAGATATCTCTCTATATTTATTTTGACCTGGTACCCAAACTTCTAAATCATAAGTTTTAGCTGCTCCAAATCCCATATCTCCTGTACATAATAATATTACTCTATAAGGTAATCCTAATTTTTGTAAAATTGTTTCTGCATTTACAACCATTTTTTCTAATTCATCATATGAATTTTCTGGTGTAGAAAGTTTTACCATCTCAACTTTGTTGAATTGGTGTAATCTTATTAAACCTTTCATATCTCTACCATAAGAACCAGCTTCTCTTCTGAAACAAGGTGAGTAAGCAGTATAGTACTTAGGTAAATCTTTCTCATCTAATATCTCTTCTCTATGAATATTTGTTAAAGTTATTTCTGATGTTGATATTAAGAACATATCATCAGTTGTCTTGTACATATCTTCTTCAAACTTAGGAAGCTGTCCTGTTCCTTCACAAATCTCTCTTCTTACTATGAAAGGAGTTATATGCTCAGTATATCCATGCTCTTCTGTATGTGTATCTAACATGAAACTGATTAAAGCTCTCTCTAATTTAGCACCCATTCCTCTATAGATAACAAATCTTGATCCTCCAAGTTTTGCACCTCTTTCAAAATCAAGAATATCAAGATTCTCTCCTATTTCCCAGTGGTTTTTAGGTTCAAAAGAATACTCTTTCGGTGTTCCCCATGTTCTTATAACTACGTTATCCTCTTCATCTTTTCCAACTGGAACTGTTTCATGGAAAATGTTAGGAATTGTTCTTTGAATATAGTCTAATTTAGAATCTACTGTAGCAAGTACAGTATCTAACTCTTTAATTCTAGAAGAAACTTCTCCCATTTCAGTTATTTCTTTTGTTGCATCTTCTTTATTTTTTTTCATTTTAGCAATTTCTGCAGAAACTATATTTCTCTTTCCTCTTAAAGCTTCAACTTCCGTTAAAATATCTCTTCTTTCTGCGTCTAATTGTTGGAACTCATCTAAACTCATATTAGAGCCTCTTTTCGCCAACATTTCTTGTAAAAATTCAATGTTTTCACGCATAAATCTTAAATCTAACATCTGATACTCCCCCTTAAACTATTTCACTTTCTATATATCCAAATTTTTGTATCTCAACATTTGTTAACTCTACCCCTGCCATTTCTATATAAATATTAGGTGAGCCATTGGCAATATGAATTTCAATTTGAGTTTCAGACTTTCTTATTACATCTGAAATTTTTTCTTTTAAGTCTCTCTCTACTATCTTTCCTTTTTTCTCTTTACTTTCAATAATTGTTTCTTGAGAAAGTAAATTTGCTAAAGCATCAATATCTTTTTCTTCTCCAGATATTCTATATATTGCAGTTTTAAATTTTTCAACGATAGAAACTTTATCTAAACAATCCTCAACTTTTAAAATTGTAAAACCTAAAACATTCATATTATTTATTATAGATAATATTTTATCATTATCCATATCTGTTTCTAAATCAATATCCATAACTTCATTAAAAGCTTCTGTTCCCAATGAAACGGGATTTCCTAAAGAGATTTTTGGTCTTGGATGAAAACCTTGACTATATTTTACAGGAATCTCTCCTTTTGTTAAAACTCTCTCTAAAAATCTTAATAGATCAAGATGAGAGATAAACCTCATATCGTCACATTTATTAAAATATATTCTTTTTTTCATCTTAGCTACCCCTATCTTTTTTTTACCTTCTTTTATTTTAACATGCTATCTAATTTTTTTTCAATATCTTTTATTTTTTTCATTGTTTCTGGTAATTTTCTCATAGCTACCCTTATTCTCATATCTTCTTTATGTTCGACTAAAGGATGACCTGATAGCCCAGAGTTGTCTGGAACGTCACTCATAACACCTGATTTAGCTCCTATAACAACATTGCTTCCTATTGTTATATGACCTGTTACTCCTACTTGACCAGCTAAAATAGTATTGTCTCCAACTGTTGTACTACCAGCTATTCCTACTTGAGATATAATTAAGCAGTTTTCACCAATTACATCATTATGAGCAATTTGAACTAAGTTATCAATTTTAGTATATTTCTTTACTATTGTATCTCCTATAGCTCCTCTATCAATAGTTGTGTTAGCTCCTATATCAACATAGTCTTCTAATACTACTGAACCTATCTGCTCTATCTTAGTGTTATTTCCACCAATCTTTATATACCCAAATCCATCTCCACCAATTACTGCTCCTGGTTGAATAATACACCCTTTACCTAAAGTGCAAAATTCTCTTATAGTTACATTTGGATTAATTATAGAATCTTCACCAATTACAACACCTTGGCATATTGTAGTATGTGGCATTATTTTTACATTATTACCAATTACTACGTCATGTCCTATATAAACATTTGGTGCTATATCACAATTTTCTCCTATTTTTGCAGAATCTTCTATCATCTTGCTCATAGGTTTCACTTCTTTTTTAAAGAAGTTTAATAGTTTTGGCATAAGTGTTCTTGGATTTTCACTTACTTTTAAATATATCTTTCCAATTTCTGGAAGAGGTATTCCATTTGGAACAATTACATACTTAGCCTTTGTTCCACCTATATTTTTTAAAAATTTTTCATCTGCTGCAAACGTTACACTATCTTCTTGAGAGTGAAAAAAGGGAGTAAGTCCAGAAATAATTTCTGTACTTATATCTCCCTTAGTTTCACATCCAAGAAGGCTTACTAAGTCAATTAAATTATAACTCACCGTTCTCCCCTCCATATATATTTTATTTTTATATTAATTAGTTAGTTAATTAATTATTTTTTTGAAGATTTTTCCATTATTGATAAAACTTTTGATGTTACATTCTCTCCACCAAATTTAACAGCTCCACCTTCTAATATATACTCATATTTTCCTTCTTTAGCAACTTGTTGTACTGCAGAATTGATGCTTGCTTCAATCTCTTGAAGTCTTGCTCTTTCTTCTTTGTTTAATTTAATTTGAGAATCTTTAACAAACTTTTGGAAAACTTCTACATCTTTTTGGAATTTAGTTTTTTCTTCAGCTGTTACTTTAGGTCCTTTAGATTGTAATTCAACTTGATTTTTTTGAAGAACTAATTCTTTCTTCTTAATCTCGTCTTCTAATCTATTTCTTTCCTTATCTAAATTAGTTTGGATTATTTTAGTTTGTGAGTATCCACGGAAAACTTCCTGTGTATTTACATAACCTATTGTTGCTGATAATGCTGATAATGACAATGTTGCCATTAATGCTAATGCGCTTAATTTTTTCATTTATAATATCCTCCGTTTATCTTTGTTCGTGATATTTATATTTCAAATCACTTAATTAACACCTTATAATAATTATTTATTAGAATGACTGTCCCATGTTAAAGAAGAACTGCATTCCTCCCTCATCATCAATTTTAGAACCTATTGGCCATCCAAAGTCAAATCTTAACGGTCCTAATGGAGTATTTAATCTTAGTCCAAATCCTGCTGCTACCCCTATTTCATCTGCGAAATCTGCGTCATGCTCATATCCAGGGTCTCTACCATTTTGTGCCCATGCTCTACCTGCATCCATAAATAATACGAATCCAACTATATCATTAATTTGAGTTCTATTCTCTACTGTACCAACAACCTTTTGAGTACCTTGGAAGAATCCTCCATCGTAACCTCTTAAATTGTTTCCTCCAACCCAGAATCTTTGAGATTCTTTAGTTGTATCTGTCATAATTCCTGATACTACTCTATATGCCATTGTGTTACGCTTAGTAAATCCTTTGTGATACTTTCTTAACTCTAATGTTGTATTAGCAAAAGTATCTGCATCATATCCACCTGCATATCCACCTTCTACTTGATACTTAGCGTACTCTCCCTTTGTTGGATTCATTGGATTATTTCTTGTATCATAAGTTATATAAGGATAGATACTCCATAGACCGTATGCATCTGTTAAAGAACCACCGTTATAGTCATCTGATCCCTTTTCCTCAATATACTCTGCCTTAGTTCCTAATCCTATTCTAACATACTTAGAAAGTCCTTTTCCTACATTGATCTTTCCACCATAAGTACTAATTTTTTCAAACAGCTCACTATCATCTAGTTCAGAATCTGTTTTATAAAGACTCCATCCCCATGATAATCTATTTGTTCCTCTAATCCAAGGATCTTGGAAATTAATTGAAAAACTTGAATACCCTTCATTTGATTTCTCATATTGGATACTTGCTTTTTGACCTTTTCCCATCCAGTTATCTTCTTTTAAAGCTACCATTCCTAAAAGTCCAACTTCAGAACCATAAGAAATTGCTCCTTGTAATGATGCTGTTCTCTCTTCTTCTAATAATAAAACCATACTTTTCCCTTCAGAATCACCTGGAATATCATTAGCTTCATATTTTACATTTTTAAATAAACCTGTTCTCATTAAATTTGCTGATGTTTCATCATAATCTTTAACATTGAAAACTTCTGATTTTTTTATTTCAACTTCTCTCTCAATAACAAAGTCTTTTGTTTTTAAAACGTCATCTGTAGGTCTTCTTCTTTCACCTTTTACTTTTGTTATCATTTTCTTTGGAGTTACTTCTCTAACAGTTCCTTCTGTTATAGTAAATTCCAACTCTATATTATTATTGATATCTACATCTATCATATCCGCTAAGATATGACCATCTGTATAATATTTATTTAATATTTTCTCTCTATCTTCTCTAATTGTATTAATACTAAATACTTCTCCTGGTTTTGTTGAAATTAATGCAAGTAACTCTTCTGTTGAATAAAGTGTATTTCCAACAATATTAATTCCATTTAATATTGGATTTTCTACAACATTATAAACTACTGTTACCCCTTTATTGTTTTCAACGATTTGATAGTTTACACTATTAAACTTTCCAATCTCTCCAAAAGTTCTTTGCCCATTTACTACTCTCTTTTCTGAAAAATGTGCCCCTACTTTTACTGGCAATTTTTCTAATACTTCTTTTTTAGATACGTTAACTAATCCATTTATAACAATATTAGATACAACCAGCGTTGAATCAACTGTTTCTCTCTCACTGTTTGGAATAATTCCTTTATCTTGTAATAATTTTTTTGTATCTTTTTTTTCTATTACATTAACTGTTAGCTTCATACCACCTTCAACTATAGTAGGGTATATTACAACCGAATCAATATATTCTTGACTCTTTAATGTATTATAATCTTTTAGTAAATTTTCAGTTAGAAACTTATCTCCATTTTTAGTTTCCATTAATGAAGTAATTATTTCTTCCGGTATCTCTCTATTGTTTGCTACTTCTATATCTGTTATAGTGTAACCGTCTTTGCTTATTTCTAAATCTTGAGCAAATGTGAAACTAATAAAAAGAATCCCAAAAAGTATAGCCAGAAACTTCCGCATATTTTTCCCTCCATCCTTATATCTAAATTGTTGTATTTATTATATACTATTTTTTTGCTTAATGTAATACTATTTCTAAAAAATATCGCTAAAACTATCATATTTTTTATAAAACATAAATTTTATATAATAATTTATAGTTCCTTTTTTATCTTCAGTAGCATTTACTGTTTCTGAGTCTGAAGAGTTATTCAGAACTTTGTTCGCTCCTACCCCAACTGCCTTACTATTGTCTATTCTATATTCTAACCATCCATCATATTTATTGAATGATCCACCAGAATCTGACCCAGACCTACTTCCTGAATTCGAAGATGAACTTTGACCATTTCCTTTTATTCCAACATCTCCAACTAAGAATAATTTATCATACAGATGCTTCTCTGCTTGAATCTTTGCTCCAAAAGAATAATCAAAACTATTATTCCTATCATTTCCATCAGGATCATTTACATCTGAATTTGTTTCAAAACTACTTATATCTGATGTTATTCTTAATTTAGAAAGCCCAAATATAGTCTTTAACGAGTTGGAAAAAGGTCTTAAAAACGTATTTGATAGTTGACTATTCAATAAATTTTCAACTAAAAATGATTGTGGTCCATTGGCATCATTTTGATTTCCTTTTTTATCTCCAGAGAAAAAGCTCGCTAAACTTCCACTGGAAGTCTCTTTATTACTTTTTATTTTAAAGTTTAATTTTTTCAGCTCACCATTTAAAGATATCTCATAGTTGTCTTGTGAATTTTTAGAATATGAGTCAAAAATAATAATTGGATTAAAGTTAGGATAATAATCATTTTCTTTATTAAAAATAACACTTCCTTGGCTGATTATAAAATCATTATTATTCAATACATATTGTCCTTCTCTTAAATCAAAAGATCCTATGAATTTTAAATGCTCTCCAACTCCTGATATTTTTCCACTACCATTTAACTGTCCTTTTATATCTTCTACAATCCCCATTATACTTTGTAAATCAATTTTTATTCCATTTATAATCTTAAAATCTAAGTTTAAATTTAGATTTTTACCAAAAGAACCATTTGAATTTGAATTTAATTCATCATTACTAACACTTTTACTTTCAGGACGTAGTATAGTATCTCTTATATATTCTCTTACTAATCTAAAGATACTAAAATTTTCTTCTACCCCAGGTATTCTATTTAGTTCTCCATCTTTTATACTAAAGCTTCCTATTAATTTATGAGAAGCCATATTTATATCTGTATCTAGCGTTAAAGATAAATATTCTGGGTAAATATATTTTACTCCATCCATTTTTAAAGAAAAATCATAGTCTATTTTCTCGTAAAAATATGGATTATTTTTTACCTCTCCAATGGTAGGTATAACAAGATAACCATTTATATCTAGTTTCCCAGAGTTAACTATCCCTTTAAAGTAATCTATTTTTATCTTATTCTCTTGTAACAAAATATTGAAATTTAAATTTTGTGTCTCTATCCCATACTTTGGTAATTTTACAGATAAGTTTTGCCCACTAAAAGTTCCATTACTTGCTTTATCTGTAAAACTCATTGCTATTTGAGCTGTTCCATCTACGCCTTCTACTCCAAAATCACTTAAAATACTATTTAAGAAATCTACTTTTATATTTTTAGAATAGATATCAAAATTGTATTTACTATTTGAAAAACTATACATTCCTAAAGCTTTCAATAGATTTTTTTCATATAAAAAGTTGAATTCTTCTAATTTAATTTTATCTTTATCTCCACTTAGTGAAAGTTCAAAATTCTCAAAGCTCCATTTTTCAAGATTAATATTCTCTGATGAAGTTTGAACTACGAAATTAGGATTTGAAAAATTTCCATTAATTGCAATATCTAATTTTAATTTTCCACTTAATTTTGCATCTTCAAATATTTTTGATAAATCTATATCGTTTTCACTTAAGTCAAATCTTAACTCTTGTGTTGCAAGGTTAGCACTACCTCTTAGTTCTCCTATATTATAATTATTTTTTATAACTTTTAGATATTCTAAATTTGCTATACCATCATTTATATTTTCGGCAGAATATGTTACTACACCTTCTAAGTCAGGGAGTTTGTCACCTTTAAAATAAATGCTATCAACTGTGAATTTACTTTTTACATTTAGCTTTTGATTTTGTCCATTTGCATCAAACTTACCAATAACTCTATATTTAAAACTTCTGTTTCCTGTATATTTCCATATAGATTCTTCTATTATATCCCCTTTAAATCTATACTCTCCTGACAATAAATTATATTGACCTCTAACACTACTTTTTTCATTAACTAATAGTCCCTCAGTACTTAATATCCCTTTTGAATATTGAAGATTCCCTTTTATGTTAACATCAGTCTCTTGAGGACCTACAACTTTTATGTTTTCTATTTTTGCATAACCTTTAATATCTTTTAGATTTCCACTAACTTTTCCTGAAGCTTCTAATATTTCAAATTTAACATCTTTAATTCCTAAACTTTCATTCCCTAATCCGTTAATTTTATAATCTAAATTTGCTATTTCTTTATTTAAATCAATATTTCCAGTTAATGAAAACAGTCCATTTCCAATTTTCTTTATTTCAATAACATTTTCTCTAATTCTAAAATTACTTTTAATACCATTTAACTCAATATTTTTATATTTTAAATTTTTTATCTCTCCATCAATTTCCAAAATATGGTTTTTACCATCATTTTTAGCAATTCCAACTATATTAGAAACTAATAATAGATTATCTCCACCTATATCTTGATTTAAATTTAAAAGATTAGTTTGGAACTCAAAATTATATTTAATATCATTTAAATCAAAGTCTCCAGTGGAATAAAATACTTCCTGATTATCAAAATCATAAAGAGTAATGTTTTCTACAGTTCCAACATTATCAATTACTTCAGCATTAAGTTCACCACTTAAACTATTAGATAAATTAAAGTTAAAATTACCTTTGTAAGATGTCAGTTTATTTTCTTTAAAATCATAAACAAGTTCGTATTTTTTTTCTAATTTTTTTCCACTATAAAGATTTAGCACCTTTGTTTCATAGTCATAACTACCTTTTGCAACAGCAAATCCAGACTTTGAATTTATTTTTATATTTTTATCTTCAAACCCTAATTCTAACTCTCCTGATAAGTTTTCTAAATTATAATTTAGAGTTCCAAGATTATCTTTCAATTTAAAATCAAATTTTAAGTTATTTTTAATGCCTACTAATTCCACATCTGACTCTAGCAAAGAATACGTTAAAACATCATTAGAATATACTAACCTATTTTTTAAATTCTGGAATTCTAATTTGCTCATAGCCAATTTAGGTAAATCGAAGTCTATAATCACAAAAAAATCATCATTTTTATCTAATTTTAGATTAATATTGGTATTTTTTAAGTTTTCTACATAAAAAGGTAGCTTAATATCATTTAATAATTTATATTTTGCTGCCTCTTCATATTTCACTTCATCTAATTTAATATTAATATTCATTTCTGAATTACTATCATAATCAAGGGTAAATTTCTTTTTCTTGCCAAAAATATCAAAATCAGCATCAATTTTTATAATATCCTTTAAAAAATCAACATGTCCATTTATATTTTTAGCTGTTTCTAAGAAAGATTTATAGTTTACAGTAAGTCCTCTTATATCTGCAGAGCCATAAAGTCCTGATGAGGAAACTGTAAGATCTAAGTCCCCTTTTCCACCTAAATATTCTATTTCATCATAATAATATGCGTATTGTAGAATATTAGTGTCTAAATCTATGTTTTTCCCTTTAATTGTCATACTGTACTCTTCTACATAGTTTGTAAAACTGTAAGATATTTCTCCATCTTTATAAGGTCCTTTAAATAATAACTCAATTCCGTTCTTACTATCAAAAGATACATATCCATTAACAACTGGTATATGTTTTTCTATAGGAAAATCATATGAAATATCTCTATAAACTGCATCTGCATTAACAGCTCTTATAATTCCAATAGGAACACCTAAACCTGCTTTTCCTGGTGATGTATTTGAAAAAGCATCAACTATATTTACATCTGAATTACTTCTTTCAATTAAAATTTTAGAGTCATAAACATCTATAGATTTCATCCACCCCATTATATTTTTATTTAAATCATATGTTAAAACAACCCTTGGAGCATCAACTATTTTTTGGTCATTATAAGATAGTTTAACTCCTGTTGCAACTACCTCTCCAACTTTAGAAAACTCTTTAGGTAGTTGAATATGATTTATTGAAAAACTAGGTTTTAAAACCAAAGTTAAAATGAAACCTACTGTGGGTCCAAAGAAAAATATTAGTGATACAATTAAACAAGACATGAAAAAAAGAGGAGCATCTACGAATATCCTCTTTTTATATTTAATAAAAAAAGTCTTTGCTTTATCCAAATAAATTTTAGTTTTATCTAAATAAACTCTATTTTTTTCTAGATAAATTTTAGCCTTGACTTCATATTCTTTAATTTTATCTTTTAAAAATTGGATATTCATCTCTCCCTCCTCATCTTATTTTATTTTTTTTAATACTATAAAGGTCTTTTTAGAGGTAATCCTGTTTTTCTAGGATATTTTCTATTAGTTGCCTCAGCTTTAACTATTATAATTATTTTTCTCTCATCTTCACAATAAGGTAGCTTTAAAATTTTCTCTTCTACAATCGCTGCTTTTAAAATTTCAAGAGCATTTTGAGCTTCACTTTCTTCACCAGTTCCATTGCTTTTTTGAACTAAAAATCTACCATTCACTTCAATAAAAGGAACCATATATTCTAATATCGTTGGAAGTTTTGAAACTCCTCTACATAGTCCTATACTGAAACTTTCTCTATTTTCCTCATTAATAAATTCTTCAGCTCTAGCATTTACAACATTAACATTTTCTAATTTTAATGTTTCTTTCACTATTTCTAAGAATTTAGTTTTCTTTCCAACAGAATCCATTAGTGTAAAAGTTATATTAGGATTACAAATAGCTAAAACCATTCCTGGAAATCCAGCTCCTGTTCCTATATCTAAAGCTGTTTTATCCTCAGCTTTTATAAAGTTTTGTAATAATAAAGAGTCTATAAAATGCTTTTCTATAGCATCTTTAGAGTCTCTTATTGCTGTTAAATTTGTATGTGAGTTATAGTCTACTAATAAATCTAAGTACTTCAGAAGATTGTCTATCATTTCTTCTGTCAGATTTACTCCTATCCTTTTTACTCCTTCTTTTAAATACTCTTTCATTTTAAATCTCCTTCATTTTTAAATAAACAAGTAACACTTGAATATGTGCTGGAGATACACCAGATATTCTAGAGGCTTGCCCTATATTCATAGGTCTTACTGACTTAAGTTTATCTTTAGCTTCCTTTGGAATACTTGGAACTAAATCATAATCAAAGTTATCTGGTATTTTTTTATTTTCTAAAGTCTTGTGTTTATCTATCATAGCTAATGATTTTGAAATATAACCAGCATACTTAACTTGAACTTCAATTTGATACTCTGTATCTTCACAATACTCACCAAGCTCAAAATTTTCTATTAATTCAGCTATATATTTTATATCTTTATAAGTTATGTTTGGTCTTTTTAAGATTTCTATAAGTGTAAGTCCTGATCTTATCTCAGGTTCACCTATTCTTAAAAGAACTTCATTAACTCTCTCATTTCTACTTCCAACAAATTGGCTCTCTAACTTTTTAATTACAGCTTCAACATCTTTCTTCTTTGTTTCAACTCTATCAAATTGTTCTTTTTCTAAAAGTCCAATTTCATATCCTATCTTAGAAAGTCTTAAATCAGCATTATCCTCTCTTAAAGCAAGTCTATATTCACTTCTTGCAGTAAACATTCTATAAGGTTCATTAGTTCCCTTAGAAACTAAATCGTCTATTAAAGTCCCTATGTACGAATCTGCTCTATCTAAAACAACAGGTTCTTTTCCTTGAATTTTTCTTACTGCATTTATACCTGCAATAATACCTTGAGACGCAGCTTCTTCATATCCTGATGTTCCATTTATTTGTCCTGCTAAAAACAGATTTTCAACTTTTTTAGTTTCTAAAGTATATTTTAACTCTTGAGGATCTACATAATCATATTCAATAGCATACGCATATCTCATTATTTTAGCATTTTCTAATCCCTCAATATTTTTTAACATCTCATGTTGAACATCTGTAGGTAATGAACTTGAAAATCCACTAATATATACTTCATTAGTGTCATACCCTTCTTTCTCTAAAAACAGATGATGTCTATCTTTATCTGCGTATCTATAAACTTTATCCTCAATTGATGGACAATATCTTGGTCCAGTTCCTGCTATTGCACCATTAAATAGTGGCGATCTATCTTTATTTCTTATAATAGCATCATGAACTTTTGGATTTGTATAGACTACAAAACAAGAAATTTGCTTTCTTCCAGCAATCTCTTCATCCTTTGTTCTATAAGAAAATCTTAATCCTTGTTCCTCTCCAGATTGCTCTTCAATTTTAGAATAATCTATCGTTCTTGCATCTATTCTAGGTGGTGTTCCTGTTTTAAATCTACCTAATTTTAATCCTGCCTTAGCTAGTGATAAAGGTAATTCTTCTGAAGATAGTTCTCCCATTCTTCCACCACTAAATTGAGATGGTCCTATATGGATTAATCCTCTCATAAAAGTTCCTGCTGCTATTACAACAGTTTTACTTCTATACTCAACACCCTCTTTTGTTTTTACTCCTATAACTACTCCGTTTTCAACTACAATTTCAGTTACTATTCCTTGAATAGCTTGAAGATTATCGCAATTTTCTATAGTTTTCTTCATTTCATTTTTATATAATTGCTTATCAGCTTGAGCTCTTAAAGACCTAACAGCTGGTCCTTTTTTTGTATTTAAAACTCTTATTTGAATAAAAGTTTTATCTATATTTCTTGCAATCTCTCCTCCAAGAGCGTCAATCTCCTTAACTAAGTGAGATTTAGCTGGTCCTCCAAGAGATGGATTACATGACATTGTTCCTATATTATCTAAAGTTATTGAAAAAATTGCTGTTTGCATTCCCATTCTTGCAGCAGCAAGTGCAGCTTCGCACCCTGCATGTCCAGCTCCAACAACAATTACATCAAAATTTTGCATGTTCCCTCCTACCCAAAATACTTTGGTGATTATTATTTAAGATTTTCTAATATTTCAGCAGTTTTTAAGTCAGTTATTAAAAGTAACATGTCGCCTTTTTCAATCTTTGTGTATGCACTTGGATTTGGCTGGAACGTCTCATCTTCTTTCTTTATTCCTACTACTGTTGCATTATAATTTTTTCTTATTTCTGATTCTATTAATGTTTTCCCTACAAATACTGAGGGAGCCTTTACTTCTACTAATAGGAAGTTATGAGAAAATCTAATATGCTCAATCATATTAGGTTCCATAGCTAGCTGTGCAACTCTTCTACCCATATATTCCTCAGGATAAATTACCTTTGTAGCTCCTATTTTAGCTAAAACTTTCCCGTGACTTTTTGTCACTGCTTTAGCTATTATTTTTTTTACTCCTAACTCTTTTAAATTAAGAGTTATCATTATACTAGCTTCTATCTCTCCAGTACAAACAAAAGCTATATCATATTCCTCAACAGCTAGCTCAGATAATGCTTTACTATCTGTAGCATCTAGAATTAATCCGTTCTCAATCATCTTATGACTTATAACATCTTGAACTAACTCACCATTTATGTCAATAGCTAAAACCTCTTCTCCTGACTCATATAAAGTTTGTGCTATACTTGTACCAAATCTTCCTAATCCAATTACTAAAAATTGTTTCATTTTATTCCCCCAACTGTCATTTCTAACTTACTATAGTTGAAATTTTTCAATACTTTATCCTACTACTATATTCTCTTTAGGATATTCATATTGTTCTTTTAATTTTTTCTCTCCTATTGCCAGAGCAAAAGTCATTGGTCCTAATCTTCCTACAAACATAGTAATAATTAAAAGCAACTGAGAAAAAGCATTTAACTCTGGTGTTATACCTAAAGTTAATCCTACTGTGGCAAAGGCTGATATAACTTCAAAAATTATCTCTTTAAGCCCAAATTTATCATACGTTAAAATTAACATTATAACTGCTCCAACATATATTAAAGAGATAACTAGAATTGCTAGGGCCTTATTTAAAATATCCCAAGCTATTCTTCTATTGAAAAGTTCTATATTCTGTCTACCTCTAACTATCCCAACAACATAAAAAGTAATTACACCAATTGTTGTTGTTTTTAATCCACCACCTGTAGATCCAGGTGAAGCACCTATAAACATCAATATATAGAATAAAAATACTGTTCCATCTTTTAAATTAGCAAGAGGTATAGTATTAAATCCTGCAGTTCTTGTTGTTACACTTTGGAAAAAAGAAGCAATTACTTTGTTTGATAAAGAAAAATTGCCAATAGTTTGCGGATTATTATACTCTAAAAGAAAAATTGCCAACATTCCACCAAAAGTCAAAAATACAGATATTAAAATTGCTAATTTTGAAGTTAAATTAAAATTATTGATACCTTTTCTAACAGCTAATATAAATGAATTTATTACTGCAAACCCTATTCCACCTAATATAATTAAATATGCAATTGAAAGATTTAACAGCACATTTCCTGCAAAACCTTCTAACCCTGTAGTATACAGTGAGAAACCTGCGTTACAAAAAGCTGATATTGAATGAAAAACTCCATAATACAATGCTTTTCCAAAAGGATAATTCATCTCATTCATAAAAAAATAAGTTAACAGCACCGCTCCAATACTTTCAATAATAAAAACTGTTCTATATATTTTTTTTATAAAAACTTTTATCTCTTCTGAACCATCTACATTTCTTTCATCCTTAAGTGTCATTCTCTCACTAAATGTCATTCTTTTCCCTGTAATCAGAAAAAGTGTAGATGAAAAGGTCATTATCCCTAATCCTCCAAGTTGGATAAATATCAATATAATTGTCCAGCCAACAGGAGAGAAAACTGTACTCACATCTACAACAGTAAGACCTGTTACACAAATAGCGGATGTTATTGTAAAGAAAGCAGTTAGTAAACTGATACTCTTTCCATCTTGAAGTGAGATTGGTAACATCAACATTAAAGAACCTAATACCGTACTACCAATAAATCCTAAAATCATCTTTCTAGAAGAGGATAATTGTTTTATTGATCTTAAACTTATCTCCATATTGAAACTCCTAATATTCTTAATTCTGTTTCATTCAATTTTTTTAATATTGAATAAATTTATTTTATTATGAATTACACCGCATATCTAAGCCATAACTTTACCTTCTATTATATCTTATCCTTATGCTTTTTTCAATAGTATAACTTAATAAGGCTTTTGTAGAAAAATAACTACAAAAGCCTTTTAATCTCTCTTTTAACCTTCCATAAGATTCTGTTTCTTTTTTAAGGCATCTAAATTTTTCAATTCCCTTTTTAACATTATCAATGTGATTAAAAAAGATAAAAAATCTGCTATTGGAGTAGCTATCCATATTCCAGCTCCTCCATATAATTTCCCTAATATAATTATTAATGGTACTAAAAATATTACTTGTCTTGAAAGAGATAAAAACATAGTAATTTTTGGTTTTCCAATAGCTTGAAAATAGATTGAACTCACTATTTGGAATCCTACCACTGGAATCATAAAAGTACATATTTTCAATCCTGTAGCGGCTATATCAACAACATCTTTATTATAAGTAAAAGCATATATAAAGTACTTAGAAGCAAATTGTATCAAAATAAAAGCTATTATTCCAATAATTGTAGCTCCTATTATTGCTCTTTTTAATAAACCTCTTACTCTATCATAAAGTTTAGCACCATAGTTATAACCTGCAAGAGGAAGCAAAGCTTGATTAATACCAAATATAGGCATTATAAAGAACATACTTATCCCTTGCACAATAGTCATAGCGCTTACAGCATAGTCTCCTGAAGTATTTTTCAAAGCATTATTAAATACAATAACAACAAACCCACTTCCTAACTGTAATAAACACGGAGCTGCTCCTTGTCTTAATATCTGCTTTGACAATTCTAGTTTTAACTTTAAATTTTCCACATGCAATTTTAATCCACTTTTTTTAGAATAAAAATAAGATACTGCCCAAATCATAGCAAAAAACTGAGATATAATTGTTGCCCATGCAGCTCCTTTCATACCCATATTCATATAAAAAATAAAAATTGGATCTAAAACTATATTTAAAATAGCTCCCACTAAAAGAGTATACATTGCTATTTTAGGACTTCCATCTGATCTTATTGCAGCATTGGCTATATAACCAACTATACTGAATACATAACCTATTGATATAATTTTCAAATATTCTTTTGATGATGCAAATGTATTTTCACTAGCACCTAACCCAATTAATAGTTTGTCCATATTCATCAATGTAGCAGCTGTAAGTATTAAACTTAAAATAACTCCCAGTGTAATAGCATTTCCTAAATATTTTTCAGCTAACTCTTTTTTCTGTTCTCCTAGTCTCAAAGATATTAAAGTTGACCCCCCCATTCCTATCATCAGAGCCACAGCAAAAGATATTATAGTCATTGGCATTGTTAATCCAACGCCTGCGATATCATAATGTCCTGTAAGAGGTATTCTTCCTATATATATTCTATCAACTATATTATAGAAAGCATTAACTAATAATCCTATCATTGAGGGAATCGAAAATTTAATAATTAACTTTGTCATATTTTCTTGTCCCATTAATTTATGCTTTGCTTCCATTCGCCCCCCTCTAAATATCACCCTATATAATTTTAAAAGGGTATCTAAATTATTAAAATTTAGCACCCTTTTAATTTGTATTACTTCATATACTAATTATTTTTAACTTTTCTTCTTAGATGTCTTTTAAGAATATGTTTTGAGTTCTATCAGGTCCTACAGACACAACAGTAATTTGGCATCCTAAGAAATCTTCCATGAACTTAATGTAGTTTTTACAGTTTTCAGGTAATTCATCATATTGCTTCATTTGTGTAATATCTTCTGTCCATCCTGGTAACTCTTTGTAAACAGGAATAGCTCTTGATAAAGATTCTGTAGAAGCTGGTACTGATGTATGAGTTTTTCCATCTATCTCGTACCCAACACAAACTTTTAACGTGTCAAATCCACTTAAACAGTCGATTTTTGTGATAACTATATCAGTTAATCCATTTATATCTGTAGCATATTTACCAACAACTAAATCTAACCATCCACATCTTCTTGGTCTTCCTGTTGTAGCTCCAAACTCATGTCCTACAGCTCTTAATTTTTCTCCAGTTTCATCAAGTAACTCAGTTACAAAAGGACCCTCTCCAACTTTTGTTGTATAAGCTTTCATAACTCCTATAATTCTGTCTATCTTTCTAGGTGATACTCCAGCACCAACAGTAACTCCTCCAGCAGTTGGAGATGATGATGTTACGTATGGATAGTTTCCATGATCGATATCAAGCATCATAGCTTGAGCTCCTTCAAATAATACAAATTTGTCATCTGCTAAAGCTTGGTGAATAACAGGTGTTGAATCTATTACTCTGTGTCTTAACAGGTCAGCATATCCTTTGTACTCTTCTAAAATAGCCTCATAGCTCATTGGCTCTACTTCATATATTTTTTGTAATAATTCATTTTTTTCTTCTAAGTTGTGCTTTAATTTTCTAGCAAAAGTCTCAGTATCCATTAAATCTACTACTCTGATTCCTTGTCTTGAAATTTTATCAGAATAACAAGGACCGATTCCTCTTCTTGTAGTTCCTATTTTATTTCCTGCTGAAGCTCTATCCTCTTTTAATCCATCTATCATTACGTGGTAAGGCATTATTAATTGTGCTCTATCACTGATAAATAAGTGGTCTGTCTTAGAACCTTTAGCATCTAATGTTGCTAACTCTTTTAATAAAACTTTCGGATCAATTACAACTCCTGGTCCTATTATACATTTTCCGTTTCCGTGTAACATTCCTGATGGTAGTAAGTGTAATATAAACTTCTCTCCATTTACAACAACTGTGTGACCTGCATTGTTTCCACCTTGGAATCTAACAACTAAATCTGCTTTATGCCCTAAAACATCTATAATCTTACCTTTCCCTTCATCTCCCCACTGCGTTCCTACAACAACATATCCTGCCATAAACTCTCCTCCTACTTTAGACTATTTAGTCTTTAATATTTCTATATAGTTAATATTTTTGCTATGTTTGTTAATGAATAACTGTTCAAACTCTGTTAATATATTATCTGCTGCTTTTTCAGAGTTATGTAAATCTGATGTATTATAAACTACTTCATACCCATCTAATTCTTTCACAAATTCTATTATATCATAATAATACCCGTCATGGTCAGTTTTTATAAAAACCATTCCATCTTTTTTTAATAATGTGTCAAAAGACTTGAAAAGACTAGGTTGAATAACTCTATTTTTTAATTTCTCTTCCCATGGATCAGCAAAATTTATATAAATTCCATCTAATTCATTCTCACCTATAAATTCTACAATCTCTTCAGCTTTTCTTCTTATAAAGAATATATTTTTAGCATCTCTTCTTCTTGCTTTATCAGATGACAATACAAGTCTTTTAAATCTTAACTCTAAAGCCATATAATTTCTATCAGGGTGACGCTCACTTAATCCATTTGTAAAGTTTCCACTTCCTGATCCTATTTCTAAATATAGTGGATTATTATTTCCAAAGTGTTCATTCCACTTTCCTTTATTAGCATCTATAACCTCTTTGTCAAAAACTAAATACTCTGGGTATTCTAGCATTTTTAAGATATACTGGTTATAATTTTTTCTTGGTGTTTTGAAAAAATGACGCCATAAATCTTTTAATTTGTCTTCCATTACTCCTCCTAAATTTCTGTTTTAAATTAATCTCGATATATTACAAAGGATTTTATCTAAAACATCTTTATTATCTTTAAACAGCCTCTCTATCTCTGCTTTTTTACTTCCACTCTTCAAAATAAGTTCCATTTCAACTTCAAATTCTGTCTCATCACTTATTTGAACTCCAAGTTGCATCCTAGTAATATCCTTGGAAATTTCTTTTACATTTTGAGTATATTTCCCAAAAATAGGAGTTTTTCCATAAAATAATGGCTCTAAAAGTGAGTGCCCACCTATATTAACTAAAGTTCCCCCTACAAAAGCTACATCTGCTATAGAATAAAACTTTCTTAGACTTCCCATCTCGTTAACTAGTATAACATTAACCTCTTCTTCTAAACTATCTATCTCAGTCATTTTATGATAACTTAATTTTTTTTCTTTTAATAATCTTTCAATACTTTCTACTCTTTTTAAATGTCTAGGAGTTATCACTAATAAAATATTTGAGTAATTTGTTATATTAGATAAAATCTTTTCCTCTTCTAACTCTCTTGTACTTCCCAGTACAATAATTTTTCTATCTCCAGCAAAAATCTTAGCTTTTAAAGATTCTTTCTCCTCTTCTGAATAAGTTTCAAAATTTATAGAAAACTTTAAATTTCCAGTATTCTCAACTTTTTCCTTTTTTGCACCTAACTTAATCATTTTATCTGCATCTTCTTGAGATTGCATATAAAAAGCTTTAACTTTTTTCAAAGAAGTTTTCAAGAAAAATTTCATTCTTTTATACTTTGGAAAAGATCTATCAGATATTCTTCCATTAACAATTATGACATTAGCCTTCTTTGAACAAATTTTTATAAGATTAGGCCAAATTTCAGTCTCAATTATAATAAGAAGTTTCAAGTTGATAAGTTTTCTTATTTTTCTTATTTTCCAATAATAATCCAAAGGAAAATAAATTATTTTAACTCTCTCTTTATCTTTATATTTATCCTTAGCATTTGCATACCCTGTATCTGTAAATACAGATATTAAAATCTGCTCTTCTCTTTCGTTTAAAAGTTTTTGAATTAGAGGTTGAGATAAATTTACCTCTCCAACAGATGAACAATGAACCCAGATAGTATTTTTTTTCTCTATAAAACTCAAATCTTGACAAGTTCTTTTTTCAATAAACTCTTTTTTATCTCTACTAAAAATTTTTACAAAAAATATTATTGGATAAATCAATAAAGTTCTTATTAAATTATAAATCATAAGATACCCTCTATTTTATTTATATATTTAGCTATTTCTCCACAAACTTCTTCAATATTTAAAAAGCTAGAATCTATTTCAATCGCATCTTCAGCCTTTTTTAAAGGACTCTCTACTCTTGTTGAATCAATGTGATCTCTCTTTTTAATTGCTTCTAAAACTTCATCGTAAGACTCTCCAACTATTCCTTTTTCAGTATAATCTTTAACTCTTCTTTTAGCTCTCTCTTCAGGAGAGGCAATTAAAAATATTTTTAAATCTGCTTTTGGAAATACAACTGTACCTATATCTCTACCGTCTAATATAGCTCTTTTCCCTTTTGCAATTTCTCTTTGTAACTCTACTAATTTAACTCTTACCTCTCTAACTGCTGAAACCTTAGAAACAATAGCAGTTACCTCTGGCGTTCTTATCTCTTTAGAAACATCTTTTTTGTTTATAAAAAATGATTCCCCTTGAATATCTAAATTAATTTCATCTAAATATTTTATAATTTCCTCATTGTTATCCAAGTCAACTTTTTTTTCTAAAAGAAAAAAAGAAACCATTCTATACATAGCTCCAGTATCAAGATATGTCATTTTATATTTTTTAGCCAATATTTTAGCTATTGTACTTTTTCCACTTCCAGCTGGTCCATCTATTGCTACAGTAATATCTCTCACAATATCCACCTCTATATTATTTTATTTTATAATTATATTTATTTAACTATAATTGAATTAACAGAGCTCTCCACTCTTTATCTTCTTTAACTTCTAAAATCTTATAACCTAATGCTTCTACTTCTTTTATAATTTCAGGAAGTTTTTCATCTACTATTCCAGATAAAACTATCTTTCCATTAGGTTTTACAACTTTAAATATATCCTTTAATAATATTAATAATACGTCTGCAAGAATATTAGCTACAACTATATCAAACTTTTTATCTTGGATTACAGAGATTAAATCTCCTTTCAATACTTTAAATTCATCTTTTGATATTCCATTTAAAATTAGATTTTCTTGTGCAACTTCCACAGCTAACTCATCTATGTCAACTCCAACAACATCTTTTACACCTAATTTTGCCCCTGCAATCATAAGTATTCCAGATCCTGTTCCAACATCTAATAAAGATAACTCTTTATTATTTGACTCTGTTATCTCTTGTTCCATTATTTTTACACAAAGTGATGTTGTTGAATGAGATCCTGTTCCAAAAGCTCTACCTGGATCTAACTCTATTACTAGTTCATTATCCTCAGGTGTATACTCTCTCCAAGTTGGTTTTACAACAAATCTTTCACTTATTTTTTCTGGATATAAATAGTTCTTCCAAGCATTTTGATAATCTTCCTCTTCATAAGAATATACGTCAAAAGTATAAACTACATCTTCTCTTTCAGAAAAAACTTCTTCTAACTTCTCTTCAATCATTAAATTTCTTTTTTTAGAAAGAAAATTTTCTGGGAAATATGCTGAAACAGCATTCTCAACCTCTATAAAATCATTTGCATTTTTATAGTAATCTAAAGGGTTTAAATTTTCTAAAGGCTCATCTATTTTAAGTCCTGTAGCTCCAAAACCATAAAAAATATCTGAAATTTCCTTTCTTACTTTATCTATATCATCACTATCAAACGTTACTCTTATCTCATTTACTCTCAACCTACACCTGCTTTTTAGTATTTTATTTCTGCTTCACCAATATTTATTCTTGTTATTGATGAACACTCCCCAGTTTCATCATCTAACTCTACTGAAATTCCATTTAATCTTGAATTTCCACTTTCGATTTCAAATCTCTGTGGTAATCCTGTTAGAAATCTTGTTATTACAGGCTCAGCTTTTGTTCCTATAATTCCATTATCTGACCCCGTCATTCCTACATCTGATATAAAACCTGTTCCTTCAGGTAATATTTTTTCATCTGCAGTCTGAACATGAGTATGTGTTCCAAAAAACATTGAAATTTTTCCATCTAAATATCTTGCTAAAGCTATCTTTTCAGAAGTTGCTTCTGCATGGAAATCTACAATAATATATTTTGTTTCTGCTCTTAATTTTTCAACTAACTCTTTTCCTAAAACAAAAGGACAATCTATTGCTGGCATAAAAGTTCTTCCTTGTAGTGAAACAACTGCAACCTTTTGACCTTTTTTATTTTTAGCAACACAATACCCTTGACCAGGTACTCCCTTTGGATAATTATAAGGTCTTAGCAATCTGTTAGTACCATCTAAATATGTATTAATCTCTTTTTTATCCCAAATGTGGTTTCCACTAGTTATAACATCTACACCTAATTTAAAAAAGTTTTCTGCTATCTCAGGGGTAATACCTTTCCCAGAGGCAGCATTTTCTCCATTTACAATTATAAAATCATATTCTGATTTCTTTTTAGGAATATATTCTTCAAGAACTTCTCTTCCTGAACTTCCTACGATATCTCCAATAATTAATATTTTCATTTTTTTTCCTTTCACTCTTTAAAAAAATATATTTTAACATTATTTTCAGCATTTTATGAAAAAAATTTACAATTTATTATAACATAAAATATATTTTTTTATAACTATTTATCTTTCACTAATAAGATATCTATTCCCATATCTCATTGTCATTAACTCTTTTATCATACTCTTCTTGAGTTATAATTCCATTTTCCAGATATTCCTTTAAAGAAGCCTCCATTCTAACCATTCCTATTTTCCCACCAGTTTCAATAGCAGATAGTATCTGGTTAGATTTCCCATTTATTATTAGATTAGAAATTGCTTTATTTAAAATCATAATTTCTGTGGCTACAACTCTTCCTCCAGATTTGCATTTTATTAATTCTTGGCTTAAAACAGCCTTTAAAGATGAGGCTAACTGTATTCTTATCTGTTGGTGTCTAGATTCTGGGAAAACGTCTACAAGCCTATTTATCGTCTCCACTGCACCATTTGTATGTAATGTTCCAAAAATTAGATGACCTGTCTCTGCTGCGGTTAAAGCTGCTTCAATACTTTCTAAATCTCTTAACTCTCCAACTAATATTATATTAGGATCTTGTCTCAATGCCCCCTTAAGAGCTCTTGCAAAAGATGGCGTATCTCTCCCAACTTCTCTTTGTCTAATTAAAGATTTGCTCTTTTCATAAATAAATTCCACAGGGTCTTCTATTGTTATTATATTCTCCGATCGAGTTTTATTTATCTTTTCAATAAGAGCTGCAAGTGTAGTGGATTTCCCTGATCCTGCTGACCCTGTAACTAAAATTAATCCATTTTTATAATTTATAAAAGTTTCTACAACTTTCGGTAATTTTAAATCTTCTAAATCTGGTATAATTTCAATTAAAACTCTTAAAGCAAGACTCAAATTTCCCATTTCCATATGTAAATTAGCTCTATATCTATTAAGTCCCTCTATATAAAAAGCAAAATCCAATTCTTTTTCTACCTCTAACTCTTCCCAATCATGGGGTTCTAGATAAGGATTCATCATCTCTTTTATAATTTTTGACGTCAATAATTCAAACTCACATAATTGCTCTATCTCACCATTAATTCTAATTGATGGGCACATACCTTTTATAAAATGTATATCTGAAGCTTTTTTTTCTTTTGCCTTTATTAAGATTTCTGTTAATAATTCTGTTGAGCTCTTCATATTTTTTCCCCTTTTTTTAATAGATTTTTTCAAATTAGATAACTATTTTTTAATTATATTTTCTACATATCTCTTTTTTTATTTGACTTAATGACATTCCCTCTTCATCTTGTTAAATTTTGTGCTATAATTCATATTAACAGTATATATCCAGATGTTATTCAATTAATTTTTTATAAAATGAGGAGTGTGCATTATGAAAAAAATCATTATTTTTTTAACATTTTTATTTGTATCTTTAATCTCTTTCAGCAGTATGGATATCCCTTTAAAAGTTGGAGATAAAGTTCCTGATTTTAAGTATTATACCCTTGAAGGAAAAGAACTTAATTCCAAAGATTTACTTGGAAAAAAAATTCTTTTGAACTTTTCAGCTACTTGGTGCCCTCAATGCTTGGATGAAAAAGTAAAATTAAATAAAGACTATCCATCTATAATAAAAAATGATAACAACTTAACCTTTCTAGTTTTTTTTGGACCATATGGTAGAAGAATAGAAAGACGTGATACTGTTGAAGCTGTAAAAAATTATATGACTTCAAAAGATTATATCTTTCCTAGTTACTTTGATAAAAATAGAGAGGTTATTGAAATTTTTGGTGTTAAAAGCATACCTACAAGCTTCTTAATTGATGAAAAAGGTATTATAGTAGAAATTAGTGAGGAGTATTATAAAGCTTTACATCTTCCAACTACCAAATAACTTTTTAAAATTAATTTATAAAAATAAAATGGCATTTCAAAAATAATCTAACTAATTATCTTTTGAAATGCCATTTATTTTTAACTATTTTTTTCTGGTAACATAAAAGATATTACTATAAAAATTATACCTACTGCTACCCCTCCTAAAGGTCCTACATTAAATATATAATTTACCTTATCAGTTATATGAAAGATTGTTATTTTTCCACCTAAAATTTCTTTAAATAATCCCCACGATTGAAGAGTTCCATATACTTTTGAAAATATATAAGCTCCAAAAAATCCACCTATAATAACTGTAAGTGCTTTTTTATATCCACTGGCATAAGAACATATTGCAGTTCCAGGGCACAACCCAACCATCCCAAAGCCTATAGCTAAAATTGCTGCTCCAAATATAACTCCTAGGTACATTGGTTTTACACTAAAATGTGATTCTGGAATCACTCCGAAATGTAAACTCAAATGAACACAAATTGACGCTATCCCTATAGCAAAGAATATTATCTTCATTAAAGAAAAATCTTTTAACTTTAACATATTCAATATATTATTTCTATTTGTTGCCCCTGCAATATATAGAGCCATTCCAAACAAAATTCCTGTTAGAAGGCCTTTTAAAGTATCCATATTCATAAAATACATAACTAATCACCCCATTCATTGGCTACAAATATTGCTATTGGAAACAAACATATTGTAAATAAAAAACTACTTAAGCTAGTTTGAATCATTCCACTCATCATATGTCCGCTAGTACATCCCCCAGCTAATCTTCCTCCAAAAAGAAGAAGAAATCCTCCAAAGAATAATTTTAAATGTACTACTATAAAGTTCCCTTCTTTTCTCGCGTTTCTCACAATATTTTCTCTTTCTTTAGGAGCCATTAAAGAGATTATAGATGTTCCTAAAAGCATCCCAACAATAAATGTCATTTCATAATTAAATGGTTTTTCTATCTCTTTTGCTAATAAACCCCCATTTGAATCATAATAGGGATTTGTACTCCCATATCCATATTTATTGTCTTTATTTTCATAAATTAATTTTGAATCAAAAACCTTTTGAATACTTCCTGTTGCTATGCTAAATTGTGTAGACACTCCAATTGGTTTTTGAATTAGCATCGCTATATAAAATACTAAACCTAAAAATAATCCTTTTAAAATCCAAGATTTCCTCATAACATCACCACCTACACAATTTTTTTTAAATACTACATCCCATTATTAGTATTGCTTACAACACTTACATTATTTACCGCATCTTTTTTTAAAACTAACAGTTGATCTATTTTAAAATTATCTACATCTACAACTTCAAAGCTATAATCTTCAAATTCAAGAATAGCACCTTTTTTAGGTATGCTCTTTAGCATATACATCATGAAGCCTGCAATAGTTTCATAACTATCTTCTTCTGGAAACCATTCAATATCTAAAACTTTTTTTACATCCTCAATAGCAGTTATTCCATCTATAAGCCATGAATTCTTATCTCTTTTTATTATATACTCCTCTTGCAAAGGATAAGCTAAATCTCCCATTAATGTAGACATAACATCACTTAAAGTAATTAAACCTACAACGTGAGCATATTCATTTAAAATTACAGCAAAATCCTCTCTTGCTTCATTAAATTTATCCAATATATCTGAAAGAGTAAGTGTATTTGGAATTATTAAAATTTTTCTCTTTGTAATATCTTTAATATTTTGAAGTCCACTTAATTCCCCTTTTAATATTCTAGGTAGAATATCCTTGGAGTCTACGTAACCATATATTGAATCTATATCTTTTTCGCAAACTAAAAATTTTGAATGTGGAAATTCTGCTATCTTTTGCTTAATACTCTCCTCTGTTTCATCAAGTAAAAAGTAAACAATTTCATCTCTTGTTGTCATAACTGAAGAAACCCATCTTTGCTCTAATTCAAAAATATTTTCTATTAGATGGTGCTCTTTACTATGAACAACTCCAGCTTCTGCACCTGCATCTACCATAGCAAAAATATCTTCATGAGTAATCATATCTTCTCTAGAAATTGGTGTTTTAAATATTTTAAAAATCATATCGGCTATTCCATTAAAAACAAAAACTATAGGTGTCAGTATTCTTATTGTTAATAACATTGAATTTACTAAAGCTAAAGCTGCTTTTTCTGGATAAACCATTGCTAATCTTTTCGGTATCAAATCTGCAAACTCTATAAAAGCTCCTGTTACAAATATAAAAGATATTACAAATCCTAACAATGGATTTTTAACATATTCTTGAATGTAAGGAGATAACATTCCATCTCCAACTATACCTGCTAAAATTGCAACCATATTTACACCTATTTGAACCGCTGTAAAAAAATTCCCTGGTTTGCTTTGAAGTTCTAAAACTTTCTTTGCTTTTTCATTCCCTTCATCTATCATTACCTGAAGCTTAACTCTTCTTGCTCCTGCTAATGATATTTCTGCCATTGAAAAAAATGCACTTATTAAAATAAGGCAAAATATCAAAATTAATTTTCCTGTTATTTCCATCTTTTATTCCTCTCTTTTACCATCTTTGACATAAAAAACCAGTTTTAATAATAAAAGTCGCTTTTTTATTTATATTTTCTTAATTAATCCCTTTTTTAAATATACTCCATTAAAAAATAAATCCCTTCATTTTTTTATACAAAAAACTAGGACTTGCACAAGTCCTAGCAAATTTCCATAATAATATTTAATTAATTAAAAAATATAAAACATCAAATTGATTATATTTTATGTACATATATATTAATACTTTTTATAACTAATTACTACTTTTTTTTATTATTTTTCAGTAATATTTTGATTTTGCTTATTTTTTGACATTATTTTTTATATAATTTGCTATTTCTATAGTTTTTTCTAATGTATTTGTAGCACCAACTATCTCAGAAACAATTGCAAATCTTTTACATCCCCTTGTTATCATTTCATTTAAATTATGAAGTTTTAACCCTCCAATAGCTACGTAAGGTATCTTAACATTTTTCTCTACATACTCTAAATATTCAAATCCTAAAGGTGCACAAACATCTTCTTTTGTTTCAGTTGAAAAAATAGGTCCAACTCCAATATAGTCTGCTCCTTCTTCCTCTGCTTTTTTTGCCTCTTCTGGGCAATGAGTTGAAATTCCCACTATCTTATTTTCTCCAACTATTTTTCTTACCTCTTTCAGTGGTAAATCATCTTGCCCAATATGAACTCCATCAGCATCTACTGCTAATGCTAGAGCTATATCATCATTTACTATAAAAATAGCATTATATTTCTTTGTTAATTCCTTTAACTTTATAGCCTCTTCAAATTTTTCTCTAGCACACTTTTTCTTCTCTCTATATTGAAGAATTTTTACTCCGCCTTTCAGTATCTCTTCTGAATAATCTAATATGTTTTTCCCAGCACCTGATTTTCCATCAGTAATTCCATAAATTCCTTCAGGGATTTCTCTATTTTTTTCCATTTTCATCCTCCAAATAATCCATTACTATATTTGCCATTATACTTGCTACCATCATTACTTTAGTTGAATAGGTTTTATAAGTTTCTATATCACTATAAAAATCTCCAACTATATTAAGTTTCCCCATTTTTCTCTGAACTATACTATCTAAATCTCTTCCTCCAATTCCGTTAGCTGAAACTATGATTTTACCCTTACAATTTTCTATAAGCATCTCTTTATACACCTTATTGTCAAAAGCTTCAACTACAATTTCACATCCTTGAAATAGTTCCTCTATATTTTCTTTATTAATTTTACTTACAACAGATTCAAAAGATAATTTTTCATTTATTCTTAACAAATTATCTTTTAATGCTTCTGATTTATACTTTCCTATCTGACTTTTAAAATAAAATTGCCTATTTAAATTACTTTCCTCTATTTTATCAAAGTCTATTAATTTCAGATTCCCAATTCCACTTCTAACTAGATGCATAGCTATATTAGATCCGATTCCACCACATCCTGCTATCACTATCTTCATTTTAAATACTCTCCCAATTTTTAAGAACAGGCTGATACCCCTTATTTTTTAATAGTTCCATAATCTCTTTTATACTTCTATGGTCACTTGTTTCAAATTGCGGCGTTGTATTGTTAGATATTGAGTAACCTCCAACTTCTGTTACAGAACCTGCTGAAAACTTTGTAACTCCTAAAGGTAAAATATTGTCCCTAAACTCTGAACCCTCCCTCGTTGAAATATTTATTCCAAGTGTTGGAAATGCTAATCTATAAGCTAAAAGGATTTGAACAAATTCTTTATCTGAGAGAATATTTTCTGCCTTAATGTTTTGATAAGCCTCTCTTATTCTTGGAATAGAAATAGAAAATTCTGTATTTAAAAACTCATCCATAAGATATTTTGAATGAAGTCCTGCAAGAAAAGCCTCCTCTACTATTTCTCCTAAGCCAAAAAGAGTCCCAATATTAATACTTCTTAAATCTGCTTTACCTGCTCTTTCAGGAGTATCTAATCTATAGTGATAATCTGCTTTTTTGCCTTTTAAATGATATTTTGAATAAATTTCTTCATTATAAGTTTCTTGATATACCGTTACACCATCTAGACCTACAGATTTTAACTCTCCATACTCTTCTTCATTTAAAGGATGAATTTCTATTATTACTGTGGAAAAATATTTTTTTAATATCTTTATGCTACTCTTTAAATAATCTATAGTATTTATTTCGCTTTCACCAGTTAACATTATTATACTCTGAATTTTTAAATTTTCAGATATATATTTTGCCTCTTTCTCTATCTCTTCCAATGTAAGATGTCTTCTTTTTATAGAATTAGAATGTTTAAATCCACAATAACTACACTCATTATCACATATATTCGAAATATATAATGGAGCATATAGATGCATCTCTTTTCCAAAGTTTCTTACTGTAATTTTATTAGATTTAACCGCCATCTCCTCTAGACATTCTTGTGCTTTAGGAGATAATAACCCTAAAAATTCTAAATCACTGAGATTTTTTTCTCCACTTTTTTCTATAATTTTCTTTATATCTTCTAAGGTAATTTTACGAAAAAATCCTTCATAATCAAAATTTTTATATTTTTTTATAATATCATAAAACATTTATTCCTCCCTATGTTATATCTATCTTAGAAATCCAGTTAAAGGAGAAGATGCTACTGCATTTTTATTAACTTCAGGACATTTGGCTAAATATGCTGTTCTCCCAGCTTCCACTGCATTTTTAAATGCCTTTCCCATAGCAACAGGGTCTTCGCTGGTTGCTATTGCTGTATCTACAAGAACTGCACTTACACCTATTTCCATTGCTTCACAAGCGTGAGAAGGTTTCCCTATTCCTGCATCTACTATAATTGGCAACTTGCAATTTTCAACTAAAATTTCAATCATAGGCTTTGTAAGTAACCCTCTATTTGATCCAATTGGAGCTCCTAGTGGCATAATTGCTGCTGCTCCAACTTTCTCTAATTTTTTAGCTGTAATTAAATCTGGGTTAATATAAGGCATTACAATAAATCCTTCTTTAGCTAAAATTTCTGTAGCTTTTACAGTCTCTTCATTATCAGGCATTAAATATTTCATGTCATTTATGATTTCTATTTTTATAAAATCTCCACAACCTGTAGCTCTAGCAATTCTAGCAATTTTTACTGCCTCTTCCGCTGTTCTTGCTCCACTTGTATTTGGAAGTAATCTTATATTTTTAGGTATAAAATCAAGTATATTTTCACTTTTTCCACTAATATCAACTCTTCTAAGAGCTACTGTTATCATTTCACTTTCACTTTTTTCTAACATAGGCTCTATTAATCCATAATTTGAAAATTTCCCTGTTCCTGTTATTAATCTACTGTTAAATTCAATTCCACCAACTATAAATTTATCCATTTTATCCTCCCGATACAAATCTTAAAATCTCAATTTTAAATCCTTCATAAATTTCAGTATTATAATTTTCTTTTGTTAAAATTTCTTCATTTATAAGTACTACCGTCCCTTCTCTGGAAATATCAAAATATTCTAAAAGTTTATCCACCGTTATAACATCAATTTTTTCTAAGTCTTTTGCCTCTCCGTTTAATATTATTTGCATTTTGTTTACACCTCCTAGTAGTTTTAAATTTATACTTATTAATCTTTTAATGATTTAAATAAAAAAAGCTGTATTCCATAGAATACAGCTTAAAAAACAAAATTATTATTATGTAAAAAATAATTAAGTTCAAAAACAGCTTTCCTACGCTGGTACTATCCAGATCAGGTTCAAAGGGTCAGTTAAAAACTTCTCAGCCAAAAGGCTCCCCTAGCATTAATTTTATTATTTTGCGTTATTACTATAATACTATTTTATATTTTTAATTGTCAATTTATTTTTAATATAACCTTGTTATTAAATTTTAAAATAGTATAATATAGTATAACATCATTAAAATTAATATATTTTATTGGAGGTAGGTAGTAATGGCATTAAGCAAAGTTTTAGAAGAGAAAATTAACGATCAAATTAACAAAGAATATTATTCTGCACAGTTGTATTTATCAATGGCTGCATACTTTGAAAGACAAGGATTAAAAGGATTTGCAAACAGACTTTATGTTCAATACCAAGAAGAGCAAACTCACGCACAGAAATTCTACAGATATATTAATGAAAAAGGTGGGACTATTAAATTAAACTCTACAGGTGAAATTAAATTCCACTGGGAAAACGCTATTGAAGTTTTCAAAGAAATTCTTGCTCATGAAGAGTATGTAACAAAATCTATAAATGAGATAGCAGATGCTGCACTTGCTGAAAAAGATCATGCAACTTTTGGATTTTTACAATGGTTTATCAACGAGCAAATTGAAGAGGAATCTTCAGCTGGTGAAACTCTTGCTAAATTAAAATTAGTAAATGGAGAAGGAAGCGGAATGTTTATAATTGATAAAGATTTATCTCTTGTTACATTTGTTGATAAAACTCTTACTCCAGCAGTTTAAATTTAAAGTACTTTATAAAAGATGAAAGTTTATAAAATCTAATAAACAACAAATAGTAAGATTGAAAATTTATTATTTATTAATAACTAAAAAGAGGAAAAATTAGATTTTTCCTCTTTTTTTAACTCTATTTTCTTTTTTTCTTTTTTCTATTTTTTCTTAAAACTAAAATTTGAAATTTTTTTAGTAAAATCTTCTGTATACTCGTAAAGAATAGGTATTATAATAAGTGTTAACATTGTTGAAAAAGTCATTCCAAAAATAATTGTTACGGCCATACCTCTATACATTTCTGATCCTTCTCCTGTTCCAAAAGCAAGAGGAAGCATTCCTAAAACAGTAGTTGACGTTGTCATAATAATTGGTCTTAATCTTGTAAAACACCCTTTTAAAATAGCTTTTTCTCTAGACATGCCTCTTTTTCTTAAAATTTCTATATAATCTATAAGAATAATCGCATTATTTACAACTGTACCGGACAGCATTACAATACCTGTCATAACC
Source organism: Fusobacteriaceae bacterium (assembly GCA_051656905.1). Lineage (GTDB taxonomy): Bacteria > Fusobacteriota > Fusobacteriia > Fusobacteriales > Fusobacteriaceae > JAGNZR01. The sequence continues at coordinate 74,653 of JBOFJQ010000010.1, read as the reverse complement.
ATTATATCAAATGCGGAGTTTGTAACAATAAGCCCAAAATAAACTCCTATTAGAGCAAGTGGAATTGACCCAACAATAATAAACGGTAGTGCAAAACTTTCAAACTGAGATGCCAGTATTGCATAAACTAAGAATATTGCAATTCCAAAAGACATTATAAGTTGTAGTGAAACTTCTTGTAAACTTTCAGATTCTCCTCCCCATGAATATCCTATATTCTTAGGCAGATTTAACTCTGTAAAAGCTTTTAAGAATGCCTTTTGAACCTCTCCCATACCTATACCACCATCATTAGCACTTAAAGTAACACTATAAATTTTATCTATTTTCTTTATCTCTGAAGTTGCTTCAACTATGCTAACTTTACAAACATCTGAAACTTTTATAAAGTCCCCTGTTGATGTTTTTATATTTAACTGTTCTAATTTTTTTACATCTCTTCTATCTTTTTCAGAGAGTCTTACTAAAACATCAATCTCTTCAATTCCAGTTTTAACTGTTACAGTTTGACCTTTTGTTTTATCTCCTCCAAGAAATGCATAAGATAACTCCTTACTTAATTGTGCAGGATAAATTCCATATGTCTGAAGTTTATCTCTATCAACTTGAATTCTTAACTCTAAGCTTCCAGATTCAGCACTTGAACTAAGGTCTACAATCCCTTTATTCTTTGCTATTGTTTCTTGAATTTTTTTAGCTATATCTTTTACTTCATCTAAATTATCACCAGTAATAGAAAACTCTATACTCTTTTCTGCTGATGAAGTTTGGAATTGATTAGCTACAGAAGGTTTTATATCTGGAATTCCTATAGTTTTTTCTCTCACTTGCTCTTGAACATCAAAAACAGAAATTTCTCTATTAACTTTAGATCCTATGTCCACATTAAATATAACTTTTGATTTATCTAAAATCTCAGTATATGTCTTTGTATGTTTATTGTTTATTATTATATTTTCCATTTTTTCCATAATTTCCACTGATTTATCTAAAGAGGCACCTTTTGGAAGCTCTACTATTAAAGCGTATTTTCCAAAATCTTGTTTTGGCATAAATTCACTCTTAACTACTTTTGTTCCTATAACTAAAGTTGCTATAAATAGACAAAATATACCAATCAAAGTTTTTTTCTTATTTTTAAATGCTATATTTCTTAAAAAAAGATATGTTTTTTTGATTCTTGTAAATACTTTTCCTGATTTTCCTATCTTAATATCACTTTTCAAATATCTACTAGCTATCATTGGCATAAGCGTTAACGATACAATAAGAGCTGCTAAGTTCGAATAAATTATTGAATAAGACATATCTCTAAATATCTCTCTTCCCAGTCCAGGTATAAATAAGATTGGAATAAATACAATCATAGTTGTAAGTGCTGAAGCTATTAGAGATAAACCAACTTCAGAGGCACCATCTTCTGATGCAGTCATAACATCTTTTTTTAGCTCTGTAATATGTCTATAAATATTATCTATAACAACAACTGAGTTATCTGTAAGCATTCCTACTCCAATTGATAATCCCATTAATGAGATTAAGTTAAGGGTAATTCCTTGGAAGTAAAGGAACACGAAAGTAAACATTATTGAAATAGGTAAAGATATAGTTATTAAAGAAGTTGCTCTTAAATTTTTTAAGAAAGCAAAAAGTATTATAGTAGCAAATACAAGCCCTGTTAGCGCACTGTTTTTTACTCCTGAAATTGCTGATTTTATCTCTCCAGAAGAGTCCATTATAATATTTATTTTGGTATTTGACGGTGCATATAACATTAATAAATCAAATTGTTTTTTTACTTCATTATTTATTTCAACAGTATTTCCAGATATTGATTTATTAACTCCTATAGATAGTGCATTAATACCATCTTGTCTTGTTACAGACTCTGGATCATCTGTTGTTAAAACTACTTGTGCCACATCTCCTAATCTTAAATCTTTTCCTCCAGATTTTAAAATTAAATTTTTAAACTCATCAAGCTCTGTCAGTTCTCCCATAAATCTGACAATAACTTCTTGCTTACCAGTATTTATAACTCCTATTGGAGTATTTAAACTAGACTGTTTTATAAGCTCATAAAGCTCTACTGGTGTAAGATTATATGCTTTTAGCTTGTCTGAATCAAATTGAATCTGAATTTGCTTATCAGTAAGTCCAAAGACGTCAACACTTCCTACCCCTTTTATTCTCTCCAATCTCGGTTTTACATAATTTTCTACAAAAGATGTAACTTCAGTAAAATTCTCACCTGATACTACAGCTTGTAAAGTAAGAACTCCTGAACCTACCAGCATTTTTTTTACTTTAGGATTATCAATTGTATCTGGAAGATCTCCTTTTATTGAATCTACCTCAGTTTGTATTTCACCCTTCTTTCTATCTGTATCAACTCCATAATCGAATTCAACAATTATTGATGAATTTTCAAAAGATGAATTTGATGTAATTTTTTTTATCCCCTCAACGTTAGGGAGTGTATCTTCTATTTTTTTAGTTATTTGACTTTCAACATCTTCAGATACCGCCCCGCTCCAAAAAGTGTCTATTGATATAATAGGCGGATTTATATTAGGTAACATCTCTGTTTTTAAAGTTAACAATGAAATAATTCCTAAAAAAATCATTGCTAGCACCAGCATTGTTGTTGTTACAGGTCTTCTTATGGATACTCCAGATATAGACATTTTTCATCCTCCTATTTTTTTAATTCTATTACTTTGTCTCCATCATTAAGACCAAACGTTCCTTCATAAACAACACTGTCTCCAGGTTTTAGTCCACTAGAAATAACCTCTATATATGGTTCATTTATTATTCCTCTTTCTACAGAAACTTTTTTAGCTACTCCATCTCTTACTACATATATATAAGATATAAAGGATTTTGTAAGAACTGCACTTTGTGGAACAACTAATCCTTTTTTATTTTCAAAAGCAATGGAAACTTTTCCATACATTCCATCTTTTATTTCAGATGTATCGTTTTTTATAGATAACTTCATTTTAAATTTTTTAGTTTCAGGATTTGCAACTGGGTTAATTTCCGCTACAACTCCTATAAAACTTTTATTTCTTAAGTCAGTAATTTCTACTTTTACTTGATCTCCAACCCTTATATTATTATATAAATTTCCTGGGAATTCTACATATCCTTCCATAGCTGATTCATCAATTACAGTAAATAAATTTTCATCTTCCGCTACATCATTTCCCTCTTTAGAAAATAGATTTCCTATTTTCCCATCTAATAAAGAAACTCTTGTTAATTTATCATAAGTATCTTTTTTGTTTTCAAAATTAGCTTTTTGAGTTAAATAATGAGCTTTTGCATCACTAAAACTTGTTTTAAAATTTAAAAAATCAATTTCAGAAACTAATCCCATTTCAAATAATTTTTTATATTTTTCAAAATTATTATCTGCAGCATCCAATAAAATTTTAGAAGATTCTAAATTAGCAATAGCTGATTTATATTCTGATTCAACTTCAGCTTTTGTTAATTTGATAACAACTTCTCCCTTTTTTACCGAATCCCCATTCTTTTTTAAAATAGAAATAATAGTTCCTTTTGTTTCAGTCTTATGGTCGACTTTACTTATAGGTGTTATAATTATGTCTGACTGATAAAGGTTATCTAAACTTCTATTTTCAATAGGTTTAGTATAAACATTTTTAGTTATAATTACTTCGTCCCCTGAGTCTTTACTTTTCCCACACCCTATTAAACTCGTCACAATAAGCCCTATAGAAATAGTTTTTATTATGTTTTTTATATTTTTTATATTTTTATTTTTCTTCATTTTATCCCCTTCTATTTAACTTTTTTTATATAAGTAAAGTACGATATTTTTCCCATGCAACGTAGTAATTTTTTAGTATTTTATTATATTCAACTTCAGCTTTTATAGAAGCATTTTCAGAAGTTAAAAAATCTACAATTGATATTAAATTTGCTTCATATTTTTGCTTATCCATAAAATAACTCTCTTTAGCTGCTAACATTCCTTGATAGATTGCTACCTTCTGCTCTTCAATTTTTATAATATCTGTAAATGCTCTAATAACATCAAGTTCAATATTATCTTGAATATCTCTATCTTTTAATTTTTCTTTTTCTAACTGTACTGTTGCCCCTTTATAATTATCATAATCTTTTCCAAAGTTAAATACATTCCAAGAGACTGCTACTCCTCCTCTCCACTCTGCATTTTCCCATGAATCCTCATAATTTCTTTCCTCTCTAGCGTTGTTACCATAGCTTGTGAAAGCATCTATTTTAGGCATCATTTCACCTCTAGAAACATTCTTTTCTTCATTTGAAATTTCTAGATTTTTCTTAGCTATTAACGCTCTTGTACTTTTTGTCTTAGCTTGCTGTAAATCATCTCTAAAGTTTATTCCTTTACTTAAATTTTCTGGAATTGTAAACTCTATTACATCAATCTCTAAATTTTTAGGAAATCCTATCTTTCTTTTTAAATTTTCTTTCTCTACTTTTATTTGATTTCTTAATCCAATAATATCTGCAATAGTGCTGCTAAGAGTACTTTCAGTTTTTAAAAGATCTGATTTTGTAATAATTTTCATCTCTAACTGAACTTTTTGTCTTTCATATCTTTTTAACATCTCATCTTTCGAACTTTCATATACTTTTAGCTCTCTCTGATTTTGTAAAATTGTAGAATAGATTTCAATTATCTCCAAACGAACAGATTTCTTTTCTTCTAAATACTCATAAAAAGATTTTGAAAGTGTTAATTTAGCTATATTGATACCACCTATAATAGTTCCCCCTCTAAAAAGTGGTTGAGTTAATGTAAAAGCTTGAGAATATCCTGTTTTTGCTTTTTGAGCAAAATCTTTTCCCATATCTCTAGCATATTCACCGTCTGTATAATCTCCTTCATATTTAATAGAAGGAAGAGCTTCTTTAAAAGCTGAACTCATTTTATACTTAGAATATTCTATTTGCTTCTCAGATACTTTTATACTAAGATTATTATCAATTCCTAAACTAATAGCTTTATCAATGGATACAACATCACTCAATGAAATTTGAAAAACAATTAAAAATAACACAATAAATTTATTCATAAAAACTCCTTTTACATTATTTGTTTATCTTCTTCTTTATTCGTTTTTTTCATACCTATTTCCTCTATTTTTTTATATAAAACAACTAAAAAATAACTAAAAAAAAATAATAATTAAAATTTTTTAATATTCAATCTTTTATTTTATTTTATTTTAAGGTACAATGTATTATAAACTATGTCCTATACAATACAGTCAAGGAGAATTTTTTTATGAAAAAATACAAAATATCTGATGTTGCTAATCTTTTTGGTATTACAAGACAAACCCTTATTCATTATGATAAAATTGGACTTTTTAGACCATTAATTATAGATAAAGAAACCTCTTACCGGTATTATACCGAAGAACAATTTTTAGATTTAGCTTTTATTATTGGATTGAAATCTGCTGATTTTTCACTCAATGAAATTTTAGAGTATTTTGAAAGCAAAAATAGTATAGAAAGTTTTAAATACCTTCAAAAAAAATTAGACGCAGTTGATGAAAAAATAGTTAATTTAAAAAAAGCAAAAAAATTAATCAAAAATAAAAAAGACGAGATTTCTCTTATGATGTTTGATGGTATTGAAAAGCCTATGATTGAAGAAATACAAGAGAAAAGAGGCGTAGCTGTAGAAATCCTTCTCCCAAAAGATGACTATGCAGTTTTTTCAGCTGATGCAAAATTAAAAAATATCCTTAAAGAAAATAAAATTGATAGCTCTCCTAGAATTCTTGTCGAATCATCAGATGATATAATTAACGGAATATACTATCAAGGAAATATTCTTGCTGCTGAAACAAATAAAGGAGATACCCTTATCATTGAAAAGGGGCTCTATGCAACTATGTACCACAAAGAAAACGATATTGAATTAAGTGATAGTTGTGAAAAATTAAAAACTTATTTAACCTCTATAGGTTATAAAATAATAGAAAAAAAATCTGTTTACTATGAAGCTTCAGTAACTAACAGGGGGATTTGGAAAGGTATTCTTATTAAAATTTATATGCCTATTCAAAAGGTTCTAAAAATTTAATATTATTATTAATAAAAAAAGAGCAGATATCTGCTCTTTTTAATTTATTCTCTTATATTTTTTAATTCCCAATTCAATGAAAAACTCATTATTGTTCTTATTAAAACTACTGCAAAAACTCTCATTGTTGACATTAAATCTGGAGCTATTATTGTCTCTATAATGTCAGCTACTATAAGGATTTGGAGCCCAACAAGTATTGAACTATCAAAGTAAACTCTTGTTGCTTCCTTTACCCCTATCTCTTTTCTACGAAATATAACTTTGTAAACTGTATAGAAAAAACCGTATAAAATAACAATAATTGATACTACTACAAAAAAGTGATAAACAATAGTTAAAAAATCATGAAATTTCATAGTACCTCCCATTTATTAGAATTTTTTAGAATTTTTTAGGATTTATTAGGTTTTATACCAAATATACTCTATTTTTCCTATAGAAGTCTACCATATTTTTTTATATACATTTTTTTTAAAACTGAAACTAAAGCAATATATAATCCTATAGTCAGCATTAAGAATAAGTAATAAACAGGTGGTAAGCTACTAAATCCTAGCACTGGTCCTAAAGGCGTGTAAGGAATAACTGTTCCAACTATTATAGCTGCAGTTGTAGCAAACATAACAGGTTTAGATGCAATACTTTGAATGAATGGAATCTTTGGAGTTCTTATCATGTGAATAACAAGAGTTTGAGTCCATAAAGATTCTACAAACCATCCTGTATTAAATAAAGCTATAAACATATCTTTATCCATCCCTGCACTATTAAAGCTTCCTCCAAGTACCATTGGACAAATTACAAAATACATTAATGCATAAGTTGTAATATCAAATACAGAACTTGTAGGTCCTATCCATAGCATGAATTTTGATATTCCATCTGATTCCCATTTACGTGGTACTTTTAAATACTCTTCATCTACATTATCCCATGGAATTACAATGCAAGAATTATCATAAATTAGATTTAATAATAAAATCTGAGTTGGCATCATTGGTAAAAATGGTAAAAATGCACTGGCAATTAATATACTAAACATATTTCCAAAATTTGAACTTGCTGTCATTTTTATATATTTTATAATATTTGCAAAAGTTTTTCTTCCTTGAATAACGCCTCTTTCTAGAACCATTAAATCTTTTTCAAGAAGGATTATATCTGCACACTCTTTAGCTATATCTACTGCTGTATCAACTGAAATTGCTACATCAGATTTTCTCATAGCAGGAGCGTCATTTATTCCATCTCCCATAAATCCAACAACATGACCATTTTCACGGAATAATGAAACTACTCTTGCTTTTTGTTGTGGTGATAACTTGGCAAATATATGTGTTTTCTCAATTGCTACTTTTAGTTCATCGTCACTCATGCTATCGATTTGAGAACCTAGTAATATATTTGTATCCTCTATACCTACTTTTTGGCATACGTGCTTTGTTACTATTTCGTTATCCCCTGTTAATACTTTTACATCTACACCATATTCAAAAAGAGCTTTTATTGCTTCTGCTGCTGACTCTTTCGGTGGATCTAAAAATCCTATATACCCTATTAGAACCATTTCATTTTCATCAGCTACTGTAAATCCTTTTTCCTCAGTAAAATTACTCTTCTTAGCTATTGCAATTACTCTTAATCCCTCTTCATTCAATTTATATACAGTTTCTAAAATTTGGTTTTTTAGCTGTTCGGTCATTGGAACAACGGCACCATTATACTCAACAAAAGTACAAATAGATATCATCTCTTCAACTGCACCTTTAGTTATAATTTGTGATTTTTTTACCTTATTCTTTAATACAACTGACATTCTTCTTCTTTGAAAATCAAATGGAATCTCATCTATTTTTTCATACTCTTCTTCTAAAGAGCTCATATTTTCTTTTGCTCCAAAAGTTAAAATTGCAATGTCTAAAAGATTTTTAAGACCTGTTTGAAAATAACTATTTAAATATCCATATTTTAAAACTCTTAAATCTTCTACACCATGAACATTTAAATGTCTTTCTAAAACTATGTGATCCTCTGTCAATGTTCCAGTTTTATCTGTACAAAGAAGATTCATTGCTCCAAAATTTTGAATAGCATTTAAGTTCTTTACTATAGTCTTGTTCTGTGACATAACAACAGCACCCTTAGCAAGATTTGTTGTAACTATCATCGGCAACATCTCTGGAGTTAATCCAACTGCTATAGATATTGCAAATAGTAATGCCTCTAACCAGTTTCCTTTCGTTAATCCATTTACTACAAAGACAACTGGAACCATGAACATCATGAATCTAATAAGAATCCAACTAACAGAGTTTACACCCTTGTCAAAACTAGTTGTATCTCTTTTTTCTGTTATCAAATCTGACATTTTTCCAAGGTAAGTGTTATTTCCAATTCCAATAACTACACCTGTTGCTGATCCACTTACTGTGTTTGTTCCCATGTATGCTAAATTTTCAAATTCAAAATGTGATACTTCAGCATTATCAAATAATTTTTCTGAAATATTTACAAATTTTTCTACTGGTTCAGACTCTCCTGTCATAGATGATTGACTTATAAAAAGGTCTTTAGCAGATAAAATTCTTATATCTGCAGGAATCATATCCCCAGCTGCTAATTTTACAATATCTCCAACCATAAGTTCTGAAATTGGAAGTTCTGAAAAAGTTCCATTTCTTAAAACTGAAGTTGTTGTATTTATCATTGCTTTTAATTTTTCTCCAGCTTTTGTAGATTTTCCTTCTTGAACAAAACGTAGGACTCCACTTAGTGTTACCATAGTTAAAATTATTATAACTGCTGTCAAACTTCTCTCTTCTGGTATGGCTAAATAATAATCTGTAAAAAATGATACTACTGCTAAAAAAATTAAAACTAATGAAAAAGGGTTTATAAAAGAGTGGTATAATTTATATAAAATACCATCTTTTTTCTTATTAGTAATAACGTTATATCCTAATTTTTCTCTTTTATTTTCTATTTTTTCTTCTGTTAATCCTAAAACTTCATCTGCTTCTAATTTTTCTAAAAGATTACTTTTTGTTAATAACGCTAGTATTCTTAAATTATTATTAAAATCCTCATTGCTTAATTTTCCATTATCATTACGATACTTTAATATGTGTCTAATATCTATTCTTGACATTTTTCATCTCCTCTTAAATCTTATTTTTTAAGAGGCAATATATTTATAAATAATTTAAGGCAATAAAAAAACAGAGACATCATCATGCTGTCTTTTCAAACTCTTTTCTAGATAAATATACTGCCTACTGGGGTATACATCATCTTCTATCCTCAGACTTATCTCCATTTTTCCACCTCCTAATTTTCAATTAAATTTATATAAAAAAAACTCGTCCATACATGAACGAGCAATATTAACTATTTTGACATATCAAAAAAATCAAAAATAATTTATAATTTACTTCGTTCAAGTTTTAGCTCTATAAGGCTTGTAATTGCATTAAAATACGCCTTGAATCGACGTATTCTGCTAACCAACTATTAGTGTCTCCACTATTTTGCGGCAGCAACCCGTATCCTTATGGTAACCTCACCTACCGATAAATATTTAAATGGTATATGAATTTGTTTCTATTATAGAATAACATATTATAATAGTATCTGTCAAATTAATTAATCTCATGTATCTTTCTAATTATTGTAATTTTTATAATATTTTCAACTTATTTTTTAATTTCTATCAGATTTTTTTAGCTCATTTTTAAATAATCCCATACTTATTTTATCATGATATTTCCCATATCTAAAAATCTCTTTTCTATGAACTCCCTCTTGAATAAATCCAACTGCTTCATAACATTTTTTCCCTGCAGAATTAAAATCAAAATAATTTAATTTAACTTTATTAACATTTAATTCATCAAATATAAAACTGCATAAAACTCTTAAAGCATCTGATGCAAATCCTTTTCCATGATATTCTTTTCCTAACCATATTCCAATAGTTGCCGCACTATTTTTTCTATCCATAGCATTAATACCACACCCACCAATAACGTCCTGTGTCTTTAAATCTTCTATTACAAAATTGAAAAGTTCACCATTATAATTCATTGCACTATTTACAAAACTTTTTTCATTCTCAAAAGAGTAAGGAAAAATTGCATCAACGCTTAATGTCTCTCTTATTCCTTTTTCACTAATAAGTTCCCATATTTTATACGTATCTTTTTCATTATAAGCCCTTATTTTTATTTTTTTACCTTCAAACATTTTATTCCCCCATATATAAATTAATTTGAAATTATCATTTTTAGTTTTCCAATTATACATCATTTAAAGAGTAAAAACCACTATATCTTACAATAATTTGATTTTATTTCTAATTTGATTTCATATTAAATAAAAACTTGACTTAATTATCCACAAAAGTTATTATTACATACTAAATCTAAATTTAAATTCATATTAAAAGGAGGCTTAAATGGCATTTAGTTTAGCACTTATACTTATTTCAGCATTTTTAATTAATGAAATTTTTATTAAAATAAAACTTCCTGGACTTCTAGGTATGATCCTTTTAGGAATATTAATAGGACCTTACGGTTTTAATAAAATAGATTCTAATCTTTTGGCTATTTCCGGCGATCTTCGTTTAATCGCTCTTATAGTAATTCTTCTTAGAGCAGGACTGGGAATAAAGAAAAATGAGCTTAACGCTGTAAAAAAAGAAGTTTTAAAAATGAGCTGTATTCCCGGCATTTTCGAAGGTCTTACAATCGCTATATGTTCTATGTATTTTCTTAACTTTTCATTTATTGAAGGGGGAATACTAGGATTTATTATTGCGGCTGTTTCACCAGCTGTCATAGTTCCTAAAATGTTAGAATTTCAAGAGAAAAAAATAGGGACAGATAAAAAAATTCCAACAATTATTTTAGCTGGTGCATCTGTTGATGATGTTTTTGCTATAACAATATTTTCAAGTTTTTTAGGATTATATGGCGGAAAAAGTGTGAACATTATTGCTAATATTTTAAATATTCCACTCTCTATAGTTATTGGAATTGGAATAGGAGCTATTATTGGATTTATTTTAATAAAGTTCTTTAAAAATTATTCTATTAGAGATACAAAAAAAGCTATTCTTATCCTTGCTATTGCAATACTTTTTAATAGTTTTGAGAAATATATTAGCAGTAGTTTTCACATTGAAATTGCATCTCTTCTTGGAATTATGACAATAGGATTTTTTATTTTAGAACTTTTGCCAAATGTTGGAACAAGACTTTCTGCAAAATTTAATAAAATTTGGGTTTTTGCTGAGATAATACTTTTTGTTTTAGTTGGTGCTCAAGTTAATATTGGTGTTGCAATAAAATCTGGAGGAGTTGGAGTTATAATTCTTCTAATTGGGCTTATAGCTCGTGGAATAGGTGTCTATGTCTCACTTTTAGGTACTAATTTTAGCTTTAAAGAGAAGTTTTTTACTATTATTGCCTATATGCCAAAAGCTACTGTTCAAGCTGCAATTGGTGCTATTCCACTTATGAGCGGGGTTCCATCTGGTGAAACAATTCTTGCAATTGCTGTTATGTCTATTTTATTAACTGCTCCTGCTGGTGCTATTTTAATTGATGTTTTAGGAAAGAAATTTTTGAACAGAGAATAATAAATGATTAATATAAAGTATATAAAAGATAAAACAAAAAGGTTAGGAAAGTCCTAACCTTTTTTTATCTAAATATTTAATTTTTTCATATTAATAACTCAAATTATTCTTGAGTTTTTTTAATTCTTGGGTAATTCTTTAAGTACTCTAATACTACTGAAGCAAACTCTTCAAGATCCATAAGGAAATCATAAAGTATTGCTCTATTCTCAAATTCATCTCTATTTTTAGGAAGTTCACTATTTTTAAATTGAATTTTTGTTTTTTCAATCTCAGTTAGTACTACTTCAATGTCTACAGTATCAAACGTTGTATAACAAATCTTCTCGATAAGCTCTGCTATTACAACTCCTGGAGCTCCAGAATTATAAATTCTTATAAAACTACGCTTCATTCTTTTTAAAATTTTATACTGAATATATCTCATTCTAAAATAATCAAAATTATTAAAACTTGAAGTTAAAACAGAGTTATTATGTTGCTCTATTGAAAGATTTTTTCCTTTGTTTCCAAGTTCTTTTAGTTGAGCAAAATATTTATCCTCTCCTCCTGAACAGCATTGACACTTTAAATCCTGTGACATTACCATAAGGATTTTTTGCATTATCTCACCAATTTCTTTTCTAATAGTATTAATCTCTTTATTTAAGTTTGGCATATAAAGATTAAATGCCATAGCAGTAAGAAGACCAATCATAAGTATTCCAAATTCATTTAAAAGCAATTTAAATGATGAGGAATTTTCACTAATAAGGTGTAATGAAAGTACTACATTTACTAAAAACCCTTGAATTAGATTAAATTTTATACAAATTGGCATAAATATTATAATAAATAATCCTAAAACATAGTAGTTAACTCCTAGAACACTAAAAAGCAATCCAGAAAGTATTAATCCTATAGTTGTTGCCACTATTCTTTCTATTCCAATTTTATATGTTTCCTTTATTGTTCCTTGTAAACTTATTATCGCTACAACTCCTGCTGTTAGATAATATTTTATTTCTAAATATTCGGCAATTTTAATAGCTATTACCGTAGCTAAAGCTGTTTTTAAAACTTTATAAGCCATGTATTTCCAATCTTTCACTGTATCTCTCCTATTATAAAGCTTATCAGAGTGTTCATAATTTAAAACTCTTTATATAACCTTTTTATTTTATTTTTTAAATTAGTGTGTTCATAAATAATTTTTTACCCTATTCTTTATCTCTGAACTCAAGTATATTATACTATAGATTTCAATAAAAAACTAGAGCTATAAATCCCTAGTTTTTAAATTACCGCTATTTTACAATCTGATTTTTTAACTATTCAATTTATATTTTATACAAATTAGCACCCATTACATATATTTTTTTAATTATATAAAAATTTTATTAGTCTATCAAAAGATTTTATAGTACAATCATAAAGTGCTTAAATAGAACAAAATATTAATACATACTAAATTTCACAATTTTTTTTAAGCTAACAATCAAAAAATATAAAATAAATTCAAGAGGTAGATATGAAAAAAGTATATTTAATTTTAATTGTTACATTGTTATTTTTAGGGTGTCAAAATGAAAGAGAAACTAATCTCAAAAGTGAAAAAAATCAAAAATATAAAGTAGCAATTAATTTTGAATATTATCCATTTGTTTATAAAAATGAAACAACAGGAGAACCTGAAGGATTTATTTATGAAATATCAGAAGAGATTGAAAAAAGGGGTAATTTTATAGTTCAACTTGACGAAAAACCAATTTCAAAAATTATAGATGAAATAGCTGTTGGAAATTACGATGCGGGAATTATGGCTTTTGCTATTACTGAAGAAAGACATAAAATGATTGATTTCTCAGAAACAATTTACAATTCACAAATTATCATCTTAGGAAATAAAAATATAGATTATAAAAAAAATTCAAAAGAGATTTATGGTGTTCAATCAAATAGTATTTTTGAAGAGAAGATTGAGAAACTAAATAAAGATTCTCTTATAGTAAAAGATAGAGAATGTAGATTAACAGAAGCTCTTCTTCACAAAGAAATTGATTATATAGTTACATATTTAGAAACTGCTAATAATTTAATAAAAAATAATCCAGAATTATTTATAAAAGAATCATTAGGAAAAATAGAAGTAGCATTCGCAATATCTAAAAACCTAAGCAAAAATGAATCTGAAAAAATAAATTCTATAATATCTGAAATGAGAGCAGATGGGACAATCAAAAAACTAAAGACAAAATATAATCTTCCATCATAGGGAATTTATTATACACCATCTAATTATTCAGTAATTCTAATTTTCTATATCAATTGTATCTTCAATAAAAATAAAAATAAGATCATTAGGATTTTAAGGAAGAATTATATTTTGATATACCTAGACATTTTAAGTGTCATTAATTTTTTTTAATCTCATACACTAATAAAAGTGTATCTAATTTTCCCTATTTATTGCAAAACTATAGAATAATATACCCACATATTTAAATCTTTTGTTATTACGAAATTACTAAATGTATTGACCTGCTATTCTAAATGTGATAACTTGTATTTACAAATATATAAAACAATTAAATTTCTAGGGGAGCTATTATGGCTGAGAGGGGAACTTGTTTCCTGACCCTTATAACCTGAAATGGATAATACCAGCGGAGGGAAGGAATTTTTTATTTATAATCTGCTTTGGTTAATTAAATTAAATTTAATTAATTTTATTTTTGCAGAATTATTTTTAAATTAAAACCTTGTACTCTATGAGTATGAGGTTTTTTTGTTTTATATAAATAAAACTAAAGGAGATTAATTATGTATTCTACACAAATGGAAGCTGCCAAAAAAGGAATTTTTACAAAAGAAATGGAAATAGTATCTAGAGACGAACAAATATCCCAAGAAGAACTTATAAAAAAAATGGCTGAAGGTAAAATAGTTATCCCCAAAAATGTAAAACATGAAAATATTTATCCAAGAGCTGTTGGTGTGGGGATGAAAACTAAAATTAATGTCAATTTAGGAGTTTCTGAGGATTGTTGTGATTATTCAAACGAAATGGAAAAAGTTTTAAAAGCTATTGAATATGGAACAGACGCTATTATGGATTTGAGTACATTTGGTAATACAAAAGCATTTAGAAAAGAACTTGTAGCAAAGGCAAATGTAATGTTAGGAACTGTACCTATGTATGACGCAGTTGCAAAACTTGGAAAAAATATAAAAAATATGTCTACTGATGACCTTTTCAATGTAGTAGAAGAGCACTGTCAAGATGGAATTGATTTCATTACTGTCCATGCAGGATTAAACAGATCTTGTGTAGATAGATTAAAAAATTCAAAGAGACTTACAAAAATAGTGAGTAGAGGAGGGTCAATTCTTTTTCAATGGATGGTAGCAAATAATAAAGAAAATCCTTTTTATGAAAATTTTGATAGATTACTTGAAATTTGCCAAAAATATGATGTAACTTTAAGCCTTGGTGATGGTTTAAGACCTGGAAGTATAGCTGATTCAACAGATGGACCGCAAATACAAGAACTTTTAATTTTAGGAGAGTTAACAAAAAGAGCATGGGAAAAAAATGTTCAAGTTATAATCGAAGGACCAGGACATATTCCGATGCATGAGATTGCAACAAATATGCAACTAGAAAAAAAGCTTTGTCATAATGCTCCTTTTTATGTTCTAGGACCTATAGTAACAGATATTGCTCCAGGATATGATCATATAACAGGAGCAATCGGAGGGGCTATTGCTGCAGCTAATGGAGCTGATTTTCTTTGTTATGTTACTCCTGCAGAGCATCTTAGATTGCCAACTCTAGAAGATATGAAAGAAGGAATTATGGCTTCTAAAATTGCAGCTCATTCTGGAGATATAGCTAAAGGTATAAAAGGAGCTATTGACTGGGATAATAGAATGAGTAAGCACAGAGGACAACTTAATTGGGAAGGAATGTTTAAAGAATGTATAGATATAAAAAAAGCTAAAGAATATAGAGCTTTTTCTTCTCCAATTGAAGAAAAAGTGTGTACTATGTGCGGGGATCTTTGTCCAATTAAAAGATGTAATGATATTCTTGAACAATAATTTCAAAAGTTATGGAATTTTTATTGTATTAAATGTAAAAAATGCATCTCAACTAACATATTATGGATTACATTCTTTGCAACATAGAGGAGAAAATTTCTGTGAAATATTATCTTTTAATAATGGTAATTTTTTTAAAGAAAATGGTTTAGACTTAATAAATAAAGTTTTTACAGAAGAGAAAATAGAAAAACTGAAAGGTAATATATCTTTTGGATATATAGAAGAAAATATACCAAAAATAAAATGTACAAATAAAAAAATTTCTCCCCCTTTATTTGTTGGAAAATTAAATAATGGATATATTTTTACTTCTGAAATTTTAGCTTTAAAAAATATAAATGCTCAATATATTGGTGAAACAAAAAGAAAAATATGTTCTTTAGAATATATTTTTCTTTCAAAACCTCAAAATATTATAGCAAATATGAGTATTTATGACTGTAGAAAAAAATGTGGAGAAGCTTTAGGTTATGAAACTTTAGACTTCACTAAAGGAGATATTGTTATTGGAATACCCGAACTTTCTTTAATTTCAGCAATAGGATATGCAAGTGTAATAAAAATACCTTATGCTTTAGGAATTATTAAAAATTCATATACTAAAAACTCTGATCCTCCTTTTTTAAAATTTTCAGTAATTAAAAATGTTATAAAAGATAAAAGAATTATATTAGTTATTAATCTTATTTTAGATATAGAAGAAATGAAATATATTGTTAATTTATTAAAAAAATCTGGAGCTAAAGAGATTCATATTAGGATAGCTTCTTCTCCTATGAAAATTTTACCCCAAAATTTAAATGTTTTATTGGGATCAGATTCTTTATTTTTTTTATCTTATATTAAAATGAAAGAGGTCTTAGGAGAAGATATTTGCTTTTCATGTTTTATCAAAAATCATAAAAAAAATACCCCCGTTAACTAGAAAACTAATTATTAGGGATATTTTAACTTTAAATTTATTAAGAAATAGTGATCTATCATTCTTTTTATGAAATCACTTGTTATATTGTTACTCCTATTTTGGGGAACTAATAATAAAATTTAATTGTACTATTTATTATACTCTATAATAAATGATGTCAGTGAAACAAAAATATATTTCTTTAATCAATTTTTCAAATAAATTTTTTTTAATTTTTCAAAATTTTCATCATTTATTTTTGAAGATAAAAATTTATTCATAATATCATTATTGAACTCTATTATTCTTTCTTTATCCAAGCTCTCTTTTTTTTTATGAGGAATATCTTGAATTTTTTTCAAAATACAGTCAAGGATCTCTTTTTGTTCTTTTAATGGCAACAAAGAAATAGCTTCCTTTATTGTTTTCATATTTCCTCCTATAGAATATTAAAATCTATTTTACAAATTATTTTCTTTTAATCTTCTTCAATAATATTAGACTGCCCTTGAATGAGGGCAGTCTAATAACTTTAAATATTGATTAGAATTTATAATTTAATCTTACTCCATACTCCACAGATGAATCTTTTTTATATCCTTCATCTGCTACTTTTGCTTCAAGTGTAACTCCCATATGGTTAGCTTTCTCTACTGTAAGTCCAATTTTTCCTATCAGTCTCCCTTCCCTCTCTTCTGGAGTAATTAAACTATAATATCCTTCCTCTCCATTTTTAAGTCTTGCTTTGTTTCCATCATAGTTGTCTCCAAATTCGTATGCATATTTCATGTCCGTTGTTATTTTTACTGATATATTATCTCTTGCATAAATTCTTTGAGATGCTTTTACTCCTGTTCCTGCTTCTGCACTTAAGTAGTCATTCTCTTTGATTTGCACTTCCAGTCCACCTTTGCTTCCAGCACTTTCTTTAAATCCATCTACTTTTCCATATTCTAAATCAAAATCAGCATATATATCTAACTGTCTAGAAAGGTCTGTATAGATAGTCTTTATAAGTCTGTTATCAAATGCTACCGAATAACTGTTGTATTCTCCCTTATTTTCATAAGTTTCATGGAGATTAAGCTTTCTCTTAGCAATATGTCTGTTATATCCAAGTTCTACTCTAGATAACCATGATATTTGATTTTCTCTACTTAGATTTCTAACTCTATGTGCCCCTGTTCTTAATGAATATACATCTTCTTTTGACCCTCCGTCATCAAAGTCAAATTTTGATCCAGTAAATCCTAATGTGTATCCATACTTGTTTCCATACTTTAGTCCCTCTTTTTCCTTCATATAAAGAACACCCTTTATATTATAATCATAATCATCTATTCCTAAAGTAGAATCTTTATAGTTCCCATCAGTGTAGATAATACTATATTTATCACTATCCTTAGTCAAATTATACGATGATTCAAGTTCGTAGAAAGAGTTATCGAATGCTCTGTTAATATCCTGCATTCTTCCTTGAATAGTTGCATAAATATCTCCTCTAGTCTCTGCAATTTTTTTAGATGTTTCTCTTTGAAATTGATCTGAAGGAAGTCCTTCTAGATATTGATTCAATCCTTTCAGTATTTCAGCATCTTTTCCAACTCCAGAACTATTTTTAAGAATATTATCCAAAGCTTTATCCAGTGAATCAAACTGATCTCCTATTGTCAAATCGGCATATGGTCTTTTAGCAATAACAAGGTTCCCCTCATCTGTCATTTTAGCAATAAATAGAGGGGATGTTACTGGCGTAAGTTTATTTCCTGTTGTTGCTCCTATTGCTGTATTTACAAACCCTTTTATCTCATACGAAATTCCATTTCCTGTTGACGCAAAGTTGGGTAGCAATCTTATATCCCCACTTACACTGTTTGCATTAAATAGAGGAGTTCCTGTTGTCACATCTACATATGCTCCGTTTACTACTACATCTCCTATTGTTGAAAGTGTTCCTCCAATAGATACATATTTATCGTTAATTGTTATTGTTCCATCAGACTCAATTTTTATACTTCCTATTGATGCATTAGATATCCCTGAATTTGCTCCTGGAGTTCCAGTTCCCCCCGGAAGAATAACTATGTGTCCAGAGTTATTTACCGCTCCTGGTCCTTCAATTCCTATTCCATTTTTCAAATAAACAGTTCCACTATTAGTAAATGTTGATCCCATCCCTATAAGCATTCCAACACCCTCATTAACAGTTATTGTTCCTGCATTTTCTATTCTTGCTCCTGAATATGCTGCCATTCCTACTGTAGTTGCTGTACAAGGGTCTGGTGCCGCTGTACTTCCTAAAATAATATTTCCTCCAACAGCATTTACAGCTATCGCACCATCTCTTACAAGGATTCCTATTCCTCCTCCATCAACATTGATAGTTCCTGTATTTTTAATCTTTGTTCCTGCTCCATCTCCATAAATTCCAACTGAATGATCATGATTTACAGTTATATTTCCTGAATTATTTACAGTAGTTCCAGCAGTTGCGTATATTCCTATTGAGTTAAGATGATCTTTTACCTTATTGTGATCCCCTTTTATATCTGTTTTTCCTACAACTATATCTCCAGAATTATTTACTACGTTTACTCCACTTGAGAATATTCCAACTGATGACATTCCTAATGTCATATCTGCATTGTTATTAACTGTTGTTGACTTTCCTTTTAAATAAATTCCATATCCACTGTTTCCTACAGCCCAACTTCCTGTCGATGTAATAGTTGATGGGGTTGTTCCTCCAAGTTTATATATTCCTACAGAACCTGAATTAGCTTTGTCAGCTATTGTCATATTCCCTGTATATGATACATCTCCGTCCCCTTCGCTTACTATTCCTATACTTGTATTTGTTCCGATGTTCATATTCCCTGTTATTGTTGAATTTAACCCTTTAGCATATACACCTATAGAGTTTTCCCCATTCAGAGTTATTCCTCCCATTGATAAGTTGATATTTCCACTTCCTAATCCGTAAATACCTACTCCATTACTTCCTACATTCATAATTGTTCCAGTTTGTGAAATTATTCCTCCATTTAAATTTTTCCCATAGATTCCAATACTATTATTTCCTACTGAAACATCTCCTGCAGTCCCTATATATGTTCCTTTATCTATAAATATTCCTATTGATGAATTTGTTAGTGAAGTAGCTGATGCAACTGATATATTTCCATTAGCTGCTATTGTACTATTTTCTCCATACACACCAATATTACTACTTCCTCCAGTTATTGATACTCCTCCTACCACTGCAAGACTAGAGTTTCCTTTTGCCATTACTCCTACTTGATTACTTCCAGAACTTCCTATAGAAATTCCTCCTGCTACATTTCCTGTTGAATTACTTAATACTCTGCCTATTGTATAATTTCCTATTTGTGTAACTGTTGGGATTGTTCCTACTGATGCTACACTATCATAATAAATTCCTACAGAATATTTCGCTGGAGCAGAACCTATTTCAGCAACTCCATTTTGAACTGTAATTGCTGTTGTTCCAAATGATGGGGCTGCATTTTTTATATATGCTCCTATTCCACCATTTTTTACTATTATAGTTGAACTTCCAGTAGCAGTTACACTTCCACCGTCCGCTACTATCCCTATCTGATTATTAACAGTTATATTTCCCGAGTAAATTAAAGAAGCACCTTTAGAGTACATATATATTCCATCTGTTCCTACTGTTATATTTCCTGTATTTGAAACTGTAACCGTTGTTCCTGCTCCTTCGGCATATACTCCTATTCCATTTTTTCCTGCTGTAATTGCTGATGTTCCTGCTAAAACCACATTAGAATTGCCATTTGCTACTACTCCTATTGCGCTCTTAGATGAACTAGAGTTTCCAACTGTAATATTCCCATTTATTGCAGAAACTGTTCCTGATGTTGCCATTATTCCTAAACTTTCATTTCCTAAAGTAATTATTCCTGTATTAATAGCTGATGTTACCCCCTCAAGGACTACCCCTGTATTTTTTGACGTAGTTGAAGATATATTATTTGAAGTAAATCCAGATGTTGCCCCCTTAAGATACACTCCTATTCCATCTGTTCCTGTCATTTTCATATTATCATTTTTTACTGATGTAAGAACTCCATTATGATTAGAATAAATTCCTATTCCATTACTTCCTACATTAATAGTTCCAGTATTTATTACATTAGCTACATCTGTAAAGATACCAATAGAAGGAGAAGGGTTAACTCCATTTGAGACTCCATTTGCATTAATTATTCCACTATTATTTATAGTGACTTTTGCTGTTGGAGTACTTATTCCTTTTATAGCTGCAAGACCTATTCCACCAGTATGGGCTGTTATTGTTCCGCCATTATTTGTTATATTCTTTAATGTTGTAGTTCCATTATCATATGTTCCAAGAAGTCCTGTTCCACCTTCACCTATGTTCAAATTTCCAGATGAAATCAAATTTCCATTTGAAGTTGCTGCAAGAGATCCTGAACCAATTGCTGTTATGTTGTTTCCAAGATTAAGAGTTCCTCCATTATTGAATACTCCTATTCCATCACCAGTTTCAAAATTAAATTTAAGGTTTCCTGATGTTCCAAGATTAGCTATACCACCATCTATATACACTCCTGTTCCACCATTACTTATATTTAATGTTGATTCTCCTGTTGTCACTGTAGTTCCATTTTTTACATATATACCAATTCCACCTTCAGTAGTTACAGTTCCATTATGGTTAAGAATCATTCCAGCTCCGCCTAGATATATTCCCACTCCATTTTTGGCATTTACACTTACATTATTCATAGTGTATGGACCTGCTATTGTATTGTCAAATAGAACTCCTACTGATGTTCCTGAACTACTATTAGCTCCTGTTGTTATATTTGCTCCATTAAATGTTACTGTACCATCAAGAAGATATGCTCCAACCGAACCCTGTCCTGTTGTTATATTTCCTGATATTACTGTTCCACTTTTAGCTGCAACTCCTACCGCTCCTGTTCCTGTTACATTTACTGCAAAATCTATCTTGGCATTTTCTCCAAATACTCCTACTCCTCCTGAAGCTATATTTAAAGTTCCAGCAGTGATTTTATTTGTACCTGTATCCTTCAGATAAATTCCTACTGTATTTGATGTGATAGTTCCTCCAGTTCCATTAAAACTATTTCCAGAACCATTTACATACACTCCTGTTCCTGTTGTTGCAGTTATTGTTCCTGTATTTTTTCCTGAACTTGTTCCATTTCCTGCTACATACATTCCAAGATTGCTTCCTACTGTAATTGTATTTTTGTTTTCTACAGAAGCTGTATCTGATGATGTATCAGTTGTAGCCACCATCCCTGCTGATGATGTTCCTATAGATCCTGTTAAATCAATAGCTCCATTATTTATTCCACTTCCCTTTCCTGTATATATACCTATGTTGCTGTCTGTACCTGTCATAGTTATATTTCCAGTTGAAGTCAGTATTGAGTTTCCTCCTACATATGAAGCTATATTATTACTTCCCCCTGTTGATGTTATATTTTTAGTATTTACAAGATTTATCCCATCTGCTGCATATATTCCTATACTTTTATTTCTTGTAAGTTCAACTTCAGCTCCATTTGCCACAGTTCCTGAAGCTGTTCCCTTGCTGTAGTATACTCCTATATTATCAACTGTAGCTGTATTGTTTACAGTGATTTTTCCTCCTGCTGCATGAGCCCCATCAGTAAGATACATTCCTGTTCCTTTACCTGTATCTGTTTTAAGAACAAGGCCTCCAGCACCTATTGTTACAGCTCCACCACTTCCATATACTCCTACTGCTCCAGCTGTTGGTGTTCCTTGAGCAGTTACAGTTCCTGTTACAGTTGATCCTCCATCAATAAATACTCCTGTAGTTTTCTCTCCTACAGCTGTCACATTTACATTTAAAGCATTATTTCCTTTTGAATAGATACCTACTGCTTCACCTTGAACAACAAGTTGGCCTGTTGTATTACTTGTAAATGTACTTCCAGCAGTTTCATTTTCAAGATATATTCCTACAGTCTTATTTCCTGCTGTTGCTGGAGTTCCCATTCCATTTATTGTTACAATTTTTCCAGGATCTATTCCAACTGTTGCACCTTTACCATAAACATATATATTCTTATTTTCATTATTATTTATAAAAATCAAATCATCTTTAAAGTTTACTGTAGCATTCTCAGCAAAAACTCCTACACTGAATTTCTTGTTAAATACTATGCTGTTTCCTGTATCAAGCTCTGCTACAGCACCTAATTTCACATATATACCAGTAGAACTGTCTGCATTCAGATTAATTGTTCCCTTGTTTGTTGCTTTATGATTTGCCTCTTCTGCATACATTCCTATTTGAGAAGTATCATTTACATTTATACTTCCCCCTGTATTGTTAAGAATATTTGCAGTTGTTGTATACATACCTACTGCATCATTTTTCCCAGCTGTAAGATCTATAGTTCCAGTATTTGTACCTGTCTGAGTTGAATTTCCTTTTACAAAAATACCTATTCCTTCTTTACCTACATTTAAAGCTCCAGAAGAAGTTACATTCATATTTTCAACGTATATAGCTGTTCCTTTATCAAGGTTTTCTGCATTTATATTTAAACCTATACTTTTATTATCAATTCCACTTGCTGAACCTTTATAGAAAACACCAGTTTTTCCACTATCATCTGTTCCAGCATTACTTCCCAGAATTACATTAGTTGCTGTAATAGTAGAAGTTCCATCAGCCATAATTCCTATACCATCAGAACCAAGTTTTAAAGTTTCAAGATTTGTAACTTTACTTCCATTTGTTGCATATATAGCTACCCCTCCAGCTCCAACTGAAATTGTTCCTGTGTTTGAAATTTCGGCTTTTTCCCCATAAATCCCTACTGAAGTAGATGTATTTGAATCCCCTACAGTTATATTTCCTGTATTGTTTACTTTAGTTTTTTCACTAGAAACAGAACCATTATTATTTTTTGCATAAATACCGACAGTACCCATACCTAATAAAGTGATGTTCTGAGCATTATTTATTTCTAATTCACCTTCGCCAGCTTTTCCACCAAATTCATTAACAACAGGGATATTAGATGAATCTGTTCTATATGCTGTACCAAAGATACCTATTCCATAGTTACCATCAACAGTAATATTTCCTTTATTAGTTACTTTACTTCCATTTACAGCATATATTCCTACTCCATTTTCATTTTTTAAAGTTTTTTCCACTTCTATAGAACTTCCTGTATCAAGAGTAATTTTACCATAATTTATATATGCTCCAATTGCTCCACTTCCACTATCCAGTCTCGAAGCCACAATTTTAGATCCCTGTCCAAGATTTATTTGAGTATCGCTTATTCCTGTAGCAGAAGAGCTAGAGTTTATTTCAAGTCCTACAACTTGTCCTTTAAAATATTCTGAAGCATAAGCACTATTTATCGAAGCATTAACTATTACATTATCTAAAACATTTATTTTAAGTCTTTGTCCTAAGAATCTTCTATAATAATAAAATCCTGGACTGCTTGTTGAAGTATCTCCCTTATCTATATTTGTATCAATATTAAGAGTTCCTCCATCTATTGCTGCAACTTTATATTTATCAAATACCTCACTGCCATTTGTTCCATTCTTAAAAGTTACTCCCCCTAAGTTTGTAGCAATATTATTTTCTAAGCCTGCTATATTTAGGACACCAGCATTTTTTAAGTTAGCTATTATTGCATCATTAGACATAACAGTAATTCTTGCACCTTGAAGCTTTATTGGATTAACTCCTCCTGCAAAATCTAATTCCAATGCAGTAGCTTTACCTCTTAAAATTATTTCTCCATTTGTTAAATCAATTTCTCCATCGTCAGAAGTATAAACAGCATATCCATTTCCTTCATAATCTATTATACCTCCTGTTAAGTCAACTTTTGTTCCATTACCTACTGAAACTATTCCAACAGCACCATTTTTAACTTTAACATATGTATTTTTAGCACTGATATTTCCTCCAGAACTTGTATACAATCCTAGACCTTTGATCTTTCCATCAGTATCTTTTTTCCCTTCTACATAAATGTTGACTTCCGCAGTAGGTTCTGGAATATTTCCACTGGCATCAGGTTGTGAAAGAGTTAAAGAAGTTCTATTTGCAACTACTTTTCCCTGACTTGTTGCAAAAATTCCAGTACTATCCCCTGACAATTTTAAATTTAATTTGTCATTTTCTACAGTTATTACGGTTCCATTATCTTTTGCATATAAAATAACACTGTCTTCAATTTTTTTATCATTACTTCCAGCTGTTACATTTCCAGTTATAGTTATTTTTTTTCCGCTTTCTGCAACTGCTGCCCTATTATCTTTTCCACCTTTTATTAAGATGTCTCCATTAAACTTTACATCTCCACCTTTAGCAATAATTCCAGTATTTTTTTCTCCATCTGAAATTGTTATATTGCTTTTCTCTCCAGAAGTTCCAGATGGAGCTAAGATTTCTATTGTACCTTGCTTTCCAAAGATACCTATCCCACCATATGAATATTTTCCAATTTCTATTTGAGCAGCTGTTTTAGTTGTAGAATTATTATCCATCAATATTCCAATACCCTGCTCTACTAAAGTTGGATCATTTACTCTTGGAGTCCCATCAGAATTATTAAAAATACTAGTTAACGAATTCCCTTTTACTATAGTTTGTTCTTTATTTCCAATATTAAATTTTACGATATTTTTTTCATTTATTATATTGGTATTTTGAGCAACCATTCCAATACTCTTATCCCCTAACAGATCAATAGATTTTTTAATATAAGCCGCATGCCCATTATTAAATGCACTATTATTCGACATATATAGAGCAATTGCCTCTGCTCCTCTTATTTCAGCAGTTCCTTCATTTACAAATGCAGCTCTGTTATGAGGTAAATTTGAATAAGCCCACTGCATCAATGAAGCTCCTACTCCATCTACATATATTTTTCCAGTTGGCCCATTTGAATAAATATATGCTTTAGACTGACTTGTATCAGGAGAATGCATATATACAATAGATTTATCTCCATTGACAGTAATTGTTCCTTCATTATCTAAATAATTAGTTCTATAATTTCCATCAGTATGTGATGTTGTAAAAAAATATGCTGATCCTGTTCCATTTATTTCTATCTCACCTTTATTAACGAATAAAAGTTCTGTTCCATCTTCTCCTTTAATTCCAGTATATGTCTGATACTCCCTTAATCTATCACGTGTTGCTGAAGTTATAAGTCCTTCTGTTACTCTATTATCTAAATTTCCATTTACCATTCCTTCAGTTTCAAGATCAATAAGTTTAGCATTATTTGAATTAAAAACTATTTTTATATTTTCTCCATAATATGAATACGGTACATTTAATAAAGTATGAAAAAATTGTTGAGGAACATTATAGACTTTATTTTCTGTTGGTTTAGTTCCACTAGGAGTTGTTCCAGGAAATGCTTCTGCATCATATCCTGTTACTCCCACACTATAGTTTCCTGAGTTTCCATTTATAATATATTCTCCAGATTTTAAACTTATTTGAGATATTACTCCATTATTTCCATTCCACCAAAAGTATTGTACACTTGGATTTGCCCCACTTCCAGCTATTGAAGGAGATGAGACATTTACAGGAACTACAACTGGCAATGTTGGAGCTGTAGGTAAAGTTATCAGAGTTGGCTCATATCCCTGAGGCAAAGTAGGATTTTTTATTTCTATATTTTTCTCTGCTGGAATTATAGGTTTTTTTGCTGTTGGTGCTGTTACTGTAATTTTAGCAACTGTTGCTGGAGTTGATACATTTACATTTATTCCTCCAGGAGTTGACGGTGCTGTTATTGTTGGTGCTATTAATGATGGTACTGATGGCATTACAGGATTTACTGTTCCTGGTAATGAACCAAGATTTACCACTGGCGTTGATATATTTACTGATACATTTGGATTAATCTTTGGCAATACTGGTTCAACAGGTTTTATATTTGCACTTACTTCTATTGTTTCTCTAAAAGTCTCATTGTCAACTACTACCCCTCCCCCTGCAGAGTTAGATTTCAGTAATTTATTGCCATTTGTTGTTCCATAATGCTTATTAACAGCATCGATAGTTCTTGAAAATTCTTTATCTGTTACATCTTTCATTTTCCCACTATCTAAATTCTGATAAGTGAAAAAAAATTGTGTACTTGGTATTAAAGGTTTAGAATAAAAATCTCCCTCTCTTATTAGTTCTACAAAATCTGAATTATATTCTTCTATTAATCTTTTATTTTTTTCTATTTCTCTTTCTATCTCTTCACGCTCTGACTTAATTCTAGTTAAAAGATTACTTCTAGTTTCCTGTATTTCCTTTGCTGTTATTTCTGAAGCTAAAGAAATTCCTCCTGTTATCATAAAAGCTATTAAAAGCGAAAAAGAATAACTAATTTTTCTTTTCAAAAATT
Source organism: Fusobacteriaceae bacterium (assembly GCA_051656905.1). Taxonomy (GTDB): domain Bacteria; phylum Fusobacteriota; class Fusobacteriia; order Fusobacteriales; family Fusobacteriaceae; genus JAGNZR01. Next base: position 47,429 of record JBOFJQ010000010.1, on the reverse strand, counting down.
TCTTTAGAATTTTTTCTATATCCCCTTTTTTCATAAAATCATCCCCCCTAATTTCGTGCTTTTAATTCTTGTTCCATCCTATCCAATCTTGTCAAACGTTCATTAAGTTTCTTATTTTCAAGCAAAAGGAGTTCAACCTTATTATTACTAGTTTTGAACTTATTATATATTTCATCAAATTCTTGACTTAAAAATATTCTATTTTCATCTTTTTCTATCCCTAAAGCTTTTTCAAGCTTAATAATCTCTTCTTCTTCCATTTTAAGAGGAGTTATTCTTTCCTTTCCTATTTCAAAAGCTTTTCCTGCCGCTTCTATCCTATCTTTTGTGGTATTATCACTTCTAAATACTTTCTCTTCAAGAGATTCATTCATATTTTTTCTAATGTTTTCCATTATTTTTTGCTGCTTTTCTTCTTCATATTTTTTAGCAGCAATTTTGAGTTTTTCTTCCTCTTCTCTTGCTTTTTGTTTCGCTTTTTCTTCAGCTTCTTTTGCTTTCTCTTCAGCCTGTATCTCTCTTCTTATATTTTCAAGAAGTTTTCTCCCCTCTTTTTCGCTTATTTCCTGTGAATAAAGCACAGTTGTTAAACAAGATAGTAAAAAAACCATTGTAAGTATTTTTTTCATATTCTTCCCCCCTTAAATATGTTTCACTTAACTTTAAATTTATTTATATTATGACTATGCTAGTTACTCTAGATTGAAGTGTGATTTTAGATATTTTCGGTATAGATAACTATCTTTTGGCGGCATCATTTTTTGCAATTCTTTTCTAAATTAATAACTTCTTATCCTTTTAGCTAGGTGCATTTCAGTTTTAATTCTTAGTTAACAGAACCATAATTAAACTTTCTTTTTTAGATTTTTTCAGTAGTGTTTAAGTGATCAAAATACTGATGCATTTTTTCATTTTCAAGTTGAAGTTATTCTAGGAAAATAAAATTTAAATAGATGTAAAATTTATTAAGCAAATAAACAGTGCCGTTAAAGTACATAAAATTGATAAAATTATGATGCCTATAATCCCTACAGTAAAATAAAGTTTTATAATTTGATATTTTTTTCTACTTATAGTTAGTTTCATTCTTAATTCTCCCTGTTTTAATTTAATAATTTATGAAAAATGCTGGAGAGGCTCCAGCATTTTTCTATTCTTGGGATTTCTCTTCAGGGGCTTCTTTTTTTTCTACACCTTGTACAGATTGATATTTTTTTAATTCATCATTTAAATTATATTTAGTTATTATTTCATTTAAAACTACTGTTTTTCCGCTGGCTATTTTTTCAACATACAAAGCTTGTTGTAGCTTCGGAAAAATATCAACAACATTTCCATCTTTTAATTTATCTGCATTCTTTTTATATAATTCTAAAATTTCATAATCTTTAATTTGAACATTTTTAGAAGCTTGAACTTCTAAAAAAAACTCCATTTCTAAATTATTTTTTAATTCATTTAATTTTTTGTTTTGCTCTTCTGTTAATTTCATTATGGACATTTCATTCAACACAGCTTTTTTTACTAGAAGTTGTGCTCTTAAATTAGCATCTTTATTTTCTTCTAACTCTTGCTGAGTTAAAGTTATTTTATTGCTCCCACTCATTTTTTCAGCTCCCACATTAGTTTTTATCCCTTCTTGGTTACATCCTAAAAGCAACCCCAATAATAACATTATGCCTGCATATTTTTTTACTTGCATAGAACTCCTTTTCAAAAACTTGCTAATATTTTAAAATTTTACTAATAACCTAAAATACTTTTTAACTGATTAAACTCTTCGATTTTTCTCTTTTCTTCAGTTGCACCAATTCTTAGCTCTTTATCTATTTTTTTATAATTTTCTGAAAGTTTTTTTTGTTCTTGTGGAAAAAAAGATGTTTTCTCACTTACATTTAAAGCTGTAAGTCTTTCATTTATTTTATTAATCATTAAAGCGTAGCTACTATATTTTTGTTGAGAAACTTTATTTTTTTCTTCCTCTTCTCTAAACTTCTCTTTCTCTCTTTGCTCCAATAGTTTAAATTCGTTTTCTATACTTTTTAAACTATTTCTTATATCACTTTCTGAATATGTTACTGTTGTAAGTGCACCAAGCAAAGCTAAAGTCATCATTAGTTTTTTCATATTTTAGTTTCCTCCTTTTATGCTTTTAATTTTTTCAAATTCATCTATTATTCTTTTTTGTTCATTCATCTCTGTAGTTAAACCTTCCATTACTTGTTTATATTTTTGTGCTAAATTAGCATACTGTTCTTTATAGAATCTAACATTTTTTACGCTATTAAGTTGTTGCTCTTTTTGTGCAACTTCCTCATATAACACCTTTTGTTGATTTAATTTTTCTTGTGCTGCTATGGCTGCATTCTCTTTAGATTTAAAGAAATTTTCTTCTTTTTTCATTAGATTTTCATACTCTTTTTCTAAAGTTTCAAAAGTTTTTTCCAAACTTTGAGTGGCACCTACTGGATTAGCCATAGCTAAACTTGAAACTAATAAATATACTCCGATACTTCTCCCCAATTTAAATTTTTTCATTAATTTTCCCCCTTATTTTTTATTTGTTAAATTTTAAGTTTAATAAACTTTTATTACTTTAAAGTGCAATAGTTGTTATATTTTTCACTATTAATTAATTAAAAAGAACAATTTAATAACAGGTTTTATTGTTCAGCTCTAGCCACTTCACTATGGTAAAATTTTTTATAGTAAATTTTTTTTAAACATGTTATTATTTTAAACACTATTTACTATTTTTAAAATGTAGAAAGAGTCCAAGTATTGCTGTTTTAACCCTTGGATATCTTTTTTTTATACCCTTTTTAACTTATTAATATTTTTCATATTTTTAACCCTCGATACTTTAAAGTTTGTATAAAAGTAATATTATGTAGTCATCTCAAAATATAATTGAAAAGACTAGTTTATCTAGTACTTAAAATCTTCATATAAGACATATTAAAGGTACTAGGCTCCTTGAGCTATTTATACATATAAAATATCATAAAAAATAAGGAGGAAATTTATGCAAATAGAGGTTCGTCATTTAAATTTGTCAGATTTAATTTTAATAAGAAATTATTTAATAAAGAACAATCATATAGTTTTTTTAGCTTTAATGAACTTTGGAGTAAATACAGGTTTAAGGATTTCAGATTTTATTAATTTAAAATTTGAGGATCTTATAAATGGAGAAATAAGAATTAGGGAAAAGAAAACTAAGAAGTTAAAAAAAGTAGTTTTAAATGAGGTGTGTCTAAAAAATGTAGGCTTACTAAAGGATTTTTATAAATCAGAAAATATAAAATCTTATAATACTGGATATCTTTTTAAATCAAAGTATAATTCTAATTATTACAATAACATAGATAAAGCTGTAACTTATGAAGGGGTTTTATATTATTTGAAAAAGATAAAAAGAGATTTAGATATAAAATATCCTATAGGAACTCATAGTTTTCGGAAAACATGGGGAAGAACAGTTTATGCAAAAACAAAAGATGTTGCCCTGCTCATGCTTATGTTTAATCATAGTTCTCCAAGAATAACTTTACGATACATTGGAATTGAGGAACAACAATTTGATGATATTTTTAAAAAAACATTAATTTAAAATAAAAGAAATTAGTAAAGCATACACAATAATAAAATAAGGAGAAATTGAGAAAAAAAATAAAATTCTAATAATTTTAAGTAAAAAGTAGTAAAATAGTTTGTTTTTTTCACATAATTAGTGTATTATTGTTCTAATAGTACTTTAATTATGTCTTATATGGACATTTTGAGCGTATAAATAGTGCGGAATATTTTTACATATTAATATTATTATATGATATTTAATTTGTTTGATAATAAATAAAGAATTTAGTCTAGCTTTCTAATAATATAAAAATAAAGAAAAAGATTGTAAAAAAAATTAATACTATTCTATAATATTTGATGTTAGTGACGTTGAAAGTGTATTTTATACTTTTGATTCACTAGCACCTTTTTTTTAAATAAAAAAAGACAAATAAATTTGCCTTAAGAATATTCTATAATAAAATTCCTAAATATCAAAGAAAAAATATTGATTCAAATTTTATAAATAAAAAATAGGATTCTGCAGTTTAATCTACTACAAAATCCCGTCCCTTTTAATTATACATTCCATTTATTGTTCTCAATCCCCTTTGACAAAGAAATATTTATTTTTTATTCCCTTTTCTCACAAGACCAATTCCATCACCAAAAGGCAATAAAACAAAATTATGATTTGCATATAAATAATCTATAAACTCATCTAATTTTCTTACAATAGTCTTAAATCTTTTGGGATATTCTTTATATAAATAACCTCTAAACATAATATTATCTACGAAAACAATTCCATTTTCACTTAATAAGTCATAAGAATCTTCGAAAAACTTTTGATATTGCCCTTTTGATGCATCAATAAATATAAAATCATATTTTTGATTTTTGTCTAAATTCTCAATAACCTCTGTAGCATCTCCTAAAATTAGGTTAAGATTATCTATTTTTAAATTTGCTTTTTCAAAATTAGATTTAGCAAGTTCATATCTTTCAGGATCAATTTCTATTGTTGTAAGAGTACTCCCAGCTTTTCCTTCAATCTCTTTTCCCATTAAAATACCTGAGTACCCAATGGCAGTTCCAACTTCTAATACTGATTTAAAAGTTCCACTATTAAGTATAAATTTAAGGTATTCCGCTACCTCTTTAGTAACGATTGGTACATTATTTTCTTCAGCAAACTTTTCCATTTCTAGTACAAGTTCATCTTTCTCTTTTATTTTGCTAACTATATATTCATTAGCTTCTTTTAACTCTTCTAACACTATTATTCCTCCGAATTTACTCTTTAATTATCTCTTTACTAAGATAGTTTTTTAAATTTAATGATATAGAAACTATCTAAAAACTCTTCATTGAAATCTATTTGGAAGCCACCAAATTTATCATAGCTCCCTAAAACATTTTCAGGAATATATAGCTTTTCAACTGAAAAATTCTTATTTTCTTTTAAAAATCTTTCAACGTTATTAATGTTTTCTTCATCAGTTATTGTACAAGTACTATAAACTAATTCTCCACCAACTTTTACAACTTCTGAAGCAGCACTTAATATTTCATACTGAAGTTGTGCTAACTCCTCTATATTATCCATATTTTTATTATATAAAGCCTCAGGTTTTTTTCTTAAAACTCCATACCCTGAACAAGGTGCATCAACTAAAATTTTATCAAATTTCTTACCTTGATGAACTATTTTTCTAGCATCCATCTTTACAGATTTTACTATATCTACACCTAATTTTTTACAGTTATCATCTATTAATTTAAGTTTATGTTGGTGAATATCAAAAGCTAAAATTTCACCTTTATTATTCATTAATTCAGCAAGTACAGCACTTTTTCCACCAGGAGCACTGCATGCATCAATAACACACTCTCCCTCTGTTGGATTTAAGTTTCTAGCTGATAAATAAGAAGCACCATCTTGAACAGTTATCTTTCCTTCGCTGAACTCTTTAGAATTTAATAAAATTCCTGAATCAACATAGTAAATTGTATCAACTTTTTTAACAATTCCTATACCTTCATTAGCTAAAAGAGCTTCAAATTCAGCTTCACTATATTTTAATTTATTAACTCTGAAACTTATATAAGGAACCTTTTTTATTGAACTTAAGAATTTTTCTAAATCCTCACCATATTTCTTTTTAGAAACTTCATAAAACCACATTGGGCAAGAGTATAAAACATCTAATTTCCCAGCATCTTTTAATTCCTTTATATCTGTTTCTTTCTCTCTTAAATAAGCTCTTAAAACTCCATTAATAAACTTTCCTACAGGTACTCCATATTTCTTTTTAGCAAGTTCACTCCCTTCCCAAACAACACCTTTTTCATCACTATTCATAAATGTTATCTGATAAAAAGATATTCTAAGAAGCTCTCTAATCCAATCTTTTTTTATAGATTTAACTCTCTTATCAATCATGTAATCTAAGAAAAGTTCATTTCTTATAACCCCATAAAAAACTTCAGTTAAAAATCCTTTTTCACCCTTAGTGAAATTATTTTTTTTGATATAATCACCTAAAATAATATTAGAATATTTTCCACTTCTATACTCTCTTAGTATCTCTATAACCTTTAATTTTATACTCATTTTACACTTCCCTTTTAAATTCTTTAATTATTTTAACTACTGAAAAACCTTATATAATTCATCACTTTCAGGCTCTTCTATTTTAACTTCTTCTCCATTAATCTCTAAAATTTTGCTCTTATCATCTGTTAAAAATCCAATTTCATATGCCTCTATTCCCTCTTTAATTAAAGAGTCTAATAATTCTGCTGAATCCTTTGCTGCAACAGATATTAGCATTGTTCCACTTGAAATTAACTTTAAAGGATCTATATCAAAATAATTTGTTAATGATCTAACTTCATCAGATATTTTTATTTTATTATAGTCAACTTTACATCCCAGTTTGTATAGCTCGCACATTTCCCAAAGAGCACCTAGAAGTCCACCTTCTGTAACATCATGCATCCCTTTAGCATATTTATTAGATATAATTCCATCTTTTACAACACTTGTCATATTTAGATAATTTTTACATTTCTGAACAAATTCAATTCCAAATCTTTCTTCTAGTTCCTCTGATTTTTCTGACGCAATTATTCCAGTCCCCTCAATTCCTATGCCTTTTGTTATAATTAGAGCATCTCCTTGTAAAACTGTTCTTCTATCTTTTATTTCATTTTTTTTACCTATTCCAATAGCTGTAACAGAAAGAACTATTCTATTTACTGCATCTGTTATCTCAGTATGTCCTCCTAATATTGACATATTAAGTATGTCACATTGCTCCTGAGCTTCCTTTATTATTTCTTCTAAAGATTCTCTCGTTGTTCCTGGTGGTGCCAATATTGTTAACATTACTCCAAGAGGTGACACTCCTGATGTTGCTATATCATTTGCATTTATATTTATACCTAATTTACCTAAAGAATTAGTCGCACCTGTAATTGGATCTGAAGAAAGATATATAACATCATCACCTGAAGTCGTTATTACAGCACAATCTCCTCCAATTTCTGGATTTGTAATAACTTCACTACGATTATTTCTTATATTCTTAAAAATTATTTCTTTTAAATCATTAATTGTTAGTTTTCCTATTTTCACACTTATCCCTCACGATTATTAGCCATTATCTTTTAGTTTTTTCTAACCACTCATATAAATATTCAAAATATTTTTCCCTATCTATCTCATTATGAAGTTCATGCCTAAATTCCGGAATTATATTTAAATCTACATTTTTAAATCCCATTTCTTTATAGAACTCATATAATTTTTTTATTGAACTTCCATAAGCACCTATTGGATCATCATACCCTGCTGATATTAAGAGATTCATCTCTCTAGGTATCTCTTTAAAACTTTGCTCTATATACAACTTATTTAAAAATAAAAAAAACTCTTTATAAAACTTCATAGAATAATTAAAATCACAAAGTTTATCTCTCTTAAATTTTTCTCTAGAGTCTTTATCTCTTGTTAACCACGAAAACTTATCCTTTTCTTTTAAATATTTAGAATTATTCCCAAAGAAAATAATCTTTTTAAAAAAGTTATTAGGAGTATTTCCAATTACTTTAAATAATCCATTCGTTAATTTCTCTCCAAATTTCCAAAGTAAGGGTTGCTTATATGAAGAACCTTGAACTATATAACCTTTTATACCTTCATAGTTGCTCTTCAGACATTGCTGAGCCACAAAAGACCCCATACTATGACCCAATATATACTTATCTAAATTTGGATATAGCTTCTTTATCTCATCGCTTATATCAATTTGCTCTTTTACTATCTCTAAAAAATTTCCATTGCATAATCCTAACTCACCATTATGTTTTGCAGTTTCACCATGCCACTTCAAATTTTTACCTAAAACTATATATCCTTTTTTTTCAAAAAATATAGCTAAGTTTTCATACCTAGCACAATGTTCCCCCATGCCATGAATAACTTGGATAACCCCTCTTGGATTTTCTATATTTTTCCCATAAAAAATATCAAATTCTCTCATACTTTTTACTCCAATCCCAAGAATACTTTTATATAGTTTAAGTTACTTGAGCGTTTTTAATCTATCTTTTATAATTTTACATTTTACTTAATTATACCACAATTTATAATTTATTTACATATTGCCCCTCTCTTTTAAAAATTTATTTAATTTTTATTTTTTTGTCGTTGTAAAGAAAATTTACTTGACACATTTTAAAAAAAATTGTATACTAACTAAGTAATATGAAAAATATATAATTTAAGGAGTGATTAACAATGTTAAAATTAAGATTAACTAGATTAGGAAGCAAAAAAAGACCTGTATACAGAATAGCTGCAATGGAAGCTTTAACTCAAAGAGATGGAAAAGCTATAGCTTACTTAGGAAACTACTTTCCATTAGAAGATTCAAGAGTAACTTTACAAGAAGAGCAAATCATCAAGTATTTATCAAATGGAGCTCAACCAACTGCTACAGTTAAATCACTATTAGTTAAAGCTGGAGTATGGGCTAAATTCGAAGCTACAAAGAAAAACTAATTGATTCTAAATCAATAACTTTAAAAGTTCTAAATCTTACGATTTAGAACTTTTTTTCTTTTTAATCTTTTATTCTTTTGTGTCAACCCAAATAGGTGAAGACCACGCTAAGTTCCCATCTCTTTGGAAAACCTTAACTAAATAAAAATCTCTTTTTCCTATAAGTCCCTTAGTTTCTAACCTAATTTTTGCTTTATAACCAATTTCTGGAGTTCCACGATTTATACGAACCTTATAAGCATTATGCCAAAAAGGGTCTGAACGATAATATTCTTTAAATCCAAATCTCTCTTCAGCCAATTTCTTTGCACCTTCTAAGTCTGCAATTAATTGAGTATCTTTTAAAATAGACTCTACTGAAATTTCATGTATTTTCCCATCTATTTCCAACTCTATATTTGACGTTTTAGGAGCTTTTATTTCAAATATAAATCCTTCTGAGAGAACAGGTGATGGTCCCATCCATTTCCCACTTTGTGAAGATTTATGAGTGATTAATTTAAACTCACATTTTTTCTCATCTATTAATTTTACACTTTGCCCAAAGCCTACCCAACATTTTTCTATTGAAATAATTTCCCCTATAGTTTTTAAGCTACCATTCCATATTTTAGTTGTAATATCTGGATATATTCTATTATCTGGTCCCCATCCAAACTCTATTTTAAATTTAAAGGTCACCTCCCCATCATTTTCTTCAGACTCCCATTTTCCACTATGAAGATAATTTTCTATTAAAATATTATTTTTGTAGAGTTCTACTCTGCTAATTGCATCACCAGCATTTACTTCAATACTATGATTATGCTCTGTCCCTGTCTCTATTACATCTCCCATAATTCCATTATTTAAGCTATATAATAACTCTATTTTATTCCCACTAACGCCATAAACATGCCTTTCCAACATTGCTTTCCATAACTCTTCTTTTTTTTTACTTTTAGAATAGATCCCCATAAATCCATGTCCATACATTGCTGGCACACTATGATTATCCCCAGAAGCAATTGCCCCCACTATTTTTCCTTTTTCTAATCCATTAAAATAAGAGGTCCCTCCTGTTCTTGGTCCCATATGAATATGTCTACTCATGTGTATATCTGTATAAGCACTTTCTGAACTTCCATGTGAAGAGTATATTTCTGCAAATGGTGAAAATTTTTCATCATGAGTTTCCCAATTTTTTCCTCTATGTCCTATTTCATAAGATAAATGATGAGGAATTGCTATAGCTTTTTTTTCTGGAAGAAATTTTACTAATTCACTATATCTTTTCGGATTATGGATGGTTTGATCATCATCTAAATAAAAGACATTATGGTCTCCATCCTCTCCACTACCTTGCCATTCATAGCCCATAAATAAAGGAAAATTAGGGTTTTCTTCTTGCTTATTTTTAAAAAATTCTCTAATTATTTCCCACTGCTCTAAAATTTTTTCCATTGGATAAATGTCCTCAACTGACATTCCAGTTATATCCTTTCTCATATAATAAGGATAGTAGGCCAAGGGCCAAAAATCAATCATCTCTCTTGCATGATTATACCAATCTTCAAGCTCATTTATCTGGTTAAAATGCAAATTTGAATGCATATCTGTCCAATATACTTTATACTCCATTTCTATTCTCCCTTCATCATTTTTTTTATTTCTTCAGAAATTAATCCTGCTTTAGTTCCCACAATAATTTGCATATCATTTTTTCCTAATCTAATAACTCCAGAAGCTCCTATTTTTTTCAAGTCATTATCATCAACACATATTGTATCAACTAGTGTTATTCTAAGTCTTGTTATGCACGAATCCATAATTTTTATATTTTTTGATCCTCCAATTTTCTCTAAATATAATCTAGATAGTTCTGTAATCCCTCTTTCTTTCAGCAACTTCTCTTGAATATCAGTTGTCTCTTTATCATCTTCTCGACCTAAAGTTTTTAAATTATATCTATTAATAATAAAATAAAAAATAAAAAAATAGACAGCGGCAAACAGTAACCCTAAAGGTATTATTAATATTGGTTTTGTAGCAAGCCCCCAATTTAATAAATAATCAATTAAACCTGAAGAAAACCCAAATCCATGACGAATTCCAATCATAACACTTACCATATATGCAACTCCAGTAAGTATTGCATGCATTACATATAAAGCAGGTGCTGTAAACATGAATAAAAATTCTAGTGGCTCTGTTATTCCTGTTAAAAACGATGTTAAAGATGCTGAAATCAGCAATCCTGCAGTAGCTTTTCTATTTTCTATTTTAGCTGATTTATATATTGCTAGTGCTGCTGCTGGAAGCCCAAACATCATGATTAAATAAGCTCCTGTCATATAAACTCCAGCTGCTGGGTCTCCTGCAAAAAATCTTACTTGATCCCCAATTACAGTTTTTCCAGTTTGAAGATCCAAATAACTACCAAAACTAAATCTAACAATAGTATTAAGCACATGATGAAGCCCTAAAGGAATTAACATTCTTTGTAAAAATCCATAGATAAATAATCCTATTGATCCCGTGTCTATCATCCATTGTCCAAATTTATCTATTAAATTTTGAATTATTGGAAAAACATATCCTAGGATTCCTGCAGAAATAATACTATAAAATGAAGTTACTATTGGAACAAATCTTTTTCCACCAAAAAAGCCAAGCCACTCTGCCAATTCTTTATCTTTGTATTTATTGTACATTGTTGCACCAATAACACCTGCTAAAATACCCATTTTTATTTTACTATTTATTGTAGTTGCTCCAGTAGTTATTATAAAATAACTTATTGCTCCAGATAAAGCAGCTGTTCCATTATTATCCTTCGCCAACCCCATAGCAATTCCAATTGCAAAAATCAATGGTAAATTTGTGAATATTGCATTTCCTGACGCATTAATAAATGGAATATCCAGTAAATCTTTTGCTCCAAATCTCAGCAATAATGCTGCTACAGGCAATACAGCTACAGGTAACATCATAGACTTTCCAATTCTTTGTAATTTCCCTAAAAAATTAATTTCCATAATTTCACACCCCTTTAAATATTTAAATATGTTAGATTATACTTTATCAAAATGCTTTTGTAAACAATTTCATTTTTTTATTTTAAAAAGAAATTATTTTCATAATTTTATTTGACATACTTGATATAATTTAGTTTAATCTTAAGTATAAAAAGAAATTAGAGGTGAAAGATTAATGAAAAAATTTAATAAAGTTTTTAAAAGAATAGAAGAAAATTCAAATAATTTCACTAAATCAGAAATAAAAATTATGGAATTTATGTTAAAAAACCCTAAATTTATCTTACATAATTCAATCGGAGAAATTTCTAATGTTATTGGAGTCTCAGATGCTACCATTACAAGATTTTCAAGAACTATTGGCTTTAAAGGATTTAACGAATTAAAATTTGTCTTAGAACAAGAACTTCAGAGAATAGAGATAGAAGAAAGTGACTTAAATAATAATTTAATTCTAGACAAGCTTTTAACTAACTATACTCAAATTCTTCAAAAAATGGTTAATTTATTAAAAGAAAGTAATATAGATAAACTATTGACTCTTCTAAAAACTTCAAAAAGAATAAAAATTTATGGGGTAGGATCATCAGGTTACTTTGCTGAAGAAATCTACTTTAGATTATCAAAATTAGGATTTGATGTTAGAGCTATTACTGAATCACATGAAATGAAAATAGATGCTAATTTTTCTAAAAATAATGATCTAATAATAGGAGTAAGTTTATCAGGTTTAACTAATGTAATTATTGAATCTATGGCTCTAGCTAAGGCTAACGGTGCAAAAACGGTTTCCCTAACTAATTATCCTGACTCTAAAATTTCAGAAGTATCCGATGAAATAATAACAATTGCACAAAAAAATTTAATGGAAATGGGTCATTTTATATCACCACAAATAGCATTACTTTTTACATTTGACTATTTATTTTCAGAAATTATTTTAGAAGATTCAGAAAAATATTTTGAAATGGGCTTCAATACAATGCATAATATATTTAATAGCAACGATCTAAAATAAAAATATCTCACTATCTATAATTGTTATAATTTTATAATCTCCAAAATATTTAAGGGTTATATTAAATCCTAAGAAAACGGTTAGCAATGCAGGCAAGCGCACAAAGTAGCGTAGCCGTAATGCGTGTTTTCGTGGACTTAATATAACCCTAATCTTTCAATCTTTTTACTCCTTTAATCTTCTACTCTTTTATTCTGTCCACACACATTTCATAAAAATACTTATGAATTTTCAAATCATTAGTAAGTTCAGGATGAAAAGAAATTGCCAATAGATTTCCTTCTCTTGCTGCAACAATATCTTCTCCCACTTTTGCTAAAATCTCCACACCTTCTCCTACTCTTTCAATATAAGGAGCTCTTATGAAAACCATCTCAACATTTCCCTCAATACCTTCAAATTTTTCCAAACACTTAAAACTATCTAACTGTCTGCCATAAGCATTTCTTTTTACCTCTATATCCATAACACCTAAATGTACTCTATCATCATTTACTAATTTCTTAGCTAGAATTATCATTCCAGCACAAGTTCCAAAAACTGGTAACCCTTCAGCAATTAGCTTTTTTAAAGGAATAACCATATTAAAATCTATCAAAAGTTTTCCTATAGCAGTACTTTCTCCACCAGGAATTATAAGCCCGTCTATCCCTTGAATATCATCCTTATTCCTAATCTCTTTAAATTGTATATCCAACTTTTTTAATGCATCTATATGCTCTCTAAAAGCTCCTTGTAAAGCTAAAACTCCTATTACCATATTCTACTACCATCCTCTGTCAGACATTTTATCTTGATCTGGCATTGTACTAATTCCTATCCCTACCATTGCTTCCCCTAAGTCTTCAGACACTTCAGCTAAAATTTTAGGATTATTATAATTTGTAACAGCTTTAACTATTGCTGCAGCTCTTTTTTCTGGATTTCCTGACTTAAATATTCCTGAACCTACAAACACTCCATCACATCCTAATTGCATCATCATCGCAGCATCTGCTGGTGTTGCAACTCCTCCTGCCGCAAAATTTATAACTGGAAGCTTTCCATGTTCATGAACATATTCTACTAAAGCCAGTGGTGCCCCTAAATCTTTTGCTCTATTATATAATTCATCTTTTGTTAATACCTTTAACTCTCTTATTTGCTCATTCATAGCTCTCATATGCTTTACTGCTTCTACTACATCTCCAGTTCCAGGCTCCCCTTTAGTTCTTATCATTGAAGCTCCTTCTCCTATTCTTCTAAGAGCTTCCCCTAGGTTTTTTGCTCCACAAACAAAAGGAACTTTAAAGTTATGCTTATTAATATGTAACTTATTATCCGCCGGTGTAAGTACTTCACTTTCATCAATATAATCTACTTCTAAAGCTTCTAATATCTGTGCTTCAACAAAATGACCAATTCTTACTTTAGCCATTACAGGAATAGAAACAGCTTTTTGAATCTCTTTTATCATTCTAGGATCTGACATTCTAGCTACTCCTCCAGCTTTCCTAATATCTGCTGGTACTCTTTCCAAAGCCATAACTGCACAAGCTCCAGCTTTTTCTGCTATAATAGCTTCAGCTGCATTTGTAACATCCATTATTACTCCACCTTTCAACATTTGTGCTAAATTTTTGTTAAGTTCATATCTCTCTTTCATTTACTTTAAACCCCCTGTTTATTTTTCTAGTTTTTTACAACTTAAACTAAGTTTATAGAAAGAAATAATATTAGGCAATAAATACTGTCTGTTCTTTCTGTTTTGCTATAACACTTTTTTTATTCTTTCATTTTCTTTTAAAAATAAAAAAGTCTCTAAAGCAAAACAAATGCCTTAAAAACTATATTTAATTATTTTCAAAATATTTAAGGGATATATTAAATCCTAAGAAAACGGTTAGCAATGCAGGCAAGCGCACAAAGTAGCGTAGCCGTAATGCGTGTTTTCGTGGACTTAATATATCCCTAATCTTTTAATCTTCTAATCTTCTAATCTTTTAATCTTCTAATCTTTTGATTTCTATAAACCTATTTTAAGTTTACATAATTCTTAGCAATTTCAGCTCCAAGTCTAGCATTGTTATATACTAACTCGATATTTGCTATTAAACTCTTACCAGCAGTTAAATCTTTTACTTTTGCAAGTAAGAATGGAGTAGACTCTTTTCCTTTGATTCCTTTTTCTTTAGCTTCTACTACTGCTTCTTGTATAGCTTTTGTGATAACGTCAAAGTCCATTGCGAACTCTTCAGGAATTGGGTTAGTCACAACAACTCCTCCCTCTAATCCTATATCCCATTTAGCTTTTAAAGCTTCAGCGATTTCAAGAGGTGTATCCATTTTGTAATCTACATTAAATCCACTTTTTCTAGTATAGAATGCTGGTAATTCAGATGTTTGGTATCCTAAAACTGGAACACCTTTTGTCTCTAAATACTCTAAAGTTAATCCTATATCTAATATAGATTTAGCTCCAGCACAAACTACAGCAACACTTGTCATTCCTAACTCTTCTAAGTCTGCAGATATATCCATAGTTACTTCAGCTTCTCTATGAACTCCTCCGATTCCTCCTGTTGCGAATACTTTGATTCCTGCAAGTTCAGCTACGATCATTGTTGATGCAACTGTTGTAGCTCCGTCTATTTTTTTAGATAAGATTACTGGTAAATCTCTTCTACTTGCTTTTTTAACTGCTAATCCTTTTTTACCTAAATAATCTATCTCTTCTTTTGATAATCCTACTACTAATTTACCGTCTAAAATAGCTATTGTAGCTGGGATTGCTCCATTTTCACGAATAATCTCTTCAACTTTTAAAGCTGTTTCTACGTTTTGAGGGTAAGGCATTCCATGAGAAATAATCGTTGACTCTAAAGCTACCACTGGCTTATTATTGTCTAACGCTTCTTTTACCTCTTTTGAAATTACTAAATATTTTGCTAAATTTTTCATCTGTATTCCTCCCTTAATTTTTTAATATTTTCCACATTTAGCATATCGCTAACTGTTTTTTCACTTTGAATTGTTATTGTTGCTGCTGCAACTCCATTTATTGCAGATTCTCTTATTTCCTCTTCATTCATATAGCTATATACTATTGCTCCCATAAATGAATCTCCAGCACCAGTTGCATTTAATACTTTTGTTTTCATAGCACTTACTTTTCCCATCTCATTCTCATTAGCATAGAATACTCCATCCTCTCCTAACGATATAAAGATTTGTTTAACGCCTTTATTTAAAAAGTATTGAGCTGACTCTTTTAAAGATTTTTCATCTGTAATTTTCATATCACTAAGAGTTTCTGCTTCAATTTTATTGCACTTTAAAGTATGAATTTTATCCAAATAATTTTTTACTTTTACTGCTTTTGTTGTAGAAACACAATCAACAAAAACAGGTATTTCTAAATTGCTTAATATATATTCAATCGTCTCTTTTAAAAGATTAGTATCAATCACACAAAGAGATGATTTTTTTATAAATTCTATTTTTTCTGCTATAAATTCAGGGGTAATCTTATCGCAAATTGCCATATCAGAAATTGCCACTTGCATATCTTTCTTTTCATTAAGAACAAAAAGATAAGTTGATGTTGGTAAACTTGAATCTATCCACGAATTAGATATTTCAATCCCTCTTTCCTTGCAATTCTTTTGAATTTCACGACCATACATATCATTTCCAAGTGCTGTAATAAAACCTACTTCTATTCCTAATCTAGAAATATTTTCTGCTATATTTCTACCTACACCACCTATAGAAAATTTTACGATTCCTGGGTTTGAATCATTTTCAATTAAACTATTAGTAGGAATTCCTGCCACATCTATATTTGTTCCTCCAATTACTGTTACATACTCATCATGAGAAATAATATAGCCTTTACCTAATATTTTTCCTTTTTTAATTAAATTTGAAATATGAACAGCGACTGACGACCTTGTTATATTAGCTTTATCCGCTAATTCATATTGAGATATTAATGGGTTCTCTTGTATCCATTGAAGTATCTCGTTCTCCCTTCTTGTCATCTTACCTCCTTTATTAAGCTTTTGTTTAGTGTTGTAATCTTATGTTTAGTTTATTACTTTTTTTTATTTTTGTCAAGATAGATAATTATAAATTTTATAAAAAAAATGACTATCAAATATTTTTGGTAGTCATTTTTTTATTTCAAAATTAGGATACTCGATAATGATATTCAATCATGTAAATTTTTATTTAAATTTTTCTAATTTTCTAGTTTATCTATACACATTTTTATTAAATTAGGCTCTCCTACATCTCCACCTTTGCTAATAAATTTCATATTAGGGGCTAGACCACCTATTATTTTCCCGTAGGCTACAAGAGGAACTATCTCTTCTAATATCTCCACACCTTTGGCTTCAATACTTCTTAAAATCTCTACAGATACTTCTCCACCACAACTAAATACTCCACAAAACTTATTCTTACTTAAAATAAGTTTTGTTATTTCACCTAGAGCTTTTGATATTTCCCTTGTTGTATTTTCTTTAGTTGTTTTCTTTATTTTCTCCAAAGGGATAGTTGTTAATAGAATATATTTATAATGTTCTATTCCATGGCTTATTTTATCTATAGCTATTCTTATCTCTTCTTTTTTTAATTTTTCATTCATCAATAATTTAGGATTAACTCTTACTAAAAATACCTCATCTTGCTCCACTAGAAGGTCAACTTGATTTGTTGTTATTGGATTAATACTCCCTACTACCATTAAGATATTTTTTAAAATAGGTTTTATATTTAGGCTCTCCATTGCATAAAACATTGTAAATGGTCCAGGATCTACACTGATTATTTTTAGCTTACTAAGAGCTACCCCCTTTGCAATTCTTACAATATCTTTGTTTAAAACAGCATCAAATATTATTACTTTACTCATCTGAGAGTACTCTTTTAGTAAACTTGCAATATGCTTTTCTCCCTTTGAAACATCTTCTAAAGAGATATATTTACATTGATTTTTAGATTGAGAGGATATTATCTCTATTACTTTAAACGATTGATTTTTAATTAACTCTCCATCTCTTAATTGTATTCCGTTTACTGTTATACACCCTGACTCTGGATATGATGGAACAACTATAGCGATTCTATCTTCTAAGGCATCTAACATCCCATCTATTTCACTACCTACGTTATCTCTAATTAAAAAATCTATTCTTTTATTATACAGCTGTATTGTACTATCTTTTAATTTAAGAGTTGCCTCTTTTACTACTCTATATGAATCCTCTCTATTAAAATCCTTACTACTTGTAGAATATGCAATTACATCCATATTAAATTCTTTATAATCTTCTAAATTTATTATAGTTGCACTTTTTAATCCTGATTTTTTAAATAATGAGCATGTTGCATTAGCACCTGTTAAATCATCTGCAATAATTATGCATTTAGTCATTTTTATCTCCCTTTAAGATTCATTCTCAATTGTCTCTGCTTTTAATAGAGCGTGTTTTATTCTTTCTATAACAATGTAGTCCTGAGCTTTAATTTTTAAATACATCAATCTCCTTTCTACACCTATCTGACATGATAATTCAGTCATAGTAATATTTAGTAAGCTAACTTTAGATTTTATTTCATTTAATAACAATTAGATACACCTCCGCTATTTATGGCTACTTACGGCTATTTAAATATAATTTAGGCGTTCAAGTATTAGTATAAATAAAAATTAATTTATAAATAGTTTCTCACATGAGAAAAAAAAAGGTATTATATAATAATAAATATGTATTTTAGTTTTTATAAACTACTTAATCGAAGTTAATAGAGCCAGTATGTTTCCAATTTTTTCAAATTGAATACTGTCGTAGTTGATTTTAATATTAATGCTAATATTTGAAATTAAGATATGTATTGTTACTTCTAAAGGTAAAACAACAACTAAAAAAGTTATACGAAATGGTGGATATGTTTTACTGAATATTGATAATTCCAAGAAAAGATTTATTTATAATGATGTTCGCATGCAAGTCAAAAGAAATTTCCAAATAATTAATTTTATACAATTAAAACTATTTAAGATACTATACCCGACACGGTCGGGATTGTCAATGTTTTTATCATTTATTTTATGTATTTTTAATATTTTAAAAATAAAAAATTTAAGGAGTGTATATGGGAACTGCAAAGCGTTTAGGGATTATTTTAAGAAAATTGCGTAATAGCAGAAATTTAACTGTTGTTTCCCTTGCTGAAAAAGCTAAGACTGGAACTGGAACAATTGGGGATATCGAACGAGGAGATAATAATTCTACAGAATCTACATTAGAAAAACTTTCATTAGCGTTAAATTTAAATCAAGAAGAAAGGTTTGAATTATACTCTGGATTTGTCCCTGAAGATGTTGGCATTGAATTGACAGCTAAAGGTGAGGTTACAGCAGATAAATTTATTAAATATTGCAATCAAGATTTTTCTGCAAACAATGAATTTAGTCTCCTTATTAGTAAAATTAACTCTTTACCTCCTTCTGAAAAGGAGATTATTAAGTTATTTATCAAAGATTTATTAAAAAATATATAAAAAAAGGATAGAACGTATTCTATCCTTTTTAACTGATTAAAATAATTTATTTTGCTACTATTATATTTAGCCATTTTTCATTTTCTCTACCAGCTCTAACATCCCCAGTTATCCACATCTCTTTTAATTTAAAATTTGTCTCATTCAATAACTCTTTCATTGTTTCTTCCTTATAGTTATTAAACACTCTATTTTCTGCTTCTCTTTCACCTTCACCATATTTAAAACTAGCATACATTACTCCACCAGTTTTTAGAGAAATATACAAATTCTTAAGAGCTTTTAATATATTTTTTTTACTTACATGCAAAAGGGAAGCACAAGCCCAAACCGCATCATACTCTTCTACTTCATTCATATTAACTACATTTTGAATTAGCACTTCTTGACCAATTAACTTTTCCGCCAATTTTGATAATTCCATAGAAATGTCGGTAGCTGTTATTTTGTACCCTTTATCTTTAAAATATTTAGAGTCTCTTCCACTTCCACACCCTATATCAGCTATATGAGATTCTTTTTTTATATATTTTTCAAATATTACATAAGCATCTTTCATATCTGCATCGACTGTTGTTTCAAAAAAAATTTTAGCATTTTCATCGTAATATTTCATTTTATTCCTCCATATATTTTCTATGAAAATAATTAATATTTCTATATTTTAATGTATCACAAATATTATTTAAAGAACTAGGATTTTCATTAATTAACTTTACTAAATCTTTATTTAGAATAAACTTATTTTCTATAAAAGAAAAAAATTGAGATAATGACTTTATTAAAAATTTAACTGGCATACTTAAAATTAAGTTTTCAATTTCTTTTTTGTTCATGATTTCTATTTTTTCTAAATCTTTTCTATACATTTCATCTTTATAAAAATTCTCAAAAGCAATCACTAATTCACTAAGCGTTACTTCATTTTTAAATTTTTCTTCTGAAAAAAATGTTTGAATTATTGGTATCTTATAGGATTTTGTCATAACTGTTTTCTCTAGCTCTGCTAGAAATTCAGAAAGCTTTGTGTCTTGATATTTTTTTTCTTCGTCACTTAGTTTCCCCATAATTTTTAAAAATTCCTGCCAGCTTTTAAATTTATTTTTATATTCTGTTATTTTATAAGTAGAACAGTAATACATATCTAGAATAGTTGGTACTTTTCCCAAATACTCTTCTACTCTTAAAAATTCTTCTTTTAGCAATTGTTCTTTTGTTAATATTCTGCCTTTCTGTTCCCTCAATAAATCTATTACTCTTAAATCAAAATTTACTTTACACCCTTCTGGAAGCACTAAACCTTTTATTGGGTCTAAAATAACATTTTTATTATTCCTCTTTCCTGAAAGTAATGAAACTCTATTTTCTACACCTCTAAAATTTCCGACAAAATCAATTACAACTAATTTTTCTTTATTTTTATATAATCTCAATCCACGCCCTAATTGTTGTAAAAAAATAGTATCTGAATCTGTAGGTCTTAGAAACATTACTGTTTCTATACTGGGAACATCTAATCCTTCATTAAATACATCAACAGAAAAAATAATTTCTACCTCTCCATTTCTAAATCTATTTAAAATATCTTTTCTCTCTGTAGGATTAGTACTTCCAGATATAATTTCTGACTTTATTTTATTTTTTTTAAAAAATTTATTTATCTCTTCAGCATGTTTTACACTTACACAAAAACCTAGAGCTTTAACTTTTTTATAATTTCTATATTTTTCTAAAATATTTTTAAATTTAGATTCAATAATTATTTTACTCTCTAAATCTTCTAAAGAATATTTTCCACCTCTCCATGGTATTTCTTCATAATTTACGTCATCATATACTCCATAATATTCAAAAGGTGTCAACCATCCATTATTAATTCCTGTTGCCATTTCACACTCAAAAGCTATATTATTATCACAAATAGCCGCAATATCCCCTTGATCTAATCTGTCTGGCGTAGCTGTAATTCCTAATAAAAATTTAGGTGAAAAATAATTTATAACTTTCCTATAAGATGGTGAATCACTATGATGAAATTCATCCACAACTATATAATCAAAAGCATCTTTTTTAAAATATTCAGAGTTAAGATAACTATCTTTACTTAAAGTCTGAATAGATGCAAAAAGTATATCCTTTTCTTTTTCCTTTTGAGAACCATTAAAAATTCCCATTTTTTTATCTATGTGGACTTTTTTATAACTTTCCATTGCCTGTTCTAATAGTTCGGTTCTATGGGCTATAAAAAGTATTTTTTCATATTTTAAAGAATCAAAGGCTGAAAGATAAGTTTTACCTAATCCTGTAGCAACAACAATCATAGCTTTTTTACAGCCGTCTTCTCTAACCTTATTTAATTCATAAAGTGCTGGAATTTGAAATCCTCTTGGAGACATTTTAAGTTCTAATTCAACTTCCATATTCTCTTCTTTCTCAATTTTAAATTCCTCTGATAACATTTCCTTAACTTTTCTATTATTCAAATATTTTCTTAGCCATACATCATTTAATTCAAAAGATCTTTTTTCCCATACTTCGTTAAATTGCTCTTGAAAATATTCTATAGAATTACTATCAACCTCACTATTAATAGCGTAATTCCATTCCACTCCTTTTGAAAGTGCTGAAACTGATAAATTTGAAGAACCTATAATCAATTCCTTACTGCCATCACCATAATTAAAAATATAGCATTTCGGATGATATGAAATATTATTGTTATTCTCAAAAATTTTCACTGTTAAATTTTCATTTTTTAAATCTAACAATCTATATAAAGCTTGGGGTGAAGTTATATCCAAATATGTTCCTGTTATTATCTCTATTTTCTTCCCTTTTGTTAATGCCTCTTTTAAATCTTTCTCCAGTATTTTAACTCCACTTTCTTGAATAAAAGATACATTTAAAGATATTTTTTCTGCTTTTTCTATGCATTTTTTTAACTTTAAAAGCAAACTATTACTTTCCCCAACAAAAGTTCTTAGCTCCATATTCCCCTCTTTTTTCTTTTTATTTTTACACTATCATTCTAACACCTTATTTATAATAAAGTAATTACTTAAATTATTTTATTTATGACTTTATTAGTCAAATTTTTAAATAATAAAAAATGACAGATATAATGTAAATATATCTGTCATTTTCTTATCATATATAATCATCATTTTTTCTACAATATTACATTCCTCTTCTATCTTTTTATCTTCCAACCCCTACAAAATATCATTTAACTTATAGTCATTAACTACTTTTTCAGACTCCTTTATAAATTCATCTAAAAACTTAATATGTGCATTTATACTTTCTTTTCCTGGTCCACCAAGTGTGCAACGCTTCTCAACACAACTTTTAATCGATATCATTTCATAAATATCATCTTCAAATAACACTGAGAAATTCTTATAAATTCCTATAGAGATATCTTCAAATGTAGTATTGTTATCTATACAATAAGCTACCATTCCACCAACTATTTTATATGCATTTCTGAAACTTAACCCTTTTTCAGTTAAATAATCTGCAACATCTGTGGCATTAATAAACCCTTGTGCTGCAGCCTCTAGAAGTCTCTCTTTTTTTATAGTCATAGTATGAATCATTCCATTAAATACAGCTAAGCAACCTTTTACTGTATCTAAACTATCAAAAAAGTTTTCTTTATCTTCCTGCATATCTTTATTGTAAGCAAGAGGTATCCCTTTCATAGTTGTTAAAAGAGCCATAAGGTCTCCAAATACTCTTCCACTCTTTCCTCTTATAAGTTCTGCTGCATCAGGATTTTTCTTCTGTGGCATTATGCTACTTCCTGTAGAGAAAGAATCACTAAGTTCAATATAACCAAAATCATTTGAACTATAGATTATTATCTCTTCACAAAAACGTGAAAGGTGAACCATTATAAGTGCAAAAGCATTCATTATTTCTATTAAATAATCTCTATCGCTTACACTATCCATACTATTCCAACTAGGAGATGCAAAACCTAATATAGAGCTTGTATACTCTCTATCAAGGGGATATGTTGTCCCTGCAAGTGCTGCTGATCCAAGTGGTGATGTGTCCCCTAACTCCACTGCATTTTTAAGTCTTATAAAATCTCTTCTAAACATTTCAGCATAAGCTAAAATATAGTGTGAAAAAGAAACTGGTTGTGCCTTTTGTAAGTGTGTAAATCCTGGCATATATGTTGAAATATTTTCTTTTGCTATCTCGTTTATTATCTCAAGTAAATCCAGTAGTTGAGATTGCACTTTTACTACTTCATCTTTCGTAAATAGTTTCATATCTACTGCTACTTGGTCGTTTCTACTTCTTCCTGTGTGTAGTTTTTTTCCTACATCCCCAATTCTATCTATAAGTATTTTTTCTATATTCATATGTATATCTTCATACTGAATAGAAAAAACAATATTTCCACCTTCAATATCACTTAATATCTCTTTTAAAGTTTTCTCTATTAATTCGCAATCCTCAAATGGGATTATTCCTTGCTTTCCAAGTCCTCTTACATGAGCTATACTACCCATAATATCGTATTTATAAAGTCTCTTATCAAAATTTATAGATGAATGAAAATCAAGTATAAGTTCACTTGCTTCCTCTTTAAATCTTCCTGAAAAAAATTGCATTATATCCACTCCTCAAACCTTTATTATTTTTTGTTTCATTATTTTTTGTTTCATTATTTTTTATTTTATTTTATTTTATTTTATTTTATTTTATTTTATTTGTTATTTAACTTACTTGTCTTATTTTTATAACTATTAATATTATAAGTTGTAAAACAATGGCTATTCCTAAAACGAAATAACTTTGAAAAAACCCACTTATCAGGAAAGTTCCTAGGGATATCACTCCGTTTATAGCAGCGTAGTAAAACTGTGTTTTTACGTGCTCTATGTGATTACAACCAGCACCAGCAGAAGCTAGTATTGTTGTATCAGATATTGGTGAAACATGATCACCAAATAGGCCTCCTGATAAGATAGAACCTATTGTAACATAAAGTGGAGCATCTAAAATTACCGACATAGGAATAATTATTGGAATTAATATGCTAAACGTTCCCCATGAACTTCCTGTTGAGAAAGATATAATACATCCAAGCACGAAAGATATTGCAGGAATAAACCCAGAATTAAGATTTATACTTTTTATAAAATGAACTATATAATCAGATGAACCAAGACTCTTATTAATAGCTCCCAGAGACCACGCTAGTATAAGTATTATAGCTATTTGAGTCATCTTATTTATCCCGTTTAAATATATCGAGAATATCTCTGTGAAACTCTTACTTTTATTTATTATCATCATAATTGAAAGAACTATTGCAGCATATAAATAACCACTACTTAAAGCTGCTCTAAATTCACTTCCTGAAAATCTTTTAAACATAAAATCAAAACCTAGCATTGTAAAAAGTGTTAATAAAAGTACTACTATAGGTAACCAAACGTAGATAGGTTTAGCATTTTCTACAATATACTCCTTTTTTTCAAGAGCTTCTAGCTCAGCTTCATTTAAAATATCATCCTCTGCTTTTTTCATAGGACCGAAATCTAAATTCATAATAGCTAAAGCTGGAACAATAGTTAACGCAAGTAATGGATAAGTGTTAAAAGGTATCGCTTTTACAAAACTTTCATAATCAGAAATATTTAATTTAAGATTTTGAAACTCTTTTTGAAGAAGACCTATTATAAATACTCCCCACCCAATAAATGGAACTAGTACCGCTACTGGGGAGGATGTTGTATCTAAAATAAAAGCTAATTTCTCCTTTGATATTTTTAACTTCTTAAAAAATGGAGCAAATATAGGACCAACAATTAGTGGCGTCCCTAAATCTGAAAAGAAAATAATTATTCCTGCAAGATAAGCAGAAAGTTGCGCCTTCTTCTTAGAGTTAATATATTTACCAACACTTTGTGCAAAGGCATGAGCTCCCCCTGATCTCATCATCAACTCAATAAATCCTCCAATAAACATCATTAGCACAATAACTCCAGCGTTATAACTATCTGTCATCTGTTTCACAAAATAATCAGTCATTAAAACCTTCGTTGCTAAAAGAGGATTGTAGTTTAAAAGTATAAGTGCTCCTACAAATATGCTCGTGAAAAGTGATAAAATTACATTTTTTGTTTTTATTGCCATAACTACCGCTATAATAATAGGTATTATAGATAAAAATCCATAGTTTTCCATAAAATTCTCCCCCTTAAATTTATTTAATAAAACAAAAAGCTAGCCATAATAAATGACTAGCTTAATTTTAAATAAAAAGCCAATAGGTACACTTACAGTATACTATTGGCTCAATAAAACTTTTTTATGCTCATAAAGGTATACACTGATTCCTTTAATCTTCTCCAAAAGAAATAAAATTAATCTGCCATTGAAAGTCTGATATTCTTTTTATGTTTTAAAATATCTTGCCTTTCAGTTCTGATTAACATTTTCTTCCTCCTGTTTTATTTTTTTATTTAGATTAGAATACTAAAAAAACTTTAATCTGTCAACACTTTTTTTTATGTGAAAGTTTTTATTTTTCTGTATAATTATCTTTTTCTTCCCATACCTGGCATTCCTGGGAATCCACCCATTCCACCTTTTGGCATTTGTGGCATCTGAGGCATTTTTCCACCAGAGAACATTTTCATCATCTGTTTCATTTGATCAAATTGCTTTAAAAGTTTATTTACATCTGCTACTTCTACTCCACTACCTTTAGCAATTCTCTGTTTTCTACTAGCTTTTAAAATATCAGGATTTTTCTTTTCTTCTTTTGTCATAGATTGAATGATAGCTTCTACTCTCTTCATCTCTTTTTCAGCAGGGGCCATATCTCCAATATCTCCAACACCTGGAATCATCTTTAAGATATTTTTAAGTGGTCCTAATTTTTTTATAGCTTGTAATTGCTTTCTAAAATCTTCTAAATCAAACTTTTGAGTTCTAATTTTTTCTTCTAAAGATTTAGCTTCATCCTCATCAATAGCATCTTTTGCTTTTTCAACTAAAGATACAACGTCTCCCATTCCTAGAATTCTAGATGTTAATCTTTCTGGATGGAAAAGTTCGATATCTTCTATTGTTTCTCCTGTTCCTATAAACTTAATTGGTTTTCCAACTACAGATTTTATTGAAAGTGCTGCTCCACCTCTTGTATCTCCATCTAACTTAGTCAATACTACTCCATCAATGCTTATTGCTTCATTGAAGTTTTGTGCTAAATTAACTGCATCTTGTCCAATCATAGCATCTACTACAAGTAGTATCTCTTGAGGTCTTGTTATTTTTTTAATCTCTTTTAATTCGTTCATTAAAGATTCATCTACGTGAAGTCTTCCTGCTGTATCTAAAATTATATAAGTAGCTCCATATGCTGTTGCTTGAGCTAAAGAGTTTCCACATATTGAAACTGGGCTTTTGCTCTCCTCTTCTGCATAAACAGGAACTCCAATTTTTTCACCAAGAACTTGTAATTGTTTTATAGCTGCTGGTCTATATACGTCAGCTGCAACTAAATAAGGCTTTTCCCCTTGTTTTTTTAAAAGGTTAGCTAATTTCCCTGCAAAAGTTGTCTTACCTGCTCCTTGTAATCCAGCAAGCATTATTATTGTTGGACCTTTTGGTGCTTTTGTAAGTCTAGTATTAGTTCCACCTAAAAGTTCAACTAACTCATCATTAACTACTTTTATAAACTGTTGTCCAGGGTTTATTCCAGAAAGAACTGTTTCTCCCATAGACTTCTCTAATATTTTAGCAGTAAAATCCTTTACTACTTTATAGTTTACGTCAGCTTCTAATAAAGACATTTTTACTTCTTTTAAAGCGTCTTTTACATTACTTTCTGAAAGCTTTCCATGTCCCCTAACTTTTTTAAATATATCCTGAAATCTATTCCCTAAATTCTCCAACATCTATAACTCAACTCCATTCTTTTAATATTTTTAACTTGTTTACTGTTAATAATTTTTAAAATAGTTCTTCTAAAATTTTATCTACGTTTTCTATAGTTAAATTCTTTTTTAACTTTTCTAAAAGTTCTTCTATTTCACACTCTTTTTTATAAAATCCAATCTTCTTTTCATATTCATACAAAGTTTTTACTCCACGTTTAATATTGTCATAAACTGCTTGACGAGTAACTTCATGCTTCTTTGCTATTTCAGAAAGAGACATATCATCTTCTAGATGCTCTACAAGATAATCTCTTTGCTTATCTGTTAAGAGATTTTTATAATAATTTAATAAAACACTTACTTCTAATACTTCATCTAATTCCATATATTTATCACCATAATAATTATATGAATAATAAAAAGAAATGTCAAGTTTTAAAGCTTGACATTTCCCACCATAAGTTCTATATTCTTATTAAATAAACAATTCTTTTAACTGTATAATTATTACTTTTTTTATTATTATTCTTAATATACATATAAAAGCATTTTAATTATACTTTAATCCTATAAATATTAAAATAATCTAGGAGGAAATCATGAATAAAATTTTTAACAAAAAGAGATTCTCTATGACATACTTATATAAAATTCTTACTATTATTTCTCTTCTTATTTTAACAAATTGTAGTTCATTAAATAGAGGAGAGAGAAAAGAGAGAATTTCAAAGAATTTTACTCTTTCTGAAGCCTTAAAAAATGATGGTCCTGTTGATGATGACATCTATGAAAATATTCTTTATACAGCCTCTAGAATGGAAGAAGTAAGATCCTTTTTAGATTCCCAGCTTCTTGTTGTTAGTTGGTATAGAAATCCCGCTCATAATTCCAGAGGTGGGGGTGCTCGAAACTCTGCTCATATGAAAGGTTTAGCTGTTGACTTTAGAGCAGCTAACGCTAAAGACCAACGTCTTATTTTTAATAAAATAATTAAGTCAAAATTATCTTTTGATGTAATTATATACTATAAAAAACAAAATTTTATTCACCTTGGATTTAAACCTGAAGATGAATTTAAAAACGAACAACAACTTATTATGACAAGAGAATACTAAATCAAAATAATAAACAATAAATAAATAAATAAGTAATTTAGTAGTAAGTAATTTAAAAAAAGAAAAGGTAATATTAAATTTTTTAATTTTTAATATTACCTTTTCTTTTTCTATTTCTATTTTATTATTTTGTATTAAGTTATTAATTTACTAATCTTTTAATTTAATAACCGTTTAATTTATTATTGTATGTATACCTTTGTTATATAGTAGAAAAAGCTTGAAATTCTAGTAAGATACCAAATACAGCTATTGCTAGTCCGCATAGTCTTACTACTCTCTCTATAGTTTTTTCTGTTATTTTCTTTCTTAAACTGTTCAGTATAGTAATTGTAATTGCCCAAAGGATTAAACTTCCTACTAGTATTCCAAAAACTAATTTAGGAATTAGAAAACTTTCTGTAAGAGCGAAAATACGAAGTCCTGTAAATATAGTAATTATAGTTACAACATTAAATACATTTGGTATAGATAATAGGAATATTTTTGCATACTCATGTCCTAGCTCTCTAAAACTTTCTTTTGGCTGTATCTCACCGTCAGCTTTATCTAAATTTTTTATAGCAACTTTTCCAAATACTTTTATTCCACCAACAACCAATAAGAATAAACCTACGATTATTTTTAATACAAACTCATTTCTATCTATAAATCCTTTTGCTGGTATTAAGATTAAAAAAGCTATTATAGAGTAAATTATATCTACTGATACAGCCCCTAGTGCAGATGCAAATCCAGCTCCTCTACCCTTTTCTATAGTTTTTCCCATACACATAATCCCAATTGGTCCAAAAGGTAAACCTAATAAAATTCCTACAGTCAAAAATTTCTCTATTGCCATTATTGCCTCCAAATATTTATTCTATACATTCTTTTCTTCTTAGATTGTTTTTTAGATATTTTTTTACATATATCTCTATTACTATTCTTTTCTTATATTCCTTTTATTCTCTCTCTGTTTATTCTTTTTCTTTTTTAGATTATATCATACCTTTCTTATTTAAAGTAAAAAAAAACACCCTTTTACAGGTGTTATACTTTTAAGTGGTGCCTAGAATAGGATTCGAACCTACGACCGTTCGGGTATGAACCGAATGCTCTAGCCAACTGAGCTATCTAGGCAAAATGGTGGAGATAAGCGGAGTCGAACCGCTGACCTACGCAGTGCAAGTGCGTTGCTCTCCCAACTGAGCTATATCCCCAAAAATATGGTACCCCGTAGGGGAATCGAACCCCTGTTTACAGAGTGAAAATCTGCTGTCCTAACCACTGAACGAACGGGGCGGAAATTATGGAGCGGGAAACGAGGGTCGAACTCGCGACATTCAGCTTGGAAGGCTGACGCTCTACCAACTGAGCTATTCCCGCACACAAGAATTATATTACCATATATATATTTTTTTGTAAACTATTTTTTTCGTTTTTTTTTAAAATTTTTTATTTTTTTTTAAAGTTTTTAATTCCACACTACTTTATTCTTCTTATTGTTCTATGATTTATGCTTGCAATCTCTTGATTTCCTGTTAAAATCATCCCTTGAATTAGTTGTGTTTTTAAATTGTTTAAAATAGTTGTAACTCCCTCTTGTCTTCCACCTACAGACCCCCATATCATGGGTCTTCCAAGTAAAACACCCTTAGCTCCTAAAGCTATATACTTAATTACATCTACCCCTTCTCTTACTCCACCATCAACTAATACAGTTAATTTCTCTCCTACACTTGCAACAATCTCTTCTAATACGTCAGTTGCTGCTAAAGTTTCATTAAGGACTCTTCCACCATGATTAGATACTATTATTGCAGCTACTCCTGCTTTAACACAAAGCTCAGCTTCATCAACTGATAAAATTCCTTTTACTATAAATGGTAATTTTGTACTTTCAACTAACTCTTTTATCTCTTCAAATGTTTTTGGAGATACTGGTTGACCAAAAAGCTTCATAGTAATAAGACCTGCTCCATCGATGTCTATTCCTACAGCTAAGGCTCCTGCTTCTTCAGCCATTCTAATTCTCTCTATAATGTCTTTATTCGCTCTTGGCTTGATTATGGCTATTCCCTTTCCATTTACCTCTTGAATCGCTTTTAAACCTGCTACATAAGCTGTAGGATCCCCTGTATCACCTATCATAGATATTGTCCCAGCACTAATTGCACCTTTAACTACATCATCACAATATTCTGCATCAGTTATAGATCCACCCATATTAAATTTTGTACCTGTTATTGGAGCTCCTATTACTGGAAATGATAATGTTTCTCCAAATAATTTTACCTCTGTATTTGGCTCTGTTACTCCATGTATTGTTCTCATTATAACTTTTATATTTTTTAACTCTCTTGCTGTATATTTAAAAGACTCTCCAGTTCCTGTCCCACCCATTCCTGGAACTTTACCTGCACACCAAACTCCGTTACACTCTGGACATAGAGCACAAAATCCCTTCATTTTTTCTCTAGCTTCTTTTCTAACTTCTAAAATATTCATTTCTCCTCCTAAATATTTTTTAATTAATAAAACTTTACATTTTATATATATTATCATTTTTTTTATTTTTTTCATATTTTTAATTGTTTAATATTTTTATCATTTAATATTTTTATCTTTCATAAAAAAAGAGCCTTAAAAAAGGCTCTTAAATTTTTATATCATTACAGAAATAATTAAGCAAAGCATTGTTGTAGCAAAAATTACAAACAAGAATTTTGCTGAGAATTTAATCCAAGTAATGTAGTTTACTCTTACAAGAGCAAGTCCACCCATAACAACAGCTGATGCTGGAGTTATTAAGTTCATTATTCCTGAAGCTGATTGATAAGCTGTTATTACAGCACTCTTAGGTACACCAGAGAAATCAGCAAGTGGTGCTAATATTGGCATAGTAAGAGTTGCAAGTCCTGATGTAGATGGAATTAAGAATCCCATTGGAATATAGAATAGGTAAGTTAAAATAATAAATGGTATCTTTCCTAATCCTCTTAATAAATGCTCTCCTGCATTTAAAACTGTAGCTGTCATTCCTCCAGCACTCATAACTATTGTTATTCCTCTTGATACTCCAACTATAAGTGCAACACCTAATAAGTCTCTTGCTCCACCTACGAATGTAGATATGAATTCTTTTTCAGACATTTTTGCAACACGTCCAACAATAACACTCATAACTAGGAATAGCATAGTCATCTCTCCGAACCACCATTCACCTAAAGGAACTATTTTACCTATCATTTTTCCAATTACTGGTATAGCTTCAATCCCTTTAGCTATATCCTCGAATAAAGTAACATTAAATTTACTTGCCCAAGGAATTACACCTAAAATCATTATTATGAAACTCACAAGGAACATAGCTAAAACACCTTTTCTTTCAGGAGTAAGTTCAGGCACTATACCTTTCTCTAAATCCTTACCTAAGAAGTGCTCAAGGTCAGATTCTCTATTTTCATATACAACTGAGTGTCTAGGATCTGCTTTTACTTTTTTAGCATATCTCATAAGCATAAAACTTACTAATCCAATTTGGATAATTAAGAATGCTGCTCTCATAAATATTCCATCACCAATAGATATACCTGCGAATCCTGAGGCAATTCCTGTTGAGAATGGATTTACTGTAGAGTTTAAACATCCAAGACCTGATCCAAATAATATTGTTCCCATTGTTGTTACAGTGTCAAAACCTGCAGCAAGCATAACTGGTGTCATAAATGCATAGAAAGCAACTGTCTCTTCTGCAAGTCCAAAAGATGTCCCTCCTAAAGCAAACACAAACATCATAATAGGAATTAAAAGTGTTTCTCTTCCTTTAAATTTTTCAATAAGTGCTGCAACTCCTGCATCAATTGCACCTGTTTTCATTATTATTCCTAAAAAACCACCAATAACAAGTACAAATAAAGCTATATCATTTGCATCTGAAAACCCTTTTATTGGCGCTGATAAAACTTCCCATATCCCTTGTGGGTTAGATGGTGCTGATTGATATGTCCCTGGAATAGGTATTAATTTTGAAGCTGTTGGATCTACATACTGATATACCCCCGCTGGTACTATCCAAGTAAGTATCGCCACTACTACTATTAGTGAAAATAGTATCGTATAAGAACTTGGCATTTGAAATTTCTTTTTCTCTTTTTCCATGTCTTTTCTCCCTTTTTTTTAATATGTGTAATATTTTAAAATATTATACAGTCCCCTTACTAATTTTTTATACTTAATATTTAACACTTATTACTAAAATCTTTATACTTAATTTTTCTGCTTATTCCTCATTTATTTCTAATTTTTTAATTTTATCTTTAATTTTTTTTGATTTTTTAGTTTTTTACTATTTAAATTTTTAGTTCAAACTATTTAAAAACCTATTTTGCAAGTTCATAAACAGCTTTTGCATAAACTATAAAAGCTCTTCTAACATCATTAAGCGCAATATATTCATTTGGTTGGTGCTCTGTCTTCTCACTGTCTGGGAATACTATTCCAAAAGCTACACAGTTATCCATAGATCTTGCATAAGTTGCTCCACCTGAAGATATTGGAGTCGAATCAAATCCTGTTTCCTCTTCATAAACTGCTCTTAATGTTTTTATTAAGAAATGATCCAGTGGAACATATAAAGATCTTAAGAAATCTCTCTCTTCATAAGTGAATCCATATTTTTTAGCTATCTCTTTTGTTTTCTCTACAACTTCTTCTTTAGAAACTGTTACAGGAATTCTAACATCTATATAAAGGTTAGTTTGCTCCTCATTGATATCTACTTTTCCTACGTTAAACTTTAATTTTCCAGACATTTCATCTTCTAGTACACCGTAAATTTTTTCAGCATAAGGATCATTTCCAATCTCATCATTTACAAAATCTATTCCAGAATTTTTAATTCCAGCTTTTTTCATTGCCATAATAAGTTTCTTTATTGCATTTATTCCAGTTTCACCAACAGCTGCATGAACTGATTTTCCATAAACAGTAATCTTGTCTCCTGATACTTCAAATTTAGCTCCATCAACTTCTAACTCTTTTACAATTTTTTCAAGTTCAGCAGTGTCTTTTGCAGTATATTGAATTTTATCTGGAACTGCATTATAAGCATCTCCACCTTTTAAAGTTACTCCTCCACCTTTTCCTTGTAAAGAAAATTGTAGTAATCCTTTTTCAGCATATATCATTGGGAATTTTGAATCTGGTGTGAATCCCATAGATGGTTTCTCCTCTATTTCCATATATCTATTGATACATCTCCATAGATTCTCTTCATCTGTTCCAAAAATAACTCTTATTCTTTTTTTAAGTTTTACATTTAGATTCATAAGAGCTTTAATTGCATAAATAGCTGTTAAAGTTGGACCTTTATCATCTTGGACCCCTCTTCCAAAAATCTTTCCATCTCTTATTTCCATCTTAAAAGGATTTGAATTCCATTTATCTAAATCTCCTGCTGGAACTACATCAAGATGACCTAATACTGCTATCATCTCTTCTCCTTCTCCAATTTCAGCATATCCATAATATCCTTTTGAATCTTTAAAAGTTCTGAACCCTAAATTTTTACACATATCTAAAGCTTTATCTAAACATTTATCAATGTTTTCACCAAAAGGAGTATCTTTAGCATTTTCATCTAACACACTTGCATATGATACTAATTCTCCCATATCTGCTATAAGGTACGTTTTTAATTTGTCATACTCTTTTACTAATTTTTCTTTAATCATTATTTCCCCACCCTTTTATATTTTTTTAAATGCATTGTTTTTTAATAAATATCCCTGAATATTACCCCTTAACAATGCATATTTTGGACCTTATCAAAAAAAATTACCCCATAATTTTTATACCATTTTTTCTTTTCTTTCCTTCTTAATTTTCTATCCTTTAATCTAACCTTATTTAAAGTTCCCTATCCTTGAATAATCATTTTTAATGAATCAACAGCATATTTTACATCTTTTTCAGTATTAAAGTATCCAAAAGAAAATCTCACGCTACCTCTTTCAACAGTGTTATTTTTTTTATGAATAAGAGGAGCACAGTGAAGCCCAGAACGAGTTATAATACCAAATTCTTCATCTAACATTTGAGAAACGTCACTCGAAACTTGACCTTTTATATTAAGAGATACTACTGGTCCATCTCCTACTCTATCACTGGAATAAATTTCAATTATTTTCCCATTTCCTTCTGACTCACTTACCTTATTTATCTCATTTAATAATCTAATAAATAATAGTTTTAAATTGTTTTCATGGCTATATATTTTACATATTCCTACAGAATTTACAAAATCAATTCCTGCACCAAGAGATATTATCCCTGGAGTATTAACAGTTCCCCCTTCTACAACTTCTGGCATCTCTGTTGGATGAACTAAATTTGTAGAATAGCTTCCTGATCCTCCACAAAGTAACGGTTTAATTTTTATTCCGTCCTTTATGCAAATTCCCCCTATTCCTTGTATAGCATACAAAGACTTATGTCCCGTGAAGCAAAGTATGTCTATATTCATCTTTTGCATATCTATAGGAATTATTCCAGCACTTTGAGAGACATCTACTATTAATTTAACTCCATTAGCTTTACAAACTTCTCCTATTTTTTCTATATCCAATGTTTTTCCTGTTACATTAGACATATGATTTATACAAAGAAACTTTACTTTTTTCCCACTTTTTTCTACTTCTTCTAGCAACTCTTTTAAATCCACTAGAATATCATCAATTTTTAAAACTCTAATATCTAAATTTAATTTTTCTCTATCTGTATATAATGGTCTCAAAGTTGAATTATGATCCATCTCCGTTGTAACAACTATATCATTCTCTTCAACTAAACTTTTCACAGCAAAATTTAGAGCTGTTGTTGAATTATTAGTGAATGCTACATTTAAAGCATTTCCCACATTAAAGAACTTTGAAATCTTATCTCTAACTGCATATATTTCTGTTGCAGCTTTTATTGCAAGTCTATGTCCACCTCTTCCTGGGTTAGCATTTAATTCTCTCATTGCATAATTTACTCTTTCATACACAACCTCAGGTTTTGGATTACTTGTAGCAGAATTATCAAAATAATAGTATTCTCTTTTCATACTTCTCACCCTATTTTCATATTATTTTTTCATTTTTTTAGACTTTTTATCATCATGTAAATCAATTATACTATAATTTATAAAAATTTTATACTACATATACCAAAAATATGCCAAAAATTAGGGGATGAATTAGATTAACTAATTCATCCCCTTTTATAAATTTATTTCTGTATTCTTTATTATCAATTTATTTTATTATTCTTGATCTTCAGTTTCCCAAAGCATAGCTCTCTTAAGTGCTTTTTTCCACCCTTTGTACATTTTTTCTCTATCTAAACTTTCAACAGCTGGATCAAACTCTCTATCTATATGCCATCTATCTCTAATTTCTTGTTTAGATGCCCATAATTCTACTCCTAATCCTGCTAAATAAGCTGCCCCTAGAGCTGTTGTTTCTACAACTTCTGGTCTTCTAACTTTTGTTCCAATTATATCAGATTGGAATTGCATTAAGAAGTTGTTTGCACAAGCTCCTCCATCAACTTTAAGTTGAGAAAGTTTAATTCCAGAGTCCTCTTGCATTGCATCTAATACGTCTCTTGTTTGATAAGCTATAGATTCAAGTGTTGCTCTGATTATATGATTTCTATTGCTTCCTCTTGTAAGTCCTACAATAGTTCCTCTAGCATACATATCCCAATGAGGTGTTCCTAATCCTACAAATGCAGGTACTACATACACTCCTCCAGAATCTTTTACTTTTGTTGCAAAATATTCAGTATCTTTTGCATCATTTATAATTCTAAGTTCATCTCTTAACCATTGAATACTTGCTCCTGCAATAAATATACTTCCTTCTAAAGCATATTCAACTTTACCATTAATTCCAATACCTATTGTTGTTAATAGTCCATTTTTACTAGAAATCATTTTATCCCCAGTATTCATAAGCATGAAACATCCTGTTCCATAAGTATTTTTAGCTTCTCCTTCATTGAAACAAGCTTGTCCAAATAATGCAGCTTGTTGGTCTCCTGCTACTCCAGCGATAGGTACTCTATGCCCACCTTGTCCTCCAAGATTTGCATATCCGAATAATCCACTACTATCTTTTACTTGAGGTAACATTGATTTTGGAATATTTAATACTTCAAGCATTTTTTCATCCCATTTAAGATCTTTTATATTGTATATCATAGTTCTTGATGCATTTGTATAATCTGTTGCGTGAACTTTTCCATTAGTAAGTTTCCACATTAACCAAGTATCAACTGTACCAAATAATAACTTTCCAGATTCTGCATCAGCTCTTGCACCTTCAACATTATCTAAAATCCATTTGATTTTTGTTCCAGAGAAATAAGCATCTATAACTAAACCTGTATTTTCTCTTACGTAATTCTCTAACCCTTCTGCTTTTAATCCATCACAAATTGATGCAGTTCTTCTACATTGCCAAACTATCGCATTGTAAACTGGTCTTCCTGTCTCTTTATTCCATACTACAGTAGTCTCTCTCTGGTTAGTAATTCCTATCCCTGCTATATCATGTGTAGATATACCTGTTTTTGCTATTACTTCAGCTAATACTCCACTTTGAGTAGCCCATATTTCCATAGGATCGTGCTCTACCCAACCTTCTTTAGGATATATTTGAGTAAACTCTTTTTGTGCTGTTCCAACTATTTTATGATTCTCATCAAATATTATCGCTCTTGAACTTGTAGTACCTTGATCTAACGCTATTATATATTTCATAATTACCTCCAAAGTTATTCAAATATTATTTTTCCCCACTTTTCCCTATTATACAGTCTAACTATCTATGTTATACGGTCTAACTATTATACATATAATATATTAAATAATAAAGCCCCAATTATTCCACCAAAGATAGGCCCTACTACTGGTACCCATGAATATGACCAATCTGATTCACCTTTATTTTTAATCGGTAAAATTGCATGCATAATTCTTGGTCCTAAGTCTCTCGCTGGATTAATTGCATAACCAGTTGGTCCTCCTAAACTCATTCCTATAGCCCAGATAAATCCTCCTGCTAACATAGCTCCCATTGGTCCAGTTCCGTTTTTAGGATTTCCTATTGCTAATAATCCAAATACTAATATCATTGTTCCTATTACTTCTGTTACAAAATTCCATTTATAATCTCTGATAGCTGGTGCTGTACAGTGAGTTGCTAAAATTAATCCCTGATCAGTTGTTGCATCATAGTGTAACTTATATACTAAGAAAACTAAAATTTGACCTGCCATAGCTCCTAATATTTGAGAAATTACATAACCTGGAACTAACTCTGCTGGGAAAATTCCCCCAACTGCAAGCCCTATAGTAAGTGCTGGATTAAGATGTGCTCCACTTATCCATCCTGTAGCATAAGCTCCTATCATTACAGCAAATCCCCAAGCAGCACTTATAACTATCCAACCACCATTTTCTGCTTTACTTTTAGATAAAACACACCCTGCTACAACTCCATTACCAAATAAAATTAGTAACATTGTCCCTATAAACTCTGCTAAATAAACATTGTTAACCATCATCCTAAATTTACCCCCTAGTTTTTTAAAATATAAGTTATTATAAAATAAAAACAAAAATAAAAACACTTGCAAAACACCGCATAACAAAGTGGCGAAAAATAAAAATACGAAAAAACAGACTATTCAAAAAATAGTTTTGTTTTTTCGTAGCTTCTCTCTATCTCTCGCCACTTAATTTTGCTTTCGTATTACACATATACAACATTTTGTTTGAGAAGTCAACATATTTATTGTTTAAGTGTGCACTTGTATCATTTTTTTTTACTATTTATCTCATTTTTTTCTTTAAAAACATTATATTAATTTGACTTCACTCTTTTTTAGAATTATAATGAGTATATATAAATATTTAGTATAAATTGAAGTGATTTTTTCAGATTTAAACGAGGAATATTTTTATAAAATTTAAAATAGAGTAAAAGGAGAAACAATGAATAACAAATTAGATTTCCAATCTTTCATCGATGTTTTAAAAGTAGAAGTTGTCCCTGCTTTAGGTTGTACAGAACCTACTGCGATAGCTTATGCAGCTGCTAAAGCTAAAGAAGTTTTAGGAACTATGCCTGAGAAAGTAAATTTAACACTTTCTGGAAACGTTTTAAAAAATGCAATGAGCGTTGGAATTCCGGGAACAGGAATGAAAGGAGTTGACATTGCAACAGCTGTTGGTATCGTTGCAGGAGACGCTTCTCGTAAACTTGAAGTTTTAGATAACATTCCTCAAGAAAAAATTCAAGAAGCTAAAAAGCTTTTAGAAAAAGATTTTATTCATAGAGAACTTTCAACTGCTCCAAATAAATTATATATAAAAGTAACAGTTACTAAAGGAACTGACTCTGCCACTGTTGAAATAAAAGACTTCCATACTGCAATTACTTTAATTGAAAAAAATGGTGAAGTTTTATTTAGAGCTCAATGTGATGAATCTCTTACTACTTGTACTACTGAAGACGATAGAAGCTTTATGACAGTTAGATCAATTTTCGAATTTGTTGAAAATGTTCCTGTGGAGCAAATTAAATTCTTAGAGCAAATTATTGAACTTAACGGAGATATTTCTGCTGAAGGTTTACACAATGATTATGGATTAAAAGTTGGAAAAACTAGATTAAAAAATATTCAAGAAGGTATTCTTTCTGACAATATAGAGTCAATGGCTATGGCTATGACATCAGCTGCATCAGATGCTAGAATGGCTGGTTCAACTATGGCTGTAATGACAAACTCTGGAAGTGGAAACCAAGGAATTACTGCTACAGTACCTGTACTTGCAGCAGCTAAAAAATTAAATGCTACACATGAGAAACTTTTAAGAGCTCTTGCTCTAAGTAGTCTTGTGGCTATACATATGAAAAACCATTTAGGAAGATTATCTGCTCTTTGTGGATGTGTTGTTGCTTCTACTGGTTCAAGCTGTGGTATCAGCTACTTAATGGGTGGAAAATACCCTGAAATGGTAGGAACTATTAAAAATGTTTTAGGAGATATTACTGGTATGTTCTGTGATGGAGCTAAACCTGGATGCTCTTTAAAAATAGCTACTGGTGTTAGTGCTGGATTACAAGCTGCTCTTCTTGCAAAAGATGGAATAGTAATTGGATCTGACGAAGGAATCGTTGATGAAGATATCGAAAAAACAATTAAAAACGCTTGTTTAATTGGAAAGGATGCAATGAACGAAACTGATAAAATGATTTTAAATATCATGATAAACAAAGGACAATAGTCAAAAAGGGGCGAAAATGAAAATAATAATAATTGGTGGTGTTGCTGCAGGTATGAGTGCTGCAGCTAAAGCTAGTAGATTAAATAAAGATGCAAAAATTACTGTTTACGAGAAAACTGATATAGTTTCTTGGGGAGCTTGTGGTTTACCTTATTTTGTTGGAGATTTTTATAGCAGTCCTGATAATATGATCGCTAGACGTCCAGAAGACTTTGTAAAAGCTGGTATGGACCTTAGAATTAACCATGAAATTTTATCTGTAAATCCTGATAAAAAAGTTATTACAGTTAAGAATTTAAAAAACGGAGAAATATTTGAAGATACTTATGACAAACTTATGGTTGCAACAGGGGCACATGCAATTATTCCTCCAATTAAAAACGTAGCACTTGAAAATGTTTCTACTTTAAAAGAGTTTGCTGACGGAATAAACCTAAAAAAAATAGCTATGGATGAAAAAATTCAAAATATAGTTATTATTGGAGCTGGATATATTGGTCTTGAAACTGTTGAAGCTATGGCTCATCTAGGTAAAAAATCAATAAGAAATATTCAACTTTCATCAAGAATTTTAATTGAAAGTTTTGATGAAGAGATTACAGATGTTCTTCAAGAAGAGATAAAAACTCACAAGGACGTTTCTTTACACCTAAATGAAATTGTTCTTGAATTTAAAGATATTAACGGAAAAATTTCTGAAATTATAACTGATAAAGGAGTTTATCCTTGTGATCTTGCAATTATTGCAACTGGAATCAGACCTAATACTGCTTTCTTGAAAGACACTGGAATAAAAATGCTTCCTAATGGAGCTTTAATTATTGATGAACATGGAAAAACTTCTATTGATTCAATTTATTCTGCTGGAGATTGTGCTACAGTTTACCACTCAGTAATGAAAGAAAATGTATATATTCCTTTAGCTACAACTGCTAACAAAATTGGAAGAGTAGTTGGAGAAAACCTTGCAGGAGTTGAAACTTCTTTTAAAGGAACTATTGGTTCTGCTTGTGTAAAAGTTATGGACATGGAAGCTGGAAGAACTGGTATTACTGAAAACGACGCAAAAAAAATGGGAATAGATTACAAAACTGTTTTCATTAAAGATAAGAACCAAACAAATTATTATCCTGGTCAAACTGACATCTGGGTAAAGTTAATTTATGATGCTCAAACTAGAGTGTTACTTGGTGGTCAAATAGCTGGTAAAAAAGGTGCAGTTCTAAGAGTAGATACACTTGCAACTGCTATTACATGCAAAATGACTGTAGATGACCTTGGAATGTTAGACCTTTGTTACTCTCCACCTTTTGCTAGAACATGGGATGTAATGAACGTTGCTGGAAATGTTGCTAAATAATCTAATACCAAAAGGAGATATATGCTTTTATTAAATAAGGTTCAAATGGAAGAGTTAATTTCAATAAAAGATGCTATTACAATTATAGAAGATTCACTTTTAGCTTACAGTAAAAATGAGACTATTGCACCACTTCGTGCACATATTCCAGTGGGAGAAAATTCAACTTCTCTTTTCATGCCAGCTTATATTCCTAGTATGAACTCTTTAGGAATCAAAATTGTATCTGTTTTCCCTGAGAATGCACACATCAATAAAGATGTTGTTTTAGGTAAAATGTTACTACTAGATGATAAAACTGGTGAAATAATCTGCATTATGGATGGTACTTTTTTAACTAAGGTAAGAACTGGAGCTGTTGGTGCTGTTGGTCTTAAATATCTATCTAGAGAAAATTCTGAAACCTTAGGAATCATAGGAGCTGGGGGACAAGCTGAACATCAAATACTTGGTGCTTTAGCTACAAGAAAAATTAAAACTGTTAAAATTTTTGATTTTAACTTTGCTCACTGTGAGGATTTAGCTACTAAACTTTCAAAATCATATTCAGATGTTAAGTTTATTCCTACACACACTTCTAAAGAGTGCGTAGAAAGCTCAGATATTATAATCACCGTAACAACAAGTAAAACACCTGTTTTTTCACTGGAAGATACTGTAAAAGGATGCCATATTAACGGAATAGGATCTTATACTAAGAGTATGAATGAGATTCCAAAGGCAGTTCTAGATAAGGCTCAATATATCTCTGTAGATACAAAGGATGCAGTTACAGAAAGTGGAGATTTAGACGGTGTTACAACAGCAATAGAAATTTCAGATATTATAGCTAATAACACTACAATAACTAGAGATGAAAATGCTATTACTTTCTATAAATCAACTGGAAGTTCAATATTTGATGTATCAGTTGCGAGATATATTTATGAACAAGCTATCTCTAAAAATATAGGTACAAAAATAGATTTTTAATAAAAAATGATAATATTTATCTTTTAAATTAAAAAGTTATTCTTTAAATTAAAAAGCTACTTAACACTTAAGTTAAGTAGCTTTTTTTCTTTTTAATATTTTTAATATCTACTTATTTTTTAGCAGAATCTTTTAATAATTTGATTGATGTGTAAGCTATTACACACATTACAAGCCAAGTTAAAATGTTTAAAGGTAAAGATTTTACTAAGTAAGCAGCTACTATAACTCCAACAACTCCTGTTATTGTTATTATCATTGTTGCTCTTCTATTGTAAGCTCCCTCTTTAATAAATTTCATACTTGCTGCTGGCATTAAGTATGCACAAGATGCCATCATAATTGGGAATGCTACTAATGGGCTCATTCCTAAAGCATATACAAGAGCCATACATGGAGCGTATAATCCTATTCCTAAAGTCATTAACGCACCTAAGATAAAGTTTCCTACTACTGCAATAGCTAATTTAGTTCCAGAAAGTCCTATAGCTTCTCCTCCAACTGGCATTAACCCTAGCTTTCCAGCTAACATAATTAATACAACACAGAATAAAGCAACCCCCATACCTTTTTGTATTTTCTTTTCATCTAATTTAGATACAATTCCAGCTCCAATTACTGCTCCTGCAACTGCTGCAATTAACATAGAAATTAGAGTCGTTGGCTCTACTTTTACCTCTTTGATAAAAATAATAGCCTCTGCTATTACTGGTATACACATTGTTGTATTTAGTGTTCCTGGAATTATTCCATCTTTAACTAAATTAAAGTTTTTAAAAACTGCAGTCATTGGTGCAAATCCACCAATACCTAGAGTATCAAAGAAGTTAATAGCAAATCCTGTTATAGAAAATGCCATTGTACTTCCTTCTTTTTCTAATCTTCCTTCAGCTTTCGCTTTTGAATAATCCTTAAAAAATGTAACTGCAAATATCACCGCACCTAACGTTAAAAGTGATAATAATATGAAAACTATATCCATTTACCCCTCCAATATTCTTAATTTATTATTTAATTCTCTTTTAATATCTTCTAATCTAATTATCTTTTAACCTAATACCTTTTATTTTAAAGAGAATCCGTATTTTAATGGATCTTGAGGATCTATTAGTAAATGGTTCATTCCTGTAATATAAGCACTTGCTGTTATTTCTGGGATAACATAAATTAATCCATCTTTTTCATAAGAATCTAAAACTTTTCCCTTGAATTTAGTTTCTATGATACTTTCATACACAAAAAGCTCACCTTTTTTTAAGTGACCTTTTGCAAATAATGTTGCCATTTTTGCAGAAGTTCCTGTACCGCATGGAGATCTATCAACTTGACCGTCTCCAAATATAACTACATTTTGATAAGTAGCATCTGCTGATTTTGCTGGGCCATATATCTCAACTAAATCAACTGTATTAATATGCTTTAACTCAGGATGCTCAACTTTTACTTGCTCATTAACAGCTTTTAAAATTGCCACTCCAATCTTGTTTAAGTCATTTGTATTTTTAGGGCAAATTTCCATTCCAATTTCATCTTTGTGAAGAATTGCAAAGAAACTTCCACCAAAAGATATATCCATAGTTATCTCTTTATTTAACTCTGGAACATTTACCTTTATGTCTCTTTTATATAAAAATGCTGGTACATTTGTGAAAGATACTTCTTTAGCTCTTCCATCTTCAACCTGTACTCTACCTCTAACTAATCCAGCTGGAGCTTCCATTACTATCTCAGTTATTGGCTCAGTCACTTCTACCATTCCAAGTTCAACTGCTGCAGTCATTGCACCTATAGTTCCATGACCACACATATTTAAATATCCTCCTCCATCCATGAAGATTATACCTAAGTCCGCTTCTTTATTTGTTGGAGCTGTTATTATCGATCCAAACATATCATTATGCCCTCTTGGTTCTAACATTACTGCTGTTCTTAAATGATCTAAGTGCTCCTCTAAATAAGCTTTTTTCTCTGGCATTGTATCTCCAGGAATACTGGGCACCCCACTAATTATGATTCTTGTAGGCTCTCCCATTGTGTGAGAATCTACCGCTATTAACTGTTTAGAAATTTTCATTTTATTTCCTCCTCATTTTTAATTTTAAAAAAGCTATTGCTTTCTTTGCATCTAGTTCAGATAAACTATTCTCCCCAACTACCTCTGTTTCTATCCCAAGTTCGCTTTTATTAATATCTACTATTGTGTCCATATAATTATTTTTTACTACAAATTGAGCTTGGGTCCCTACAAAGCTTATTCCTACAACTGGAATCTCTCTTACTCCAATCTCTCTCATAGTATTTTCATAATCTACGTGACTATTACCCCAACCATCTAAAGAAAATAGAACCCCCTCAGTTCCTATCTCCTTTAAAAGAGTTGCAGCTCTTTTTCCAACAAAATATTTTTCTTGATTAGATTGAGGAGTTCCAACTACTACAACTCCTAACAAATCTATATCTCTATCCTCTGATAATATTTTTAAAATTGGATCTTTAAAATGATGTAATGTTGTTTCTTTTGTTGATGGTCCAACTCCCATAACCCCTCCTCTTAGTGCATAGCTCTAATAGCTCCATCTCTATATTCATTTACAGAGATAAAAACAGGCATATTCATACAATCAATAATAGAATACCCCCCTATATAACCACTAGGTTCTGCAGGAAAAATTCTAGTATCGTACATTGCTCCTTGACCAGCAACTTGCTTCAATATTACAACTTTTTTCTTATACTCATCTTGCTTAGTATCTGCATAATAATCATGTCTTTCAGCTGCTAATTTCCCATCTACTCTCTTCAATACCTCTCTTACTTCTTGGACAATTATGTCACAAAGTTCATGACAGGTATTTATACACTCTCTTTCAACATGTGCATTTTCATAGACTTCTACATCTAAATGAATTATATAGTCTGTTTCTTCTGGTGTCCCAGCTCTTCCAAACT
This sequence comes from Fusobacteriaceae bacterium, assembly GCA_051656905.1. Lineage (GTDB taxonomy): Bacteria > Fusobacteriota > Fusobacteriia > Fusobacteriales > Fusobacteriaceae > JAGNZR01. The sequence continues at coordinate 2,581 of JBOFJQ010000010.1, read as the reverse complement.
TAACTTTTTCAGATAATATCCCATCAGATTTTCCAAATTCACAAATCTGTTTTTTAGTTTCATCACACCCTGTTAACATAACAACGGCTCCTACTACAGTATGCGTTATACCATACCCTATCTCTCCTAGCACTTTAGTTGATATAGGTATGAAGTCCATTATAGAGTTTACATAGATGTTCTTTTCCTTTGGATTTATCACTGTCAATTTAAAACTTTTTATATATTTTTTTATATTGCCATGGATTTTAAGCAGTTCTAAATAATTCTCTGCTAATTTTAAAGTTAACTCACCATTATTCAGTGTTACTTTATCTCCAAATTTTATAGAATTTACATTAAAAGCTTTTATTGTTAACTGTCTTCTATCCATAAATTCTCCTTTAAAATGGGAAAATTTAAAGGTGATACACTTATCACCTTTAAAAACTACCTATTTTTAATGTTTATTCACTACTCTACCATTCTTTATAAACCTCATATAAGATTAAACATAATCTTATATTATTCTATAAAAAATTAAACTTTTGCGTTATATTCAAAAGGTAAAGGTACTATTTTACCTGGAGTTTGAATTTTAATTAACTCTTCTAAAGTTGCCTTTAATATAGCTGTTTGTTGCTCTATATTGTTTGGCTCTCCTGCGTTAGCTCCCATTGGAACAAGCGGAGCAACTGCTCTTGGAGTTCCACTTTGTCTAACTACTGGTGGTAAAGCTGCGATAACGATTGTAGGAATACCCGATTCCTCTATAGCTCTCTGTACTAATACAGCAGAACGGTGACAAGTTCCTCAGCCAGCAGTTAACACAACAGCGTCAACCCCTTCGTCTTTAAGTATTTTTGCGATGGCAGGACCAGTTTCGTTTTGGAATTTCTCTTGGTTTCCTCCTCCACCCATGAATCCTATGTGAGTTTCTGCTACTTCTTTAAACATTCCTGTAGCTTGTAACTCTCTTAATCTTGCAAGTGGGAACATACAGTTGATATCTTTATTAACGTCAGCGTTATCATATCCTCCGTGTGAAACCATTAACTCCTCATCTTTTGCATTCCCTGGAACTAATCTGAAAGAAAAATCTCCAGCAAAGTTAAATCTTGTATCTGTTTTTAAATGTACACCTGCTGCTGTTGCTAAAGCTATTTTCATATCTTTTAATGCTTTAGTTACAGGAGTAAATATTGATTTTGGTGTAATTGGAACATATATCTCTGATTGCATCCCTTTAAACGTTTTCATTATACTGTCTCCTTTTTTCTATTTATATTTTTTACATATTTTTCTTGAATTTCTGGGCTTAGAACTTCTGGAAAACTCATATTAAAAGCTACTTCTTGTCCAACTTCTAATGGATAATCTGTTACTAACATTCTCATTGGTACTTTTAAATATCCTAAACGTCCTTTTAAATCCATTGCAACAGCTCCATCTTGAACCTCTACAATTATTCCACGCATCTCTATAATTCTGTCTCCATATTTCATGTTCTACTTCCTTCATTCTTTAATTAGTATTTTTTATTTTTAATATTTTATTATCTAGTAGCCGATCTATTTATTGCTTTTCCAATAACTTTTTCAACTGTTTCTATATTAGATTCTTTTACATTTGGATTCCATTTTCTTTCAGCTTCAGCAACTTGCTCTCCAGCCATAGAAGTTTTTAACATTGATAATGCTCTTATTGCATCCTCTTCACATAAAGTGTTGCAAGATAATATTTCATTTTCAATTCCTTCAACTGATTTGTTGTTATCAATCATGTTAACCATGTATTTGTTTCCAACAACTAGTGCACCTTGTACAGCTGAGAATGACATTCCTACTACGTCTATTTCTCTCATTCCAACTTGCTCAATATGACTTGCAAAGTCGATATGGTTATTTCCAAATCCTTCTGTTGTGATAATTGCTCCCTCTACATCTAAAGCTTCAACCATCATTCCTAATCTCTCAGAAACATAGAATTTTTCGCTGTTTACTTGTGGACTTCCAACAAAGATAACTCCGCATAAATCGATTTCTTCATCGTTCATAGCTTCGATTACTAATGGTTCTCTATAGTAGTGTCTTGAACACTCTTTAGATGCTGGTCCTATACAAGTTAAAGCGTGGATTCCTCCATCTAAAACTTCTAATGGTGATAACATTACAGGGATATTTCCTAAGTCAACGTTAGGTTTTCCTCCAAGTACTCCAACTGGTTCTACTGGTAAGATTAGGTTATCATGCATAGCACCTTGTCCCATAATCTCTTTAATTACTACTACTTTTTTCTTTCCTGGTCTTCTATATTGAACTAACTCTTCTGTTGATACAACTAGAGAATCTTCAGCAACTTTTAAAGCTTTTCTAATCTCTTGAGTTATGATATCTGTTACAGCATGTGCAGCAAGCGGTCCTGGTCTCTCCATGTTTGTTCCAGCTTTGATTACCACTTGAGTTTTGATAATTATATCTCCTCTATCTGGTGCTCCTGGTCTTCCCCATGAAATGTTCTCTTCTAATATTCCCTCAGAAGATCCAAACTCTCCAATTTGTACTCCATTTTCGTCAGTTCCTGTAACCATCATTACAACACC
>JBOFJQ010000009.1:0-125605 GCA_051656905.1 Fusobacteriaceae bacterium | reverse complement strand
CAGCAACAGCAATTGGAATCAAAAATAGAGGAGAATTAAAAGCTGGAATGTTTGCAGATATTACAATATTTGATTTAGAGATAATATCAGATAAAGGTGATTATGTAAATCCAACTCAATTCCCAGTAGGAATCGATTATGTAATAGTAAACGGAACTCCAATAATTGATAACAAAGAGTTTAAAGAAATTGCTCCAGGGCATGTTATAAGAAGAAAATAAATAGAATTGAAGTTAGGAGGAATCTAATGTATATCATTGGAAATGGAAGAGTTCTTACTCAAGATGATACTAATCCGTATATAGAAAATGGAGCAGTTGTTATTGAGAATGATAAGATATTAGCAGTTGGAGATTTTGCAGAATTGAAAGCAACATATCCAAATGCAGAGTTTATTGATGCAAAAGAGGGAGTAATAATGCCAGGGTTAATAAATACTCATGCGCATATCTATTCAAGTTTTGGTAGAGGGATGTCTGTAAAAGGGCCAACTCAAAATTTTAATCAAATATTAGAAAATTTTTGGTGGAAAGTTGACAAAACATTATGCTTAGAGGATACAAAATACTCTGCTTATACAACATACCTTGAAAGCATTAAAAGTGGAGTAACTACTGTAATAGATCACCATGCATCTCCATATAGCATAACAGGAAGTTTAAAAGAGATTGCTGGAGTTGCAGAAACTTTAGGAATAAGAACATCTTTATGTTATGAAGTTTCTGATAGAGACGGAGAAGTAATTGCTGATGAGGGAATTAAAGAAAATATTGATTTCATAAAATGGGCAGAAGCAAAAAATTCAGATATGATAAAAGGTATGTTTGGTCTTCATGCTGCATTTACTTTATCTAATGAGACATTATCAAAATGCCAAAAAGCTATGGAAGGGGTTAACGCTGGTTACCACGTTCATACAGCTGAAGGATATAGCGATTTAACAGACTCATTACAAAAATATGGTAAAAGAGTTGTAGAAAGATTAAACGACTACGGAATATTTAGAGAAAAAACAATAGCAGTTCACTGTATTTATGTAAATGAACGTGAATTAGATATTATAAAAGATTCAAACTGTAATGTAGTACATAATCCTGAATCAAATATGGGAAATGCTGTAGGATGTTCACCAGCAATTCACATGATTAAAAAAGGTATAAAAGTTGGACTGGGAACTGACGGATATACTTCAGATATGTTAGAGTCATTAAAAGTTGCTAATATAATACACAAACATCATTTATGTGATCCAACAGTTGCATGGATGGAAGCACCACTTATGTTATTTAGAAATAACAGAGAGATTGTTAAGAAGCAATTTGGTTGTGAAACAGGAATATTAAAAGTTGGAGCAAAAGCTGATATAGCAATTTCTGATTATGTTCCACACACAGAGTTAAATGAATCAAACTACAATGGGCATATCATATTTGGAATGTCAGGAAAATCAATTATTACAACTATCTGTAATGGTAAAGTAATAATGAAAGATAGAGAGATTTTAACTATAAATGAAAAAGAAGTTTTAAAGAAATCAAGAGAGCTTTCTAAAAAAATGTGGGAAAGATTTTCTAATTAATAAATTAGAAAATAAGAAAGTTTTTTTTACTGGGGAATCCAAAGAATAAGGGATTTAAAAAATAAACTATAGTTTGGGAGGAAAGAGAAGAATGTCAGGAAAAGAATTGAAACAAGAATCAGTTGGAAGGTTAGTATTTGATGGGATACAACATATTGCCGCTTTATGTTCAGGAGCAATGGCTGTACCTATGATAGTTGCAGGGACTTTAAAGTTATCACCAGAGGACACACAGTTTTTAATTAGTGCAACACTAATGGTATGTGGAATAGGATCAATTATTCAATCAATGGGTATTGGGAACCTATTTGGAGCAAAATTACCTATGATGGAAGGAGTAACTTTTAAAGCTGTATCATCATTAACAGCAATAGCAGCAACATATGCAGCAACAGGAAGTTCATATGAAGGATTATCAGTTATATTTGGAGCAACACTTGCATCAGGAATATTCATTATGTTAGCTGCTCCAATAATAGGTAAAATTTTAAGATTTTTCCCTATGTTAGTATCAGGTATAGTAGTTACTTCTATGGGACTTTCATTAGTTCCAACAGCATTAAAATGGATAGGAGGAGGAAATCCTTCAGCTCCAGATTTTGCTTCACCAGATAAGATAATGTTAGCATTATTTACATTTGTAACTATTCTTGTAATCCAAAAAATGTCGAGAGGCTTTTTAGGAAACATTGCAATTCTTATTGGATTATGTGCAGGAACAATCGTAGCTAGTATGTTTGGAATGGTTAATTTTTCAAAAGTATTAACAGCACAATCGTTTAGTTTCAATACTCCATTTTATTTCGGGATGCCTAAGTTTCAAATAACAGCAATTGTATCAATGATATTAGTTCAATTAACTGTTATGATTGATGCTGTTGGAAATCATATTACTCTTTCAGATATTTGCGGTGCAAAATCAGAGGAGAGAATGGTTCCTGTTTTAAGAGCTCATGGATTATGTTCTGCAATAGCTGGAATATTCAACTCTTACCCTCAAGCTATATTTGGACAAAACGTTGGAGTTGTTGCTCTAACAAAAAGATACGATAGAAGAATCGGTGTTATTGCAGGATTAATTTTATTAGTTTTAACATTATTCCCAAAAGTAACAGCAGCTTTAACAGCAATTCCTTTACCAGTACTTGGAGGAGCAGGAATTATAATGTTTGGAATGGTTGTAGCTAATGGAATAAAATTACTAGGATCAGTAAATTATGTTAACAATAAAAATTTAATGATTGTTGCTATCTCTTTAGGAATGGCGTTAATTCCAATTACTGTACCACAAATGTTTAAGAATACATCGAATGATATAAAAATATTATTCAATAGTGCAATAATCTTAGGAGCAATGACTTCAATATTATTAAACATTATATTCAATGAATTAGGAACTAAAAAAGCAGAAGTTAAATAAACAATATAACAACAATATAACAATAAAATAAAATGAAGATAGGGATAAAAGAATACCCTAAATATGGAGGAGAACAAAATGGCAGATTTAAGAGTTAATTTCGCAGGATTAGAATATGCAAACCCAGTAGTAGTAGGAGCAGGACCAACATCTAAGGATGCAGAAACATGTAGAGAAGCAGTAGCAAATGGAGCAGCAGGAGTAGTAGCAAAAACTGTATCTTCTGAGCCAGCTAATGTACCAAAACCTTGTATGCAAGACTTCAATGGAAAACATTTCTTAAACACTGAGTTATGGTCTGAGCACTCAGTTGAGTACTGGGTAGAGCATGAATATGCAAAATGTAAATTAGCAAACGAACCATTAATCATAGGAATGGGATATGTTGCAGCAGATATCGAGAAAGTAGTTCAATTAGTAGATAAATATGCTGATGGATATGAAATTTCAGCTCACTATGTTGGAAGAGATTTAACTCCAATGTTAGAAACTTTAGCAGCAGCAAAAAGACATACTAAAAAACCAGTATTCATGAAAATATCTCCAGGAATTCCTGATATTTCTGAAACAGCTAGAATTTTAGAAGAAAATGGAGCAGATGGATTAGTAGCAATGAACTCATACGGACCATGTCTATCAATAGATCTTGAAACTGGAATGCCTCACATGGGATCTGCAGCAGGTTATGGATGGATGTCAGGACCAGCTATTAAGCCAATCATGTTAAGACACGTATTTGAACTTGCAAAAGGTGCTAAAAATATTCCAGTATTCGCAGTTGGAGGAATATCTACAGGTAAAGACGTAGTAGAAGCTATAATGGCAGGAGCTACAGCTGTTCAAGTATGTACACAAGCTATAATTGAAGGACCAAAAGCATACGGAAGAATAGTAAATGAATTAAACGAATGGATGGATGCTCATGGGTATAAATCTTTAGATGAAATCAGAGGGTTAACTATCAAGAAAACTGCTGAAAGAGAAAAAGCAAACTATGTTACAAACTTACCAGAATTAAAAGAGGGATGTATCGGATGTGGAATTTGTGTTAAAGTATGTCCATACCACTCAATAAAATTAGAAAATAAATTACCAGTATTTGATAAAGAGACTTGTTTCGGATGTGGACTATGTACTTCTAAATGTCCTAAAAACTCTTTAGAAATCAAAAGATACTAATTAAATATACAGGGCAAGAGGAGGGAAAATGTTTGCATTTAAAGTAAATGGGAAGAATATAGAAACTGAAAAAAAGGTTAACTTATTAACTTTTTTAAGAGATGATTTAGCAATAACTTCAGTAAAGAATGGTTGTTCAGAAGGTGCTTGTGGAACTTGTATGGTTCTACTTGATGGGAAAGCATTTAGAGCTTGTTTATTAACAACAGAGAAAGTTGCTGGAAAGTCTGTAATGACAGTTGATGGAATAGAAGAAAAAGAAAGAAAAATATATGAGTGGGCTTTTGCTGAGGCTGGAGCTGTTCAATGTGGATTCTGCATACCAGGAATGGTTATAAGTGCTAAAGGATTATTAGATGTAAACAATAACCCAACAGTTGAAGAAATAAAAAAAGCATTAAGAGGAAATATTTGTAGATGTACAGGATATATCAAGATCTTCGATGCTGTTTTAAAAGTAGCAAAAGCTTTAAGAGAAGGTTATACTCCAAGCGAAGAGTTTACTGGTAAAATAGGAGAGTCTATTCCTAGAGTAGATGGAGCACTTAAAACTTTAGGTCTTGCAAAATATGCTGAAGATTTAAAAGTTGAAGGAATGACATTTGGAGGAGCTGTAAGAACTAAATTTGCAAGAGCAATTGTTAAGAAATTAGACATTACAAAAGCAAAAGCGGTTCCAGGTGTAATAGATGTTATAGTAGCTGAAGATGTTCCAGGACACAGAAATATAGGTCACTTAGCATTTATCTCTGACTGGGATGCAATGATAGCTGTAGGAGAAACTACAAGATACATAGGAGATTCAGTTGCACTTGTTGTTGCAGAAACTAAAGAAGCTTTAGCAGCAGGAAAAGCAGCTGTAGAAGTTGAGTATGAAGAGTTACAACCACTTAACTCTCCAAGAGAGGCTATGGCTCCAGGAGCACCAAGAATTCATGAAAAAGGGAATATCCTTTTCCAACAAAAATTATCAAGAGGAAATGTTGAAGAAGCAATAGCTAAATCAACTCATGTTGTAACACATACATTTATGACACCATTTACAGAGCATGCTTATCTTGAGCCTGAAAGTGCAATTGCAGTACCAACTGAAGATGGAGTACAATTATATACATCATCACAGTCAGTATATGATGAGCAAAAAGAGGTTTCTAGATTACTAGGTTTAGAGCCACATCAAGTAAAAGTTACAAGTTCATATGTAGGTGGAGGTTTTGGAGGAAAAGAGGATATGTCAGTTCAGCACCATGCAGGACTAATAGCTTTCTTAACAAAGAGACCAGTTCAAGTTACATTAACTAGACAAGAAAGTATAATTGTTTCAACTAAGAGACATGCTATGGAAATAGAGATGACTACTGCTTGTGATGAAAATGGAATATTAACAGCAATGAAATGTAACATACTTTCTGATACAGGAGCTTATGCTTCTCTTGGAGGACCAGTTTTACAAAGAGCTTGTACTCATGCATCAGGACCATACAACTATCATAATATTGAGGTATTAGGAACAGCTGTATATACAAATAACCCACCAGGTGGAGCATTTAGAGGATTTGGAGTTACTCAGTCTGCATTTGCAACAGAAGCTAACTTAAACGAACTTGCAAAACTTGTTGGAATATCTCCTTGGGAAATTAGATATAGAAATGCTATTAAACCAGGAATGACATTACCTAATGGGCAAATCGCCGATGAAGGAACTGCTTTAGTTGAAACACTTGAAGCTGTTAAAGATGTATTCGAAGCTAATAAAAATGCAGGAATTGCTTGTGCAATGAAAAATGCAGGTATAGGAGTAGGACTTCCAGATGTAGGTAGAGCTATAATCTCTATAGAAAATGGTAAAGCTAACGTTAGATGTTCAGCTTCTTGTATTGGTCAAGGATTTGCAACTATTGCAACTCAAATAGTATCTGAAACAACTGGTGTTCACTATAAAGATATTACAGTTGAAGCACCAAACACAGAAAGAACTCCAAACTCAGGAACTACTACTGCATCAAGACAAACAGTATTCAGTGGAGAGGCTGTTAGAGTTGCAGCTATGAACTTAGCTAATGCTTTATCAGATAAGAAACTTTCTGATTTAGAAGGACAAGAATTTGTAGGAGAGTATTCAGGTGTAACTGATAAAATGGATTCAGATAAATTAAATCCAGTATCACATATCGCTTATGGATATGCAACTCAAGTAGTACTTGTTAGTGATGAAGGGAAAATAGAGAAAGTTATTGCAGCACACGATGTTGGAAGAGCTTTAAACCCTATAACTGTTGAAGGGCAAATTGAAGGTGGAGTAGTAATGGGATTAGGATATGCTCTTACTGAAGACTTTACTCTTGTAAATGGTGTACCTAAACAAAAATTTGGAACTTTAGGACTGTTTAGAGCAACAGAAGTTCCTGAAATTCAATCAATCATTATAGAAAAAAATACAGAATCATTAGCATACGGTGCTAAAGGTGTAGGAGAAATAACAACAATTCCTACAGCTCCAGCAGTTCAAGGTGCTTACTATAATCTTGACGGTGTATTTAGAACTAAATTACCTTTAGAGAAAACATTTTACAAAAAGAACTAATATATATTAACTTTAAGGGGGGAAGATTAGTTCCCTCCTTTTTTTATAAAAAAAATAAGAAAATAAGATGTGTTATTATATAAAAAAAATTATGAAAATGATATAATACGATAGAGTATTAAAAACTATTGTGTATAGAATAATAACATAGAAAAGATAGATAGCTTTCAAAAAGCAAACACTAAAAATTATATAAAATAAAAAGATGAGGTGTATTAAATGTTATTAAAAAATGGTATGGTTTTAATAAATGATAAAATAGAGTGCGTAGATATAAGAGTTAAAGATGAAAAAATAGTAGAAATAGGAGCTAAATTAGAAGAAAGTAATGAACAAATTTTAGACCTAAAAGGTTGCTATGTTGCTCCTGGGGCCATAGATGTTCACACACATTTTAATATAGATGTAGGAATTTATTCTGTAGATGACTTTAAAAATGGTACAACAGCAGCTCTACATGGTGGAACAACTACAATAGTGGATCACCCTGGATTTGGACCAAAAGGGTGTAATCTAGAATACATGATAGACAAATATATGGAGTATGGAAAAAATGCACAATGTGATTATTCTTTTCATGGAGTAGCTCAAGAGATTGACAAGGATACTTTTGAAGGGTTAAAAGCTCTTAGAAAAAGAGGATTAAACAGTGTTAAAATATATCTTACTTACACATATAAGCAAACTGATAAAGAGATAATAGAATTCTTTAAAATGGCGAAAGAACTTGATATGGTAGTTGCAGTTCATGCTGAAAATGATAGTATAATTGAAGAGTTAAGAAGTAAGTTTATAAAAGAAGGGAAAACAACTCCAATATATCATGCTTATTCAAGACCAGGAGATGCAGAGGCTGAAGCAGTTGTGAGACTTATAAAAATTGCTCATATGGTAGGATATGAAAAACTTTATCTAGTACATATGTCTTCGAAGGAATCTATGGATGAAATAAGTATTGCAAGAGCTCAAGGGAAAAAATTCTATGTTGAAACATGTCCGCAGTACCTTTATTTGGAAAATTCAAAATATTTTCAAGCTGATGCAGTAAAATATATACTATCTCCACCTCTTAGAGAGCAAGAAGATATAGAAGCAATTTGGTATAGTATAAAAGCTGGGAATGTAGATACAATAGGAACAGATCACTGTTCTTTCTCTTTAGAGGATAAAAACAAAGGGATAGAAGACTTTACAAAGTGCCCTAACGGTATTCCAGGGGTAGAAGAGAGAAATATAATTTTATTCTCAGAAGTTCTAAATAAAAATTTAACAATAAAAGAGTATTTAGACTTAGCAATAGTGAATCCAGCAAAAATATTTGGGTTGTATGATAGAAAGGGAAGTATTGAAATAGGAAAAGATGCTGATATAGTTATATTTAAGGCTGAAGATCATGAAATAAATGAGAAAAACTTAAAAAGTAAAGCTAACTATTCATGTTTTAATGGATTTAAAGTATCAGCTAAAATAGATAAAGTAATACTAAGAGGAAATTTAGTTATAGATAATACAGAAAATAAGTTCAATCAAGATATAAAAGGTAAATTTATTGCAAGATAGTTTAAAATAAATCTCAAAATAAAAATTAAAGAAAAAGTTAAACTAGGTATAGGTAGATTTATTATTTTTATATAGTTGCTAGGGCAAGAGGAGCAGAATTATGGAATCTAAATTAATGATAGAAATAGGGAAGAGAGTTGAAAGTGGAGAAGGTGTAGCTCTAGTGACTCTTATACAAATAGATGGATCGAGTCCTGGAAAAAAAGGTAACATGCTAGCAGTCTTTGAAAATGGTGGAATACTGGGGACTGTTGGAGGTGGAAACTTAGAGTTTACTCTTACAAAAGAAGCTATAAATTGTATAAAAGAAAATGAATCAAAAGAGATAGAGTTTGATTTAGTAGAGGATGCTGCACTTCATATGAAATGTGGTGGATCAGTAAAAGCTTTTATAAAAGTATTTAAAAAACGTGATAGATTAGTAATTGTAGGTGGAGGTCACGTAGGTGGAGAGCTTTATCAAGTTGCAGATTTTCTAGGAATGGATATATGGATGCTAGACGACAGAGAGGAGTTTTGTAATTCTGAAAAATACCCTCATGCTTCAAAACATATTGTAGGAGATATTGGCGAAGAGATGTCTAAATTACAAATTAATGAATATACATATATTGTAATTGTTTCAAGAGGTCATAGAGGGGATAAAGATGCCCTTAGAGCATGCATTGGAAGAGGGGCAAAATATATTGGAATGATAGGAAGCAGAAAGAAAATTATAGAAACAAATAAAGAACTAATGGAAGAGGGAATTTCTAAAGAAGAGCTTCAAAAAGTTTTTTCACCAGTAGGGCTTGACATCTCTTGTGGAACTCCCAAAGAGATTGCAGTGGGTATAATCGCAGAAATACTAAAAGAAAAGAACAATCTTACAGGAAAGCCAATGAGAGATGTAAAAGGGGTATGGTAGAATGAAATTAGTAAATACAGTTGATGCAGTTGGACATATTTTATGTCATGATATAACAAAGATAGTACCTGGGGAGTTTAAAGGTGTAGCTTTTAAAAAAGGTCATATAGTTAAAGAGGAAGATATAGAGGAACTTTTAAACATAGGGAAAGAGCATTTATATATTTATGAAGTTGATGATTCAAAAATACATGAAAATGATGCAGCAATAATACTTGGAGATTTAGGTGCAGGGTCTAATATTAACCTTGGAAGTGAGATTAAAGAGGGGAAAATTGATTTTTATGCTGCAGAAGATGGTATTTTAAAAGTTAATAAAGAGCTTCTATTTAAACTAAACAGTTTAGGTGAGATATCTTTTGCTACTTTACCAAATAATTATCCAGTTAAAAAAGGGCAAAAACTAGGTGGAACAAGAGTTATTCCCCTTGTAATAGATAAAACAAAGATGGACCTTGCAAGAGACGTTGCTATAGACAAGATATTAGAAGTAAAACCATTTAAAAAATATAAAGTTGGAGTTGTTGTTACAGGTGGAGAAGTATTCCAAGGAAGAATTGAGGATAAATTTAGCCCTGTAATAAAAAGAAAAGTAGAAGAGTATGGAAGTGAAGTTATTCATCACTACTATTCAAAAGATGACAAAGAGATGATAAAGGATTGTGCTAAAAAACTTTTAGATATGGGAGCTGAAATTCTTATATTTACAGGTGGTATGAGTGTGGATCCAGATGATTTAACTCCATCATCAATAATGGAAATGGGGGGGGAACTTGTGACGTATGGTTCACCAGTACTTCCAGGAGCAATGTTTTTATTATCATATTTAAATAATCTTCCAATGATGGGGCTTCCAGGTTGTGTAATGTATGCTAAAAGAACTATTTTTGATTTGGTATTACCAAGAGTTTTAACAGGGGAAAAGCTAAACATGGATGAGATTGCTAGATTAGGAAATGGTGGACTATGTCAGAGTTGTGATGATTGTCATTATCCTAACTGTAGTTTTGGAAAATAATAAAATCTAAAGAATAATAAGTTTTGGAGGGTACTAATGAGTTCAGAAAAAGATAAATCAGAGGATTTAACACATTTTAACTCTTCAGGAAGAGCAAAGATGGTTGATGTATCAGATAAAAAAATAACAGATAGAACAGCAGTTGCTGAGGGGTATATATATGTATCTGAGGGAACTATAGATGTTATAAAAAAAGGTGGAATAAAAAAAGGTGATGTACTTTCAGTTGCTCAAGTAGCAGGAATCATGGGTGCAAAAAAGACTAGTGAAATTATTCCAATGTGTCATAACATATTTATATCTGGTGCAAACATAGAGTTTGAAATAGATGAGAAATCTATAAAAATATTAGCAACAGTAAAAACATCAGGGCAAACTGGAATAGAGATGGAAGCTTTATCAGCTGTTAGTATAGCTGCTCTAACTATCTATGATATGTGTAAGGCTATTGATAAAGAGATGGTAATAGGTGAGATTAAATTATTAAAGAAAACTGGTGGAAAATCAGATTATTTAAATAAGAAGTGCAATTAAAATAAAAAAATGAGAGGTAAAATATAATGAGCGGGAAAGTAGTTTCTATAAATATAAGTACAAAAAAAGGTGTAATAAAGGATCCAGTTCAAGAGGCAAATTTTGTTGTTAATCATGGAATTGAAACAGATGCACATGCTGGAGAGTGGCATAGACAAGTATCTCTTTTAGCTATAGAGAGTGTGGATAAAATCAGAGGAAGAGGAATAGACCTTAAAAATGGTATATTTGCAGAAAATATAACAACATCTGGAATAGATTTATGTTCATTACCAGTTGGAACAAAATTACAAATTGGTGAGTCTGTTCAAGAGGTTACTCAAATAGGAAAAGAGTGTCATAATGGTGGATGTGCAATAAAAGCAACGGTTGGAGATTGTGTAATGCCAAGAGAGGGTATCTTCACTAAAGTAATAAAAAATGGAGTAGTAAAAGTTGGGGATGAAATAAAAATAATAGACTAGTGAGAGGTTGCTAATGAAAGAGTTAATTGTAATTAGAGGTGGAGGAGACTTAGCTTCAGGAGTAATTCAAAAATTTCATAGATCAGGATTTAATTTAATAGTTTTAGAGATAGAAAAACCAAATTTTATAAGAAGAAAAGTGTGCTATGGTGCAGCTATTTATGAAGGTGAAGTAACTCTAGAAGACTCAACTTCAAAATATATAGGAAATTTAAAAGAGCAAAGAACAGAAGTTTTTGCTGATTTAGAAAAGTGTTTTAATGAAAATAAAATTCCTGTAATAGTAGATGAAAATATGGAGATCTTAGATGCTATAAAAGCTCAATATAGTTTAGAATATAAAGTGATAGCGGTTATTGATGCAATAATAGCTAAAAGAAACTTAGGAATGAAAATAGACTTAGCTCCAATTACAATAGCTTTAGGTCCTGGATTTTATGCAGGTAAAGATGTTGATGTAGTTGTAGAAACTATGAGAGGTCATGATTTAGCTAAGTTAATATTTCAAGGAGAAGCAGTTCCAAATACAGGAGTTCCAGGATTAATTGGTGGGGAAGCAGAACTTAGAGTTATGCACTCTCCTGCTGATGGAATTTTAAAAATAGTAAGAGATATTGGTGAAATAGTAGAAAAAAATCAGATAATTGCCACAGTTGGTGATGTAGAAGTAGTTGCTACGATTCCAGGATTAATAAGAGGAATGATAACAGAGGGTCTTTATGTGAAAAAAGGACTAAAAATATGTGACATTGATCCAAGAAAAGAGGAATTCAAGAATTGTTTTACAATATCTGACAAGGCAAGAAGCCTTGGAGGGGGAGCTTTAGAGGCTTTTCTATATATGAGGACTAAGAAAAATGTATAATAATATAAAGTTTTCTAAGGGGTTTGATATAGAGAAAGGGGATATAATCTCTTTTACAGGTAGTGGAGGAAAGACTTCTCTAATTTTTAAGATAGCAGAGGAGTTATCTCAAAACGCTAAAGTACTTATAGCGACAACAACTAAAATATATACTCCTGTAGAGGAGCAGTATGAAACTTTAATTATAAACTCAAAAGAAAGTGAAGGGTGTAATGAAACTTATTTAAAGGGTAAAAATAGAAATATTGATATTTTAGGTAGTTTTATAGATAAAGAAAACGGGAAATTAGTTGGTGTTTCTCAGAAAGTTTTAAAAAATTACTTGGGAAAATATGATTATATACTTATAGAATCTGATGGTTCTGCAAGAAAACCTTTGAAAGCTTGGAATGAGAGTGAACCTGTGACACCTGAATATGCTACAAAGATTATAGGAATTACTAATTTAGATGCCTTAGGAACTTTTATTAAAGATTCTGTTCACAGAAAAGAGTTGTTTTGTGAAAAGTTTAATAAAAATGAAAATGATATAGTTACCTTGGAATTAATAGAGGAATATTTATTTAAAAATGAGTTTTTTAAAATAGCTTCACTAGAAAAATGTAATATTAATTATAATACTATATCTAATTCTAAAATAAAAAAATATATCTTTATTAATGGTATAGAAACTTTAGAAAGAATTAATCAATGTTTATATTTAGGAAATAAATTTGCACAAAATCAGGAATTGTGTAATACTGTTGATAACACTGTTAAAATAACTTTTGGAAGTATTCTTAAAAATGAGCTTTATATCTATGAAAAAGTTAATGCTATAAGTTTACTGTCAGGATTTTCTAGAAGAATGGGAAAAGATAAACTTTTAATACTTTATGAAGGAAAGTATTTGATGGAACATCTTCTAAATAAATTAACTAATATACATTTTTATCAAAAAGTTTTAGTTACAACACCTGATAAAATAAAAGTATTAGAAGATAAAAAATATAGTGATTTTATAAAGATAAAAAATGAAGAACCACAAAATGGTCAAAGCTACTCTATAAAATTAGGGGTAGAATCATTAAATAATAGTAAATTAAGTAATCAAGATAAAAAAAAGTATATGTTTTTTACAGGAGATCAACCTTTTTTAAAAGAGGAAACGATTTTAAATTTAATAAAAGAGAGTTTAAAAGTTGAAAATTTTGAAAAAGTTGTAATCCCTTATATAGAAAATAATAGTTTTTCTCCAGTAATTTTTCCTGATAAATATAAAGAGTCTCTTTTGATTATAAAAGGTGATAAGGGTGGAAAATCTGTAATTAAATTAGAAGAAGATATAGCAAAACTCAATTGTACAGACCTTTATGAATTTATAGATATAGATACTCAAGAGGATTTGAAATACTTAGAAAAATAAACTTGAAAGAAAAGAAAAAAATGAAAGGTGAGGGAAGCAAAATGATTTGGCCATTATTAATATCAATGAAAGTAGTTTTTTCAGCATTATTATTAGCACTAGTTTCATCACTGTTGCTAGCATGGCATGTGTCTAATAAGCATGGGAAAGTTGAAAAAATAGTAGAATGGGTAACAATGTTGCCAATATTTTTCCCCCCATCTGCAGTTGGATATGCAATTCTTGTTATTTTTGGAAAGCAAGGAGTAATAGGGAAATTATTATTTGAATTTTTTCAATCAAGAATAATATTTACTTGGGGCGCAGGAGTAATAACAACATTTATAGTTATGTTTCCGATAATTTACAAGAGTATAAAAACTGGATTTTTTTCAATTGATAAATCATTAATAGAAGCGTCAAAAGAGTTAGGAGCAACAAGAATTCAAAGGTTGTTCTATGTGGAACTACCTATAATAAAAAACTATATATATACAGGAATTATACTAGCTTTTGGGAGAGGTTTTGGAGAGTTTGGAGCGATGATTATGGTTTCTGGAAATATACCTAAAAAGACTCAAACAATTCCTATGGCTCTATATTCAGCAGTGGAAACAGGAGAGTATTCTGATGCAAACATGCTGATGCTAATAATTGTTGGTGTAAGTCTATTCTCAATTATTATTTACAATTATTTTTTAAATAGAGAAAATTAAACCGGGGGAAGAAATTATGAAAAGATTATCTAAAATTTTAAAGTATGTTATTTGTTCAGTAGTAATTTTTGGTTCAAGTTTTGCAAAGGATAAGGAGATCAGTATAAGTGCAGCAGCAAGTTTAGAGCCAGTTATAAAAAAAATAATAGCTGAGTATTCAAAAGAGAATAAAGTAGAAATTATAGGGAATTATGGTGGTTCAGGAACACTTAGAAAGCAAATTGAAAATGGTGCAGAGGTAGATGTTGTATTTTTTGCTGATAAAGAAAACTACGATATATTAAAGAAAAAAAATCTAGTTTCAAATGAAAAGTTAAATATAAATATATCTAACACACTAGTATTTGTTGGAGATAAGGGGATAAAGAGTCTATCTGAAATAAAAAATGAAAAGATAGCAATAGGTGATCCCAAAACAGTTCCAGTTGGTAGATATGCTATGGAATATATAAATGCAGAAGGTTACGCAGAAAAACTTAAAGATAATATAGTTTATGGAAAAGAGGTTAGAGCAGTTACTAATTATTTTGATTTAGGAGAAGTAGAGTATGCAATTATATATAAAACAGAACTTGCAAAATTAAAGAAAAAATTTGTAGTATCAGAAATAGACCCTACAAAATACACAAATATAGAATACAGTTCAGGTATATTACTTGGAAAAGATAGCAATGAAGTAAAAAAATTCTATAGCTTCTTTAATTCAGAAATAGCAAAAAAAATATTTGAAGATGCAGGATATAAAATAGAAATAGTGAAATAAGAACATTGAAATAGTGCTTGAAATATAAAAGTGTTTTAAAATGAAAATATAATAATATGGATTGTGAACAAAAAATATTGAAAAATTTAAAAAAATATGTTACGATAAATTAAAATTATTACTCGTATATCCCTATAATATGGTTAGGAGTTTCTACGGCATACCTTGAAATATGCTGCTATGAGTGAAGATATATCCAATATTGGCAATGATAATAGAAGAAAGAGCATTACTTATATTATATTTGTTGGACAATTAAAGGCTATTTTTCTTCCTTATCTTTTAGGTTAGAAAAATAGCCTTTTTTATTTTTTAACTTATAAGTTTTAAGGGGAGTATATAATTTAAAATGTTTATAGTTTAATATTTAATATATCAGGAGGATTAATGAACGCTTTAAGTAAGTTTTTCAAAGTAGAGGAAAGAGGAAGTACTATTAAATCAGAAGTAATAGGTGGAGTTACTACATTCTTAACGATGTCTTATGTAATTTTTGTAAATCCAATGATTTTATCAGAATCAGGGATGGACAAAGGAGCCTTAATATCAGTTACAGTAATATCAGCAGTAATTGGAACTTTATTGTCGGCATTTATTGCTAATGCCCCTTTTGCACTAGCACCAGGAATGGGACTTAATGCATTTTTTACTTATTCGTTAGTTATGGGTAGAGGAGTTCCTTGGGAAACTGCTTTAGGAGTAGTTTTTTTATCAGGATTTGTATTTTTAGTATTAGCATTTGGTGGTATCAGAGAAAGAATCGCACATGCAATACCTTTATGCTTAAAAGTTGCAGTTAACGGAGGAATAGGGTTATTTATAGCGTTTATAGGACTTAAATCACTAGGACTAGTACAACCTAATCCAGCAACAATTGTATCTCTTGGTAAATTTACACCACAAGTAATGATAGGATTAGTAGGACTATTTGTTGCTCTAACATTAAAAACAAAAAAAATAAGAGGGGGACTTCTTCTTGGTATGACAGTTTCTACAATTATAGGAATGATGACTGGAAATATAGTTTTACCAGATCAAGTTGTATCATTACCACCTTCAATTGCTCCAATAGCATTTAAATTAGATATATTATCAGCATTTAAATTCTCTTTAATAGGACCAATATTTTCATTTATGTTTGTTGATCTTTTTGACTCATTAGGAACATTAATTTCTTGTTCTAAAGCAGTAGGATTAACTGATAAAGATGGAAAGGTACAAGGGCTAGGAAAAATGTTATATGCAGATGTATTGTCTACTATAATAGGAGCAGTTCTTGGAACAAGTACAGTAACAACATTCTTAGAGTCAGCTTCAGGAGTAGCAGCAGGAGCAAGAACAGGTTTAGCATCAGTAGTAACAGCACTGTTATTTGCATCGGCATTATTCTTTACTCCAGTAATAGCAGTTGTTCCAGCATTCGTAACAGCTCCAGCACTTATAATAGTAGGAGTGTACATGTTTAAAGGAATTTATGAGCTAGATATTACAGATTTTAGAACTTTATTCCCTGCTTTCATAACAATAATTATGATGCCTTTAACATATAGTATCAGTTCAGGAATGTCTTTAGGATTTTTATCTTACATAATAATTCATATTTTATTAGGAGATTTCAAGAAAATCAACTTTACTTTATGTGTAATTGGAGTTTTATCACTATTAAGTTTATTAGTTTAATATTATAAAATAAGAAAAGAATAAAGCATATTAATACCCCCCTACTCTCGAGTAGAGGGGTATTTTATTTTTTAAACATTAATTTCACACCTTATGGCTGTAGCTCCTTCTAATTGAAGCCATTTTAAAGTTGCTTTGAATTCGCTATTTACCTTGTCTAAGTTACATATGTTTTCAACAACGTATGCTCCATTTTCTTCAACATATTTATCTATTTTAACATGATCTTTTCCATGTTGTATTCCTGTTAAATCTATACCTATTAGTTTTACTTTAATATCTAAGAGCTTATCTACAAGTTCCTGTGTTAAATACGGAGATGTTTTAGTATCAAAATATTTTGCACTTCCGTATCCATAATCTTCTAAATAACCAGTTCTAAATATAACAAAAGACCCTTCTTTAATTTGTAAGTTTTCTAATACATTGCTGTGGATTATCTTTAAGTTTCTAACATCAATAATTTTAACGTCTATTTGTAATGGTAACTCTATATTAGATAAATTGTAACAGTCAATATGAGTTCCTATATGCTGTCTTTGATGTGCTGGTTGTGAGTCGCCCCACTTTAAAATTTCTTCTGGTATATTAAATTCTTTTAAATGTAAATTCATATTATTTTTCCTCCTTTTGTTTAATTACTTCATCTAAGTAAGCATTAAACTTTTTTAAAAAATTATCTACTGTTTTTTGTTCTTCAATATTCATATCCTTAAAGAATACTTCATTTCTTTCTTCCCATTCCTTATGTTTCATTTCATGATAACTATATAGTGTTTTGCCAGATTCAGTTAATTTAAAATATATTTCTTTATCATTATTGGGGTTTTTATAATTTAAAATAAGATTATTATTTATTAGTTTTTTAATTATCTTGCTGATAGCTCCTTTTGTCATATTCATATGTTTTGATATTTTTGTAACATTAGGCTCTTCTATTTTTCCTATAAAAGATACACAGTGGATTTCTGAAATGCCATAGTTTTTATATTCACTTTTTAAGGCTATTTTTCCTAATAACTCTTCTTTCTCATAAATATTTTTTAAATTATCAATAATACTTTTCTTCATATACTCACCTCTATAATATAGTTTCCTAGGATACAAAATCAGTATAATTTATTTTTGTTTCCTTGTCAACTATATTTTTTTTAAAGATTCTCTATCCTTCACTTCTTAAAGCGTCTATTGGATTAAGTTGAGCAGCTTTTTTAGCAGGTGCAACTCCAAATACAATTCCAATAGCTGTGGATACAATTAGAGAGACAAGAATTGAAGTTAATGTAAATATGGGGGAAATTCCTATAATATATCCAAGGGAATATCCCAGCAATA
Organism: Fusobacteriaceae bacterium; assembly: GCA_051656905.1. Lineage (GTDB taxonomy): Bacteria > Fusobacteriota > Fusobacteriia > Fusobacteriales > Fusobacteriaceae > JAGNZR01. The sequence continues at coordinate 107,617 of JBOFJQ010000009.1, read as the reverse complement.
CACCTATAATAATTCCAGATATTCCTCCAAGTCCAGTCAAAATAATAGATTCAATTAAAAACTGTATTAGGATGTCTTTATTAGTAGCTCCAATAGCTTTTCTTATTCCAATTTCTTTAGTTCTTTCAATAACACTAACGAGCATGATATTCATCACTCCAATCCCACCTACAAAGAGTGAGATACCAGCTACAAAAGTTATAAAAATATTTAATGTTGTCAAAATTTTATCAAATGACTCTGTTCCTGTATTTTTTATATTTACTTCATATAAATCTTTTATTCCAGTTATATTCTCTAAATATTCAGTCATTAACTTCATATCTTTAGCAATATTATTAGGATTTTCTGACTCTACAAGTAATCCTGAGTAACCTTCACCTATTGCTTTATAGTTTTTTTCATAGGTTTTAAGAGGAATTCTCATATATCTAGGAACCCTTTTCCCCCCCATAACTTTAATTAACTCTTCAACAGGATTTTTCATAACACCGATAACAACAAATGTTTTACTAGTTCCTTTTATATCTTTTACGACCTCAAGAGTTTTCCCAATAGAATTTTCTGGTTTTCCAAAAAGTTGAGTAGCAGTAACATTATCAATTACAGCATTTTTTTCTCCACTTATATAATCTAAAGGGATAAAATTTCTTCCTGAAATTATATCTAAAGGCTGAATCTCTTCATATTCAGAAGTTGAAACTTCAGTAAAAAGAAATTCTTTTCTTCCTTTTATTTTTGTAGTCATCTTCAAACTTATGTCGGGACTTATATTTTTGAATAATCTCTTTTCTTTTAATTTTTCTAAAATTTCTTCATTAATCAGGTATTTCCATCTAAAATTTTCATCATTTTTATTAACAGAAACAGTAAATTTTCCGTAACCACCGTTTTTTAAATTACCTGTAATACTCTGTTGCCCACCTTTACCAATAGATGACATAGTTATAACAGAGGAGATACCAATTATTATTCCTAGCATGGTAAGAAAAGATCTTACCTTATTACTTTTTAAGTTTTTTATTGAGACTTTAACAATTTCTAAATTATCCATTTTTTTTACTTTCACCATCACTTATGATATTTCCATCTTTGAAAACCACTATTCTCTTACAATACTTAGCTATCTCAGGTTCATGGCTAACAATTATTATAGTTTTTCCTTGATTATTAAGTTCTAAGAAAAGATTCATAATCTCTTCTTCTGATTTGCTGTCTAAGTTCCCAGTAGGCTCATCAGCCAATATTATTGAAGGGTTGTTAGATAATGCCCTTGCAATTGCTACTCTTTGTTTTTGACCTCCTGAAAGCTCATTAGGTTTATGTTCCAATCTATTACCTAGGCCAACTCTTTCTAAAATATCTTTAGCCACTAAATTTCTTTCTTTGTGTGGTATTCCAGCATAGACTAATGGAAGCTCAACATTTTCTAGTGCTGTTAAATTTGGAAGTAAATTAAAAGCTTGAAAAATAAATCCAATTTTTGTATTTCTAATACTGGAAAGTTGACTCTCTTTTACAGATGAAATTTCAATATTATCTAAGCTATACTTACCTTGAAACTCTTTATCTAGGCAACCTATAATATTCATAAATGTAGATTTTCCACTACCACTACTACCCATAATAGCAACAAATTCTCCTTCTTTTATATGTAAGGTAACATTTTTTAGAGCGTGGAGAGAATTCTCGCCATTAGTGTAATATTTATTTAAATCTTTAATTTTTATCATATAAAATACCTACTTTTTTATTACTTTTATTATGTCATTATTTTTCAAACTATTTTTAGGAGTTACAATATAGTTTTCTCCCATTTCTAGACCTGATTTAATTTCAATTTCCTCTCCTTTAGTATCTTTAAAGGTAATCTCCCTCTCTTGTATTTTACTATTTGAATCAACTATATAGATATAATATCTATTATTTTTAAATTGAAGAGCTGTTTTAGGAATAAAAATGGAGTAATCAAAAGAGGTAACATATATAGTAGCAGAGACTTTAAAACCAGGGACAATATGAGGAATTTTTTCATATGGTTTTACTTCTACTTCTAAAACATTTTCCGAGGTTTCCTCAGAAACTTTTGATATCTTTGACATATCTGTAATTATCCCGTTATAGGATTTTTTCTTTTCGAAGACTTCTGGTTTTATAATTAATTCTTGCCCAATTTTAATATTTTTAACATCGTATTCAGGAACCTCTAAAATAATCTTAACATCAGATAAGTCAGTTAGTTCTAAGAGAGGGTCATCTGTATTTACGAAGTAATTTTCTTGAGCCATTAAAGTTGTAATTGTACCACTAACTGGGCTTACAATCTCTTCAGCAGTTTTTAAAAGGTCCTCTTCTAAAGTTTCAATTGATAGTTCTTGAGATTTTATTTGTTCAGAAAGATCTTTTACATAATTATCTGAACTTCCTCCAATTTTATTAAGTTCTTTTTCTACTAAATAATCTCTTTTTAATTTAGAGAGGGATAATTTTTCTTTTTCTAGGTTTCTTTTTATATTATTTCTTTCTGTTTCATCGAAAGTCATTAGAGTTTGACCTTTTTTTACATAATCCCCTTGTTTAATAAAAACTTCTTTAACTTTTAACTTTTTATCGACAAATACTTTTTTTGTATCATTTGCAGCTACTTTACCATCTACATTAATATAACCTGCACTCTTTTCTTTTTCAGCTTTCTTTATAGCGTAAACCTCATTATTTGATGAGATATTATTTTTTTCACAACCAAATAAGACTAAAGTCATGCAGATTACTATTGTTTTTTTTATCATATACTCTGCTCTCCTCTTATTTTTATTTCATAAATCAGTGCATTTAAAGTATTGTTAGCTTTTTCTTCATTAATTTTAAGCTCTAAATAGTCATTAAATGATTCCATTACATCTAGGTATCCAATTTTTCCTAATTGGCTTTCTAATTTTTTTATATTATATTTAGATTCTTCTAAAGTTCGATTATTACGGAGAACAGCATACTCTTTTTTTAAGTTAATGTATCTGTTTTTGTATTGGATTCTTTCACTTTTTGTGTTTCTAACTTTTTGATTTAACTCTATCTCTTGCTCTTTTAAAGAGCTTTTTTCATTTTCTAAGTTAATATCTTCGAAAAAGATATCTTTACTTATTTTTAAAAAGACTCTATTGTCGTTGATATCACTATCTCTTTCCACTCCTAAAGTAATATCTGGAACTTTGTTTTTATAGTTTAAATATTTAATATTTTCTTCAGTGATATTTTTAGATAAACTACTTTTATAAAGATCTTTGTCACCTATTTTTTCTAGATATTGATTAATTGGAATATTTTTTAAACCTATTGATTCCAATTCAATAGTATCTAAGTTTATTTTAAAAGTATAAAAAAATTGTTGTTTTGTATTGTATTTTTCAATTTCTAATTTATTAATTTCTAACTCAATATTTTCATAACTATATAAAAGTGAATCTAAGTCAATTTTTGGAGTTTTCCCCATACTGTAAGATTTTTCAAGAATCTCTTTTTCTTTGTCTAAAGTCTTTAACGCATTTTTTCTTATTGCAATTTCTAATCTAATATTAATATAATCTCTGTATAAATTAGTCAAATCAACTTTTTGTTCCTCTAATTTCCTTTTGAACTCAATACTTTCGATACTTTTTTCGATATTTAATTTTGATAAATTACTATCATTTTCAGAATAAATCAGATCTTTTATATTTTTTTCAATACCAATTTGAGCAGAGCTATCATCATTTTTCCAATTTTTACCCTGCACATAGAATACTCCATATTCTGCTTTCCCAGTATTCTTATACCCTTTGTCATCATTATTATATTCAGTTTCACCTGAAGTCTTTATCCCATTAAAATCATCTAACTTATATATTTTTTCTCTTTTTAAATCTCTATTTTTTTTAACTTTATAAATCTCTTTTTGATAAGAGGTTTTTTCCAGATAAATTAGTAAGTTATCCAGAGTTACTGTATTAGCAAATGTTAAAGTTTCAAAAATAAAAAAGAGTAGTATGTACTTTTTTATCATTGTTTTTACCTCTTTTAATTTATTCTTCTGTTATATTTAGTTGTAATAATTTTATAAAAGAAAAGAGGCAAAAGCCTCTTTTCTTAATATTTTCTAGAATACATTTTATAGAATATACCCTTTTTTTCTAGTAAAGTATTAAAATCTCCTGTTTCTAATATTCCGTTATCTCCCAATACAACTATTTTATTGAAATCTACTAAAGAATCTAATCTATGTGCTATAGAAATAACTATTTTGTCTTTAAATTCTTCTATGATATTTTTCATTATTTGAGCTTCTAATATATTATCTAAAGCAGAAGTTCCCTCATCTAATAAGACTACATCTGGTTTTTTTAAGAAAAGTCTTGCAAGAGAAATTCTTTGTTTTTGACCAGAACTAATAGTATCTTTAATCTTTAAATTATCAGTATCGTTATATAACTCATCAATTAATGCAAGTTTTATAGCTTGTTCAAATTCATAATCACTAAAATTATTTTTAACGATGCTAATGTTTTCTATTAGGTTCCCATCCATAATATGTTCGTTTTGATCAACGCTTCCAATTTTCTTTAAGTACTCTTTTTTATTGATCTTATTTATATTAATATCGTTTATTAATATTTCACCTTGGAATTCATTTAAATTTTTCTTTAATAATGAAAATATAGTTGTTTTACCTACTCCACTTTCTCCAACAAAAGCTACTCTATCCCCTTTGGAAATATCTAATGAAAGATTATTAAAGATATTTTTACTGTCATAAGAGAAGTTTAGATTATTAATTTTTATATTTCTAATCTCTTCATGCAAGAATATATTTCCTGTTTCCTGAGGTTTTAATGACATAATTTCATCAAATCTTTCAATTCCTGTCATACCCTTTTGAAAAGTGTCGGCTAATCCAAGAAGTCTTAAAAGATATATTCTAAATCTATTTGTTAAAAGTAGAAAACTCACAATAACCCCCAAACTTATTTCGCCTTTTATATGTAAATAACCACCTGCAAATATTATAATTAGATGAGTTATCTGATTATAAAAATTTATTCCAGACATTAATACTGATATATTTTTAATACTATTTTTTTCTGTTTTTAATAGGTTTTCATTTTTATTGTTGAAAACATCTATTTTTTTATCTTCTAAAACATTGTCTTTAATAAAAAAGATTAATCTAATATTATTATGAATATTATCAGCTAATTTAGAAAAATCTTTTCTAATGTTTAAATAACTTATTTTCATTTTTTTATTTTGAATAAAAGTTAGATATACTGCAAATGGCAGTGGTGCCATTGTTAAAAGAGTTAACTCTTTATTAAAATTAAACATTAAAAATAGAGCACCTAGAATAGATATAACAGAGAATAAAAAATCTTCTAATCCTCTATAAAGTAGTGAAGATACATTTTCTAAGTCACTCGTTACCCTAGAAATTATCTCTCCACCTTGATTTTTTTTAAAAAAGTCTATATCTTGAGACATTATTTTTTTAAATAGATCCTCTCTCATATAAAATTTTATTTTATTTCCCATAAATTGACCTTTGGAAGATGAATGTACTGAGATAAAATATCTTATAATATAAGTAGAGAAAAGAATTAAGGAGTATTTGAAAAAACTGGTTAAATTTTTATCTGGAATTGTTTTGTCAATTAATTCTTGGACTAAAACAGGACCATATAAATCAAGTAATGTAACAATAAGACTACTAGTTAAAAAGAGAATAAGAAGCTTAATCTCTTTTTTATAATAGCTTAAAATTTTATTTAACATTATTAAGCTCCTTGTATAACTCTTCTAGAGCATCAATTATTCTAGGTGTTGCTCTTAAAATTTTATCTGATTCGATAATAAATATGTTGCCTTTTTGACCTGCCTTAATTCTTTCTATAATAGGGTTATTTCTTATAATATCTTCTTTGCTTTCAATTGACATAGAGCAAACTAAGATATCTGGATTTTCTCTTAATAAGTATTCAGAAGAGACAATAGGTCTACTTCCAGGTAATCCTTTTGAAATATTTTCTATTCCTAAAATTTCAAATATTTCTCCTGGGAGTGATTTTTGACTAAATATCATCATAGGTGATGTTGAAAATAGGAAACCACCCTTTAAATTTAGTGGGTTTTTAGATATTGTTTGCTTAATTGTAGATAGTTTTTCTCTGTATTCCTTTGCTACTATTTTTGCATTATCTTCTTTTCCTGCTATAGCACCGAAAACTTCAAGATTAGTTAAAATATCATCAATTTTTTTCCCTTCATTAACAATATAATTTATTTTATGATTTCTTAGACTTTCGCCAAAACCTTCTGACATTGCATTTAAAATAACTAAGTCAGGATTAAAAGACATTACTTTTTCTATAGATGGTTTCATAATATTTCCAGCTTTTGGTAATGATTTAGTTTTTTCTTGTGGCCATATAGGAGTTTTAGCAGTATCAGCTATTGCAACTATACTTCCTTCACCTTGAATAAAATATAATGATTCCACAACAGCAGGATCCAGTACTACTATTTTGTTGTAGTGTTTATTTTTTATTTTGTTACCTCTTTCATCTACTATTGAGTCCTCTTGTATTGTTAATGCTGATAAAGATATTGAATAAATAAAAACGCTCATTAAAGCTATATAAAGTTTTTTCATAATCTGCCCCCTAAATTTGTGGTATTACATATGGAATATTATTTTCTCCACAGAATACTCTAGATTTTAAATTGTATATTTCTTTTAAAATTTCTTCTTTTACAACCTCTTGAGGAGTTCCTTGATAGTATACTTCTCCATCTTTCATCATTATAATTTCATCACAAAACATTGATGCTAAGTTTAGGTCATGTAAAACAGCTACGCCAGTTATTCCATGGTTTGAAACCAACATTTTTACACTATTTAGAATTTCAACAGCATGGTTTAAATCTAAAGCTGAAGTAGGTTCATCAAGTAAAAGAAGTTCGGTATCTTGTACTAAAGCTCTTGCTAGTAGAACACGTTGAAATTCACCCCCTGAAAGACTTAGTGCAACTCTTTTTTCGAATTTATTTAGTTCTAAAAAATTTAACTTATCTTTTACAATTTTAAAATCTTCCCCTCTGTAACCACTCCAACTTGAAGTTAGATGAGGTAATCTTCCCATAAGAACGAAATCTTCAACAGTCATGGGAGACATTAAACTAGATTTTTGAGGAACTAAAGATACTAATTTAGCTAGTTCTTTAGAAGAGATACTGTCTGTTTTTTTATTATTTATAAAAATATTACCAGAACTAGGTTTTAAATAACCTAGTATGTTTTTTAAAAGTGTAGATTTTCCACAACCATTAGGGCCAAGAATACCAATCATTTTCCCTTTCTTTATCTCTAAATTAATATTTTTTAAAATTTCCTTATTTCCATAAGAAAACTTTATTCCTTCTATTTTAATCATACTAACTTTCTCCTTTCTTATTAAATGCTAGGTACAGAAAAAATGGTGCTCCGAAAAATGCAGTAATAACACCAATTGGGACTTCCACAGGGGCTAAAACCATTCTTCCAATAGTGTCACAGATAAGTAAGAATAATCCTCCTGCTAAAACAGCGTTAGGAAGAAGTCTAGAATTAGAAGGACCAACAATAAATCTTATTGAATGTGGAATAATTAAACCAACAAATCCAATCATACCTGAAAAAGCAACTGAGAAAGCAACTACTAATGCTGCAACTGTAAGAGCTTCAACTTTTATCTTTTGCACATTAATTCCAAGAGAATGAGCTTCCTCATCTCCAGAAAGAAGAGCATCTAATTTGTTTCTTTGTAGATAAAAATATACTAAAGATATAATTAATGGAACAATTAATATTGATACTTTCGTCCATGTAGCACCACCTAAATAGCCCATTAACCACATTGTAATTCTGAAAGATTCTTCACCTATTAAATACATTGAAAAGGAAGTGAATGCACCAATAAATGATGAAACAGCAATTCCAACTATAAGTAAAGTTGTTATATCCACCTTTCCTTTCTTATTAGACAATCTAAATATAACAAATGTACTTAGTAAACATGATACAAAGGCAAGTATTCCATAATATATATCAGGTAATTTAAGCATATAGGCTACAACAGCACCTAAAGTAGCACTAGCAGCAATTCCAATTATATAAGGGTCAGCCAAGGGGTTTTGAAAAACCCCTTGAACTACAACACCACTTGATGCTAACATCATTCCTATTAGTATTGCCATTATTATTCTAGGTAATCTGATATCAAAAACAATTGTTTTTATATAATCAGGTGCTTCTTTTATATTAAAAATTTCTTCTAAAGATATACTAACGCTCCCCATACCTATAGAAAGAATAGCTATAATAATTGTAATAATTATTAGTAATAGTGGTAATGACCTTTTCATTTTTATCTCCTTATTCCCTTATTTAAGTATTAAAAATTGTATTTAAATCCAGCTTTGAAACTTCTTTCAGCAGCAGGATCATATTCTTTTCCTTTTGAATCAATTGAGTTATAGTATTTTTCATTAAATATATTGTTAATTCCTGTGTATAATCTTAAATTTTCTTTTACTTGATAATTTAAATATACATTTGTAACTACATTTTCATTTTGTCTTCCTTGTGTATTTTCATTATTTAAGTAGTATCCTGATGAATAAACAGTATCCCAAATAGCATTAACCTTAGGAGTTAACTGATAATCTAAAGCAATATTAAATCTATTGCTAGGAACGTTAGCTATTTCATTTCCTTCTATACTCTTATCTTGATCTTCTAATATTTCAGTTTTTACTAGTGAATATCCCTCTCTAACAGTTAGTTTACCAAAGTATTGTTCTGCTGTTAGTTCAAGTCCATATCTCTTAGTTTTTCCTATGTTATAGTTTCTGAAGTTCATATTTGAATAATTTTCAGTAGCAATTTCATCTTTAGTTTCAGTATAATAAACAGCTCCGCTTACAAAACTTCCAAGTACATAATCTTTTATACCTAATTCATATGTTGTATATGTTTCTGAATCTAAATCATTATCTATATATCTTCCATTAATCTTATCAACTAATTGAGCAGGAGCAGGAGATGTAAATCCTTTAACTCCTTTTAAGTAAACGTTTCCTTTATCTGAATAGAAATAATTACCAACTAACTCATAAGCAGCATTTTCCATTGTTTTATCATTTTGGATATCTGTAGAATTTTTTCCTTTAGTATAAGTTCTATCAACTTCATAATCAGCGTACTCATATCTAACCCCTTGGCTAAATTCAAATTTTCCTATTCTATTAGTGTTTAAAGCAAATAAACTGTGAGTATCTTTAGTTAAATCATTTTTATAAACTTCTTTACTAAAAATAGTCATCTCACTATCCCTAGTTAGATTGTTATGAATATAGTCATATCCTAATATTAAATTACTATTTTCAGAGTAGTCAATTTTAACTTTAGGTTTAATCCCCATTTTTTTATCTTTATAATCCATGTCGTTAAGAATTTTATAACCACTAGAATCATAATTATTTGTAGATTTAATATCAGTTGTTTGATAGAAACTAATTAAGTCAAATGTAAGTTTGTCATTTATTCTATCTTGGTATTTTATAGTGAACTCATCTTTATCAGTATCTTTAGTTGCAAGCTCATCATATTTACCATATAGTCCATCACTATCTCTGTCTCCTAATTCACTTTTAGTTAAACCTCTTGGTGACGTAGAATCTGCTTTAAATTTTGAATATTTTAATGTAATATCTCTAGTTTTTGATAGTTGATATTTTGCACTACCTTCAAAGTAATCAGAATCTGCTTCATCTCCATCTCTAAAACCTTTGTAGTCATTTCTACTATAATTTAGATTTAATCCTAATTTTCCAACTGTAGTACCGTAATTAACACTACTATTTTTTGCTCCAAAACTGTCAATATCAGAAGAAACATATCCGCCGTTATACCCAGAACCTGATTTTGTTATTATATTTATAATTCCTCCTCTAGTTCCACTTCCATAAAGGATAGCTCCTCCACCAGGAATTACCTCTATTTTTTCTATATTTTCAATAGGGACAGTATTGATAGGAGTGTTAGCATGTGATGTATCAAGAAGATTAATTGCTACTCCATCAACAAGAACTTGAACGTTAGAAGTTGCTTTACTACCTTGACCTCTCATATCAACTATTGGATTCTTAGGATCTCCTATTAAGTTAACGCTAGGAACATCTTTTAAAGCCTCTGATACAGATTGGTAATTTTTCTTTTCAATCTCTTTTGAAGTAATAACAGTAACAGTGTTAGGTATATTTCTTTGAGATGTCTCAAATCCAGTTGTAGAAATAACACTTTTTTCAAGTTTTACTCCGCTTTCAGATTCTTCATAGAATTCAGTATCTGATGCATAACTCACTACACTTGCTAAAAGGCTTAATAAAATAATTTTTTTGTTCATTGTTTCCCCCCGGTATATTTTATTTTCATATTTTTTTTATACTATTATTTATTTATTTATTTATTTATTTATTTATTTATTTATTTATTTGTTGCTTTCTTCTATAAGAGTTTCAAGAATATCTCTTGCAATATTATTTCCCCAAAATAGACCTAAATCTGTTAGCTTCAAAGTATTATCTTCAATTTTTAAAAGTCCCATTTTAACATACTCATCAATTCTTTTATTGAAAATTAACATCTCTTTATCATCTAGTAGAGTAAGAACAATCTCTGTATCAATAGAAGGGAATTGGAATAAACCGCCAACTCTCTCTAATTTTTGTTGATAAGGTGTTTTTTCTACATACATACTTCTCTCTTTACTCATTCTAAAGATACTGATATTTCCAACATTCCCCCCAGCACCGTTACCTATAGGGAAAGTATCTCCACCAAAATTTCTAGTTTTAATATATTTATATTGATCTCTTCCTTTTTTTGCTATTTTTGTTAATTCTAAGATATAGTAGTCACTTTCTTTTGTTAATTCATTTACAAAAGCATCATGTAAAGCTCTCTCTTTTTCTAAATTATCTTTCATAGTTAAAACATTATTGTGGACATCTTGTGATAGTTTAGATCCCTCATGAATCATTAAAGAGTAAAAACTAGAACTACCTAAATCTAATTCTTTTATAGTTCTCGCATCAAATAGTACATCCTCTATCTTTTGATCAGGATAGTTATATATAATATCAACGCACACTTCACCTTTAAATCTACTTTTGATATTCTTAATATTCTCAATAGTAGTATTTGTGTCGTAAGTTCTGTTATAAAACTCTCTACCTCTTTCTGTAAAACTTTGAATACCTATAGATATTCTATTAACACCATATTTGTTTAAAAGTTCTATTTTTTCATTAGTAAGGTTATGAATAGTTGTCTCAAGAGTGAACTCATATCCTTCAGAAAAATTAACGTTTCTTTGGACACTTTGAAGGATTTTTTCTAATTGATCAGCTTTATAAACTGTTGGAGTTCCACCTCCAAAATAAACAACATCAAATGTCCCCTCTTTAAAATAATTATATTGACCATATTTATCAAACTCACTTGCAATAAAGTCACTATACTCTTCTAAACTACCTTTTAGTTGCTCTCTATTTAAATTGCAGAAAGAACAGATTTTATCGCAGTATGGAGTATGCATATATATTGCTTTAGGCACATCAGATTTATTTTTTAATATCTCAATTAAATCGTTTTCACCTTTCATTGTTGTTGGATAATATTTCTTTAAAAGACCTCCTACGTTATGATGGCTTTTATGTCTTACTTCAAATAAATTTTTCAATTTTTTAACTCTCCTTTTCTATAGTTTCTATATCTATTCCAGTAGCACCAGATAATTTTATTTCAGACATTATTTCAACAATGTCTCCATAAAATATTGTTTTATCTGCAACTATTGAAACTCTTTTCTCTTGTGTATTGCTTAAATTCTCTTGAATAACTTGTTTTAAATTTTCTTTATTAACAGGTAAATCAGTTTTTTTCGTTTTGTTCTCTACCCTTATAATTATCTCTTTATCCTTTGAAAGAATAACTGATAAACTTTCATATTTCTTTTCTACTTCAGAAATTTTAGATGTTGGTAAGTCTATCTTTAACCCTCCGTTTTTATTAAAGGTTGTAGATACCATAAAGAAAATTAGAAGAAGAAAGATAACATCTATTAGAGGAGTTACATCTGGAGTTAATTCCTTTTTTTTATATGCTAGAAATCCTTTAGATCGGAACATAAGTTTTTTATCCTCCTATAATTTTCTTAAAATATTAATAAACTCAACTACATTTTTTTCCATATCAATAACTGCTTTCTCTATTTTCTTTTGGTAATAGTTATAGAATATAAGAGCTGGAATCGAAACTATAAGACCAGATGCTGTTGTTATCAATGCTTCTGATATTCCAGAAGCTAAAACTGTTGCATCTCCAGCTCCGTTTTTAGCCATGGAATGAAAAGCTCCAATCATACCAGTTACAGTTCCTAGAAGACCAGCAAGAGGTGTTACATTTGCAGCTAATGCTAATAACCACATATTTTTTTCTAGCTTAGGAAGCTCTCTTAGGGCACACTCTCTAGCTTTTTCTTCTAAATAATCGTATGTGCAACAATTCATTTTTCCAGCACCATATTCTAATAAAATTGTCTTCATAACTTTTGAAGATGTATTTTTAAAAGTATCGCAAACTTTTATTGCTTTTTCTTTTTCACCATTTCTTATAAATTTTTCTAAATGTGTAATTAAGATTTCTCCATTATCTTTTTCATGTTTCATAAAGTAGTAACCTCTTTCTAAAATAACGGTTAATCCAATTATAGAAAGTGTTACTATAACAATCATAAGTGGACCACCGGCTCTTAAGTGTTCAATCATTTTTTCCTCCTAGTCAAATATTTTGTAAATCAAACTAACGAGTTGGATTATACTTTATTTATTTTGTTAAGTCAAACATTTTTTTAACTAATATTTTGACATTCAAAGTATTCTTTGATATAATCCTTTTAAACACAGTAAAGAAAGGGAGTTAAGGGAATATGAAATTTATAATAGTATCTATCTGTTTACATTTTTTAATTTTTGTTTCAAGTTATACAACGATAGTTAAAGCAAAGAACTTTGAAATTAATGAAGTTGGCAATACAGCCGACTCAAATATTGTTTCTATTGATTTTATGAATTCTACAAGTAAAAAGAAAGAGAGCGTAAGTAATAGTAAAAAAGAAGAAAAGTTAGAAAAAATTACTGAAAAAAAAGAAAAAGAAAAAGAGGGAGAAAAAAAAGTTGTAAAAGAAAAAAATAATGAAAAAATTACACGAGATAAGCAACAAAAACTAGAAAAATTAAACCAGGATAGCAGAGTGGAGAATAGTTCGGAAACATTGGATAGCAATCAAGGAAATAAAATAGAAAAAAGAGATAATACTGCAAACATGGAATCCTTTGCAAATTCTAGTTCAAGCATGATTGAATTATCAAAAGGAGTATTTGCTGTTAAAAATCAAGGTGTAAAAGGATTGAATTTTCAATTTTTAGCTAATCCGGAGCCTGAATATCCTTTAGTTGCTAAACGTTTGGGATATTCTAAAGATGTATCTGTTAAAGTAAGATTTTTAGTAGGATATAATGGAGAAATTGAAGAAGCCAAGTTTTATGGGAAAGAGGATGATTTAGGATTTCAAGAAGAAGTAAAGTCTACGTTAAAGAAATGGAAATTAACGCCGATAACTCTTCATGGAGTGCCGGTAAAGTTATATTTCTATAAAGAATTTAAATTTAATAAGATATAAAAGGGGAAAAAATGAAAAATGTAATTATTTATTCATCAAAAACAGGAAATACAAAAAAAATAGCGGAGGCTATATATGAAGTTATATCTGATGTAGAAATACACTCAGCTGATGATATTACCCACTTAGAGTATGAAACAATTATTATTGGAGGATGGATTGATAAAGGAACTTTTGATCAAAAAGCTTTAGAGATTTTAAAGAAGATAAAAAATAAGAATGTAGCTTACTTTTTTACTTTAGGAGCATCTATTGAATCTGACCATGCTGAATATTGTAAAAAAAATATAGGGGAAGTAATTATTTCAAATGAAAATATTCTCTTAGGAAGCTTTGTTTCCCAAGGGAAAATAGATCCAAAGCTGATTGCAGGATTATTAAATTTACCTAAAGATCATAAAATGTATCCATCAAAAGAGAGAATGGATAGGTGGGAAATGGCAAAAGAGCATCCTAATGCTCAAGATTTAGAGAGGGCAAAAGATGCATTTTTAAGAATTTTTAAAGACTCTGTAGTATAAAAAATTATAAAGAATTTATTAGATAATAGATAATAGATAATAAAAAAAGTCACATTTTGAGAAAACTCTTAATGTGACTTTTATGTTTTTAGATAAACTTTAATTGAAGACTTTATATAAATAGTACTTTATATAAGGAATAAACTAAATATTAGCTGTTTTAGTTTCAAAATCTTCATCACTACTTTTAGCTTTTCTTAGTGAAACTTGTGGCTCACTTGGAAGAGCAAATCTTGGAATGAATCTATCAAATCCAGTAAGAGTTAAAAGTAATATAGATATAACTGCTATGAAAGCTACGAAGTTGTATCTTATGATATCAAGAGCTCTAAAATCATGTAAAGGATAAACTGCTCTTGCAATTCCTAAATAGAATCCAATATAAACATGCCATGGAATAAGCTGAGATCCAAATACTCCAAGAGCATCACTAAATGTTGCATTTCTAAGTCTAAGAGTTTCTAAGTCTGCAGGAGATCCCTCAACATTTTCTTCAACGATATTTCTAATAATAGGTCCAATTGTTACTATTTGAGCCATCTCATCTGCAAGTCCAGCGTTTCCTAAAATTGAAAGAACTCCATTATAAAACATTAATTGTCTAACATTTTTAGATACTTTAACAACAAGATTTGAAAGAGGTTTAAATGCATCCATAAGCTTCATTATTCCACCGAATGCAGCTACCCACATCATCATAACTATAACCCATGAACCAGCACTTGCAAATCCATTCATAACCATATCCATAAATTCAGGAATACTTGGAACAGTTCCTGCTACAAGTCCAAGACCTAAAGCTGAGAAAATTCCTAAGAAAAGGCATAATAGAGTAGCTAAACCTTTAAATGCAGATATTAAAACAAGAAGTAAAGGGATTACCATATATAGAGGAACGCCATTTTTTACTTGATTTAAAAGAGTAACAGCAGATTCTCTTTGAACTGCAAGTTTTTCCCATACATCTGCTGGTATTTGATTAATAGCTTCAGCAGCATTTCCTTCTAGTGTAGGAAGTCCTAAAACAACTCCTGCAATATAGAATGAAACTATACCAAAGAAAAGCACAAGTAGAGACCAGAAACCTTGGTGACGAATTCTCTTGATTACTTCAACACCTTGAATTCCAGAACTTACTATAGTTGTATCAGATATAAGTCCGATATTATCTCCAAAACATGCTCCACCAGCAATTGCAGCAGTTGTAAGAAGAATATTTCCACCAACAATATGATTTAACCAAAGGAAGATAGGAGCACAAGCTGCAAAAGTTCCCCAGCTACTTCCAGTTGCGATAGATAGGATTGATGCTACAGTTACTCCAACAACGGCAACTGTTCTTGCTGTAAGCCCTATATTAAGTGAAACGTTTATTATTGCTGCTCCAACCCCTGTAGACATAAAGGCTTCAGCCATTGCATAAGCAACCATTAAAATAAAGAATGCTATCTGCATCTCTTTTGCGTTATCTATTGCAGATTTCATTAGTTCATCAATTTTTCTTTTATCAACTGTAACAGCTACAATTGCTGCATAGCATGTAGCGATAGGTGCCACTATAAGCGCGTCATGTCCTAAAAACATAAGCACTGCCATTAGTAGAACTGGACTTAATTTTAAAAAAGATAATACTGTATTCATTTTTTCTCCTTTAAAAATTATTTTGTTTTAAATGGATTATTAGACAAAAAAAATAGATGTAAACAATTTATAACCAATGTATAGCAAATTAAGAACTAATTTGAGCTACATATATTACAAAGTAATATATTTTTTTTTTACAGTTAGAGTGTTGTATAGAGGTGTTGTTTTATTCCGAACCCAGGAATAGGAAAAAAATAACATACTCTTTCGCAACTTCTTTTTATCTAAAATCGTTATTCAAAACACTTTGTTCAAGAATAACATAACAAAAATATGATGTCAACATTTTTTTGTTGGAAAGTTACAAAATATCTGTTGTTTATACCTCGTGAGTGTTACAATAACTATCTTTTTAGACGTAAAAAGGTTGGTATGAATTGATGTTGTTAGTGAAAAGAATAAAAAAAACTGAGAAATTAATCTCAGTTTTATCAGCTATAAATTGTAAAAACTTTCAAGGCAAGTTGCTATGAATTCCTTGTTTTCCCCTCTCGGAACGTAGATAGCAAAGACTTCTTTGTCATTATTATAGAATTTTATTGAACAACTTTTTCTTCCAAACATATAATCAGAAACTAAATAAATGTCAGTTATGGAACTTGTAGTTAAGTGTCCTCCAATTGAAGTACTTGAATCATGAAAATTTAAAAATCCATGAGCATAAAATCCCTTAGGAAATTTATCTTTAATTTCTAAAACAAAATTTTCAGTAACTACAAGTAAGAAGACTTTTTCCCAACTTTGTAAAATTTCAAAGAGCTCATTTATTTTTAGAGTGTCATATTTTCTAACTGAGGGTGAATTTTTTAAAACGTCTAAATAAGGAATGTTAAGTTTTTTTGATACCTCACTTAGTGATATTCCTTCCTGATTTTTTAATATATTTTCAATTTCTTTTTTCATAATAACCTCCTGTGATTTACAAAATAATATTACCCTATTTCAAATATTTTGTCAATCAAAATATTTTTAGTAAAAAATAAAAAGAAAATAATAAAGGAATAAAAAACCCCCTTGTCTAAAAGACAAAGAGGTTTTTAAATTAAAACAAATTATATAAAAATAATGTATTATTTCTGAATAATATAATTAAAAAAATTTGGAGATTACTTCAATAAATAATAGTAAAAATGGTAAAAATACTAAACTAAACATTGTAGAAACAAAAAAACATTTAGAACATAATACAGCAGAACGGTTATATTTAATTGCGTATGCTATTGTCACAGATGCAACAGGTGTTCCAAGAGCAATAGCCATAACAGTAAGTCCTGTATTTGACAATGGGAAAAAACCAAATTTCCCAAAGAATAGTATGATTAATACTGTTACTATAGGATAAATTACTATCTTAACTAGAGAAAAATACCAAGCGTCAATGGATTTAAAAGACTTTAAAAATGGTAGTTTAGAAAGCTTAATTCCTGCTGCTAACCATGAAAGTGGAGAGCAAAGAGAAGCTAAATAAGTTAAAGGTTTATATAACCAAAAAGCTGTTTTATCTATTCTAAAAATACCGTAAGATTTACCATCAATCAAAGCTTGAGCGGTTTGGTTCTGAGTTAACCAAATTATCATACCTAAAATAGTACAAAAAATAGCAGGGTTAACAAAGATAGTTTTAAAATTACTTTTATCTACTTTTGTACCAGACATTCTTATAAAGCCATAAGAATAAAGTAAAAGTCTATATACAATTGAAAAAATTGAGATATAAATAAGTCCGATCGAACCAAATAAAGCCTGAACAATAGGGATTCCTAAAATAGTTACAGCTCCAAATATTGTACTGATTTCTAAAGTAGTCTTATCATCAATTGTTCTATTTGCATAAAAATATTTTGTAATGGGGATAAAAAAAAGATGAAGAATAAAGGTCCAAACCATTATATTTATACCCTCTTTAAAAATCTCAGGATTAAAATCATTCATAAATGCCAAAATAGACAAAGAAGGAATGGATAAGGTAAGAACGACATTACTTATATTGTCAGCAACTTTTTCTTCGAAAATCTGTTTTTTCCCAAAAACTATTCCTAAAATAAGTAAGGAAAAAGTAGAGGAAAGTAGTCCAACAATATTATGGTTTGAAAAAATTAAATTGAAAGTATTCCAAAGAGACATAAAACTCCTTCTATTAAAGTAGATTTTATTGGATTGCTATAAATTTTAATTAAGTATTATTTTAATATTGATTGAATTAATTTGACTAAGCAAACTATATTTTTTTTACAAATTCAGATTTTAGTTTCATTTGACCAATACCATCAATTTTGCAATCAATATTGTGATCTCCCTCAACTAATCTGATATTTTTTACTTTTGTACCGATTTTTACAACAAGAGAACTTCCTTTTACTTTTAAATCTTTAATAACAGAGATAGAATCTCCATCTGCAAGGATAGTTCCATTAGAATCTTTAACAACTAATCCCATATCACTTTCTTCCTCAGTTGCATTGTTCCATTCATAAGAACACTCAGGACAAACTAGTAAAGCTCCATCCTCATATACGTATTCAGAGCCACATTTAGGGCATTTTGGTAAATTATTCATTAAATTTTCTCCTTTTTGTTTATATTTGAATATACTCTTGGATATTATATAGTATATTAGAAAACATTTCAAATTTAAATTGAAAATAATAGGGAAAAACTGCAAATTAAAGTTGAAAAAATTATAAATTAAAGTTTTCTTATAGAAACATCACCATAATTTAGTGTAAGAAGTTCTAAATTTTCTTTTTTAATGATTAAATGTCCTAAATTATTGATGTCTAAGGCTTTAGCATTAAAGGGCTTTTGATTAGATAGAGTAACAGTAATCTCTTTCCCTATAATATTAGAACGTGATTTATACTGGGCGATTAACTCTTCTATATTAATAGAATCAAAATTTTTAAAGTATTTGTTTAATTCATAAACGATTTCTATTACAAGATCATTTCTAGTAATGTGACTGTGATTATCTTCAGGTTTTTTAAAAATTGGTCCTGCAATATCTTCTATTTCTTGAGGAAAATCTATTGTAGAAAAGTTAATTCCAATACCTATAATTAGTTTTTCAACTTCTCCTGTCTCAAAATTACTGATTGCCTCTGTTAATATTCCACAAGTTTTTCGATCATCTAAAAAAATATCATTAACCCATTTGATTTTAGGAGTATAACCAGTAAGTTTTTCTATAGCTTTACATATTGAAAGAGCAGTACAAATTGTAATAAAAGTAGAATTGGATAAGCTGGTAATTGCGTTTTCAATAACAGAAAAATAAACTCCAGAGTTCTTAGGAGAAAAGAAATTTTTTCCAAAACGGCCCTTTCCTTTAATCTGCTCTCCAGAAACAATTAGTGTTTTTCCAAGAAAATCATTAGAAGATATTAATCTTTTTGCTTCTAAGTTTGTTGAGTCTATTGTGCTATGTAAGTGAACGTTATAATCTAATCCTCTTCCTTTAAGATTATCTTGCAAAATATCTAAAGAGAGTAGATCATTTGTATCTGAAAGCTTGTACCCTTTATTTTGGACAGATTCAATAATAATTCCAGAATTTTTTATCTCTTTAATAATTTTTGAAATGGCAGCTCTAGAAATATTTAATTCTTTAGCAAGATCTTCTCCAGAAATAAAAGTATTATTATTTGTTTGTAATTTATAAATCACATATTCTTTATTGTTCAATTTGGCACCTATTCCTAATATTTTTTCTTAATTTTAGCATAGATTATAACAAAAATGTAAAATAATTTTAAAAAATTTTTTTTAAATTAATATTATATAAAAAAAATGAAATTGAAGAAAAATATGAATTAAAATAATACGGTAATAGGTATTCTTATCACATTGAGAGAAAAAAATAAAAAACCTCGAATAATATACTTTAAGGTATGAATGGAATATGTAAAATTGTTATCTCATTGATAAAAATTTGATAAAAAAAACAATAGGTATAATTTAATATGTAACACATTCGGAAAATGACGAACTATGATAAAAATAGAACATTGGAAAAAAAAACGGTTCATAATATACTGTTTATACATTTGGGAAAAGAATTTTATAAGGGGGAATACAGAATCATGAAAAAAGCTAGTTTTTTAATAGTTTCATTACTTCTAATTGGTAATGTAGCATCTGCATCGGTAACTAAGAATTCATCAAAAAATGAATTGTTAGCTGAAATTCAAAAATTAAGAGCTGAAAATGAAGCATTAAAATCAAAAGTAGAGGTAAAGGCAACAGAGGTAGAAACAACAAAAAGTGAAATGGATACTGTTAAAACAGAATTAGTGGAAACTAAAAAGAAAGTTCCAGTTATTAAACCAGGACATGAGAGAGATAACAAATGGGTCAACTTTAACCTAATTAGTGCTCAAGGACTAAAAGGTGGAGGAGAAGATATAAATGATACTTACTTTGAAGTTAAATTAGGTGGAAGAAAAGGAATCTTCGATTTCTGGGGTTATATTGATTTTTATGATGCTTTAGGGGATTCAAATTCAGGTTACAATGAAGATAGTAGCGATAAAACAGCTCATAAGAAGACTAACTTCTTCTCTGAATTACATCCAAGAATGTCAATAGATGGATTGTTAGGTAAAGATTTATCAATAGGACCTGTTAAAGAGTGGTATGTTGCTGGATATATGAAAGCAGGAGATACAGATTTAAATACTAAAGGTATAGGTTTAGGTACAGACTTAACGGTTCCTTGGTTTGGAATTGTTCCATTAAATGTATATGCTTTATATGCTGAAGAAGATTTTAATTCTTCAAGAGAAGGAAAATGGGATGGATATTTAGCTAAGATAAGCTGGACAAAACCTCTATATAAATTTGAAAATGGATCATATGTAGCTTACCAAGGCTATGCAAATTATTTCTGGGATCAAGGATATGACAGTCAAAAAGATTATGGGAAATCTGATGATGAGTTCCAGTGGTACAATGGACTTTTCTGGCATAATAAAGATTTCGCACTGGGATATGCATTGAAGTATGTTAAAGATATGAGAAGCTTCTCAGATGGTGCATATAATAAATTTGCTAATCATGATAATGAGTCTACAGGATTCGAGCATCATTTTACAGCAACTTATAAATGGTAATTTTATTAGATTGATAAATTTGATAATTTTATTAATTTTAATAATTGCCCAAAAAGGCTATTTAGGTAGCTTTTAAATAACTAAATATACTCCCTTTATAGTAGACAGATTAAATAATAAAGATCTGTTCATTTTAAAGGGAGTTTTTTTAATACTAAGATATATACTAGAGAATAATTGCTTATAACTAAGTATAGGGCAGAAAATAGTGTTGACAAATATGTAAAATAATAATATTATGTGCATATAATATGAACATAATACGTACAATGGGGTACGTTTAGGCAATGGAGCCAAAAATAAGCACTTATAGGGTGTCTATTTTTGGCTTTTTTGATTTAAAAAGGAGAACTATGTCTATTGAAGAGATGATTTTGAAACTTAAAGAAAAAAGTATAATAGTTGAAGAGTTAATGTCTTATGTTTCGTCAAAAGAAAATATAAAATCTCTAATAATGAATGCCGCAGGAGATGAACCTCTTATAAAAGTTAATTATTCGCTAATGATGGACTATCCTTATGAAATTTTAAAAGGTTTTTCTTTAGCTATGGATATCTTTGAAGCTGAAGAGGGCGTTGTAGCCTTAAAAGAGAATGAGAAAGACGCTGCAGAAAGCTTAGAAGGAAGTTTAGATTTATTTAAAGATGTAAGACTAGAAAAAATAAAAGATGTATTTTCGTTATGGGATAAAGAAGTCCTAGCATATGAAGTTCAAAAAGATAATATAACTCAAGAAAAGAAAGAAGTATTAGTGCTAACACCTGAAACTTGTTTAGATATATATAACGCAATAATCGATGATAAGGTGCCTGTAGATACTTACCTTACAATAGGAGGGGCAGTAGAAAAAACTTTAACAGTAAAAGTTCCTATTGGATTAAAAGTAAAAGATATATTAGTAAGTGTTGGCGAAATAAAAATAGAAGATTATGTGATTTTAATTGGTGGTCCAATCACAGGAAAAATTGGGACTAAAGAGAGTGTTATAACAAAAAATACGAAGGGAATATTAATATTTCCTAAAGGTAAAAAAGTATGTCAGTCAAGAAAAGGGGAATATAGTAAGCTAAAGAAACAAGTCTTATCAATTTGCACTCAGTGTAAAATGTGTACCATGCTATGCCCTAGATATCAACTAGGTTATGATATACAGCCTCATAAAATAATGAGTACTTTGATGTATGAAGCTAATTATTTGGATATGATGGGAGTATTTTCTTGTTCACATTGTAACCTATGCACTCTTTATTCATGTCCTCAAGACCTAAATCCCATGATGATAATTAAAAATCTGAAAATAAAACTTCAAGAAAAAGGTTTGGAAGATATTTATAAGTTAAGTGAATTATCTAAAAATAATGAAAATAGTGAAAATAAAGAAAATAAAGAAATGAAAAGAAAGAGAGAACAAAGAAAAGTTTCAAATAAGCTATTAAAACAAAAATTAGGACTTACTGAATACGATAGAGAGGCACCACTAGAGCAGATTGAGTTTGTAGGAAATAATTATTATATAGATTTGAATCAGAAAAAAGGCATGAAATATATCCCTTGCATAAAAGCAGGAGAAAAAGTATTGAAAGGTCGAGTTATTGCTCGGTACTCAACTATAAAAGATGGAGACATTAAAGAATTAAGTATGGCATTGTATTCTCCAATAAATGGTAAAGTGTTGGAAATATCTGAAAAATATATTTTTATAAAGAAAGGTGAATTTTAATGAATAAAGCTTTAGGATTAATTGAATTTTCAAAAATACCTCAAGGAATATACCATTTGGATCAAATAAACAAAGGGAATTTTGTTACAACATTATATAGCGCAAGTGTTTGTCCTGGCAAATTTATTGCGTTAATAGAGGGGAATCTTTCTGCTGTAAGTCAAGCTATTGAAAAAGTTCAGAAAAATTCAGAATCCCTTATTGATACTTTTGTACTAGGAAATCCAAGTGAAGAGTTATTGAAAGGAGTTATGGGAATAAAAGGGGAGTTAATGCCACAAGAATCTATAGCAGTATTAGAGGGATTTACAGTAGCATCTCTTATTGAAGCGGCAGATATAGCTTTGAAAACAGCCCAAGTTAAACTTATACAGTTAAAACTTGCAAGAGGGATATGTGGAAAAAGTTATTATATAATTGGAGGAAATCTTTCAGAAGTTTCTCATGCATTAGAATCTAGTAAAATATTCTTAGAAGAGAAAGGGATGTATTTAGATTCAAGTGTTATTTCGAATCCTTCCCCAGAAACAATACGTAGTATTTTTTAAAGTGTATAGACAAAAAATGTATTAGAATGGTAAAATAAATTTAGTTAGAGAGGTAATATTATGGAAGAAGTACAAAGAATGATACAGGAATATGTTCCAGGAAAGCAAGTAACACTAGCGCATTTAATAGCACATCCGGGAAAAGAGATATATGCAAAACTTGGAATAAAAGAGGCTGAACATACTGCTCTTGGAATTCTAACTATAACTCCAGGTGAAGCAGCTATAATTGCAGCTGACGTTGCTCTAAAATCAGGAGATATAGCAATAGGATTTTTAGATAGATTTAGTGGAACAGTTGTTATTTCAGGAGATGTATCAAGTGTAGAAAGTTCTCTTGAAAATGTTTTAAAACTTCTTAATGGACAAATGAAGTTTTCATCAGTGGAAATGACAAGGTCGTAGATTATGAAAAAGATAATGTTGATTGGGAAAACAGGAAGCGGAAAAACATCTCTTACACAAATGCTGAACAATGAATTAGTTGGATATAAGAAAACACAAAGTATGGAGTTTT
Source organism: Fusobacteriaceae bacterium (assembly GCA_051656905.1). Lineage (GTDB taxonomy): Bacteria > Fusobacteriota > Fusobacteriia > Fusobacteriales > Fusobacteriaceae > JAGNZR01. Next base: position 83,747 of record JBOFJQ010000009.1, on the reverse strand, counting down.
GTTCCAATATAATTGATACACCTGGTGAATATATAGAAATTAAAGGTTATTATAGAGCTTTAATTGTTACAGCTACGGAATGCGACTTGATAGGATTTGTACAAGATGCAACAGAATCTGAAACTTTATTCCCCCCTAATTTTGCAGCAGTTTTAAATAAACCAGCTATTGGAATTATTACAAAAACTGATTTAGTAGATGACTGTGAACATGCAAAAGAACTTTTAAAAATTGCTGGAGTTCATGAGTTTATATGTACAACAACAAAAGATAATAAAAGTGTAGAAATAATAAGGAAAATATTAGGGGGATAAATGGGACTGCGGGTATTTATAGCTGATGATGAGCCATTAACAAGAATGGATTTAAGAGAGATGTTAGAAGAGGAAGGATATGAAGTAGTAGGAGAGGCCGGGGATGGATTTGATGCTGTAGAATGCTGTAAAAAATTAGATCCAGACATAGTCTTAATGGACATAAAAATGCCATTACTTAATGGAATTAAAGCTGCTGAAATATTAAAGAGAGAGGGATTTACAGGTTGTATTATTATGTTTACAGCCTATAATGATAGTAGTTTTATAGATGGAGCATCTAAAAATGGTGTAATGGGCTATTTTGTTAAACCGATAGATGAGAGGACATTTATTCCAAATCTAAAAATTTTATATTCAAGAAAATTAGAGCTAAAAAATTCCGCATCTGAAGTAGCGAAAATTAAAGAAAAATTGGAAGAAAGAAAAAAAGTTGAAAAAGCAAAAGGGATAATAATGAGCATGAAAGAGTTTACAGAGAGGGAAGCTTATGATTATTTAAGAAAATTAAGTATGGATAAAAGAGTTAGCTTGAGTAAAATTGCAGATACAATCATTATGTCAGAAGGGTCGGTATGTTAAAATTATTATGTAAAAAATATACAAAATTAAGTGATGAAGATATAGAAGTTTTAAGGGTAAAAGAGGAATCATTGGCTGTTTTATCTGAATTTTTAAGTGTTGATGTGTTTATAGATGTTCAAACGGAGGATTCTGAAGTTGCTCTTGTAGTTGCTCAGGCAATGCCTAAAAATACAATATATGGAAGAAGTGTTATTGGGGAGTTTGCAAAGAGTCAAAATGAACCAGCAGTAATAAGAACGATTCAGACAAGGCTCCCATCTAAAAAATATAAAGCAATAACTCAAGATGGTAAAAATGTAATCCAAGATGTTATTCCAATTTTAAATAAGAATCAGAAATTAATTGGAGTCCTTATTGCAGAAGCAATTGAAAATGAAGCATATAGTCAAGATAAAAGAATTTTTAATGAAAATGCAATGAAATTTATTGAAAATGTAAGTGATTCCAGTGAAAGAATAATAGATTATTTAGAAGAGGGTGTAGTTGTATTTAATGAAAAAGGGATGGTAGTATTTGCTAATAATCCTGCTAAAAAAATATTTTCAAAAATAGGAATAAATAAGCACCTTATAGGAGAAGAATTTGATAATATAGTTCTAAATGAAGTTAGATTTAGCAGTATAGCTAATAACTTAGAAACTGATCTTGAAGTATCAAAAGAGATAACTATAATGAATAGAATTTTAAAGATAAGTTATCTCACATCATCAGAAACTGATGGGGTATTCAATGTATATCTTATCATACAGGATATAACTAAAGAACGTGAAAATGAAAAAGAACTTATGGTAAAGGCTGTAGCTATAAAAGAGATACATCATAGGGTCAAAAATAACCTGCAAACTATAGCTTCTTTACTAAGAATTCAGAAGAGAAGAGTTAAAGATTTAGAGACAAAACATATACTTGAAGAAAGTATAAATAGAGTGTTAAGTATAGCAGTAACTCATGAACTTTTGTCGCAAAATGGATTCGAAAATCTCAAAATAAAAACAATAGTACAGTTAATGTGCAGAAATTTTTCAAGAAACTGTATTGACAAATCTGACGAAATATTGTTTAATATATTTGGCGATGATTTCTACATCAACTCTGACAACGCAACTTCAGTTGCACTTGTAATAAATGAGATATTACAAAATACAGTTGATCATGCTTTTAAAAAGGATCAGACCAAAGAGATAAAAATCACTATAAAAGAGGAAGAACTTTATTCTACTATTGTAATCTCTGACAATGGCGTTGGAATGGATAACAGTAAGAGTCTTAAAGAGGGACTTGGTTTTTCGATAATAACAGCAATTGTAAAAGGAAAACTAAATGGTGATATGATTATTGAAAGTGAACTTGATAAAGGAACAACTTTTAAAATCATTTTTAAAAACAATTAAATAGATAACTGTACAATGGGGTACATTAAGTTATGGCAATGAGGCCAAAGTAGTAAGAATTTTTTTCTTATGCTTTGGCTTTTTTTATTTTTCTGGAGGTGAAATGAAAGAGGAGATAATTAGTGTTGGAATTGACATAGGAACTTCTACAACACAACTTGTTTTTACTAGAATTACACTAGAGAATATATCTTCAGGAGCGAGAGTTCCTCAAATAAAGATAATAGACAAAACTATTTTCTATAGAAGTAAGATATATTTTACACCACTTATTTCATCTACAGAGATAGATGCAAATAAAGTAAAACAGATAGTTGAGCAAGAGTATCAACTGGCTGGAATTAAAGGTAAAGATATCTCAACTGGAGCAGTAATAATAACAGGTGAGACAGCAAGAAAAAAAAATGCAAAAGAAGTGTTAAATGCACTTAGTGAAATGGCAGGAGATTTTGTTGTGGCAACTGCAGGACCGGATTTAGAAAGTGTAATATCTGGAAAAGGTTCAGGAGCTATGGCTATATCAGAAGAAAAAAATATAAACCTATATAATTTTGATATTGGTGGAGGAACAACAAATGTTTCACTTTTTAAATCAGGTGAAATTTATGATACTACTTGTTTAGATATTGGTGGTAGGTTAGTAAAATTCAAAAATAGTGATTTAGAAGTAGAATACGTTTACTCTAAATATGTTGGATTAGTAGAGGAATTAGGACTTACAACTATAAAAGTTGGGAAAAAAGCCTCAGTTGAAGAGTTAAAAGTTTTATGTAGAAAACTAGGAACAATAATGCTAGAAAGTATGGGGATTCTTAATAAAACTAAACAATACTTCGATTTAGTAACTGATAAAGATTTTAGAGCAGAATCTATTCCAGATGCTTATGTAGCTATTTCAGGTGGAGTAGCAGAAGCTATATATGGATTAGAAACTTGTGATGAATTTGCTTTTGGAGATATAGGAGTTATTTTAGGAAGAGAGATTAAAAAACTGTTTGAAACTAATAAAGTTAAGTTAGTAAAGCCTCTTGAAATGATAGGTGCTACAGTTGTAGGAGCAGGAAATCACTCTACAGAGATATCAGGAAGTACAATTACTTATACAGATGAGATATTGCCACTTAAGAATATCCCTGTACTTAAGATAAATGAAAAACTTGAAAGAGCTTCTAAGGAAGAGTTATTAGAAGAGATTAAAAAGAAAAGAAAATGGTTCGAGAATGATGAAAAAGTAGATATTGCTTTGGGAGTGACAGGAGAGCGTAATATGAAATATAGAGATATATTAGAATTAGCAGATGTAATTCACCAAGGTTTTATTGATACAAGTAAGTTAATTGTTATAGTTGAAATGGATTTGGCAAAGGTATTAGGTCAGGTTCTTCAACAAAAATTTCAAATGAAAATACCTATTATCTGCATAGATGGGATAAAAGTATCAGATGGTGACTATATAGATATAGGAAAACCACTGGGAAATGGTTCTGTTTTACCGGTAATAGTGAAAACATTAATTTTTAATTATTAAGGGGAAGGTGAAAGAATGAGATTAAGAACAAAACTGTTTGGACAAATTTATGAGTTTTCTTCTGTTAAAGAAGTTCTAGCTAAGGCTAATGAAGAAAAATCAGGGGACAAACTTGCTGGAGTAAGTGCTACATCAACAAAGGAGAGAGTTGCAGCTAAAGAAGTATTAGCTAACTTAACTCTTGAAGATTTAAAGAACAACCCTGTGGTGCCTTATGATGAAGATGAGGTAACTAGAATTGTTCATGACGATTTAAATGAAAAAATATATGGTGAGATAAAAGATTGGACTGTTTCTGATTTTAGAGAGTGGATTTTATCTGACTCAACAACAAACGAAGATATAAGAAGAGTAAGTAGAGGAATTACAAGTGAGATGGTAGCAGCAGTTACTAAATTAATGTCTAACTTAGATTTAATAATAGGTGCTAAGAAAATAAAAGTTACAGCTCACTGTAATACTACAATTGGAGAAGATGGAGTTTTAGGAGCTAGATTACAACCTAACCATACAACAGACGATCCAGATGGAATTATGATATCTCTATTTGAAGGATTAAGCTACGGAGTAGGAGATGCTCTTATAGGTTTAAACCCAGTTGACGACAGTGTTGACAGTGTAATAAGAGTATTAGAAAGATTTGATGAAATCAAGAAAAAATGGAATATTCCAACTCAAATTTGTGTATTAGCACACGTTACAACACAGATGGAAGCAGTAAAAAGAGGAGCACCAGCAGATTTAATATTCCAAAGTATAGCTGGTTCTGAAAAAGGAAATGAAGCCTTTGGAATCAATGGAACTATGATAGAAGAGGCAAGACAGCTTGCACTTAAGCATGGAACTGCAGCTGGACCAAATGTAATGTACTTTGAAACTGGACAAGGTTCTGAGTTATCATCTAATGCACACCACGGAGCAGACCAAGTAACAATGGAAGCTAGATGTTATGGATTTGCAAAAAGATATAATCCATTCCTAGTAAATACAGTTGTTGGATTCATAGGACCTGAGTATTTATATGATAGTAAAGAGGTAATAAGAGCAGGACTTGAAGATCACTTTATGGGTAAATTAACAGGAATACCAATGGGTGTTGATATCTGTTATACAAACCATATGAAGGCAGATCAAAATGATATTGAGGCTTTAGGAGTTTTACTTGCAGCAGCAGGATGTAACTACTTTATGGGAATCCCTGCAGGAGACGATATAATGCTTAACTATCAATCTTCAGGATATCATGATATTCAAGCACTAAGAGAAGTTTCTGGAAAGAGACCAACTAAAGAGTTTGTAGAATGGTTAGAAAAAATGGATATAATGAAAGATGGAAAATTAACTGATAAAGCTGGAGACGCTTCAAGATTTTTTAAATAGGAGGAATAGAATGTTATCTGAAAAAGAACTAAAAGAATTGATTGCTCAAGTATTAAAGGGGATGGATAAAGAAACTTCTGTAAGTCCTGAGCAAATAAAAAATATAGTTGCACAAAGTGTTGCAAATAATTCAAGTAAAGATGATTCACAATTAATAGATATTAGTGCTATTGATTTAAGGGAAGTTGTTGAGTTACCTCATCCTTTCGATAGAGAAAGTTTATTAAAATATAAAAAGAAAACACCTGCAAGATTAGGTATTTCAAGAGCAGGAGCAAGATATACTACAAGTACATACTTAAGATTAAGAGCAGACCATGCCTCAGCACAAGATGCTGTATTTACAGATGTATCAGATGAGTTTTTAACTAGAAATAATCTTTTCAAAGTAGAAACTAAATGCTCAAGCAAAGATGAGTTTATTACAAGACCTGATTTAGGAAGAGAAATTTCTGAGGAAGGAGTAAAAATAATAAAAGAGAAATGCAAAGCAAATCCAAGAGTTCAAGTTTATGTTGCTGACGGATTAAGTTCAACAGCTATTGAAGCTAACATTGAGGATACATTACCAGCATTAATAAATGGACTTAAATCATACGGAATTGAAGCTGGAACACCTTTCTTTGTAAAAAATGGAAGAGTTGGAGCAGCTGACCAAATATCAGAAATTTTAGGTGCAGAAGTTACATGTGTATTAATTGGAGAGAGACCAGGACTTGCAACAGCTGAAAGTATGAGTGCTTACATAACTTATAAAGGATATGTTGGAATTCCAGAAGCAAAAAGAACAGTAGTTTCAAACATTCATAAAAATGGTACACCAGCAGCAGAGGCAGGAGCACACGTAGCTTCAATTATAAAGAAAGTATTAGATGCAAAAGCTTCAGGGCAAGATCTTAAATTGTAATTAAGGAGGAGTAAATGATAAACGATAGAATTAAGCCAAGTGTTTTGGCAGTAAAAATGATTCCTAATGTAGACAATAGCATGGTAGAAAAATTTAATATTCCAAATGGATTTAAAAGTATTGGAATAATTACAGCTGATTGTGATGATGTTACATATACAGCCTTAGATGAAGCAACAAAAGAGGTAGATGTAAAAGTTGTTTATGCAAAATCTTTTTATGGTGGAGCAGCAAATGCTAATACAAAACTTGCTGGAGAAGTAATAGGAATAATAGCAGGACCAACACCAGCAGAGGTAAGAAGTGGACTTAATGTAATAGTTGATTTCATAGAAAACAAAGCATCTTTTATAAGTGCTAACGAAGATGATACTGTTGCTTATTATGCTCACTGTGTTTCAAGAACGGGATCTTTCCTTTCTGAAACTGCAGGAATACCAGAGGGAGAAGCTTTAGCTTATGTAATCGCTCCACCTCTTGAAGCTATGTATGCATTAGATGCGGCTTTAAAAGCAGCAGATGTAAAAATGGCAGCATTCTTTGGTCCACCTTCAGAAACTAACTTTGGTGGAGGACTTTTAACAGGAAGCCAATCAGCATGTAAAGCTGCTTGTGAAGCATTTGCTGAAGCAGTAAAATTCGTTGCTGAAAATCCTACAAGATATTAAGGAGGAAATAGATGCAAGCATTAGGAATGATAGAAACAATGGGATTAATAGGAGCTATAGAGGGAGCAGATGCAGCAGTAAAAGCAGCAAACGTAACTATAGTGAACAAACACTACTCAAAGGGTGGAATTGTAACAGTTGAAGTTACAGGAGACGTTGGAGCAGTAAAGGCAGCTATTGAAGCAGCTGAAGAAACAACTAAAAGATTAGGTGTATACTTAACAAGCCATGTTATCCCAAGACCTGATAAGAGTATAGAGGATATATTAAAAAAAAAAATAAATTTGTAGAAAAAACTGACATTCAAGAAAAAGTTATAGAAGAGGCTCAAGAGGAACTTAAAGTAGAAGTTGAAGAAATTTTTGAAGAAAAAGTAAATTTAGAGCTAGAATTTCATAATGAAGAAGTAAAGCTTGAAGAGAAGTTAAAAATTGCAGAAGTAGAAATAGTTGAAGATAAAGTAATAAAAAATAAAACTAAAAAAACTAAGAAAAAATAGGAGGAATTAAAATGGCAGTATTAAACGCATTAGGAATGGTAGAGACAAAAGGATTAGTAGCAGCAGTAGAAGCAGCAGACGCAATGGTAAAGGCAGCAAACGTAACACTTATAGGTAAAGAAATGGTAGGTGGAGGACTTGTTACTGTAATGGTAAGAGGTGACGTTGGAGCAGTAAAAGCGGCTACAGATGCAGGAGCAGCAGCAGCTGATAGAGTTGGAGAGTTAGTATCAGTTCACGTAATTCCAAGACCACATGCAGAGGTTGAAGTAATTCTTCCAGCTTGCACAAGAGACTAATTAGATAAATAAAACTAGATAGAGAAAACTAGATAAGCACAACAACAAAAATAGGTGGTGGCGACTATTTATTAGTCGCCGTCATTTATAAAATATCGGTAAGCATAAAATATTTATTAAATTAATACCGTAAAGTTCAATGTGTTTTTAAAAAATTAAGAACAGATTGAAGTTTACAATATTAATATTACAAGGAGGCAATGATGGATAAGGATTTATTATCTATACAAGAAGTAAGAAATTTAGTAGAAAAAGCAAGAATAGCACAACAAACCTATGCTACTTTCAATCAAGAAACAATAGATAGAATTGTTAAAGAGGTTTCTTTAGAGATTAGAAAGCATGATGAAAAGTTAGCTAAAATGGCTAATGAGGAAACAGGTTTTGGAAAGTGGGAAGACAAAGTTATTAAGAATAAATTTGCGTCAACTATCTGTTACGAGTATATCAAGGATATGAAAACAGTTGGAATACTTAAAGAAGATAAAGAGCAAAAAATTATTGAAGTAGGAGTGCCAGTAGGAGTAGTAGCAGGAATAATACCTTCTACAAACCCAACATCAACAGCAATATATAAAATTTTATTAGCATTAAAATCAGGAAATGGAATTGTATTAAGTCCACATCCAAGTGCAAAAAATTGTATTATCGAAGCTGTTAAAATTATGCAAGAAGCTGCTGTAAAAGCAGGAGCTCCAGAAGGTCTTATTGGAGTGATTACATTATGTACTATGGAAGGTACAAGTGCACTTATGAAGAATGAAAGTATAGGTGTTATACTAGCAACTGGTGGAGAAGCTATGGTTAGAGCTGCTTACAGTTCAGGAAGACCAGCTATAGGAGTTGGACCAGGAAATGGACCAGCATTTATAGAAAGAAGTGCAAATATACCTTTAGCAGTAAAAAGAATATTTGATAGTAAGACTTTTGACAATGGTACAATTTGTGCATCTGAGCAATCTATAATTGTAGAAGAGGTTAGCAGAGAGCAAGTTATGGCAGAAGTAAGAAAACAAGGTGGATATTTCCTACCAAAAGCTGATTCAGAAAAATTAGGTAAATTTATTTTAAGAGCTAATGGAACAATGAATCCACAAATAGTTGGAAGATCTGCAGAATACATTGCTAAACTTGCAGGAATCTCTATTCCAGAAGGAACAAGAGTAATTTTATCTGAAGAGACTGAAGCTAGTGTTAAAAATCCATATGCTCACGAAAAACTTTGCCCAATATTAGCTTTCTTTACTGAAGAAAACTGGGAAAAAGCTTGTGAGAAATCAATAAAAATACTTATGATGGAAGGAAAAGGACATACTTTAATAATCCACTCAGAAAATCCTGAAATAATCAGAGAGTTTGCACTTAGAAAACCTGTATCAAGATTACTTGTAAATACTCCAGGAGCTTTAGGTGGAGTAGGAGCAGCTACAAATTTAGCACCAGCATTTACACTTGGATGCGGATCTGTAGGTGGAAGTTCTACATCAGACAATATAACTCCAATGAACCTAATTAACATTAGAAGAGTTGCTTGGGGAGTAAAAGAGATAGAAGAGATAAGAGTAGTTACTAAAAATAGTTGTTCTAATAATTCAAATACTGAAAATGAAATGGAATATTTAATTAGAAAAATTGCTAAAGAAATCTTAAATAAGTAGGTGTTGTTTATGGTAATCACTGAATTTTCAATTAAAACATATCTTAAAAGTAACGACAGTGGTGTTTTTATTTTAAAAAAGGATATGATATTAACTCCATCAGCAAGACAGTTTTTATCTGAAAAAGGGATAGAAATTGTAAAAGAAGGAGATGAAGTAAAAACTCAAGAAAAAATTGTAGAAAAAGCAGTGGAGATTAAAGAGATACTTCCTAAATTTAAAGGCATAAATGGTGAATTTTATCTTGAAAAAGGTGAGTATATGACTCACCTTTGGCAGGATATATTAGTTCCTAAAAATAATACTAGAATCATTTTAAGAGGTAAAATAGATAATCTTCTTGCAGAGTGGTTAATAGTTCATAAAAAATTAAATGAAAGAAAAATTCAAAAATTAACAGAAGATTTGAATGAAATATTTGATTATATTAAAAAAATTATGAATGCAGAAATTTTAGATAATACTCTTAGTATCGAAGGATGTTTTAAACACTCTTTAGATAAGATAAAAGAGATCTCACACAATCCTAAAAAATATTTTGACACAGAACATTTATTTGCAATAGATGTTACATATGATGAAATAGTTTTAGAAATGAATAGAATTAGAACTATAGTAAGACAATTAGAGTTGTCAGCAGTAGATGCATATTATTCACAAGATGGATTGAAAAAAGCAGAGATAATTTTAGCTTTAAATAGATTAAGTAGTGCTATCTATATAATAATGTTAAAAGGAAAAAGTGGTAAATATGGACTTAAATAGATTAGTTGAATTAGTAAAAGAAAAATTAGAAGAAACAAGAAAAATACCCATCGAAGCTTCAGGAAGACATATTCACTTAAGTCAAACAGATGCAAAAATTTTATTCGGTGAAAACTATGAGTTTAATATTCTAAAAGAACTGTCTCAACCAGGACAGGTAGCATATAAAGAAAGATTAAGACTTGTAGGACCTAAAGGTGTAATTGATGGAGTTGTAATTTTAGGACCTTGTAGAGATAAAACTCAAGTAGAATTATCAATGACAGATTGCAAATCATTAGGAATAAAACCTGTAATAAGAAACTCTGGTGATGTATCTGGAACACCAGGAGTTATTATTTTAAATGGGGATAAAATAGTTAAAATTGAAGAGGGTGTAATAGTAGCTAATAGACATATTCATATGACACCTGAAGATGCAGATAACTTATGTGTTAAAGATAAAGACATAGTAAATGTAAAAGTAATGAGTGAGAGACCTGTAATTTTTGAAGATGTACTTGTAAGAGTTAACAGTAACTTTAAACTTAATATGCATATAGATTACGATGAAGCCAACGCGTGTTATCACACAAATGCCACTTATGGAATATTAGAAAAAAAATAAAAGGAAGGTAGCTATGTTAATAGGTAACGTTATTGGAAATGTTTGGGCAACAAGAAAAGACGACGGATTAATAGGGTTAAAACTATTAATAGTAGAACTAGAAAATAAGAGTCAAGTAGTAGCATGTGATTATATAGGTGCTGGAAATGGGGATAGAGTACTTATCTCTACAGGAAGTTCAGCTAGAAAAATTTTAGGTAGAGAAGAGACTCCTATTGATGCAGCAATTGTTGGAATAATAGATCAGATAGAAGGAAGATAATAAGTAAATAACTAGTAAAAAGGAGGGAGAAGATTTCGTGAAAAAAGTACTTTTGAAAAGAGAAGATATAGAGAAAGAAATCTGTGGAACTGAATTTTATTTATCACAAGGAACTATATTAACACCTTCAGCTAAAGATTTGTTACTAGAAAAAGGAATTAGAATTGTATATAAAGACTCTTGTGAAATAAAGGGAAAAGAGCAAGAGTGTATAGAGAAAACAATAGAAAGAATACTAAAAGATGATTTTAAAATCACAGATAGAAAAACTGTTTTAAAAGTTATTGAATTAATAAAAGGGGGGATTTAAGAAATGGGGATTAATGAAATTATTATATGGATAATGGTTATATTCATGGTAGTAGGTGCTGTGGATAGAATTTTAGGAAACAAAGCTGGTTATGGTGAGAAATTTGAAGAGGGAATTATGGCAATGGGTGCTTTAGCACTTGCAATGGTAGGAGTTGTATCACTTGCTCCAGTACTTGCAAACATTTTAAGACCAGTAATATCACCTTTATATAAAATGCTTGGAGCAGACCCTTCAATGTTTGCTACAACACTTTTAGCTAATGATATGGGTGGATATCCACTTGCATTACAACTTGCAGAAAATCCAGATGCTGGAAAATTTGCAGGATTAATATTAGGTGCAATGATGGGACCTACAATAGTATTTACAATTCCAGTAGCTCTTGGAATTATTCAAAAAGAAGATAGAGAATATTTATCAAAAGGGATACTTGCAGGAATCACAACAATTCCAGTAGGTTGTTTTGTAGGTGGTTTAATAGCAGGCTTTGATATGAAAATGATAGTTGTTAACTTAATACCAATCATTTTATTTGCTGCACTTATCTCTATAGGTCTTTGGAAAATACCAGAGAAAATGGAAACTGGATTTTTAAGATTTGGACAAGGTGTTGTTGCAGTAATAACAATAGGTCTTGCTTCAATAATTGTAGAAACTCTAACAGGTGTAGTAATTATTCCTGGAATGGCTCCAATATCAGAAGGTATAGAAATAGTTGGTTCTATTGCAATTACTTTAGCAGGGGCATTTCCATTAGTTCACTTTATTACAAAAGTATTTAAGAAACCACTTGTTAAAATGGGAGAAGCTCTTGGTATGAACGAAGTAGCAGCTGCAGGTTTAGTTGCATCACTTGCTAACAGTATTCCAATGTTCCAAATAATGAAAGATATGGATAAAAAAGGAAAAATTCTTAACGTTGCTTTTGCAGTAAGTGCGGCATTTGTATTTGGAGATCACTTAGGATTTACAGCAGGAGTAGATAAGAGCATGATATTCCCAATGGTTATTGGAAAACTTGTAGCAGGAATTACAGCAGTAATGGTTGCTAAAGTAATGTTCAAAAATATAAAAGAGTAATTAGAAGAGAGGTAAACTATGAATATGAATGACAAAAATTTAGAAGATTTAATAAAAAAAATTATAATGGATGAGATTTCTAAAAATGATAGTACAACTAAATTCATGGATAAAAGTGGAATAGGAGTAGTAAAAGCTTCGAAAATAACTCCAGAAAGATTTGATACAGGAAATCCTTCTGATCAAGTATTCGTTACTGATCTTTTCTCAGTTGAAGAGAGCCCAAGAATTGGATGTGGAGTAATGGAAATGACAGCTTCTACATTTGATTGGACACTAAAATATGATGAGATTGATTATATTACAGAGGGAACTTTAGAGGTAGTAATAGATGGAAGAAAAGTTGTAGGAAATAAAGGGGATGTAATTTTAATTCCTAAAAATTCAACAATTAAGTTCAGTGCTCCAGAATATGCTAAATTTATTTATGTGGTATACCCTGCTAACTGGCAAAGTTTATAGGAGATAATTATGAATGAGTTTAAATTAAAACCTTCAATAATTTACGGAGAAGACTCTTTAGATTATTTAAAAAAAATAAAAAGTAAAAAAGTGTTTATAGTTACTGATAAAGTTATGGTTCAATTAAAAATTGTAAATAGAGTTACGGATATATTTAATAGTTTAAATATTCCAGTAGTTATCTTTGATCAAGTTGAACCTAATCCAACAGTAGATACTGTTGAAAAGGGTCTGAAAATGATGATAGAAGCTGATGCAGATACAATTATAGGATTTGGCGGAGGATCGCCAATAGATGCTTGTAAGGCAATGCTTTATTTTCAATTGAGATTCTATGAGACTTTAAATGTAAACAAGAACAAACCTACGTTTATTGCTATTCCAACAACAAGTGGAACAGGATCTGAAGTAACATCATACAGTGTTATAACAAATAATAGCAGCAAAATTGCACTGTCTCGTGATGAAATGTTACCAGATGTAGCAATACTTAATCCAGTATTTACAAAAACACTTCCTAAGCCAGTAATAGCTGATACAGGAATAGATGCTTTAACACATTCAATAGAAGCTTATGTTTCAAACAAAAGAAATTCTTTTTCAAACTCTATGGCAATAGAAGCTATTGAACTTCTTTATAAAAACTTAATTAAGCACTATTCAAATGTAGAGGAGTTATCTTATAGAATGAATGTACAAAATGCTTCATGTCTTGCAGGAATTGCGTTTAACAATTCTAGTCTAGGGATTAATCATAGTTTAGCTCATACTATAGGAGCGAAGTTTCATATTTCTCACGGAAGATCTAACGCAATAATATTACCATATGTAATGTATGAAAATATGAAGGTAATTCCTGAAATATATGCAGAAATTTCTCAAAAGGTTGGTTTACCTGCAAGAAATACAGAAGAGGGATGTGCAGCTCTTATAATTTTTGTAAAAGAGATTAACAAACTAATGGGAGTTCAAAATTCATTTAAAGAGTTTGGCGTTAAAGAAGATGAGTTTTTAGCCAATATTCCTACAATGATAGCAGATATAAAAAAAGATATATGTACAGAAAATAATCCAAAAAAATTAACTGATAAAGAGTTTGAAGATTTACTGAAAAAAGTATATTATGGATTTTAATCTTTACAGTGTAATAAACTTAGATAAATAGAAAAATAAATCTATATTTATTTAAAAAGGAGGAGAAGGAAGCATTAAGCATGTTTCCTTCTTCTTTTAATTGATAAAGGACATAATATTTTCTCTTATAATGAAATATTATCATTAATTTCTTGTTAAAGTGTGTTATCATATAAAGTATGGTATAAGTTAATGAAATATTTAAAGGAGAATTAAAAATGGCAAAAGGTTACGACAAAAGTATGGAAAGAAAATCTGAATTAAATAGTTTTGGGAAAAATTTGGCTAAAAGGGCAAAATCAAAGTGTGAACTGTGTGAAGCTTCTAGTACAAAACTATATACGTTTGAGATTCCACCAATTCAAGACGAGCCTAATTTTGACAAGTGTATTTTAATATGTGAAGAGTGTATTGATAAGATAGAAAGAATTGAAAAACTAAAAGAGAATGATTTGAGATTTTTAGCAAATTCAGTTTGGAGTGAAACACCTATTATAAAGGCTCTTTCAGTATATTTTTTAAGAAATATTCAAGAAAAATATGGTTGGGCAGATGAGACTTTAGAAAATGTGTATTTAGATGAAGAGACACTTGAGCATTTAGAAAGCATTAATTTTTCAAAAAAGTAGTATAGTTTTGGGAAATGTACTATAATAAATATGATTTGTTATAATGGAAAGAAATTAAAGAATAGAGGAGAAAAAATTTGAATACAAAAATAGAAATAATATTAGATAAATATTTAGCAGCGTTACCTAATCAAAGTGAAACAGATAGAGAGAGTAATGAGATATATGGTGAAATACTATCAATCTTAACAAAAAATCCTAATATTAATTTATATGAATTAATTGCGTTAATTAATAGAGAGGGAGTTAAGTTTGAAAAAAATAAAATAAGAAATCGTAGAGATAGAATTGTAGGAATTCATAAAAGTTTAGAAGAAGCTAATTTAATTGTAGAAAAGTTAAAAAAGGCTGACGAAAAATCTTTTAATGAGATTGAAGCAATACTAAAAGTTTCTAACATTTATAGAAACAGAATGGTTTTAAGTTTATTACTTGAAGAAAACTTCACAGAAGAGTTTTATGAAGTATATTATGGAATAAAGAGTGAGCAATGTAAAGGATTTATTAATGCCTTAATAGTAGAATTAAAAAAATAAAACCCATGAGGGTTTTATTTTTTTTATCTATAATATAACTTGGGATTAAGTTATTTGTTAGTGTCAACTCCATGCTTTCCAGCATTTTTCTTATAGAATATCATAGTTGCACCAATTGCCACGATGATTCCTATAATCAGAGAAAGTTCTCTAGGTATTGAAAAACCTTCTTTTGCTTGTAAGATGTAAGAAATTGTAGTAATTGTCATAAATATAGCAGGAATCATAGCCATTAAATATGCTTTTCCTCTTTTATACAAGAAGTTAGCACCAACCCATAATGGGAAAATTGAAAGTGTCTGATTAGACCATGCAAAGTATCTCCAAATAATTGTAAAATCTACAAAAGTTAATCCAACACCTGCTATAAATAGAGGGATTGCAATAACAAATCTATTTTTTAAAGGGCCTTGCTCATATTTAAAGAAGTCAGAAACAATAAGTCTAGCACTTCTAAATGCAGTATCTCCAGTAGTAACAGGACAAGCAACAACACCAAGCAATGCTAATATTCCACCAACTTTTCCAAGCATCCCCATAGAGATAGTATTAACAACGACACCAGCAGGTCCAGCTTGAGATAGACCAACAGTACCATCAAAGTAACACATTGCAATAGCTGCCCAAATAAGAGCTACCATCCCTTCAACAATCATAGAACCATAGAATACTCTTTTTCCATCTCTTTCATTTATAATACATCTAGCCATCATAGGAGATTGCGTTGAGTGGAATCCTGATATAGCTCCACATGCAATAGAGATAAAAAGATATGGGAAAATTGGAACTGATTTTGGATGTAAATTTGCAAAATTAAATTCAGGTATATCAGCTATTTTTCCAGTAAAAATCATACCACCTAAAATACCAACTGCCATTATAAGAAGAGAAGCTCCAAATAATGGATAAATTTTACCAATTACTTTATCCACAGGTAAAACTGTTGCGATTAGATAATAAGCAATTATTACAGCTACCCATATATTAATATTCACACCTGTTACAGTTGTTAATATTTGTGCAGGGCTTGTTATAAATACCGCTCCTACAAGAACCAATAGCATTAAAGTGAATACAATAACTACTTTTTTTACTTTATCTCCCAGATAAATTCCTATAACTTCTGTAATACTAGCACCATTATGCTTTAGAGAAATCATACCACTAATATAATCATGCACTCCACCACCAAAAATACTACCAAAGACTATCCATAAGAATGCAGATGGACCCCATAGAGCTCCAGCAACAGCTCCAAAGATAGGACCAGTACCTGCAATATTTAAAAATTGTATTAAGAAAGCTCGAGGCCAACTCATTTCAATAAAGTCTACTCCATCGTTAACTCTAGTTGCAGGAGTCTCTCTATTTTCATTAATTTCAAAATTATTAACAACAAATTTTCCATAAATATTGTAACCTAAAATCAATAAAGCAAAAGATATTAAAAAAGTATACATTTGATCCTCCTATTAATTCCTTCTAATTTATAATTATTAAATAGTATAATTTACAGTTAAAATATTAGACGTTATTAAATATTAAGTATTAAGTATTCTTTTTTAATATAATGTTAGTATAAAGAGCAGCTTGGCTAGTTGCTATAACTGCGTAAGCTTTTTTAGTTCTCTCATAAAACTTAAATCTCTCAATTTTTTCAAAATTATTTTGAGCTTCATTACTATATTTTGAAATGATTTCTTTATATTTTCCCCAAATTGGTGGAGAAAACTCACCAGCATCCATAACAGATACAGACTGTCCAACAAATTTTTCTAATGAGAAAAAATTTAAAATAGATTCTAATATTTCAGGGACACTTTGACCATCGCATCTAATAATTTCCTTTGTATTGCATGTTGCTGGAAAATTGCCGTCCCCAATTACAATCTCATCAGAGTGTTTCATCTCACATAATACTTTAAAAAGTTCTGGACTTATGTTAGTAGGAATATTCTTTGACATTTTTACATCTCCTCTTGATAAAATTTGATTATATTTCTTAACATTATCTATAATATAACATATTAAGAAATATATTTGTATATAAATTTACAAAAAACACTACAAATATCCTTCAATTATTGCTGAAATTGGTCATTAAGTACAATAAAAGTTAAGAAAAAATAAAAAAATAAAAAATAAAAAATTAATTTGAAGATTTTAAAAAGAAATTTTAATATCTCTATGTATATTTAATATAGATAATATAGATAATATAGATAATCATATAGTTAGGAGTTGAAAATATGAGTACAATACAATTTGCTTTTTTAATAACTATTTTAACAGCTTTATTTATTGTTTTAGGAACACTTATTGGGATTAATATAAAGACTAAAAATACAAAATTTTTATCTTTAATTTTAGGGTTTGCAGGGGGAATCATGCTGTATTTAGCATTTTTAGAGATTCTGCCTGAAAGTTTAGAAATTCTTAACTCCAAGTTTGGAGAGGATAAAGGAAGATTAGTTAGCATTATAAGTTTTTTTTCAGGAATATTTTTAATATCTTTACTGGATAAAATTATTCCAGATTTCACAAATACAAGTGAGGAAGAAAAAAAATTACCATTTAGTTGTTTATACAGAGTAGGAGTTTTTTCAGCATTGACAATAGGAATACATAATATACCAGAGGGATTCTCAACATTTATGGCTGCAATGAAAAGTGAATCTTTGGGAATTTCTATGGGGCTTGCTATTGGGATTCATAATATAACAGTTGGACTTGCTATTGGAATACCTATTTTTTTAGCAACGAAAAGCAAGATTAAAGCACTGTTTTTTTCAAGTTTAAGTGCATCACTAACTGTGCTTGGAGGAGCAATTGCATATTGTTTCATTGGAAGTATTTTAGATGACTCATTATTTGGGATAATCTTTTCATTAATCGCAGGAATGATGGTCTTTATCGCTTTAGATGAAATCCTGCCAACAGCAGAGAAATATGGAGACCACCATCTTGTTATATATGGTATTATAGGTGGAATGCTTTTAACTGCTATTAGTATGATAATACATTAAGATATTTATAATAAAAAATTATAATACAATATTTATATATAAAAAGAGAGAGCTCTATTACAGTAAACAATAGAACTCTCTCTTTAATTATATTGACTTTTATTTTATTAAAATATAGATGCAACTAAATATATAAACATTATTGTTGTGATTAAAAATTTAAACAATAGCATGAATACTTTGGAAACAACCCCTGCCCAAGCAATTTTAATTGATGAGTGACGACAATTAAATCTACGATACTCTATACAATAAATTGCAAAGAAAGTAAATAAAAACATTCCGATTAAGTTTCCTAAAAAAGGAATAGGGATAAGAATTTCTCCTAAAAGAGCTCCTACAAATCCACTTATAATAGCAATGAATTGACTTTTCTTAGAACCACCATTTTTAGCAACTCCGTGCTTAATTGCGAAAGGTTCAATAAATTCAGTTACAAAACAGATAAGGAGATAAATAACTAGCATTAAAAAACTTATCTTTCCTTGTTGATCGAAAATTTTGAAAATTACAGCCGATATAAAAATTAACCATGTACCTGAAAATGAAAGTAATGACAATGATATACCAATGATTCCGCAAAGAAAAATTTGGATATAGTTTATAAACATCCAAATACTATCAAAGGTTATATTTTGTATAAGTTCACTCAGTTTAGCAAGTGTTAAAAAATTCACAATTTTCCTCCTGTAAGCCCAAATAAATATATGGTAACAATTTAGTGTAGCTAAGAAACTTTAAGAATATTGTAGCATATTTAAAAAAAAAATAACAGAAAAAATATACTATTTCCTCTAAAATAAACTGTACTTTAATCCCAAACCAGTATAGAATACAAGCATATATTATGCTATTTTTTTTGGAGGTTCAGATGATTTTAGGTGCTATAGAAGCAGGGGGAACAAAATTTATTTGTGCTATAGGTGATGAAAAGGGAAATATAATAGAAAAAATGGTTTTTCCCACTACAAATCCCAATGAAACAATGGAAAATGTAATAAATTATTTCAAAGATAAAAATATAGAGGCCTTAGGAGTAGGAAGTTTTGGTCC
Organism: Fusobacteriaceae bacterium; assembly: GCA_051656905.1. GTDB lineage: Bacteria > Fusobacteriota > Fusobacteriia > Fusobacteriales > Fusobacteriaceae > JAGNZR01. Next base: position 64,651 of record JBOFJQ010000009.1, on the reverse strand, counting down.
AATAGATCCCAATAAGAACAGTAAGACATATGGCTATATAACAACAACACCTAAAAAACATTGGTCTAATTATAATATTTTAGGCAAATTAAAAGAGAATTTTAATATACCTATGGAGTTTGATACAGATGTAAATGGTGCAGCTTTAGGAGAGGTTATTTGGGGCGCAGCTCAAGGAATGGATAATTGTTTGTATATTACTGTAGGGACTGGAATTGGTGCTGGTGCAGTTGTTGAAGGAAAACTACTTCATGGATTATCTCATCCAGAGATGGGGCATATTTTCGTTACAAGAGAGGAAGAGGACAAGTTTGAGGGGACATGTATATATCATAAAAATTGTCTTGAAGGATTAGCTTCTGGACCTGCAATAGAGCAAAGATGGGGCAGAAAAGGGGATCAATTAGAAGAAAATCATCCTTGTTGGGATTTAGAAGCGAGATATTTGGCAAAGGCACTTATTAATTATATTTTAATTTTATCTCCTAGAAAGATAATTATGGGAGGGGGAGTTATGAAGCAATTACAACTATTCCCTTTAATAAGAGATTATGTTAAAAAATATTTGAATGGTTATGTAAGTTCTAATACTATTTTAGAAGAAATTGACAACTATATTGTGTCTCCTGGACTTGGAGATGACTCAGGAATAAAAGGAGCTTTGGCACTTGCTAAAATAGCTGTTAAATAGTTAAAATAAAATTATTTATATATAAAAATTAAATCTTTTTACAATTTTTTTATTAATGTAAAAATATTTAATTTTTTTTTATTTTTTTGAAAAAAAACCTCTATACGTTTTAAATTAAATATGATAGAATCCATTTGTGGTAAATTATTTTCAAAATATAGTTAAACAAAAAAATAATTTCTGAACTTGTTCAAGAAATTAGATATAAAACTATTAAATAAAAAAAGAGAGGTCATTTATGAAAAAAATCAATGAAAGTATGCAGGTTCTAATTGCAATGGTTTTAGGTGTTCTTGCAGGTATAATTTTAGGAGAAAAGGCTAGTATTTTTGCACCACTAGGGGACATATTTATAGGGCTTATAAAAATGTTAATTATTCCTCTTATATTAGTTAGTATAATTTTAGGAGCAGCAGCTCTTGGAAAGACAAAATCAGCTGGAAAAGTTGGAATATTTACAATAGCATATTATTTAGCAACATCAGCTGTAGCTACTGTTTTAGGATTAGTTGCAGGAACTATATTTAAACCAGGATTAGGGGTAAAAATTCCAGAAAACTTTATAACTAATGCTGATACATTTGCAGGAAATCAAAAAATTGCAGGATTTTGGGAAACAATAAATGGTATTATACCTTCAAATCCTTTCCAGTCATTAACATCTGGAAATATTTTACAAATTTTATTCTTTGCTCTATTCTTTGGAATAGCTTTATCAACTATGGATGATGAAAAGCAAAAACCACTTGTTGGTGCTTTAGAAACTGCTAATGATGCTTTGATTTGGATGATAAAAAAGATTTTAATAATTGCACCTTTAGGAGTATTTGGTCTTATGGCAAGTTCTATATCACAATTTGGTCTTGATATAATGGTATTAGTTTTAAAGCTATTCCTTGTATTTGCTGGAACACTTTTACTTATCCACTTTGGAATGATTCCTTGTTTAGTAAAATCATTTACTGGGATGAATCCATTAAAATTTATTTCAGGAATGAAAGAAACTCAAATATTTGCTTTTGCTTCAGCATCTTCAATGGCTACTCTTCCTGTAAACAAAACAGAATGTGAAGCTTTAGGAGTAAGAAAAGAAGTTACTGCTTTCGTACTACCACTTGGTGCTACAATTAATATGAATGGTAATGCTATGCTTTATGCTCTAACAGCTGTTTTCTTTGCACAGTTTTATGGAATTGAGTTAGGTATGATACAATATATAACAATAATTGTTACATCTGTTTTAGGAGCTATTGGAACGGCAGGAGTTCCAGGTCCAGCACTGCTTATAGTTGCTGTTCTTATTGCAGCTGGAATACCAGTTACAGCTCTTCCATTAGTTTTTGGAGTAGATAGATTGTTTGATATGATGAGAACTTCAACAAATGTATTTGGGGATGCTTCATGTGCAGTTATAGTTGAAAGCATGCTTCAAAAAGATGAGAAAAAATTATAAGTATTTAACTTAAATGATAATGAATGAAAAGAGGTAAGCATATCTATGCTTACCTCTTTATTTGTTTCTATAATTAATAGTCTTATTTAATTTTTTGATATTATTTAAATTAGTATCTATAAATTACTCTTGCAAATGGCATCACTTCTGAATCAGTTTCATTTACATCATATTGTGCACCTAATTTTAAATTGAAATCATTTTTCTCAATATTTGTACTTATCTCAATAACACCTCTATCTTTATCAGCATCATATGAACTTATTTTTACTTTATCGTTACTAATTGATTTAATTTTTGCTTGAGTTTTTTCATAAGGATCTGCAAACTCTCTATAATACATAGCGTCAATTGCAGGAGTAACTTTTAAGTCATTTTTAAATGCAAAAGTTCTCTCTAAACCTAATCCAACTCCACCTTCAACAGATGTAGAGTTAACACTGTCTGTTGATAGACCATAAGTTCCACTTTCTTTTATACCTTTTTGTTCATCTGTTATAACATTGAATGCAGCTTTAGGAATAACTTTAACTTTTTTTATGTCGTATCTCTTTTCAACAGATAAATCTATCCCAGAATATTTATTTTTTATATCTCCAGACATCTCCTCATTAATTTTAGGAAGTGAGGAATCTCTTTTTAAATCACCACTAGATTTTCCTACAAAGATAGATGCAGAAGATAAAAGATTGCCTTTTTGATACATTCCAATTAAGTTAAATTGATAAATATCTTCATCTCTTTTTGCGTTGTTGTCTTCAAAATCATAATTTGTTTTTCCAACAGTAACTATTCCACCAAGTCTAAAGTTAGGCATTACTAGTTTGTCAATTCCTAAAGACACAGATGAAATTCTTGAACTATAATCAGATTGGTTATTCTCTAACTTAACATCTGAATCAGTAAAGTTAGCAAATCCGATATATCTTGTCTCATCTATAGATGGAAAATTAAGAACTTCATCTTTAATTCTTTTATTGTTTGATCTAACCATGTCAAAAGTTTGTTTCATTAATACTGGATAGATTGAGTCACCAAAAGTATTGTTAACAGCTAAATTTAACTTTTCTTTAGTATCTATATTTTTATAAATATCATATAGTTTTGTTTTTGCACTTGTACCAGTTGCAGTATAATTATTTTCTAAATATGAGGCGTAAGAATTATTCTCTATTATAGAAGAGAAATTTTTTCTTTTCATTTCAACACCATAAGAAGATAAATCATCAGAAGAAATAATTTTTGCATCATACATTACTGAATTTGAATAAATATTTGCACTCATATTGTCAGTTATAAATAAATCATTAATTTTAACTATGTTGTCATAGACACCCTGTGTAGGAGCAGGACTCATGTAATAGTCCCCTTTTATAGATTGAGCTTCAATAACTCCACTTTCTACTATAAATTTACTAGTACTATCAACGATAGCTTTTGAATCTAAATTGCCTTTTACAATAAAATTCCCTTCGTTAATTATTTCAGAGTCATTAGTAACTGTTATTCCTGAATTTGGAATTGTAGAGCTTAAATCATTAGTTATAACAATTGTATTTATATTAGTTAGTGAGGCACCATTATCTAGTCTCATGGCAAAGTTTCCATTAGCATCATGAGTAGTGTAATCATTACCTGTTACTACAAGTCCTGATATTCCCCCTAAATATATTTTACCATTATTTATAATAGTACTTTCATCTCCATTTGCAACCATACCAACTCCATTTGTAGAATTTAGGTATATTTCACCAGTGGTATCATTAATTATTGCACCTTTATCTCTAGCAAACATTGCAATTTGAGAATCTTGATCAACAATTATTGTTCCTCTATTAACTGCTACTGAACCAGGCTCTTCTGCATACATTTTGTATCTACCTGTATTCCTAACTATTCCTTCGTTTATAACAGTTCCACCAGCAATAGCTCTTAGTCCATAACTATCTTTATTTTCAATTATGTTTTTATTAATCGCTTTAGATCCAGTTCCAGAAGCAATAAGTCCGTAGACACCAGTATTTGCAATAACTCCTCTATTTTCAGCAGTAGCTCCGTATGAGGCAAGCATTCCAAATGTTCCATTATTAGCAACGATACCTTCATTAATAGCGATAGAGTTAACTCCTAATGCATACATACCATTGGCACCATTGTTTTTAATATCCCCTAGATTTGATATTTTACCACCAGATTCAGCAACCATACCATATATTCCATCGTTTGAGATAGTTCCTTTATTAATTGCTTCTCCATCGTTAGAAGATTTCATTCCAACTGCACCCTTATAAGAGATACTTCCTAAATTGATACCCATAGAATTTTTTCCATCTACTCTCATAAGTCTAGAAGTTTTACCGTGGTTATTTAAGATTGTTCCGCCTCCAGCTGCAAGCATTGATCCAGTTTCAGAATTTTTGATGATACCATTATTTATAGCAATGGAGTCTTTTCCATAAGCGTATAGAGCCCAAATTGACTTATTAGATACTACTCCTATATTGTTAACAACCCCACCGTTTATTGCAACCATACCATAGCTACCAGCATTAGAAACTATATTATTATTTATGATTTTAGCTCCATTTTCTGCTACAGCTCCATATGATTTTTTATTAGATATAATACCATCATTTATAGCTCTTGAACCTTCCCCTGTAATGTGAAGACCATAAGAACCGCTATTAGAAATAGTCCCTCTGTTTATGATGGTTCCTTCATCTCTAGCAGACATTCCAATTTTCCCAGAGTTAGATATTTCACCTTCATTAATGATAGTAGCTCCGTGATTGGAGAACATTCCACTATTTCCTTCAAAAGATATTTTTCCTTTTACAGTATTTATAGCTATAGTATCAACTCCGCTTGAATATATACCAACATCTGCTTTTCCTATTAATTCACCATTGTTTTCAACTTTTGCTCCACTTTGTAAAAAGATTCCTCCAGTTTTCCCATCTGTTTCTATAATTCCATTATTAACAAAATGAGAATTTTTCTCTATTAGAGCCCCAAATAAATAATCTTTATATACTCCAGAAGTAATTTTTCCATTTTTAAAGTCAACAGTGTCTTCAGTAGATTTTATATCTGGTTTAATATCTAAACTATTACTTACAATAATCTGATTAATATTTTCTATATTAGTTTCAGCCCCATAAGATCTCAATCCATGTGTTGTAGGATTTAATATACTGTTATTGAGATAGATATTTTTTTTCTGTTGCATACCATTAATCCATACATTTCTAAAAATATCAGTTGGTGGTTTAGTAATAGTATTCTCATTTTCTGATTTTCCATTTAAATTTTCTTTGGCTTTAACATTTTTTTCGTTAGAATTTTTAATTCTATTATTGTTAAAGTAACCCGTTAATGATGTAATAACCCCATATTTATGATGCTGCTTTTCATCACTAAATTCTTTTTCTATTACCTGCTGATCAGTTGCACTTAAAATTGTACTACTCATTAAAATTAATAGTAGTGCTCCTAATTTGAGCCGATTTTCACCTCCCTTTTCATTACATTTAATACCTCTAGCCTTAGATAATACGTTTAAAAACATTTTGAACCTCATCCCCTTTTGAGTTGTAAAAAAATATGTAAAAATAATAAATTTGTATCTATAAAATTATAGACACGAATCTAATTATATAATGATTAATAATAGAAAGCTAGTGTTTGCGGTATTTAGGGTACACTTTTTGTAATTTTGAAAAAAAAATACCATTTTATTGTTAGGGTTTAAAATAACAATTAAAGTTTGTGATATAATTAACTTTGAATAATATAAAAAATTTTGATACAATAAGGTGTAATATGTATTTTAAGGGGGGATAGTATGGATTTAATTTTCAAAAGTAAAAGATTTAGAGAGTACCTAATGATTACTCTAGGTTGTATAATTTATTCAGTAGCAATAAATTATTTTTATGTAGCTAATAAGCTTGCTGAGGGTGGAGTTGCAGGTATTTCACTAATGTTTCACTATATATTTGGGTTTAAAGTAGGAATAGTATACTTTATTCTTAACATCCCTCTTATAATAGTAGGATTTAAATTTCTTGGAAAAGATTTTATTATTAAAACTGTGTATGCTATAGGAGTAGTTACTCTGGCCTTGGATCTAACAGCAGGATATGGAACTCAAATGGAGGATATCCTTCTTGGAACTTTATTTGGTGGAGTTATGAGTGGATTAGGTTTAGGACTAGTATTTATGTCTGGAGGCTCTACAGGTGGAATAGATATAATTGCTAGAATTATGACAAAATACAAAGGAATTCCAGTAGGAAAAGCTTTATTACTTATTGATATAGTTATATTAATTGCAGTAGCTATCCTTTTTGGAAAAATTATATTTATGTATACTTTAGTTGCCCTTATTATAAATGCAAAAGTTATAGATACAGTTGAAGAAGGAAAACATACTGCTAAGGGAGTTACTATAATCTCGAAAAAATCAGAAGCTATAATTAATCATATTTTAGAAGATATGGGAAGAGGAGTAACAATTCTTTCTGGTACTGGAGCTTATACTAATAATCCTCAAGAAGTTATCTATTGTGTTCTTAGTAAATATGAAATTTTTAAACTAAAAAATGTAGTAAAAGAGATTGATCCAGAAGCTTTTGTTATTATAACAGATGTATCAGAAGTTTTAGGAGATGGTTTTTCAAGACTAGATGAAAAAATGTAGTTTTAAGTAAAAAAATTATTAAGTGTAATTAGTAAGGTTAAATTAAATTAAATTAAATTAAATTAAATTAAATTAAATTAAATTAAAATACAATTAAAAATTAAAATAAAATTAAGGTCAAATAATATAAAAAAAGGAGAGGACTTTTGGATAAAAATAAAAAGCTAATTCTTGATATACAAATAGATTGTTGTGGGATATTTGTTGAGCGTCCTAACCGTTTTATAGCTATTGTTAAATTGGAGAATGGAGAAGAGATTACAGCACATGTGCATGACTCTGGAAGATTAAAAGAATTACTATTTCCAGGAAATAAAGTTTTTTTAAGAAAAGCTCCAGAAGGATCTGTAAGAAAAACTGACTGGGATGTTATTGCAGCACTTTCTGACGATGGGGAATCAGTTCTTATTAACTCTTCTTTCCATAGAAAGATTACAGATATTCTTTTTAATGATGTAGAGATTTCACCATTTGGTAAGTATGATTATATTAAACCTGAAAAGAAATTTGGAAATAGTCGTTTAGATTATTATTTAGAAAAAAATCAAGAAAAAATATGGGTAGAAACAAAAGGGGTTTCTTTATCTATAAATAAGATTGCTACTTTTCCAGATGCTCCTAGTGTAAGGGCAACTAAACATTTAAATGAGCTTATGGAGATAAAAAAACTAGGTGATAGAGCAGCAGTAGTACTAATAGTTCTAAGAGATTCACAGTCATTTATACCTAAAAAAGATACTGATCCAGTTTTTTATGAAACTTTCTATAAAGCTATGGAAAGTGGAGTTGAGGTTTATGCTATCCAATTTAGTTTAGAGAACGGGAAGATTTATTGGAATAAAAAAGATATATTGATTTTAAATAAATAGATAAGTAAATATTAAATGCTAGAATAAATATTAATATTTAAAAAATAGGGATAAGTATGAAATTATACTTATCCCTATTTTAATTAGATGATTATTCATTAGAAAAATAAACTATCTAAAAATATTTTTTAAAAATTAAGTATTAAACTAATTTTCCTTTTGAAATAACTTGCTTTAATTTTAAATCTTTATCAATGATATTTATATCAGCAAAATATCCAGGTTGTAATTTACCATACTCATTATCTATTGATATAGCCTTTGCAGGATATATAGTCGCCATTCTAACAGCTTCTTCAAATGACATTTTACAATTGTTAACTAAATTAACAACTCCAGCAATCATTGTAAGAGCTGATCCACCTAAAGTTCCCTCAGCAGTAAATAATTTACCATTTTCATGGAAAACTTTAGTTCCTTCAAAATCAAACTCTTTTATGTCAGTACCAGCAGGAGCTGCAGCATCAGTTACAAGATAAAGTCTATCACCCATAAGTTTATGAGCCATTTCTAGGGCTGCATAGTGGCAATGGAATCCATCAGCTATTATTCCAGCACAGATATCTAAATTCATAGTTGCTCCCATAGCTCCAGGGGCTCTGTGAGTAAAAGATGACATACCGTTATATAAGTGAGTAGCTAGAGTAATACCATATATTTTTTTATCAACAATTTCTTCATATGTTGCATTAGTATGCCCAAGAGCTACTTTAATTCCTGAGTTTGCAAGTGAAGAGATATGCTCTCCTTTCATGTTTTCTGGAGCAACAGTAATAATCTTAACTCCTTTCTTCCCTGTATGAATTATTCTATCTAAAATAGCGTCATCCATTGTTCTTATGAATTTAGGATTGTGAACTCCTTTTTTCTCAAAAGAGATAAATGGACCTTCAATATGTAAACCTAAAACACCAATGCTCTCTTTATCTTCTAAGCTATCTATAAGATCTAGTGCCGCTCTAATATTTTCATCAGAAGTAGTAATAAGAGTAGGAGTAAAAGACGTACATCCGTATTTAAGGTTAGTTTTATTCATAATCTCTAAAGTTTCTCTTGATATAGATTGATTAAATAAAACTCCTCCACATCCGTTTAATTGCAAATCTATAAATCCAGGTGTAATATATGAATTTTCAGCATCGTAAATAGATACATTTGGATATTTTAAAAGTAAATCTTTAGAGTTGATAATATTTAATATTTTATCTTCTTTGATAATTAAAGTTTTATCCGAAGAAAAATCAATACCATTAAAAATTTTACCATTTGTAATTGCAATCATAATAATCTCCTCATATAATGAAAACAAATTAAATCTTCATTATTTTTTTATTTTATTTTTTTTAATTTTTTTTAATATAATTTACTATTTAAAGTATACCAAAAAAAATAAAAAAAATCTAAAAATTATAAAAATTAAAAAATCTAAAAATTATGAAAAATACAAGAAACAATAGTAAAAAGATAAAAAAATAATGATAAAAGATAAAAAAATAGGAAAAAATGATAAAAAAATAAGAATAAAAGACAAAAATTAAGAATAAAATAAGCAAAAAAAAGAAAAAGAATGTATAATAAGAAAGCTAAAAATTACAGGAGGAGAAAATTAATGAATAAGAGACCGATAATAATAGATACAGATCCAGGAATAGATGATGCAGTAGCTCTTGCAATAGCACTTTTTTCAGAAGAGTTAGATGTAAAGCTTATTACAACTGTTGCAGGAAATGTTTCAGTAGATAAAGTAACAAATAATGCACTAAAATTACTGAAATATTATGAAAAAGAAGTTTCAGTTGCAAAGGGAGCATCAGAGCCATTAATAGAAGTTTTCCAAGATGCTAGTTATGTGCACGGGGTAAGTGGAATGGATGGTTTTGAATTTGAAGAACCAACAGAAGAATTATTACTAAAAGAGAATGCAGTAAATGCAATGAGAAGAGTTATAATGGAAAGTGAAGAGCCTATAACATTAGTTCCTATTGGACCAATGACTAATATAGCTACTTTATTAAAAATGTATCCAGAGGTAAAATCTAATATAAGAGAGATCGTATTTATGGGTGGAAGTTTAGGAAGAGGAAATGTAGGGGTATTATCAGAGTTTAACATAGCCTTAGATCCTGAAGCTGCTCAAATAGTTTTCTTATCTGGTCTAAAAATAGTTATGGTTGGATTAGAAATGGGAAATGGGGCAGTTGTTCATCTTGAACATGCTGGAGAGATTAGTAAAGTAAATAAAGTAGGATTCATGGTATCATCATTATTTAAAAAATATCGTAGTACTTCTCTAGATGCAGGATTTGCAATGTATGATGTTCATGCTATTGCTTACTTATTAAAACCTGAAATTTATGAAGTAAAAGATACTTATATAGAAGTAGAACTTAACAAAGGACTTACAAGAGGGTGTACTGTAATTGATTTACAAGGTTACTTGAAAAAAGAAAACAATATATCTGTATGTGTAAAATTAAAAGAAGATTTATTTAGACAGTGGTTCATGGAATCATTAAGTAACTGTAAATAATGCTAAGCAATGCTAAGCAATACTAAGCAATTATATAAATAGTACTACAGAATTATGAAAGTTATAAAATATAAAAAGGTATAAATTATAAAAAATTATAAATTATAAAAAATATAAAGTTATAAAAAATATAATATTAAAAGAGGTAGAACCATATAATATGGACTACCTCTTTTCTATATATATTCAAAATAATAGTTATAATCAAAAAATAAAAATAAAATTAAAATTAAAATACAGAATTGCAACCAAAGGATCTATTTGCAATAAAAATATCTATGTAATGAGAAAAATCTAATTTATAGCTTATGACTAGTATTAAAAATTATTTTTCTGTATATATTTCTAAAAAAATAAGTGTCTGTGACTTTTGATATAATTACAGATAAAAAATACGATATAGAAAAAACTATTATAGCAACTATAGGGATATACCAAAAAGCATTTACTCCTATTTTGAAATATAACAAGTAGTATTGAAAGAAAGATAATACAAGAGGATGTATTAAGTAAATACTAAAAGAATGATTTGATAAATTTTCAAAATAGTTATATTTCATTTTAATATTTAAAAAAGTTAAAAAGCAAAATGTTGCTCCAATAGCTACAAGTGGAGAAAGATATTTATAAAAATACAATGTTTTGTTAAAAAGATTGTATTTAGCAAAATATTCTGTAAGTACAAATATCATCAAAATAGAGAATATAGAGATAAAAGATGATAGTTTAACGTTAAATTTATTATTTGTTGAGTAATGCTTTAAAGTATACCCAAGCATGAAATAACCTATATAGATAGAGAATTCAATCATCCAGTAAAGGGAACTATTAGCTGCTATAATAATATTTAAAATAAGAATTAAAATTGATAGTTTAAAAAATTTATGTTCTCCAATATCATTTTTTAGATTAATCAAAATAGGAGTAATAATATATAGCCCTATTGTAGAGAAAACATACCACAAATGATAATGAGGAATTCCAGAGAACCACCCCTTTACTAAAGAAAAATATTGAAAATCAAAATGCTGTAGCAAAGAAAGCTTAGGTAGATAAATTGCGTTGAAAATAGTATAGAAAATTCCCCAAATAAAAGTGGGAATAAGTATTTTGTTGAAAGACTTCTTATAAAATAATTCGTAGTTAGTGTTATTATTATTTCCTAAAATAAAGGCACCACTTAGCATTACAAATAGTGGAACAGAGATTCTAGAAAGAGAGTCAAATAAGTTACCTGCAGTAAATTGTAAGTTATATTGTTCAATATTATCAACGACAAAATCTGCTGACACATGAATAACAATAACTAAAAAACAAGCAATAGTTCTAAGACAATCTAATTCATTATTTCGTTTCATAAATTCACCTTTTTTATAGTTTTCTAAGATTATAATTTTATTATAACAAATTTTTAGATTAAATAATAAAAAATTAAAAGCAATTAAAGATAATTTGTAGTATAAAATATTGCTATTAGTAAAAAAAATTGGTAAAATCAGTAAAGAAACACATATAAACTTAGTGTAAAATAACTTTGAAAAAAGTAAAAAAAATTTACATTATTAGGAGGAAACAAAATGGTAAGTTTTATTATTTTAGGAGTTGTAGCAGTAATAGTGATATATTTTATTTCAGCATATAATTCGTTTATACATTTTAAAAATTCTGTAGAAGAAGCTTTTGCAACAATAGATGTATATTTAAAGAAAAGATATGATTTATTACCAAATTTAGTAAACACAGTTAAAGGTTATGCAAAGCATGAAAGTGAGACATTAGAAAAAGTTATTTCGGCTAGAAACAGCTGTATATCCTCAAGTAGTGTTAATGACAAAATAGCTAATGAAGCAGTATTAGCACAGTCGTTATCAAAGCTTTTTGCACTTAGCGAAGCTTATCCAGATTTAAAAGCTAATACAAATTTTTTATCACTTCAAAATGATATAAAAGGTATAGAGAATGACTTAGCACAAGCTAGAAAATATTATAACGGTAATGTTAAAATTTTTAATACAAAGTGTGATACATTTCCAAGTGTTTTAATAGCAAAAGTAATGAATTTTTCTAAATTTTCTTATTTTGAAATTCAAAATGAAGTAGAGAAAGAAAATGTTAAAGTTGAATTTTAAGGCGAGTTGGGCTAATAAATCATTTGCAGGTCCAGCATTAAGAAAACATCTAATTATTATATGTCTATTTCTATTTTCAATAGTAGCAATGGCTAATCAAAATTTTTATATAAGTAATTATGGATTAAATATAAAGATAGACGAAAAGAATAAGTATGAGGTTTCTGAAAAGATAGATACAGTATTTACAAAACCTCAAAGAGGAATTATAAGAGCAATTCCATCAAGGTATGGTAGTAGAAATTTAGATATTACAGATATAGTAGTTTCTGGAGATCCTTTTAGTAAAAAAGTGTTTAACACATCAACTAATCTTAGAATAGGAAGTGCTGATAAATTTATAACAGGAAATAAAACATATAATATAAGTTATAAGTATGATTTAGGTGATGATGGTTATCCTAATTATGATGAGGTATATTTTAATATAATTGGTAATGAATGGGATACAAATATTGATAGAGTAAATTTTGTAATAGAGCTTCCAAAATCTTTTGATAAGAGTAAGATTAATTTTACTACTGGTCAATATGGTAGTATATCTAAAGGTAGTGTTACTTATGAAGTTCAAGGAAATAAAATTATAGGATATACAACTAAAAGATTAAGACCAGGAGATGCATTAACAATTGCGTTGCCTTTACCTCAAGGATATTTTAAAGTTCAAAGTTATGCTTTGCTATTAGATATTCTGGATAAATTTATATATGCTATGATATTTGCACTACCGATTTTATCATTGGTATTATGGTTCTTATTTGGTAAAAATAAACAATTAGTAGAAACTGTTGAATTTTATCCACCTGATGGGATGAATCCCACAGAGGTTGGGTATTATATTGATGGAAGAGTGGATGCTAGAGATATAACTAGTCTTTTTGTTTATTGGGCAGATAAGGGTTATTTAGACATTGTTGAAGAGGACAAAAAATCTATTTTTTCAAAGGTTGATTATATATTTGAAAAGAAAAAAGACATAGAGGCAAAAAATAGCTATGAACCTTATCTTTTTAATTCACTATTTGCCTTTGCTTATTCAGGAAATAGCGTTTATGTAAGTTCATTAAAAGATAAATTTTTTAAATGTATTAGTAAGACTGTAGATCTATTTAGAATAGATTTAGCAATGAATAGAACAAGACTTTATACGAAAGAATCTATTTTTATGAAGCAAGTAGTAAGTTGTTTTCCATTTATATTACTGATACTAGCAGCAATAAGATTTTCTTTTCAGTATAGAGTAAGGGTATTTTCACCAGAAATATTAGGAGTTATTCCTTATATTTTCATGAAGTATCCAGCAATACTTCCAGCAGTATTTTTTATAATTATTGTTGCTTCAAAAATAAAGAGAAGAACAGAGGAGTATTCGCAACTTTTAGGAAGATTAAAAGGATTTAAGAGATTTTTAACAACTGCAGAAAAAGAGAAGTTAGAGATGCTTGTGGATGAAAATCCAAGTTATTTTTATAATATTTTACCCTACACTATAGTATTAAAGGTTAGTGATAAATGGGCAGGGAAGTTTAATGATATATTAACATCACCGCCTGATTGGTATCACTCAACAAATATGGGAACATTTAGTGCTTTATATTTTATGGGAAGTCTAAATCGTTCAATGAATAACATTAGTTCTAACATGTACTCAAGACCAGGATCGAATAATGGACCTGGACTTTCATCTATGGGTGGAGGAAGTGCTGGTGGAGGAGCTGGTGGAGGTGGAGGTTCTAGCTGGTAATTAAACTTAAAATAGAAGAGGTGTAGTCTAGTGATAGATGTAAAAATTACAAATATTCAAGATTTAACATTTACAAAGTGGAGTGGTGGAACTACAACGCAATTATTTATACAGCCAGAAGGTTTTAAAGTTAGTGATGACTTTGACATTAGAATTTCATCAGCAACTATAAGACCTGGAGACTCAGTTTTTACTAATTTTAAAGATTATAATAGATTCTTAACTATTTTAGAAGGATGGATAGATATATCACACCCTAATAATGATGGAGAAAAAGAAGGATTAACAAGATTAGAAAAAAATTCCCCTTATTATTTTGATGGGGCAATAAAGACAGTAAGCAAATCAGAAGTAGAAGTTAGAGATTTTAATGTTATTTGGAAAAAGTCAATTTCTGATGTAAAAGTTGAAATATTAAATTTAAAAGAATTAACTAAAAAAGAAGTAGAAAGTGGTGAGTGTTTTCTATTTGCTTTAGATGAGATAAGTAGTATTGAATTAAATGAGAAAGACTATTTAGTTACGAAAGGAGATTTTATCCAAATAACAGAGGGTAAAGTTAAGATGTCATTGAAAGGCAATTTTATATTTATAAAAATTTAATAATGTAAGGAGTTTTGTTATGAAGTGGGAAGGACGTATTGACGGGACAGAAAGTGATGTACTAAGATTACATCAAGTTATAAAAGTTATGACTTTAGATGAGCTTTTATTAGAAGAAAACGATATGAAAAAAGTTTGTTTTGTAAGTTTTGCTTCAGATGAAGGTGTTAGAAGAAATTTAGGTAGATTAGGTGCAAGAAATGGATGGAAGCATTTAAAAAAAATGATGGCTTCTTTCCCTGTATTCTATAATGATTTATCATTTTATGATCTTTCTGAAATAATTGAAGTAAACGATCGAGATTTAGAAGCAGGACAATCTAAACTTGCAGAGGTTGTAGAAAAATTAAAAGAGAAAGATTATTTAGTTGTTGTATTAGGTGGAGGACATGAAGTTGCCTTTGGAACTAATATGGGAATTATGAACTATGCATTGAAAAAAGAGAAAAATCCAAAAATTGGAATAGTTAATTTGGATGCTCATTTTGATATGAGAAGTTATGAAAATGGTCCCACTTCAGGAACAATGTTTTTACAAATAGCAGACGAGTATAAGTTAAGAGGTATAGATTTTAATTATAATGTATTTGGAATACAAAAGTTCTCAAATACTCAAAGATTATTTGATGTAGCTAAAAGTCATAATGTTAAATATGTTAGAGCATCAGAGCTAGATAATAATGCTATTGATAAGTTCTATGATATTGCTAGTAATAACGACTATATCCATTTAACAATATGTACAGATGTTTTCTTAATAACTTCAGCTCCAGGGGTTAGTGCACCACAGCCTTTAGGAATTTCACCAATATTAGCTATGAAACTTTTAAGAAAATTCTGTAGATATGCAAAGAATTTAACAATAGATATAGCTGAAATAAATCCAGATTATGATGCTGATGATAGAACTTCTAGATTAATGGCTAGTGTACTTTATGAGCTAATATTATCGAATTTAGAGAAAGAATAAAATAAAAAAGAAAGAGGAAAAAATGAACAATTATAAATTTCATGTAAAATATGATGGAACAAAGTATAACGGTTGGCAAAGACTGACAGATAATGTAGAAAAGACTATTCAAGGGAAAATTGAAAGAGTTATATCTAGAGTTTTAGAAGAAGAGATTCAAATAATAGGAAGTGGAAGAACAGATGCTGGAGTTCATGCAATGATGCAAGTTTTTAATTTCAAGACATCTAAAAATTTAGATAACACTTTCTTAGATAGCTTAAATAGATACCTTCCTGAGGATATTAGAGTTACATGCTGTGATAAGGTTGATGACCGTTTTCATGCAAGGCACACGTGTGTAAATAAAGTATATTTATATAAAATAGATAACTCGAAATATGGAGATCCATTTATGAGAAAATATTCATACTTTGTTGATACATCTCTAGATTTTGAACTGATGAAAGAGGGTGCTAAAATCTTCATAGGAGAACATGATTTTATATCTTTTTCAAAAAATAGTAGAAAAAAGAAGTCAACAGTAAAATCTATTAAAGATATTAGACTTACTAAGAATTCAGATGGTATGATTGATATATATTTTGAAGCTGATGGATTCTTATATAATATGGTAAGAATGATAACAGGGTCTCTTATAAATTTAGGATTAAATAAGACATCTTTAGAAGAGATAAAAGATTTACTAAGTGCAAAAACGAGAGAAAATTACAGATTTGTAGTTCCACCTCAAGGGTTATATCTTTACAGAGTTGACTATAAAAATTAAAAAATAAAAGGGGAGTTAAAATCCCCTTTTTTATTTGTTCAGTATTTTAAATGATTTCATCAATAGAAATTTCTTTGATTTCTCCAACTTTTAAGTCACCTAAAGTCAGTTTTCCCATTCTGATTCTTTTTAAGTAAACAACTTTATTTCCAATACTTTTCATCATTTTTTTAACTTGGTGATATTTCCCCTCTGTAATAGTTAAATTAATAGAATTATCAGTTAAAAATTCAACTTTAGCAGGTTTACATAGATAGTCATCAAAGACTACCCCTTGTTCTAATCTTTCAATATCTTCAGGAGATATTTTACGGTCTAGTTCGACATAGTACTCTTTATCAATAACTTTCTCAGGATATGTCATTAGATAGTTCAGATTGCCGTCATTCGTGATGATTAGCACTCCTTCAGTATCTTTATCAAGTCTACCTATTGGAGCAAGCCCTTGCTTGTTTATAGAGTCAGGGATAACATCCATTATAATAGGTTTAGAATTTATAGTATTAGACACAGCTGTTAAGTATCCAGCAGGTTTATTTAATAGATAATATCTTAAAGTTTTTGGCTGTAGTTCTTCATTTTTATAAAGTACAATATCTTTAGGTGGTTCTACCTGAACAGAACAGTCACATTCAACTACACCATTTACAGTTATTTCACCCTCTCTTATTAACTTTTTTATAACTTTTCCAGTGGCAATTCCACATTGAACTAAATATTTTTCTAATCTCATTATATTACTTTACGTCCTTTAATATTTTATTAATTTCACTGTATTTTACCATAGTTATATCAATTTATATAGTCTTTCTCATAGAGCTAAAACCATAAATTTTGCAATATTTTGAATTTTATGATACAATATCAAAGATACATGTGTAAAAAACATATAATAAATTGAAAATAGTACATATTAATTATAGTTAGTGAGTGTCTATTACAAGGAGGTATTAATGACTAATTCAAAAGATTTAGGAATGCAAATGAGTTTTTTATACGAGATAGATAAGTTAAAAGGGATTTTACGTGCTTCTGTTGTTTTAAATGGAGCGAGAAATGAGAACGATGCAGAGCATAGTTGGCATATGGCAATAGCAGGAATGGTTTTAAAGCCCTATTTTAATGAAGAGATATCAATGGAAAAAGTATTAAAAATGATTTTACTACATGATGTTGTAGAAATTTATGCAGGGGATAATCCTTGCTTTGGGAATCACAATCCTAATAAGTTTACAGAGGAACTGGCTAGTGCAGAAAAGATATTTTCTACATTACCTAAAGAGCAAAAAGACGAATTTTTCTCTTTATGGATGGAGTTTGAAGAAAAAAATACTCCAGAAGCTAGATTTGCAAATTGTTGCGATAGATTACAAGGGTTTATTCAAAATGTTGTTTCAGATGGTCATACATGGAAAAAATATAATGTACAGGAGCATCAAATTTTACAAAGAGTTGCACCAATAAAAGAAAATATTCCAAAAGTATTTAATGATTTTATTTTACCAGAAATTCTTAAATTTAAAGAAAGAGGAATTATAAAAGAGGACAATATTTAGTGAAATATATATTTATATTTGTTTTTATGTTTATTACAGCCTGTACAAGTACTAAAGATAAAAATAAAGATGTGAGCAAGACAAGAAATAGAGTTCCTTTGAACTTTAAAACAACATTAGATGAAACAGATTTAAACAATTTGCCAAATGGATTTAAAAGAGACGAATTCTCTCTTTTAAAAGATCCAAAAGCTTCAAACGCAAAAAAAACTAACTTATATGAGCTAACGATGCCAAAAAAGAGAGACTTAAACCAAGATAACTTCCCTATAGTAGTTAGTGAAGATTATTATTATGGTCAAGTTAACCATTTAGTTAGTCAAGAAAAAATAGATTTTACAAATGAGAAAGAGAGTTTAGAATTCTATAAGCATAATACAATTCGTGCATACGGATCAAATGCACCTTTTTATAGATGGAACTTTGCAATGACAAATAGTGAATTAGAGAAATTATTAAATAAGAATCTAAAAAAGTACTCTAACAATATAAGGACTTATTCAAATGGTGAATGGAAAAAATTAGCACTGCCTGAAAATCCTTTAGGAGTTCTTAGAAATATTAGAGTAATTGAGAGAGATAAATCAGGACTTGTAATTTCTATTCAAATAGAGGGAAGTAAAGGAACTTATTTATTTAATGATAAATATAATTCACGTAAATTTTTAGGTGGAGGAAACTACACTGTTTATAGTAATTATCCTAGAAAAGTATTGTTAAAGAATCCAAGTTCAACACCTTCTGGATTCTTAGCTTTTGAAAAAACAGATGATGGATATAATTTTTATGGTGGAGGATATGGTCATGGAGTAGGAATGGCGCAAGCTGGAGCTCAAGACATGGCTAGAACTTACAATAAGAGCTATGATGAGATATTAAGCTTTTATTACCCACATGCTTCTATAAAAGCTTATGATAATAGAAATATCAAAGTAGCAATTACTAAGGATAGATCTGTTGAACATAAAAATGTTAAATTAATTTCTAAAGGGCCGTTAACTATTGATTTTAAAAATAAAAAAACAATAGTTCCAGCTAACCAAAAGATAGAGTTTAGAATGAATAATGATCAACTTGAATTCTATAGTGATGGGAAACTTATTTCAAAGGGAAGAACAGTTGCTAAGGTAAGTCCATCAGATTCATTGATAGGTGTTACTACAATAAAAAAGGAACAAAGAAAAACAAAGTATCCTTTTTATTCAGGAAAATTTGAAATAAAACCATTAAAAAATGGAAAATTAAATTTAATAAATGAAGTTTCTATTGAAGATTATTTAGAAAGTGTAGTACCAAGTGAAATGTCTACAGATTTTGGAGTAGAGCCTTTAAAAGTTCAAAGTATTGCAGCAAGGACTTACGCTTTGAAAAACATGAGAAACTCTTCGCTAGTTAAGAACGGATATCATATAGATGATACAACAAGATTCCAAGCTTATAATGAAGTTGATAGAAATATGAGTAGTTCAAAAGCTGTTAAAGAAACAGTAGGAATGGTATTGATTTCTAATGGGAAATATATAGATGCTCAATATTATTCAACAACATCAGGTTTTGGAGTTACATCTGATCAAAAAATAAAATAATCGTTTGGTTATTGACAAGATATAGAAGTAGTGTATAATATATTTTGTCAACTGAAAAAGTCTCCATAGCTCAATGGATAGAGTACTGTCCTCCTAAGACATAGATACAGGTTCGATTCCTGTTGGAGACGCCACAGCAAAAGAACACACACCTTAAAAAACTAAATGTTTGTAAAGGTTTAATAAATAGAGGGATTAAAAGATGTTTTTGTCTTTTAGTCTCTTTTTTTATACTTAAAATCTCTGCAAAAAATTGTTGAAATTTGCCATACTTTTGTTATTATGATAAAAAAGTAGAATAGATAAAACTAGAAATGATAAAAAGAAATATTTTTATAAGAATATATTATTATAAAAAAGTCAAAAATAGAATTCTAGATTGGAATTGATATGGAAACATGTTATAATTCCATTCTTACTAAAATTTTAAGTATAAAAAAGAGGTTAAAAGATAAAACTATCTTTTAACCTCTATATTAATTAAATACTATCAAATTCTAACTTTTTTATATGTATGTTTGCTGTGGCGTCTCAGAGCGAAAACCCTGGGAACCTTTACCTTTTTATTCCTTATTTTTCAGTAAAATAACTCATTCTTAAAATATTATTTTTTTACTTTGCTACAGTAATTGAAAAAACTTTATTTAATTTTTTCCCATAAGAGTTTAATAGATTTTCTAATTCTTTTTCTCTTTTAAATATTTTTTTAAAGCTACCTCAGTCTTTCTTAGATCTAGAGTAGTATCATTTCCAGTATTTTTAAGTTTATCGTACATATCCTAATTCATATCTTTATATCCTATAAATTTACTAGGACCAAATAAAATTTTATCACCACTTTTATAAGCATACCAATTCTGGAATTTAGACAATTCTTTTTGTATATTTTTATTCTTCTTTATTTTCAACTAGCTTACACATACTCTTACTCCTATCAAAAATATTCTAATTAATTTTAAATAGATTGATTTTTATTAACAAACAAAATTTTTAATCCCATGTTTTTATACATTTTTCCTGAATAAACTTAAACAATTCATTTCTTTTATCTTTATTCTTATAACAATTATATAGTAATTGAGAAAAAGAGTCAGATGTAGAACTATCCAATAAAAAAATTCCTTTTCCTTCTTTTATTAATAATTTATTTGCTATTATAAAAGCCGTTCTTTTATTTCCATCCCAAAACCATTGTTCAGTTATTAATTTATGAAATATTAGCAGCGCTTTTGCCTCTATCTGAATATTCTTATTTCCTAAAATTTTTTCCATAAATTTTATAACCTTTTCTTTATTAGGTGGAACTATAAAAAATTCACCGCTAACTGAATTATTCCCATCTCTTAATTCTCCAACTTTGAGTGCTTGGTGATTAGCGATTAGCCTATTTATATGAATAATATAATCTAAAGTTAAAGATGATTCTAAGGTATTCTTTAAAAATTTCCAAGCTTCAATTAAATTAAAGATAGTCTTTACATCGTACAAATCTACTTTTTCAAAAACTTGATATTTTATAATTTGCTCAATTTCTTCAGAAGAAAAATTTATTTTCTCTAAAATTGACATTGAATCAATAGCATTTTTCGTATATTCAATAGCTTTCTGACGATTTTTTTCTGTAAAATCTCTAGTATATCCTTCCAATAATTCTTTTTTTCTTTTATCTATTCTATCTTTAGAATAATTAATTTGAAATCTTAGATTTTTCAAAATTTCACTTTTATTATCTTGCAACTTTTTAATTTCAGATATTATAGTTGCATTTTCTTTTATTTTTTCTACTAAAAATGGTTTTATATAAATATAATCACATATAAGTAAGGTTCCATTTTTCTCAAGACTAAAAAACTTCTTTTCATCCTGTTTGTTAATTCCTTTTTTATCTTGCGAGGTTATAGGAACAAAAAAGAAAGTTTCATCGACATATATCTTTACTCCTATTCCTTTTTGTGGATATTTATTATTTTCTTCTGTTATTAACTTTAAGTAATCCTCATTTAATTTTACTATTTCCATTTATACTCCTAAAAAAAAGAAGTTACGACATATCTCATAACTTCTTTTCTATATCTCATTATGGCAGAGAAGCTCCAACTATTAAAAGTCCCTACTATGGCAAGGGGTTTCCAACTATTAAAAGTCCCTACTATGGCAAGGGGTTTCCAACTATTTCTGTTTAGCTATATATTACTATAATCTATAGCTAATGTCAACAGTATAATTTTTATTTTTACTCCAGTGATATGGAAAATTTTATTTTCCATATCACTGGATATAATTTATATAAAAACCCATTTTATTATTTTATAATATCATGTCAAGGCATTTTTTTCAAATAATTTTTATAAACTTGATTTTGATAATACTAATTAATAATATTTTCTATTTTATTTTAGTTTTTTATTATCTTAAAATTAGTTAAAATAATAAAAATATAAATAATATATTTTGGGGTTCTCTGCCACAAGTTTCTTTTACTTAAAACTATTAATTTTTTCAAATATTTTTTTAAGTTCATCAAAGGCTCCTATATCAATCAAATAATCTTTTGTTATTTTATCTAACAAATTCTCGCTTATTTGAATTTTTATATCATTCTGTATTTTCTTATCCGAAGTGTAGCTTTTATATTTGGGAGAATCTTTTAGCTTATCACAAAGAGTTTTAGGGATGTCTAAATCGTTCCAATTTTCATCATACGAAAAATTAGTTTCATATAAATCATTATACAGCTTTGGATGAATATAATTCTCTATTTCATATTTATCTGTCACAAATCCAGCTCTTCTTTGATCCTCAGTCGCATTTAGTTCATCTATTTTTTTTACATATACCTCACTATCCCTATCACATATAATAATTTCTTTTGTCTCAGAATCGGCTAAGTAATCCCTAGTTATCCATTCTAAAATTTTTCCCCCTTTTTGTGGTATAAATCCTATATTTTCTTTATCTAAATCAACAATATTTTTTAATTCTTCTATTTTTCCAACTGTTTTAAAAAACCTTACATCAGTATCTCCTTCAACAGAAACTATTACTTTTGGTAGTACAGTCGGAAAAATTCCCAATGTTTCCGCAACATCTTTAATTTTTGTTTCTGTATCTTTTATAATTTCATTATTACCTGCTCTACATTTTTTTATAAAAATTATATTTTCTTCTTGCATTTGCTTAGCTATCTGCGGACTATGAGTCGTTAAAATTATTTGATAATTAGTTTTTGAAAGAACCCTAAGAGTTTCCAATATTTCACTTTGAAAATTAGGATGTTGAGCTGTTTCAGGTTCTTCTATTGCATATATAACCTTTTTATCTCCATGCTTTTTTTTTGCTACTGCCATAAAATAGCTTAAAAGCATCAATCTTCTTATTCCACTTCCTCTCTTATTTAATGGTATTTCATCATCTCCAACTATATTAAAAGAAAATAGACTATCAAAACTTTTTGTAGATAAATCTACTTTTAAAATATTCGCTATATCAGGGTTAAATTTTTTTAATTCTTCAATTGTATCTTTCCCTATACTTTCAACTTTTTCTTTTACTATATTTTTTATAGATTCGATTTCCTCGTTTAATCCGATTAAAACTTCTTTTGCTGCTACTCTTAATGGATTTTGAATTTCTGAATCTTTATCAGTATTACTTCTATCTGATTGAAATAAAAAATATAAAGGTAACTCCATTCTTAATTTATCCCATAAATTATAACCCTCTATATTTTTATCAATTTGAAATATTTTTTCTTCTCTTCTATTAATATCATCTATATTGTTATAAATAGCACCTCTATAATTTTCTTTTTTAGTTTTATCATCAACTTCTGATTCTATATTCATAGCTTTCACTTTTGCTTTTAAGTCTGCTAATTTCATTAAATTAAGATGATTTTCTAATTCTATTGGGTAATTTATTTTTATAAATATTTGGGGAGTAATTTTAGCTTTATCACAACTAAATTCTTGAATTATTTCCAACATATTATCTTTATTTAAAATAAATTCATTTTCAAACGTTGTTTTATTTGTACAATCTAACAATATTTCATTTTTTTTATTTACCTCGAAGCAACATGTTATTTTAAACATATTTCCTCCATTTTTTTTGGAAAATATGTTTAAATCTCCTTGATCAGGTTTTATGATATCACTATTAAAATAAATTTCTAAAGCCTCTAATATTGTCGATTTCCCAACATCATTTTTTCCTATTATAACATTCAAATTTTCATCAAATTCTATTCTAGCATTTTGATATCCTCTAAAATTTTCTAATCTCATTTTTTTTAAAATCATACTTCCCCCTAATATAATAAGTTTAACTGCTTTAATTTTTCTTATTATATATTTTTTTAATTTCAAATATTTTTTATTAAAAACTGAAAATTCTAACTTACGATTTTAACTCCATTATTCCTTCTTCGGTAAATAACTCCTCATGCACTCAAATCTCTTATTACTAATTTATACAATTCTGTTGCTCTTAAGCACTTTCTTCTAATTTCTGAAGTAGAACTTATTTTTTCTCATATTTTTAATCGTGTTATCTTTTTTTATTATAAATACAAGAAATTATAATTAAATGCAATTCATCATATTTTTTCTTTTATTCCCAATTTCTATATTTTTTATTTTTTCTTTTAAAATGGCTTTATTTCCAAAAACTATTCCCTTATTCTTGTTTAAAAAATAATTTTTTATAACTCACTTATTTAAAATAATAACATTTTTATCTTAATTTTAATATAGTACATTTTAAAATTTTATTTTATTAATTACTCGTTCTTATTTTATATAAATCCTCTACTATTTTTAATTATACTGCTCAGTGTTATAGTATGCTATAATCTAATATAAAACTTGCAGTATAATTTTTAAAATGGAGAGTATATGTATAACTTTAATAACTTAAATGATTATGAATTTGAAATTTTATGTAAAAATATTTTAGAAAGAGCATTAAATAAAAAACTATTTTTTTTCCCAAGAGGAAAGGACGGAGGAATCGACATTAGTGATGGTGAAAAAAAACATAAGATAATTGCCCAAGTTAAACATTATTCTCAAAGCAAATTTTCCGCCTTACTAGCTTCCTTAAAAAAAGAAGCCTCTAGAATAGAAGAAAAAGAAATAGATTTTTATTATGTAATGACTAGTTTATCGTTAACACTAAAAAATAAAGAAGAGATAGTTTCACTATTTCCTAAAACTATGCCAAATATCGAATATATTTGGGATGCTATACCTATAAATGAATTTTTAGAAAAAGAAGAAAACTTTGACATTGTACAAAAAAATTTTAAATTGTGGTTATGTTCTAGCCAAATTATTTCTTTAATTCTAAATCAAAGCATGTTTCTTGATTGTGAAGAATTACGTTTTGATATTGAAGAAGAAAGTATTTTTTTTGTTGAAACATCTTCATATCGAGAATCCAAAATAATACTAGAAAATAGTAATATATTAATATTAACTGGAGGTCCAGGCGTTGGGAAAAGTACTATTTCTAAAATGTTACTATTATATTTTTTAAGTAATCAATACAAAATAAAATATACGACTAACAATAATTTAAGTGAAATAAAAGCTAATTTGTCTCGTGATACCGCACAAAAGGAAATTATTTTATTAGATGACTTTTTGGGGCAACATTATTTAAAAATGGACGAAAAGCAGCCCAATGAACTTAAAACATTAATTAGCTTTGTAGAGAAATCACCTAATAAAAAACTAATTATGAATAGTAGAATAACTATACTAAATGAAGCTACCTCTTCTTTTATAAAATTTAAAGAATTAATAGAAAAAAAAGATGTTTCTAAACATATAATTGACATAGAAAAAATATCTCCAATAGAAAAAGCTCATATTTTATATAATCATCTATTTTTTAATAACTTGCCTAGTGATTATTTTAATGAAATAAAAAGCAATGAAAATTATTTAAAAATAATAAATCATAAAAATTATAATCCTAGAATTATAGAATATGTGACTAAAGAATACAGATATAAACAAATAAAAAGTTTTCAATATTTTGCATATATAATTAATAACTTAGACAATCCATTAGATGTTTGGGAGGATGAATTTAGAAACAGATTAGAAGAAGTTGACAGAAGTTTGATGTACACTCTTTACTCTTTGACAGATACAGAAATTGACGATGAAATCTTGTGTACTGTATATAATGAAAGTCTAATTTCAAAAAAGAATGATTTAACACTAAATACATACCAAACCGTTTTAAAAAGATTAAATGAATCTTTATTAAAAATTTATTATTGTAGTCAACAAAAAACAAAAAAAATAAAATGTGTTAACCCTTCTATAAATGATTATATGAAAACGTGTTTAAAAAACAATAAAAACTTGCAAGAAGATATCATTAAAAATTCAACTTATGCTGAGCAAATTATAAAAATATCAAATTTAGAGAGTGCAGCAGAAAAAATAAAAGAATTAATTTTAAATGGAAAATTTTTAAACCTAAAAACATTAAAAAAAACAAATTTTTATTATTATTTAAAAATGATTATAAAATATGAGATTTTCAATGAAAAAATACAAATTGACGTCTTAAATAGTATAAGCAAATCAGCTGAAAATAGTTATTATCATGATTACGACTTTAGTAATCTTCTAGATGATCTATTTGATAAAAATTTTTATGAATTTTATAATCTAAAGATAATTTTTACTAATCCTATTTTAGTCCGTGATATATTAAAAAAAGTTTATTTTATAAATAATATTGAAATAATTAATTATATTATTAAAAAAAATTCAATAAATAACGAGCTCCTTGATATTTTTAAAATCCTTCTAATAGACACCTCTAATGAT
The DNA here is from genome assembly GCA_051656905.1 of Fusobacteriaceae bacterium. GTDB lineage: Bacteria > Fusobacteriota > Fusobacteriia > Fusobacteriales > Fusobacteriaceae > JAGNZR01. The sequence goes on along the minus strand of JBOFJQ010000009.1, from coordinate 38,198 downwards.
TTTATTGATGACTATTGCTATGATATAATGTCTGATACTGTGGATACTGTTGTAAGTAAATATTCTATTGATCCTGAAGATGATTTTGAAATTACTATTTGCTCGTTAGAAGAGAAAGTCTTCATTATGTTAGAAGAAAAAATAACAATGGAATTAGAGACTCAATTATTAGAAATAGATCCTATTCTAAATTTAAAAATTAGAGATTTTCCTGCCTTTGACAAGTATAGGTACGATGTTACTTCTCTAATTGAGGAACTACTTAATCCCCAAAAAAATAATGAACAAATATCTAACTCTAATGTTATAGATGAATTACAAGAAATAAACTATATGTTTAAAAGATAATTTTTATTTATAAAATTTGGAATGTACTTATTTTTTCAAGGGTCATAGTCATAAAAACTATAACCCTTGAAGTCTTTATCAAATATCTTTTCTTATACTTCTTTTACTTTTTTATTATCCCTACATTGCTCTAAAGCACTTTTCAATTTTTCTGGAATTGGAACTCCTAATGCTGCTGCATTCTCTATTATAGACAATGATTCAGTAGAAACATAGAACAATAATACCAGTGTTCTTATTCCTATATTTTGCACAATAGAACTTAAATCACTAGAAGCTTCTAACGTTTGGACTCCAACATGATGAAATACTATATCCATTTGGGTTGCCCACATAACTACTATTAACGCTACTATTTTTTTCCAAAATCCTTTATAAGCTGTTTTAGAGTTAATATTCTTTTTCTTATATCCTTTTATTAATCCCGTTAAATAATCTAAAGCCATCATTATAAGTAATGCTTTAAAGAGAGTATCAAAACCTCCTACTAAATATATCATTAAGCTAATCCATCCTGTATATATCATTGCTAAGTATCCTTTAGCTAAACTTATCATCTAATTCCTCCCCTAAGGCATCATGTAATTTAATAATTTTTCTAACATGTTAAAATTCCAATCACTTAACTGGAGCTTTGGAAAAATAGAATTCAAAACTACCAATATTACAAAAATATAAGTTACCCTCTCCAAACATTCATTGAAAGTATTTATCTTTGTTTTTTTAATATCTTGGTCCTTTTCTCCATTTTTACTTTTTTTTAAAATGAGATCTGTTACTTTTGAAAGCAAATCAAATATACTAAACTTCATTTTTCTCCCCCTATATTTTAATTATTTATCCATGCCTGATTCCTTTCTTCCTTTTTATCTAATTTAAATCCACAATGAATAAAATTTTGTTTTGGATAGTAGATTAGCTGATCAAATTGTAATTTCCCTTCTTTCATTGCTTTCAATAATTTTTCATACATTAATTTACTCGCCATCTGGTTACTATAATTATCTACAGCTAGAGCATATCTATGCCCTGATGTTTTACTTCCCTTTACTGCCTCATTAAGTTCTTGGCATCTAAACCAGGATAATACTATTAGTGGGACTCTTAAAAACTCTCTTACCTCATCCATTCTCTTAGCTGCATAAACAGCATATTCTTTTTCTTTATCGTTAGGAATATTCTTTATTCCTAACTTAGATCCTGTAGCTGATACAACTACTTCATTTTCTGAAAAATATTTAGATATTTTCATTCTATGCCTCCCAAATTACTTGTTTTACTTCTTCTATATTTTTTGCATTTATTATTATATCTAACTTATCTGTGAATTTCCTATAAAGCCTATCTTTCCTAGTATAGATTCCTGTTATAATATCCTTTAATTCTCCATGTGTTATATCTACTGTCTTATTATCTGCAGTAACCCATAAAAATTTTTCTTCAGGATTTTCTCTATATTTCTTCTCTGCTCTTTCCATTCTATTCTTTGAGCTCTCATCAGCATCAAATAGATCTTTATTTAAATTTTGATAAGATGCATTATTCTCATATTCTCTACAATTCTTTAACTCTACTCTTTTAAATTCAATACATTCTTCTAGAGGTGCACCTTCAATCCATATTGGAGATTGCCACAATGGCTTATACAGTCCTTTAGATATTTCTACTTTTTCAATCTTTCCATCTTTGATAATTTCTCCTGGATATAATAACTCGATTTTTCCATCTAATAAGATTTCTTCTTCTCTTTTTTTATCTCTTAACTCTCCATCCACAATAACAGGGTTTTTAAATTCCTTTGTATCTGCTATATGTTTTTTAGAATCCCACTCTTGGTATATCTCTTGAGGATTACTCATAAATTCTTCATATGAATTTACTAATGGTTTGGCTATAATGTTTAATTTTTCATCATAAATATAAATTGTTATCATGTTATTTTCTCCTTTTTTTCTTAAATACAATCTTGTAAATTATCGAATTTAAACGCATCTGACCATAAAATTAAAATATAAAACCATTGATTTCATTAGGATTTTTTCTTCTACATAAAAATTTCGTTTTATTAAAAATACAGAAACTAATTTTTATTAAAAAGTCAAAAGTGTTGATTTCATTGAGATTTTTAAAATTAATTTTATAGTAAAACCGATTAAATTCGATAATTTAGTCGCATTTTCCGATTGGGGCTACCCCAATAAAAAAGGAATTATTGTCACACAAGACTAATAATTCCTTTTTGTTTATAAATTTTATTATTAAGTTGCAAAACATAAAACATACTCTAGAGTTAACATCTAGAATTAATAGTTTTTTAACACATTTTTAGATGATTAATTTCTCTAGAAAAAAGTATTCTTCTCCACTATGATAATTTTTATTAGAATGGTACGGCATTAAGCAAACTTTATAAATCGTGACCCCGTTACTTAATCGAAAAGTTTTTTCCGCCTCAAAAACTACTCTAAGTAGCTCCATTTCATTTATAGCTTGTTTTTCTTCATCAAAACAAATTCTTACAATTGTATTTTGAGTTAAAGAGATATTTGAACTGATTAAATTGCCGTTATTAGAATTATTCATTTTATTCCTCCTAAAAAATTAATAAAAAAATAATTTTAATACAAAAAAAATATTATTATTATCTTATTAGTAATAATAATACAATATAATAAATTTGTCAATAATTAAATTATTAAATTTGTAATATAATTATTGAGTTACTTTTTTAAATAATGTTATAATAAGAAAAAAAGGAGGAATAAAATGTTAAAAATAAAATTGCACTTGCTTATGGCACAAAATAGAATGAGTCAAAAAGAAGTTTCCGAAAAGACAGGAATTCATGCTCCTACTGTAAACAAATATTATCACGACACATATCAAAAAATAGATAAAGAACATATTTCAGCGTTATGTAAATTATTTAAATGTAAAGTAGAGGACTTAATCGAGTATATTCCAGAGGAAGATTAATTCTTAATCTACTCGAGAGAGATACTTAGAATGCTAGGAAGCATTTTAGGGTCTAAGTAGCTCTAATTAGTAGACTAAGAGAGAATCAGTTAAAACTATAAAAAGTAAAGAAGTAGTGGAGTTACAGAAATTGATGAGCGGACATTTGGACAATAACTAATATTCTACATACCATTTATTAAGAATATACCAATTCGGTATATTCTTTTTTTATTGCTATACTAAATTTATCAAAGGAAGAAGGAGGCGAAATTAAATTTTTAAGGTTAATTATTAGGACTATACTATTAATTATTCTTACTAGTGGAACAATTAAATATAGTTCAAATGGCATGTTTGGAAAATTATATATTTATTATGTTTAGGATATTAAATACTCTTTATTAAATGGGATTTAATGTCAATTAGAAAGGAGATGATTGCAATGTTGTTAACTAATCAAACAGAAAAAGAAATTAGAGATAATAATGGAGCTTTAATTATTGGAATTGGAGCAATAGAAGTGAATGTAGGCAACAATCTTAATAATTCAGAAGAATTAACTATTGATGGGGTAAATTATAGAAAAATAATGGGAGGATTTCCAGCAGAGGGACAAGTTCCAGTAGTGGGGGAAATTAAGTTTGATGGAGGAGCTCAAGGACTTATTATAAAAATAACTAATAATGGTCAAATTATAAAATATGGGAGGGTGAATAACTAATGAACAATGATATCAATAATTATATTTATAGTTTAAATTATGATCCTAAAAAATTAATTGCAATTCCAGGTGATAAAATGATTGATTCAGAACCATTTTATACAGAAGAAAATGAAGGTTCTCAATATATTTTATGTACAAATTCCCCTAAGAATTTATCTTCAGAATTGTTTGATATTTCTCTTTTAAATGGGATAGAGGGGGTTATATATCCTGGTTCTTTAGTTAGAGTAAATCAGGATTTAGCATCGGGAAGACCTACTCCTGTTTCAATAGAGAAAGCACCTCTTACTTTAAATATTAATTTACCTGGATTAAAAGAAGCAAATAAAATATCTTTAGAAAATCCAACTTATTCTGAAACAACATCAAATATAAATAAAAGTATAGAAGCTTGGCTTTCTCAAAATGACTATAAAGTAGCATCTAAACAGCAATTTAGCGTATCAGATTTCTATTCTGATAAACAAGTTGCCTTAGAGTTAGGATTTGATTTAAAATGGGCTTCAACAGATTTAAAAGCTAAATTAGAAATAGATTCAAAGTTAACAAAATCATGTGTGATAGCTATGTATAAACAAATATTCTATACGATTACATTGGATATACCACCTTCACCTTCAGATTTTTTTAAAGAAACTGTTACTGTTGATAGTTTAAAAAATATAATAAATAATGATAATCCTTTAGGATATATTAGAAGCGTTGATTATGGAAGAATGTTATTTGTTAAAGTAGAATCTTCAAGTAATGATAATCATCATACTATTAAAGAACTTTTAAAAGTAACGTTAGACGAAAAAAGTTTAGATCAGAATTTAACTGAAGAGGAAAAAGAAGTATTAAAGAACTCTACGATTAGTGTTATTAGTTTAGGTGGAAATGCAAGTGAAGCAGCTAAAGTATTAGTTTGCTCAAATCTAGATGAATTAAAAAAAGTAATTAGAGACAATGCAGAACTAACAAGATCTAATTTAGGAGTTCCTATTTCATATTCTGCTTCTTTTGCAAAGGATAACTCAGTTGCAATAATTAGCTCTACTGCTAATTATGTAGAAAAACAATATGAAATATTTAACAATACTACTATAGAATTAGAACACAGCGGTGCCTATATAGCAGAGGTAATGATGGATTGTAAAAAAAGAACAATAGATGCAAATGGTAAATTAGTACTAGTACCGATTAAGAGAACTACAGGAAAAATAACATCACCAAAAAAATATCATTATGATTTTCCTGGATGTTTTACTGATATTGTTGTTAATGCTGGGGAAAACAGTGCTCTTGTATGGGATCATTGGGAAGGAAGAAAATCCTGGAGAGGGATTTTTAAATCTAACCTTAAACAATCGCCAGTTAAAAAAATAAAAATATATGGTACTACTTTGAGTCCAAAGTTTAGTATTGAAGAGAAGTAAAATAAAGAGTCTATCCCTGTTAAAGGGATAGACTTACTTTATTTTATGTAAATTTTCTAAAAAGTAATCTCTTTCATATTCAAGTATTATTTTAGAAAACTCTAAATCTAAAAAATAGCATAGTAAAATTAGTTCTTCTAAGCATAGTTTTTGGACTTTATTCTCAATATTACTAAATTTCTTTTGACTTATTCCCAGTTTTAAAGATAACTCTCCTTGGTTTATTTTTTTTTAATACGTTGCTCCTTAAGTTTTTTTATTAATAATTTATATGATAATGAATATATAATTGGATAATTCATGATGTTCCTCCTATAAATTCCTCTCCAGCACCTTTTACAAAATAAATTATATTAGTTAATATTACGATAGAGTTTACGTAGAATAAATAGTTTTTCTTTTATTATTTGAATTATATTTTATATAAAAGTGTGGTAAGATATAAAAATAAAGAATTATTAAAGTAGGTGGAGTACATTGTTAAAATTAGAAACAATCAATGGAGAGATTATACATTATAAAAAACTTGGAAATGGAGAAAAAAAGCTAATTATGATTCATGGCAATATTTGTTCAAGTGAGCACTTTAATTCAATTATTCCTTATTTACCTCAAAACTATACAGTATATCTTCTTGATTTACCTGGATTTGGAGAAAGTACTTATAATAACTCAAGAACTAAAATAGAAGAATTTTCAGATGTTATATTTGAGTTTACTTCAAAATTAAAATTAGAAGTGTTTAGTTTATTAGGCTGGTCTGCAGGAGGATGTATTTGCATGGAGTTTGCAGCAAGTTACCCTAAAAAAGTAAGCAATCTTATTCTTGTAAATAGTGTGGGTTATAAAGGGTGCCCAATACTTGATGAAAATAATAAACCTTATTTGAGCAGAGAAGCTATGGAAAACGAACCTACACAAATAGTACCAGTCTTAAAAGCAATCAATAACCAAGATATAGATTTCATGTCTGAGTTATGGGATAAAGTTATTTATACAAATAAAAAGCCAAGTTCTCAAGATAATATTAATTATGTAAAGGCTTCTTTAAAACAAAAGAATTTAGCAGATGTTTACTGGGCTTTAGCTAACTTTAATATTTCTAATGAAAGTAATGAATATTCTACAGGAAATAATAAGATTAAAGATATAAAATCTAATGTGCTATTGTTCTGGGGTGAGGAAGATAGAATTATAACTAAAGAGGAAGTATTAGAAACATCAAAAGCTCTGAATTGCAAAAATCAAGTTATTATTTTAAAAAAATGCGGACATTCACCATTTATTGATTGTCCAGAATTATTAATAGATTATGTAAAAACTAGTTTAAAATAAAAGGATTTATAATAGGGGGATAAAGTGAGAAAATATGGACCAAATCCAAATGAAATATATCCTAATAAAGAAGTCAAATCAGTATGTTTCATTAAAAATATTATAAAAAATCCAAATATTATTATAGGGGACTATACGTATTATTCAGATATCAATGGAGCAGAAAACTTTGAAAAGCAAGTTACTCACTTATATGATTTTATAGGAGATAAACTTATTATTGGAAAATTTTGTGCAATAGCTCAAGGGGTTGAGTTTATTATGAATGGAGCTAATCATCAGCTTAATTCAATAACGTCATATCCATTTTTTATAATGGGGACTGGATGGGAGAAAGTTGTTCCTAAACAAGGTAGTTTACCTTTTAAAGGAGATACAATTGTAGGAAATGATGTATGGATTGGACAAAATTCAACAATAATGCCAGGTGTAGAGATAGGAGATGGGGCAATTATTGCAACAAATTCAACAGTAGTAAAAAATGTACCCCCATATCATGTAGTGGGAGGAAATCCAGCTAAAATATTAAAAAGAAGATTTGATGGTGATTTAATAGAGCATCTTTTAGAAATAAAGTGGTGGAATTGGGATTCAGAAAAAATTTTTAAAAATTTAGAAATATTATGTAGCTCTAATTTAGAATTGATAAAAACAATAAAATAAGAAGAAATGATAAAATTATGAAATATATTAAATAAAAAAAGAAAATATTAGAGGTGATTAAATCATGAAATACAGTACTTGTATAGTAGCTTTTATTGATATTCTAGGATTTAAAGAAATGGTTTTTAAATCTGGTAAAGATGAAGATAAGCATCAAATGATATTTAAGGCTTTAGGATATTTAAAGAACTTAGAAAAAAATCACGATTGGGTTAAAAAATTTATTGCAGTAGAAGAAGATGCTCAAAAAAAAGGGGAAGAAAACTTCATAATAGACAAGTTAATGAGAGTTACTTGCTTTTCTGATTCAATTTTAATCTCAGTTAAATTAGAAGAAAAAGAAAATAGATTTAACGAAGTTTTTTCTACACTAGTTGCATATATTGCTTTTGTAGGAAATTTTTTAATAAAAAATGGAATTTTGATTCGTGGAGGAATTACAGTAGGAGATTTAGTTCATACAAGAGAGGGTGTTGTATATGGTAGAGGACTAATAAAGGCTCATGAATTAGAGAGTAAAACTGCTATTAATCCAAGAATTATTTTATCGAAAGAGTTAATAAAAAAATTAAATTATCCACTTGAAAGCAAAAAGTACAGATACCCTTATCATCAATACCTTAGCAGATTTAATGATGGATGCTTAGGGTTCCATCAGTTAACTATATTACAAGTTATGGACTCTTTGGAAGAAGAACTGTTTTTAGAGATGTTTGAGGAAGATAAAGCTACTATTATAGATAAAATTAAAAATGTAATTATCAGTGAATTAGATAATAATTTTGAGAAAACTGAAGTATTTAGTAAATATAATTGGCTTAAGGAAGAGTTTAATAGATTAGTAATTCCAAGTAATCCAGAAAGAGAAAAAATAGAACTTATAAATGAAAACTTTAATATTTATTATGAACGTCAAAATTACATTAAGAAATAGAATAAATAAACAATAAAATAAATAAAAAGTAAAGCAATGAATTTTTACTAGGAGGAGAATTAATGAATATAGTTGTATTAACAGGTGGAATAAGTCAAGAAAGAGATGTTTGCTTAGCGTCAGGTTCAGCAGTAGCAGATGCATTATTAAAAAAAGGGCATAAAATATTTGTGTTAGATGTGTATTTAGGATTTGAAAGCAATCAAATAGATGAATCTATATTTTCAAATTTAAATAATATTAAAGTTGAAGGAGTTCCTATTTTACCACCTTCAATTGAAGAGATAAAAAAAGTTAGAAATAATTCAAAAGAAATAATTGGTCCTAATGTAATTGAAATTTGTAAAATGGCAGATGTAGTTTTCCTAGCTTTACACGGAACACTTGGTGAAGATGGAAAAATTCAAGGACTTTTAGAGCTTTATGGAATTAAATATACAGGTTCAAAAATGTTAGAAAGTGCTCTTTGCTTAGATAAACATGTAACAAAAATCATGCTTCAATATTACAATATTCCTGTTGCACCATGGAAAACATATGAAGTTAACGAAATTAATAAAAGTGAAATTATAAAAGAGATAGGGATTCCTTGTGTAGTAAAACCTATAGATAGTGGATCTAGTATTGGAATATCAATTGTAGAATCAGAAGGGGAGCTAGATAAAGCTATCGAAGATGCTCGTATGTACTCAAAATTAATAATGTTTGAGAAAAAAATAGTTGGAAGAGAGATACAAGTTGGGGTTTTAGATGGGAAAGCTTTACCAACAATTGAGATAATTACACCAAATGGATTCTTTGATTATGCTAATAAATACCAAGTAGGATTTTCAAAAGAGATTACACCAGCTCAAATTTCTGATTATGAAACAAAGCTAGTTCAAGAATATTCTGAGAAGATTTATAAAGTATTAAATATTTCTGATTATGTAAGAATAGATTTTATTATGACTAATAATTCTGAGTTTATATGTCTTGAAGTAAATACTCTTCCAGGAATGACAAAAACAAGTCTTCTTCCACAAGAGGCAAAAGCACAAGGGATTTCTTATGAAGACTTATGTGAAAAAATAGCAATAATGGGAAGCAAAAAATAAAAAATAGGACTATATACAGCAAATGTGTTAGAGGAGTAATAACTTCCTAACACATTTTTTTATTTAAAAATATTATAGAAGTTACGAATAGGTAGTTATAAAGAGCTAGTGAATAAATATAAAGTATAAAGACATAGCCAACTAAGCTCTAAATTGAGAGGTGTCTATAATGTAAAGTGTAGTTTTAAAATAGAAAATCTTATATGTAATTTTTATATGTAACCACATCAAATAGGAAGTTTATAATGAGTATAGTCTTAGCTTTTGTAACAGCTTTTATTATCAAATATTTTACAGGTCCAGCAATAGAAAAGATAATTTTAATTTTATTAAAAAAAATGGTGGAATCCACAAGCAGTAGTATTGATAATGAAATTTATGATGCAGTTTTTAAAAAAGTAGAAAATTCTAAAATAGAATAATGTGAAATCTATATTTTGGTTAAAATAATATAAGTAGGTGATAAAATGCTAAAGCTTCTTGAAAAGATATTTACAGAATATGGAATTATTGGAATAGTAATAGCTTGTTTACTATACGTAAATATTTTAAGATTAAAATCAGATTTAGAAGATAGAAAATCTAATAGAAAATTTTTAAGTAAGATAGTTGAACTTATGAGAAATCAGCAAGCAGAAATTAAAGTTCATTCAGCTCAAATTAAACATATAGAGCATGAAATCTTTAAATAAAAATAGGGGATAGAGAAATAAAACTTAAACGTTGATTTCTCTATCCCCCTATTATATTGAATTTTTTTAATAAAAATTAAGGCTTATTTTGATATTGGTTGTTGCTGTGTTACACAGTGAATCATTCCTCCATGCTGGAAAAGATCACTTATTACTATTGGAACTATCTTTTTATTAGGATATAGGTCAGATATAATTTTAATTGCAACTTTATCATTTGCATCTTCATATATAGGAAGGAGAATTACTTCATTTCCCATATAAAAATTTAAATATGAACCTTTATAGTCTAATCCATCTACGTTTTTCTTTGTTAAAGGAAGTTCAATTATAGAGTATTGCTCACCTTTAGCATTTTTAGCATTTTGCATTATTTTATAATCATTCATATCAATCCCTTCATATAGCTCTCTAAAATCTTTTCTTGAGACTGTAAGGATAGTCTTATCATCATAAAAACGTGCCATTCCATCTATATGTGCATCAGTGATATCTTCATCTGTAACTCCTTTTAACCATATGAAGTTAGTTACTCCTAGATATTTTTTTAGATACTCTTCTACTTCTTTGATTGTAAGATTACTATTTCTATTTTTACTTGCAACAGCACTAAGAGTACCCATTACTGTGCCATGACCATCTAACTCTACAGAACCACCTTCAAGAACTAGATTTGGAATATTAACAATTGGCATTTTTTTTATTGAAGCAACCTTTTCAGGGATTAACTGATCGTTTTTATGCTTCATTTTTTTTCCCCATCCATCAAAAGTAAAGTTTGCAATAGTAAGATTTTTATCTTGGTCAAATACAAATATTGGTCCTGTATCTCTAACCCAAACATCATCTGATTTAGCTATAACAAAATCAATTTTTTTCATATTTACATCATTCTTTATAAGTAGGTTTTCAATTTTTGATTTTTCTTCTTCATTATAAGCAATAATATGGACATTTTCACCAGTGTGAAGAGCGATAGTCATATCTAGCCATATATTTTCTAATTCTTGACTATATTCTTCTCCATAAGTATATTTATGTGGCCAAATTAGCCAAGTTCCTTCGTGTTGTTGCTCTTCTCCAGGCATAACATATCCAGCAGCATAAACATTTAACGATAATAGAGACATAAGTAATGCCACCAACATAATAATTTTTTTCTTCATAATACCATCTCCTCATTTCTTTGTTAATGGAATAATACACGTTAACACAGTGTTAAGGTCAAGAGATATTTTTTACATCTATCGATACTTCAGTCATATACTTATTTGGGTTAACTGTATTTGCACTATCTATAAGGTAACGTTCAATAAAAAAGTCACTAATTTCATATCCCTTTAACTCTGCATATTTTATTAAATTACTATAAGCATACCCTATTGTAGTATAATCTCCATAGTGAATAGTTGAAATTATAACTCTTTCAGGAATTGTAATTGTTTTACAATTTTTATAATTTTTATCTACTGATATACCAATGCAAATCTGCTGATTTTCATGAGAAGTAAAATAATTCAATAAAACAGGAGTTCCTTCTGTAGAAACTTTTTTTTCTTTAAGAGAACAAAAGAAATCATTGAAAGCTTCTTCTATTTGCTCAATATTAATAAAAATATCTGAGACTAAAAGTAATTCAGGTTCTTTTTTTATAACTGAAATCCCATATTTATTACTAAAATCTTTGTTTTTATTCTCTTCTAAAATATTATTTAAAGAATAAATTGAAAAATCTTGCACTATCTCTCTACATTTTAATTCTACTATTTTTTTTCTAGCCTTATCTTTTAAAAATTCTAAAGTACCATCAGTTAGAATTTCGGAAATTTCTTCTAAATAAAATTCACAATTTCGGAGCATTTTTATTTTTGAAATATCTTCAATCTGCTTTTCGCTATAGTATCTATAACCATTTTCTAAAATAATAGCGGGCTTTAGTAATCCTATTTTATCATAGTGTCTTAGTACTCTTGTAGAAACCTTATTAATAGAAGAAAACTCCCCTATCAAGTATAATTTATCACTCATATTTAACCTCTTTAATTTATAGTATAGATATAGTTTATATAAATATTATACTTAAGTCAAATTATTAAACCTTTAATTATTTAGTGGTTGATAAAAAGGAATTCACATTTATTTATAGAAATAGATTATATGACAATATATTGATAATTAAGAACTAATTATTAAAAGTGGAGGTTTTTTTTATGGGTTTCTTTAAAGAATTTAAAGAGTTTGCAATGCGTGGAAATGTAGTAGATTTAGCAGTTGGGGTAATCATAGGAGGAGCTTTTGGAAAGATAGTTTCAAGCATGGTTAATGATATAATTATGCCTCTAATTGGTATAGTTATAGGGAATATAGATATTTCATCTTTAGCTCTAACAATTCCATCTAATATAGCAAATGCAGAACCAGTTATATTAAAGTATGGGTTATTTTTACAAAACATTATTAATTTTATAGTAATTGTTTTCTGCATATTTATTCTAATTAAAATTCTGAATAACTTTAAAAAGAAAGCTGATGAGGCTCCAGTAACTCCACCGGCTCTTTCTAATCAAGAAATTTTACTTACTGAGATAAGAGATTTACTTAAAAAATAATCAGATTCGATTACTAAGTTAGATAAAATTAAAAAAGTAATTATTTATCTTAATGATGTGTAATTGCTTTTTTATTTTGCGATAATGAAGGAAGGTTATAATTCCAATGCTAATATATATAAATTGATTAAATTGATTTTTAATGTAACTTGGGTTATACTAATATTATTAATTAGAAAAAATAAAAAGTTTAAGATTAAAAAATATAGTATGAATGCAAGGATAGTATAGAGGCAAGAGGGAGAGATATAATGTATTTAATAAAAGATGTTTCAGAGAAAATTGGGCTTACAGCTCATACAATTAGATATTACGAAAAATGTGGGTTGTTACCTTATATTTCAAGAGATGAAAATGGAATAAGAAAGTTTTCTCAAGACGATATATTTTGGTTAGAAATTATAAAGTGTTTAAAAAATACTGGAATGACAATAGAAAATATAAAAGGAATTGTAGATCTTAGTTTAAAAGGAAATGAAACTAAAGATGAGAGAAAGGAGATTCTTTATAATCATAGGAAAAAAATCTTAGGACAGATAAAAGAATTGAAAGATAATTTAAAGAAAATAGACTTGAAGATTGCGTGGTATGAGGATGATTCAAATTTTTGTAAATAAATGTTGACTTAGAGTTAACTCTAAGGAGTATACTTAACTTAATTAAATAATTTTAAATAATTAGGAGGAGATTTTATGTTAAATTTTAATTTTTATAATCCCACAGAGATAGTTTTTGGAAAGAATACTATAAAAAAATTGGATAAATTAGTTCCTAAAAATGCTAGAGTTTTAGTAACTTATGGTGGAGGTTCTGTTATAAAAAATGGAACGTTAGATGAAGTTCTTAAAAATCTTGCAGGAAGAGAAGTATTTCAATTTGGTGGAATTGAACCAAATCCACAGTTTGATACACTTATGAAAGCGGTAGAAATTGTAAAAAAAGAAAAAGTAGATTTTCTATTGGCTGTTGGTGGAGGATCAGTTATGGATGGAACAAAATTCATTGCTCTTTCAGCAAAATATAATGGAAATCCTTTAGAGCTACTTACTCCAGATTTTGGGTTAGCACCAGTTGATAGTGCTGTTCCAATGGGAACTGTAGTAACTTTACCTGCAACAGGTTCAGAGATGAATAATGGAGCAGTAATAAGTCACAAAAATCTTAAGGTTCCTGTTTTTAGTATGTTTACTTTCCCTAAGTTTTCAATACTAGATCCAACAGTAACATTTTCACTACCAAAAACTCAAGTTGCAAATGGTGTTGTAGATACATTTATTCATACTGTAGAGCAATATGTAACATATCCAGTAGATGCTAGATTCCAAGATAGAACTGCTGAAGGAATATTAAAAACACTTATTGAAATAGGAAAAACAACTGTAGAAGAGCCAACTAATTATGACGCAAGAGCTAACCTTGTATGGTGTGCTACAATGGGGTTAAATGGATTAATTGGTGCAGGAGTTCCACAAGACTGGACAACACATATGATAGGGCATGAGGTTACTGCTATGTTTGGAGTAGACCATGGAAAGACTCTTGCTATTTTACAACCAGCTATTTGGGAAGTAAGAAAAGAGAAGAAGAGAGCTAAGCTAGTTCAGTATGCAGAGCGTGTTTGGGATATAACAGAGGGAACTGAAGATTCTAAAATAGAAAAAGCTATAGAGAAAACTCGTTCTTTCTTTGAAGAGTTAGGAATAAAAACTCATCTTTCAGACTATGGAATAACTGAGGATAAAATTGAAGATTTAATTGCTGCTTTAAAGAAAAATGGAAGAACTGAATTATCAGAATCAGGAGATTTAACTTTAGATATCAGTAGAGAAATTTTAAAAAAAGCTTTATAATCTAAAATAAGAATAAGTCCCTAGACTGAATATTAAATGTCTAGGGACTTATTTTATTAACAATAGATTATAAGTAGATTATAAATAGATTATTTATTTAAAATCTATCTCTTTAGTTTCTGATAAAAATATTTCTGACTTAGGTTGAGAAGTTTTAGCAATAATCTTTCCATTTCTTACAGAATATAGAACTTTAGCCTGCAGTCTAATTGAATTAAAATCATCTTTCTCAGATAATATAATAAAATTAGCACTATTTCCAATTTTTATTCCATAGTCATCTAAACAAAGTGTCTTTGCAGAGTTAGAAGAAATCATATCTAAAGATTTTTGAATCTCTTCATACCCCATCATATGACAAACGTGTAGCCCCATATGAGCAACTTGAATCATATTACCATTTCCCATAGGATACCATGGGTCAAAGATGTCGTCATGCCCAAAACACACATTAATTCCAGCCTCTAGAAGTTCTTTAACTCTTGCAACTCCTCTTCTTTTTGGATATGTATCAAATCTTCCACCAAGATGAATATTAACAAGGGGATTAGCTACAAAATTTATTCCAGAATGTTTTAAAGTTCTAAAAAGTTTATATGAGTAAGCATCATTATATGATCCCATTGCAGTAGTATGGCTGGCAGTTACTCTATGCCCTATTCCAGCTTTCCAAGATTCAGCAGCTAGTACTTCTAAAAATCTTGATTGCTCATCATCAATTTCATCACAGTGAGCATCAATCATCTTATTGTATTTAACAGCTAGTTCAACAACCTTTCTGATAGATTCAACTCCCCAATCTCTTTGATGTTCAAAATGAGGGATTGCACCAATAACATCAACACCCATAGTAATAGCTTTTTCTAGAAGTTCAATCCCATTTGGAAATGACAGTATTCCTTCTTGAGGAAAGGCAACTATTTGAAGAGTAACATATTCTTTCATCTCTTCTTTTATTTCAATCATAGCTTCTAGAGCCATAAGTGTTGGATCAGTAATATCCACATGTGTTCTTATATATTGTATTCCATTAACAATTTGCCATTCAATAGCTTTTTTAGCTCTTCTTTTAATATCTTCTTTTGTTAAGAATTCTTTTCTTTCACTCCAGCATTCAATACCTTCAAAAAGAGTTCCACTCATATTCCAACGAGGTTCGCCAGCTGTTAAAGTAGTATCTAAATGGATATGTGGTTCTACAAAAGGAGGCATTACTAAATTTCCTTCTGCATCTATAACAGTCTTAATGTTTTCTATATCAGTTATTTCTTCAATAGAGGTAATATTTTTAAATTTTCCATTTTCTATATAAATATTCCATAAACCCTCTTGCCCACGGATATTTGCATTTTTAATTAACATAGTTCAACTCCTCATTTTTTATTAATATTTTAGTTAATCCATAGTAACTTATCATACTTACAAGTACGGAGTTTAAAGGAGCTATTCCAGGTATACATTTAGCAGCTATAACCCCAAGTGCCCATGAAGTAATTGCAATCCAGTTAATACTTTTAAATTCCATATTCTCGATTTTATCATAGTTTCCTTTTTTAACAAAGAAATAATCAGCAATGATAATTGCACCAATTGAAGGTAGTAGAGTATTTAATAAACCTAACCATCCAACAAAATTGTTATAAAGGTGTAGAGCAAATAGTGTTCCTAAGAATCCATTGATTAAGACTAATTTATTTTTAGAGATTTTTGTAATATTAGAGAATCCAAGTCCCGAAGAATAAAGAGCATTGTCGTTAGTTGTCCAGATGTTAAATCCTAGAACTATAATAGCTGGTATTATTAAGTTTTGTGCAAACATAACTTCTGAAATATCAGCAGTGTTAAATACTTTTGCTCCAACAGCACCAAAGATAAACATTAGTGAGTTCCCAAGGAAAAAGGCAATAGCAGTACTCAAAACTCCAATTTTAGTGCTCTTTGCAAATCTTGAAAAATCAGCAGTAAGAGATCCTCCACTAATAAATGAACCTACACACATTGAAATAGCAGTTACTATTCCAATAGTATCAGTAGTTTTTATGAGTGCAAGTCCTTCAAATCCACCAACGCTATCTACAGCTTTAAGAACAGATGTACCACCTAGTATAGCAATAGAAGGAACAGCAATGGCACTTAAAATTGTTACAGCTTTAATTCCAAAATATGCAGTTAGAGTCATAAGGAATCCTGAAATACCTACAAGTAAATAAAGTGGCAAATTTAAAACTTTACTTACTGGATATACAAACATTGCAACTCCTACACCAAACCAACCAATTTGAGTTAGTGCTAATAGAAATGATCCAAGGTAAGATCCTTTTTCTCCAAAAGAATATCTTGCTAGAAGGTGTGTTGAAAGTCCTGTCTTAGCACCTATATATCCTAATGCTGAAGTGTAAACTCCAAGAATTAGATTACCTATTAAAATTGCTTTAAAAAAATCAGGGACAGCAAGAGAAATTCCTAAAGTTCCACCAGTCCACATACTAGCTGAGAAGAAAGTAAATCCTAGCATAATTGCGAACATTGAAACGGCACCTCTTCTACCCTCTGTTGATACTTCAGTTAATGAATAATCTTTGTCAATTTGTTTCATTTTTTACTCTCCTCCTAAAAAAAATTTAAAAAAAATAGGGATTGCTAACTATTAAATTGAAATAGTCAACATCCCTAATATAAAATATATATTTTTGAAAAATTAAATAGATTGAAAAATGAAGTAGACAATAAGACCAAAAATACAGAAAATTTTTCTTTAAATGTATTTTTTATAGACTTAAATTGTTTCATTTTTTTCCTCCTTTATTTTTATACTTCTATGAGTTTATCATAAAAAATATAATTATGCAAACAAAAAAATATGAGATTATATAAAATTTTTATTAAAGGTATAAAAATTTTAAATGGAAAGCAAATAAAAAAGAGGCTTTCGCCTCAATTTTATTTGCTTTCCATATTCTATAAAACCACCTCTCAATTAAAATATTTTTTATTCTGAAAAGATTAGTTGTTTTTCTTGTCTTTATCTTTATCGTCATTGTTATTATCATCGCCATTATTATTACCATTATTACCGTTATTACCATTGTTTCCATTATTGTTGTTATTGCCGTTGTTTCCATTATTACCATTATTACCATTATTACCGTTGTTGTTACCATTATTACCATTGTTATTGTTAGTAGTAACTCTATCTGCCCAAAGTCTGCATCCTGTATCAGCAGCAGTAGTAAGAATTTGTCCGTTAGGACCTAATCCAACTATGCTAAGACCTATTCCATCATTATCCCAAATAAATTTTACAAATCCAGGAGTAAAGTCAGGATCTACAGCAACTGAATAAGTTCCATCAACATTTAAAGTACAGTTTTTAGTAACGTTGGCATCTTGGACAACCCCCGCAGCCATAAGAACAGGAGTTGAGTCAGTTTTTCCTAGTGTTAATTTATTAACATCTTGCTCACTTAAGTAATTAGCTTTTTGTAATCTAACAAGATCCGCAGCTGTAATTACTTGACCAACAGTAGGAACAGCTCCTGAAGGTAGAGTCCCTTTTTCAGCATAATAAACATTAGATGCTGTTTTTAATGTATGAAGAGTAGCTAAAACTTTTGCATCTTTTGATTTCATTAAAGAAATTTTAAATCTAGGTGTAATTATAGTAGCTAAAACACCAATAATTGCAACTACAACTACTAGTTCAACTAAAGTAAAACCTTTTGCTTTTTTATTTGTTTTTTTCATTTTGATTCCCCCTTAAATACTTTATTGTGCTCAGACACCTTTATGAATAGTTATTTAACAGCACTAATCATATCAAACATAGGTAGATATAGAGCTAAAACAACACTTCCTATCATAACTCCCATAAAAATCATTATTAATGGTTCTATTAAAGTTATCGCCCCCTTTACGAATTGGTCAAAATGCTTTTCATTTGTGCTGGCTAATTTTTTTAAAATTATAACGGTTCTTCCAGATTTTTCACCTACATTAATCATGCTAATAGTTGCGATTGAAAAATAATTAGTACGATTTAAAGAGGAAGAAATAGAAATACCAGATTGAACCTCTTCTTTTACTTTTAATATTTTTTCAGTAAAAAGAGGATCACCAACACTTATTGCAGCAATTTCTAGACTTTTTAATATGCTAACGCCTGCTTCTAATAAAGTAGCTAGTGTACGAGTAAAACGAAGTGTTACTGATTCAAGGATTAGCTTTCCAAAAACTGGTATACGATATAATATTCTATTTTTTATTTTTTTTCCTTTTGTCGTTGCTAAAAATTTTTTTAAATATAGAACAAATGAGAAAATAAAAATTAGAATAACAATGAAATTACCTCTAATAAAGCTACTTAAATCAAGCAATAATTGCGTTAAAAAAGGGAGTTGCACCCCTGAATCTGTAAACATTTTAACAAATGATGGCAGAACAAAAACTATTAAAAAAGAACTAATAAGAACTGTTATACTTAAAACTGCAATTGGATACGCTAAAGCACTATTTATTTTTTGTTTTATTTCAGAATTCTTCTCAAGAAGATCAGCTAGCTCATTCATGGTTTTTCCAAGAGTACCTGAAATCTCACCAGCATGGACTAAATTTACATAAGTTGGTCCAAGTTGATCCTCATAAGGTAGTAACCCTGTATAAAATGGTTCCCCTTGATTAATTGATTTTTTCAAATTAGAAATAAAAGCTTTTAAAGAGACACTTTTTGTCATAGTTTCTTGTATAGTTAAAGATTCTAAAAGAGAAATTTCACTTTCAAGCATGATACAAACTTCTCTAGTAAAAGAGATTAGTTCAGATTGTTTTAATTTTTTATGACTAGTGCTTTTGTTAGTATTTTTTTCTATGGTATATGATTTTAATGTTAGCTTATCCTCTTTTAGTCTTTTTTTTAATTGAATAACATTTTCAACATCCATTTTTCCTTCAAGCTGTTTTCCTTTTAAATCATAAGCGTAATATTTGTATATTGACATAATGCTACCTCTTTTAGTGTATTATTTTTAATAATTCATCTAAAGATGTTACCCCTTCAGATGCGCATAAAAGTCCTTCTTCTCTTAAAGGAGCCATTCCATTAGCCACAGCTACATTAAAAATTTCAGATGTGGAAGCACGTTTATCTATCAAATCCTTAATTGCGTCATTAAGAACTAATATTTCATGTACTGCAATTCTTCCTTTATAACCAGTTCCATTACATGTTGGGCATCCTTCTGGAGCATGTGTATAAAATGTTTTATCTTTATATTCTTTCTCTTTTAGTCCTAAAGCCATAGCCTTTGCTAAGTAATTTTCATCTACAATTTTGCAGTCGGGACATATTTTTCTCACAAGTCTCTGAGATATTATCAGAAGAACAGTTGCAGAGATTAAGAAAGGCTCAATTCCCATATTCATAAGCCTATTTATTGTACTAGGTGCATCGTTAGTATGCAGAGTAGAAAGAACTAAATGTCCTGTTAATGCAGCTTTAATTGCTATTTCTGATGTTTCACTATCTCTTATCTCCCCCAGCATTATTATGTCAGGGTCTTGTCTTAAAAATTCTCTCAGTGCAGCAGCGAAAGTAAGTCCAATATCAGGTTTTGCTTGCACTTGGTTAATTCCATCAATGTTATATTCAACAGGGTCTTCAACGGTTGAAATATTAACATTTTCAGTATTTAAATAATTTAATATAGAATATAGGGTTGTTGATTTACCTGAACCTGTGGGACCAGTAACTAGAATAATTCCATGAGGAGCAGTAATGCATTTAAGAACTTTATTATATTCATCCTCTGTAAAACCAATTTTGTCAATTCTCATATCAACAGTACCTTTATCTAGTATTCTAATAACAACTTTTTCACCAAAAATAGTAGGCATTATTGCAACCCTAAAATCTATATCTCTATCCATTATTCTTGCTTTCATTCTTCCATCTTGAGGTAATCTTCTTTCAGAAATATCTAGATTTGAAAGTATTTTAACTCTGGAAACTAAAGCGTTTAATACAGATTTATCAATAGTTTTTATAGTGTTAAGTTCACCATCTATTCTATATCTTATTCTAACTTCTTTTTCGAAAGCTTCTATATGAATATCTGTTGCACCTACATTAACAGCTCCTACGAGAATAGCACTAAAACCTTTAACAATTAGTGGACTATCATTAGAAAGAGACTCTTCAACATTAAAGGCAATATCAGTATTTTCTTTTGAAGAAAGGGTATCCATTTTTGAGTTTTTTAATTCAGAAAGAATGCTGTCTAATTTTGCTTTATTTATAGGGGCTGATTTAGTAGGAATATTATCACTTTTTAAGTTGTTTGGTTTGTCTTTTAACATTGAAATTTCTCCTTTATAAATTGGTACTTGATAATATTGTAAAAAATCTCTATTCAGAGGAATTTTCTATAGAAATAATTGCAAACTCCGATCCATATTTACTACTAGTAGGAAAAGGAGTTAGTTGTAGATTTACATCTCTCTTAAATTGCGTCGAAACATTTGAAGTGTTACCTGGTATTTTTTTAGAAAAAATTTGAATTTTAAAAAGTGAAACTGGTGAAATTTCTTGATATTTAACAGTATAATTAGATGAGTTATTTCCACCAGATCCTAATCCACATGTTTTTTGAGTATCTCTTTTGGCAAAAATGGGAAGAGTTATTAAAAAAATTAGTGAAAGAATAATAAGCTTTTTTTTATTCATAATAAATGCACTCCTTAATCATTAATTGAATCAGATAGAGGAAGGGAACTGTCTTCTTTTTTCCAATCTGGATCATTTCCTAAAGGATATTTTAATTTTCTTTCTTCATGATAGATACGGATGTTTTCATCATCGTTAATTCTTTTTAAATAATCTTGGTTTACCCCTTTATAAACATATGAGTAAACTTGTACAATAGAATTTTTTGAATAAAAATAAATTTTTTTACTAAAAAAACCTTTAGAGTTAAAAAGATAAAAAGTTAAATTGGTATTTAAATTTCCATTTGAAAATTCAATTTTTTTCAGAGGTAAGAGTTTATCTAAAAAATCTAAGTTTTCCACGAGTATATTATTTTTTTCGTATGCAATAACAGGGCAAAATTTTAATGCCGATTTAGGATTATCACATTGAAATACCATTTTAGGTGAGATTGTATTAATTAAGCTATTATTATCTGAGATATTATAATCAAAATAACCACCAGTAATTTCCCCGTTAATAGGATCTAAAATTTTCGGATAAAAGATATAGACTCCTCTCTTAAATTGGTCCTTTACAGGCATTTCAGTATTAAGGTACATATATATTTTTGAGTTGGAATAATAACTTTTCCTGCTAACAGATGAAACTAATTGAATAATATCATTTTTCTCACCTCTTAATTTTTCCTCTTCCATATATGTATTTAAGTTAGAATATGAGAAGCCACCTAGAGTTAAAATAATAGCTATTACAAATGATATTTCTAATAAGGAGTATCCTTTTTTTTTATTCAAGTCCATTTTAGTTAATCCTTTTAGTAATTTATTTTAAGAATATTTATATAGCTAATTACTGTATAAATGCTGTTTTTCATTTAATGAAATTTATGAAAAATATAAATTACTGATGACTTTTTAAAAAAAATAATATATTATTGAAAGTAAGGTGCGATTTTTAAACATAAAAACATTATGGAGGGATTTTATGAAAAGAAAAATATTTGCAATTTTATTAGGTTTATTTCTTTGTTTTTCATTAGGATATGCTAGTGAGGAGAAAAAAATAAATGTTGGAAGTAAAGTTGAAAATTTTGTTTATTACACTCTAGATGGGAAAGAGATGAATTCATCAGATTTTTTAAATAAAAAGAAAATTTTATTGAATTTTACAGCAACATGGTGCCCTTATTGTATAAAAGAAAAAAAATTATTTAACAATGATTATGAAGAGATTAAAAAATTAAATCCAGATTTAGAAATTATTTTTATGTTTGGTCCTTATGGGCAGAAAGACAGAGCAGACACAGTTGAAAAAGTTAAAAACTATCTAGAGACAAATAACTATAAGTTTCCTGCATATTTTGAGAAGGGTGTAGAAAATATAAAAAGTTTTGGAGTACAAAAAATACCAACAACTATTTTAATTGATAAAGAGGGAACTGTTTTAGAAAAAGTATCAGAATATAATAACTTAAAGGGAATAGTATTGCCTAAAAAATAAACTGAGGTGCAGAAATGAGTATAAATTCAAAAAAAATAAAAATGATAAAGAAAATAACTATGTGTATTATATTATTTAATTTACTGGCGGCGTGTAGTTCAACAGAAAAAACTAAATTTAATTCTCATAAGTATACTGGGAAAGAGGAGTATTTTATTTTAAGAGGAGAGAATTACTCTTTTGAAAAAGACTATTTAAAAGCTCTTAATGAATTTAGTGAAGCGTATAAAATGAATTCTAGAAATACAGTAACATTACTGGGGATAGGATATTGCAATTTTGAATTAGGAAATAGAGAAAAAGCCATTGAATATTATAAAAAAGCTTTACAAGTAGATCCTAAAAACATAGTTGCTATAAAAAACTTATCGTATTTGTATTATAAAAAAGGGGATTCAGTCACAGCAGTATCTTATTTAAAGATGCTACCACCTGATCTTAAAGATCTTTTTATTTATAAAATTAGTGGATATGTATATCTTGACTTAAAAGATTATAACTTATCGGATTATTATTTAAATAAAGCTATTGGTGAAGAGAAAAATTTTGATTCAGAATTAGTTTATAAATATGCAACACTTTTACGTAAAGTAAATAAGCCTAATTCTATTTATACATTTTTAGAGGCTTATTATGAAGATTATAAAAATTTAAAAGAATTTATTGTGGCATATTCCAATATTTTAAATACAAATAATTTTGAATTAGAAAAATCAGAGAAAGTTTTAAAGCGTTACTTAGCAATAAAAGGGAAAGATGATGAAGTAATAATAATGCTAGCAGAAAACAATATTAAGCAAGGTAAAAAGAATCAAGCTTCAGAAATATTATCAATGGTATCACCTAAATCAAAATATACTGAAAAATATTTAAACTTAAAAAAGGATATTGCTAAATAAAAAAAAATAACGATAAAAAAAATTAATAATAAAAAAAATAAAGATATAAAGAATTAATAATAATAAAAATAATAATAAAAAAAATAATAATAAAAAGGAAAAGGAAAAAACCACTTGAATATGAAGGCATGATCAACAAATAAAATAAGAGGTGGTAAAAATGAAAAGAAATACGAACAAAAAATCAGGTTTTACGTTAGTTGAATTAGTAGTTGTAGTTGCAATTATTGGTGTTTTAGCAGCTATAGTTACACCTAAGTTCAGAGTATCTTTAATGAAATCTAAAGATGCTAAAGTCGTTGCAACACTTCAAACATTGAAAACAGCAGCAAACGTTTACTATGCTGAAAAAGGGACTTTACCTTCTGGAAATGTACCAACAGCAGGACAATTATTAACTGCCGCAGACTTAGTTAGATTACAAAATGCTAACTACTTAAGCCAACAAGATGTAAATAAGATTACATTAGGAAAAACAGATAATACAACAGTAGCAATTCAAGCAGGAGTTGTTCAAGATGTAACAGTTCCAGCAAACTGTGTAAACAATGGTAACGGAACTTACTCTCCAAATTCAAGCCCTGCATATACTCCAGGAAATGTTGGATTCGTATGGGCAGCAGATGGAATTGGAATTACAGCAGTTGGATTAGATGCTAAAGGAACTGCATTCGCTAATGGTGCAGATACTGGATGTCAATTATGGACAACTAAATAACAATAATATTAATTGGGAATAAAAAAAAGAAATTTGGGGGATATATATGTCAATTGAGCATATTACATTAATTACTAATCTTTTGGTAATAATTTTATTAATAATAATATCTGTAATAGACTTAAAGAAATTGTATATCCCTAATTTTTTAACAGTATTGCTTATATTAGTAGGATTAATTTATAATCAATTTGTAAAAGACAATTTATTAAATTCTTTTTTAGGGATGGGAGTTTACTCCATCCCCTTTTCTCTAATTTATGGATATGTTTCTGATCTTTTAGATAAAGAGGTATTAGGATACGGAGATATTAAATTAGCTATGGGAGTAGGAGCTTATATAGGGTTCACAAATTTTCAAAATATGTATTTGTTTTTTTTAATAAGTTATGTAACTGCAAGTGTTTATTCTGTTTGTATTTTATTAAAAAATAGGGGGACAAAAAAACAAGATATTCAAATTCCTTTTGCTCCATTTATTTCAATAAGTGGCTGTATTATGATTTTAGTTGGTGGTTAAGCAATGAAGCTAAGGAAAAAAAATAAAGGTTTCACCCTATTAGAAGTAGTTATTGCATTCTCTATAGTATTAATAATAATAGTTCCCTTAATAGGAATGACAGGAGCAGTAGTTAGAATGGGAACTGGTCAAAAGAAAGAGAGCACAGCAGCAAATACTGGAACTAAAATAGTAGATTCTAATTATTCTTCTAAAGAATTTATTGTTAATAATTTATTAAAAAATATAAAAAGTCTAGGATATAAAGAGTTGCTTCTTCTTATACCTAAATCTTATAATTTTTCTCCAATCACTTATGAATATCTACTAGTTTTAGATAATTCATCTAATCTCAATTCTAGTGGAAATTCTGTAGGTAATTATTATTATTTAACTTCGAAATTATCTTCAAATTCTAATTCAAATAAAATTATCTATAATAACATAGATAAAAATTCTTCATTACCAACATCTTATTACGCATATGAGGATAGTTTGTCAGGAAAAATAGTAAGCGTAACTATAAGTAGTGGAGTATTTATGAATATGCCTTTTGTAGAGACTATTTGGAATAAATCAACAAAAAAAGGTAATTATAACGCTACAGAACAAGCATTAAATAAAGAAGATATAGCAATAGATGCAACTCCTAGCTTTATATTAGTGGAAGTAGAATTGGAGGGTATTAAAAAAAGCATATTATTAACGCCATTAGAAAATTACTGTTCAGATAAACTGTAAACGAGGGGAGTAATGGAAAAAAATAGAGGGGTAACATTACTAGAGCTTACCATAGCAATTGCGTTATTAGGCATTTTAATGAGTGTTTTATGGCCGATTTTAAACTTTTTTATAAGGATAAATAATCAGTATGAATATAGCGTTAGTACTATGTCAGATGTAGAAATATTTGAAAATTACTTAGAAAGAAATGTAGCTAATACAAATTTTGCAAATAGCTTTTCATCAACTAGTTATTATAAGGCAAATAAAGGTATAATTATTGGAAATATTAATTCTTCTTTAGAAGTATTAAATAATGAACAAAAATTTGGGATAAATATTGATAATTTCAATTTTTTATATGAAGGAAATAAAAAAATAGGTAATTCAATTATTATAGAAGAGGCAATTCTCTATAATAATAAAAATAATCCTGGGGATTTATATAATAATAAGCTGGTTTTTCCCTCTTATAAGTTATTTAGATTTTTAACATATCAAGATGAAAAAACAAAAGAGATAATAACTGTTTTAACTTGTGCAACAACTTATGATTCTAATGATTATAGTTATAATTATATTGAGTCATTAAAAAATGTAAATAATGTAATACCATGGATAAACGAAATTCAAGTATTTCCTTTAAACACTAGCAAGATAAAGCTTGTACCAAATCAATTAGAGATAAGAGGGAGTTCAATTAAAGAAAATAATTATTTTGAAAAAGTTCCAGGGGGAATAAAAGTACATTATACTTATTATCCAAATCCTAATAATTTATCATTAAAAAATGTAAGAGAAACTTTGTTTTTAATTAGGGGAGAATTATGAAGAATAGAGGCTTTGCCCTACCACTTGTAGTAACTGTCTCAGCAGTGCTTTTATCTATATTCATCTATTATATAAAAGAAACTAATATAAAAAATGAATTAAAAAAAATATCTGAAAATAATGAAATTTTACAAAAGAGTATTGAAGAAACTACAGGTATTGGAATATATGAGGTATATTTAGCGGATCAGATGATTGCTGCAAATAATTTAGATATTATTCAGAGTGGGTATATCCCACAGAGTTCTCCACCTACATTAGGAGGGAAACAACTAAATAATCCATTAATTGGGAAAGCCACGGGGATTCAGAATATATTAGGATATTTTATAGTAAAAGATACAAAGGAAAATACAAATATAAACAACCAGTCAGCAGCAGTTAAAATATGGGAAAATGATTTTTCCTCACCTGAAGGGGATTGGTATTATGGAAAATGGGAAGGAGAATCATCAAATTATAACTTTGTAACTTATAAAATAAAGAATGATTCATATCCAGCATCTAGTATTCCTATTACAAAGGGTGGATATATAATAACTAGTATTGTAGATAAGACACCTAATACGAAGAAATATCCCAGTTTTACAACTTCTTTTGATAATTTTAAAATACCAATTTTAGATACTTCTTATAATATGGTAAGGTATCCCGAAGGGAAAACAGTTCAAGGAGTAGCAAAGTATCATCAAAAGTCACCTAATACCGTCTATGAAATAAAGCTTTTTAAAAATATAACACTATTTAAAAAGGATATAGTTAATAAAAAGAGAATAAAAAGCAATACAACATACGATTTTTCTGAAATAGTAGGTAGTTACAATATTTATGTTACTTTGGAGATATATTGGTCAGATGATGAAAATGTTAAATTGAATGATTTAAAAATGAGAAATAATTGTTCTTCAGAGACAGATTACGAAAATAATATATCTGTTGGTATGGATTGTAATGATAAATCAACCAGAAGAAATTTAAATTCAAATGATAAAGTTTTCTCAAAAGTTACCTCATTTATAGTAGAAGATATTATGCCAATTATAAAATAGGAGTGCTATATGTTTACATTAAAAAAGAGTCAAGAAATTCCGAAAATAAAAATTATACTGACAAATATCGAATCTTTAATGGAGAATTTTAATACCGAGCATGTTGGGGAAGATTATCTTATCTTGGGATTACCAGCATCTGAATTAATTATAAATATTATTGAAATTCCTGCTGCTATATTAAGCGAAGAAGAAAAAGATGATTTTATAATGGAAAAGTTAATAGAAAACTCTTCAGAGGCTTATGATCCTATGGATTGTATAAATAGGGAGTTTATAGTAAAAACAGAGTCAGGATTAGATAAAGCAATTATTTTATCTCTAACAAAAGAAAAAGTAGATGCTATTGTTGCAATGATAAAGCTAAAGAGAGTTTCTTTAAAGGGAATATATCCAAGTTTTTTACTTAACGATAAGTCTGATATAGAGGAAATAGAAAAAAAAGCAGATATAATATTTTTAGGAAATGAAGAGTATTTTAAAGTAAAAAATCAACTTTTAATAGAAGAAGGAGATGATTATAACTTCCTTGGAGAAGATTTAAAAGATAAGATAGGAGAACCATTATTTAATAACTCTATAATTAAAATTATTTATCTAATTATAATAATTCAAGTAATAATGTTTATTTCATTTGGTCTTATTAAAAATCGTGCAACTTCAAAAATAGAAGCTACAAAAAAACAGGGGATACTCTTAGATAAACAAGCAAAAGAGCTAGAAACTAAAATTAAACTTATTCCTGATTGGGAAAAAAGACTACAAGATGATCAAAAGTTAATTAAGAGACCACCTATTGAAGTTACTAGAGTTATCGTTGCATTAAAGGAAACTATTCCTAAGGGAGTATACATAGATAAGCTAGAAATAGGGGTACAACTTATAAGGATTTCTGGAACAACCACTACTTTAGATAAAGTTATTGATTTTGAAAGAGCGCTACATGACAAAGGATTTTTAAATATAAAGCACACTACTATAAACAATAGTAAAAATGCAGTTTCCTTTATATTAGAAATAAACTTATAAATTAGGGGGGAAAATGAGAGCTAAAGTCATAAAACTGAAAAAAAAAATACAAAAAAATAGCTCAATATTTTTTTTAACCAAAAAAAATGGTAAGGGTGCCAATAAGCTTTCTATGATATTAAAAAAATATAGAAAGCGATTAATGAAACCTAAGAGCATATTAATAAAATACATAAATAGATTAATAAATATTTTTGACAAACCAAGATTAAAGTTTTATTTATACCGGCAGAAAAAGTTGGATATTTTTTTTAACTCTGAAAATGAAACAATAAGATCTTTACAAGAGGGATTGGAGAAGATTAATAATAAGAAAACTAAAATTGGGTTATTGGGAGTAATATATATAATATTTACATATTTTATAACCTGTATCCCCTTATTTAATCTAATTAAAGAAGAGAAACAATTAACTGTTGAAGTTCAAAATAAAAGCTCTTTAATCTCATCAATCTCAAATTCAGAGCTTATTTTAAAAGAGAAGCTATCTAAAAGTAGTGACTTAGAAAAAAAATATTATGAATTTAGAAAAATGAGTTTTGGTAATGAATTTAAAGATATTTTGTCTACAACAGAATATGTTCAAAGAATAATAAAAAAATATAATTTAAATATTGATTCTATTTCAGAAACAGAGGTTATAATAAAAAAAGCACAAAATAATGAGCCTAATGTAAGTAAATCTATTTCTACAGAAGAAAATAAAAGTCTTGCTAATCAGTATTTTGTAGAGGTAATTATGCCTTATAATCTAAGTGGAACTGCCTTTAATATAGAAAGATTTTTAAATGAATTAGAAAAGAATAAATTTTTTTTTGAAGTAAAAGATATTCCTTTTCAGTTAAGTTTAGACATTAATAATAACGTAAAAGTAAATTTAAATATTGCAGCATACTTAGATTTAGTTATAGATGATAAAAAAATAATTGAATTAAGTGGTGATGATTTAGGATTAAGAAAAGAAATTTTTAGTAAAGTAAATCAAGAGGATAAAGATAGAAAATTCAGATTAGTTTATGCTTTAGACTTTAACAAAAAAATCTATTTTATAATTGAATTAGGTGATAAAAGGAAGTTGGTTTTAAAAAATAATTCAGTTTTTAAGGTTAATGGAATTTCATATAAAATTGAAGTGAAAGATGGAGAAATAGTAATAACTAATCTAGACCAAAATGAGGAGATTAAAATAAAAAGATGAAAAAGAGAACGATTTTAATGGCTACTATATTTTTAATAATAAGTTTGTTTTGTTTTGGTAAAGCTAGTGACATAATATTTGTAGACCCACTAAATTTAAAAGGGGTAACTTTAGCTGATGCAACAGCAATTATATCAGATGACGCTAAAATAACGCTAACTAGTGATGAAGGATCTAAGGATAAAATTTTAGATCTTTATTTTCCAGCGGGAATAACATTAAAAACAGTATTAGATGCAATAGCAACAACGAATAATTTAAAGTTATCAGTAATAGGTTCTGAAAACTATATGTTTACAAGTAAGAGTACAACTCTTCCTACTTCACTCAGTGGTACAGTTAGTTTAGAAAAATATGGAACAGGAATAGATGGAGTTAAAATTGTTCTATTAGATAGTGGTATTCCTCCAGTTTATTCAACAGCTAATGGTAAATATATAATAAAAAATATTGTTCCAGGGACATATATAGTGCGTTATGAAAAATCAGGGTATAGGACAGAAGGAGATTTTGTTACAGTACCAGATAAAAGGCAAGCAATATTAGATATGACATTAACAAGAAATGGTGATCCGTTAAAAGATGATAGAAATGTAGTTGCATCAAACAATAAGTCTATTGGAATGTTACAACAAGATATAGGTAATTTATTAACAGAAAAAATAAGTGTAACGAATGTTTCACCAGATGAAGTTAAAATTGCGTTAGAAAAAATATATGGAGATGAAATTATAGTTTCATCTTTTCCCAAGCTAAATATGCTTGTTATGAAAGCAAATCCTACTGTAGTTAAACTAGCAAGAAGTATAGCGAGAGAAATGGATAAAGAATTAAAGCAAGTAAGGGTTGTTGCTCAGGCTATAGAGATAAATGATAATTTATTTGAAGATATTGGATTTAAATGGGCTTTTGCTAAGGGAAGTTTAAAAAATCCACCTGTACCACCAAGTAATTCTGGGGATTCTAGTACTACTAAAACCCCTGTAGATAGTAGTGGTGACAACATTGGAGTTTTGGATAAATATATACCAAATGTAGGGTATGGTTCTTCAGTTAATGTTATTAGATTTTTTAATAATAAAGATTCATTCTTATCATTCTCTCTGAATGCTCTACAGGCTACAAATGATGCTGTAGTTAGTGCAATACCATCTATTTTAATTATAAATGGTGAAAAAGGAAGATTTGATACAACAGAAGAGCAGTTAGTATCATATAATTCAGTTGTAAATCCAACAGGGGGAAGCAGTGGAAATATTACGACAACTCAAGCAGTAACGGGAACAGCAGGTATGATACTTGAGGTTACTCCAATCATAAAAGATAATAATACGATTTTGCTTTATATTGATATGAATGGAAGTACTTTTGAGGGAGACCCAAATAAAATTACAAGTTCAGGAGGATATAATCCTAAAATAACTAGAAGAATAACATCAACAGTTTTAATAAATGATGGAGATACTATATTTATTGGTGGAATGAAAATGACTAGTAAAAATAATAGTGTTAGTAAAGTCCCTTATTTATCAGAAATTCCTTATTTAGGAAAGCTTTTTACTAGTAAAAGTGAGCGTCAAAGTGTTAGAGATATCTATATGAAATTAAAAGTGGATATAGTTAATCGTGATATAGTAAAACAAGAAGCTAATTATGAAGAATTTATGAAAGTAGATTCTTATGATGGGGAAGGACAGAAAAAAGCTAGAAGCCAATTTTCAAAAGAGTAAATATAAAATATATTTAGATAAAGTTTATACAAATAGAATATTATAAAAAGAGAATTAGATACTATTAAAAAAAGGATAAGCTGTGAGGCTTATCCTTTTAAATATTTAACTTTCTTTTCTAAAGCTTCAATATTTCCATTAGTTACATCAATTGTTTTGACTAATTCTGACCCAACAATAACTCCATCAGCTATTTTTTCAAAAGCTTTAACATCTTCTCTTCTTGAAATACCAAAACCAAGAGCAATAGGAAGTTTAGAGTGTTTTTTTACCTCTTCTAAATAAGAACCAATTGTTGAAGCAAATTCAGTTCTTGTACCAGTAACTCCAAATGAGGAGATACAGTAAACAAAACCACCACCATTTTCTAAAATTTTAGGAATTCTATCCTTTGAGTTTGGAGCAACAAGGGGTATTAAATCTATATCTTTGTTTTTTATAAAAGGGAGTATTTCCTCTCTTTCTTCAACAGATAAATCAGGAATGATAAGTCCATCTATCCCTATTTTTGAGCAGTCTTCAATAAAATTTCCAACCCCTCTTGCATATATACTATTAAAATAAACTAGAAATACAAGGGGAATGTCTGTAGATTTTCTAATATCAACGACAACTTCGAATATTTTTTCCATTGTAGCTCCTCTATCAAGTGCTCTTTTAGCAGCATCTTGAATAACAGGACCATCAGCTATAGGATCAGAATAAGGTATTCCAAGTTCAATTATATCTGATCCTCCTTTTTCTAGGGCAAGGACTAGCTCTTTAGTTTGTGATAGGTGTGGATCACCAGCTGTAATATAACTAATAAATGCAGTTTTTCCATTTAATTCTTTAAATTTTTTCTCTATTCTACTCATATTTTAATCCTCCTAAATGTTGTGCTACTGTATGAATGTCTTTATCTCCTCTTCCAGATAAGTTGACTACGATAATATCATCTTTTTTTAATGTTGATGCTAATTTTACGGCATAAGCTACAGCATGTGAACTTTCTAGTGCTGGAATAATTCCTTCAATTAAAGTTAAATTTTGGAATGCTTTTAATGCTTCAGTATCTGTAATAGAGACATAATTTACTCTTCCTATTGAATGTAAATAAGCATGCTCAGGTCCTACACCAGGATAATCAAGTCCAGCTGATATAGAGTGTGCAGGAGCAATATTACCATCTTTGTCTTGAAGCATAAATGTTTTCATACCATGAATAATTCCTTCTGTACCTTGAAATGCAGCAGCATGTTTACCTGTTTCTATCCCATAACCAGCAGCTTCAACACCATAAATTTGAACCTCTTTATTTTCTATAAAATCATGAAACATTCCCATTGCATTAGAACCTCCACCAACACAGGCAACAATAGCCGTTGGAAGTTTTCCTTCTGCTTCTAAAATTTGTTTTTTAGTCTCTATTCCAATAATCTTTTGAAACTCTCTAACTATTGTGGGATAAGGATGAGGACCAACAACAGATCCAATAACATAGAAAGTATCCTCAACCCTTGCTATCCATTGTCTTAATGCCTCATTAGTTGCATCTTTTAAAGTAGAAGTACCTGAAGTTACAGAGGTAACTTTAGCCCCTAATAACTCCATTCTAAATACATTTTGTTTTTGTCTTTCTATATCTTCAGCTCCCATAAAGATTTCACATTCTAGACCAAAGAGAGCAGCCCCTGTAGCAGTTGCAACACCGTGTTGACCTGCTCCAGTTTCAGCTATTATTTTTTTCTTTCCCATCCTTTTAGCAAGAAGGATTTGACCGATTACATTATTAATTTTATGAGCTCCAGTATGATTTAAATCCTCTCTTTTTAAATAGATTTTTGCTCCACCAGATTGCTCTGTTAGATTTTCAGCTAAAAATAAAGGTGTTTCACGTCCTACATAATTTTTTAAATAATAACGGTATTCTTTTAAAAAATCTTCATCTCCTATGCACTTTTGAAAAGCTGTATCTAACTCAAGAAGTGGTCTCATTATAGTTTCACCTACATATTGTCCACCATATTTTCCAAATTTACTAACATCCTTATTCATAAAAATCCTCCTTTATTTCTTTAATAATTGCTTTAATTTTATTTATATCTTTTACTCCATTTGTTTCAGAACCACTAGCTATATCAATAAGACTAAGGCCAGTAATTTTTTTAGCAGAAGCTACATTATTAATATTAATTCCTCCAGCTAGTCCAATATTTATCTCATCTGGAATAGTGTCAATTATACTCCAGTCAAATGTTGTTCCAGTGCCACCTCTTTCTCCACTAACATGTGAATCTAAGAGGATTAAATCTGTAAATGGTGAGTAAGAAGAGGGGGAAAGTCTAAAAGTATTATCGTCAACATTCACTCCTATAGTTTTCCAAACATCCCCTTGAATAGCGTTGCAAAATTTTGAAGACTCTTCTCCATGTAATTGAATAACATCTAGTCCACATTTTTCTTTAATAGTATTTATATTTTCAAGAGATTCATTAACAAAAACACCTACAGTTTTTATTTTCGGATTTAAATTTTTTTTTAGTTTAATAATTGTTTCAGGCGAAACGTATCTTTTACTTTGAGGTACTAATATAAAACCAATAAAATCTGGTAAAAATTGATTTACTATATCAATATCTTCTTCTCTTCTAATTCCACATATTTTTATTTTCATCTTTCTTTTCATTATTACTATTTTCCTCCTATTTAAAGGTATTTTTAAAGTTTTGTGAGTGCTTTGACATGTCTTCTGACCTCATAAAACTTTCTCCAACTAAAATTGCATCGACTCGGCTACCTTTAATAATTTTTATATCTTCAATTGTATGAAAACCACTTTCAGAGACGATAATTTTGTTATCTGGAATAAAATCTAGTAGTCTTATCGTAGTAGAGATAGAAACTTCAAAAGTATCTAAGTTTCTGTTATTTATACCTATAATTTCAGCATCTGCTTCCAGTGCTATTTTTAAATCTTCTTCACTATGAACCTCAACAAGTGCATCTAGTTTTAACTCTTTAGCTAGTTTAAGAAATTTTTTAATCTCATCTAAAGTTAAAATAGAGCAAATTAGAAGAATAGCTGAAGCTCCTAAAAGCTTAGCTTCGTAAATTTGAATTTCATCAATAATGAAGTCTTTCCTTAGAAGAGGTAAATCTGTATTTTTAGATGCTTCAAGAAGATATAAAGGGCTTCCTAAAAAGAATTTTTCCTCTGTTAAAATGGAAACAGCATCTACACAGCTATTATAGTTTTTTAGTAATTCAATAGGATTAAATATATCTTTTATAACACCTTTAGAAGGTGAAGCTTTTTTAATCTCTCCTATTATGGATAATTCATTTTTTTTAAGAGAGTCTTTAAAAGATCTCTTTAGAGGTGCAGAGAGAGCATCACTCTTTAATTTTTCATAATCTATATTTTTCTTTAATTCCACTAGATCAATTTTTTTTTGTAGAACAATTTTATTTAATATATCTTTCATAACTCCTCCATGAATACTAATTATAAACAGTTAGAATACTTTATTATTTCTAATAATTTTTCATAAGCAAGACCACTCTGAATCAACTTTTGTGCCATATCTATTCCTTCTTTGATACTTTCAACTTTTTTACCAACATATAGAGCAGCTCCAGAATTTAGAAGTAAAATATCAAGTTTTGGTCCAGTTATTTCCCCTCTTAAAAGGCCTTTAATGATTTCACTGTTCTCAATAGAATCCCCACCTACAATCTCTTTAAGTGAAGAGGGATTCATTCCAAAGTCTTGAGGTTCTATATAGTATGTTGTGATTTTATTATCTTTTAATTCAGTAACTTTCGTTTTAGTTGAAATACTTATTTCATCTAACCCATCTAATCCATGAACTACTAAAGCTCTTTCAGCTCCTAGACTTTTAAGGATTTCAGCAAAAGTCTCAGTTAGTTTCTCATCAAAAACTCCTAGAAAAAATCCTTTAGCATTTGAAGGGTTAGTCAAAGGACCAAGAAGATTAAAGATGGTTCTAAATCCTAGTTCATTTCTAACTTTAATTGCGTGCTTCATAGCTCCATGAAATTTTGGAGCAAAAAGGAATCCAAAGCTAGTTTTATTGATACAATGATTTATAGAATCAGGGGATAGAGAAATTTTGATTCCTAAGCTCTCTAATACGTCTGCAGAACCACACTTACTTGAAACAGAACGATTACCATGTTTTGTAATAGTAACTCCTGCAGCAGCTAAGATAAAGCAACTAGCTGTTGAAATATTAAATGTATGATGACCGTCACCACCTGTTCCAACAATATCAACTGTATAAGGAGCTATATTATTTAGAGGGGTAGCTTTATTTCTCATGACATTTACACTTCCCATAATCTCTTCAAAGGTTTCCCCTTTTATCTTTAGAGATGTTAAGAAGCTTGAGAGTATAGATTCTGAAACCCTACCTTCCATAATTTCATTCATGGCAAATTCCATTTGTTTTTGAGTTAAATTTTCTTTATTTATTAATTTATTTATAATTTCTTTCATAAATGCTCCTAATTTAAAATATATTTTTTAAAAAATTTTCTATTATTTTTAGACCTTCAGGTGTATATATTGATTCTGGGTGAAATTGTACTCCAAATAAAGGATAATTTTTATGCTCAATTGCCATAATTTCTCTATCTTCAGTTCTTGCTGTAATTATAAATTGGTCACATAGTGTATCTTCTATTATTGCAAGGGAGTGATACCTAGCTACTTTTGTTTTTCTAGGAATGTCTTGAAATATTTTTCCCTCTGTAATTGTAATTTCAGAATCTACTCCATGGCATACTTCCTTAGCGTAGGATACAGTAGCTCCAAAAGCTTCTCCGATTGCTTGATGTCCCAAGCAGATACCAAGAATGGGGATATCTTTATAAAAATTTTTAATAAGTTCTATGCAAATTCCAGCATCTTTGGGAGCTTTAGGTCCAGGAGATATAACTATTTTGCTGGGATTTAAATTTTTTATTTCATTTAAAGTAATTTTGTCATTTCTTACAACTTTTACCTCTTCACCAAAACTTGCTAAGTACTGGTAAACATTAAAGGTAAAAGAATCATAATTATCAATTAATAGAATCATAATGACCTCCTAGAGACTCAATTAAAACTTTGACTTTATTTAAGCATTCATCATATTCAAGCTCAGGAACAGAGTTAAGTGTAATTCCTGCTCCAGCTTGCATAAATACTTTCTTGTCTTTAATAACCATAGTTCGAATAGCTATGCAAGTATCCATGTTTCCATCAAAGGAAAAATATCCAACAGTGCCACCATAAATACCTCTTTTAACCTTTTCAAGTTCATCTATAATTTCCATAGCTCTTATTTTAGGTGCACCAGATAAGGTTCCTGCTGGAGCAAAAGAAGCTAGTGTTGAGAAAGGAGTCTCATCTTTATTTTTTTCTCCCTCAACTAAGCTTACAATGTGCATTACATGAGAGTATGAATGTACAGACATGAAATCAGTTACTTTAACACTTCCCACCTCAGCAACTCTTCCCATATCATTTCTTGCAAGGTCAACAAGCATGACATGCTCTGCTCTCTCTTTTGGATCTGAAAGTAATTCTTTAGAGATAAGAGCATCTTCTTCTAATGTTTTTCCTCTCTTTCTAGTTCCTGCTATTGGGCAATTTTTAATATGGTTATTTTTCAATTCAACTAGCATCTCTGGAGAACTACCAGCAATATTATAGTCCCCAAAATTAAAGAAAAACATGTATGGAGAAGGATTTGTAGAACGTAAAATTCTATATATTTCAAAAGAGTCTATATCTTGTTCCATAGTCCATCTTTGAGAGAGAACTACTTGGAAAATATCACCTTCTGTAATGTACTGCTTTGCTCTATTTACCATTGATATATACTCTGGTTTTGTAGTATTGCTAAAGACTTTTTTATTTGATTTAATAACTATTGGAAAATCTACTTGAATATTGGTAGAAAAAATAGTTTTTTTAATCTCTTGCAATCTCAATTTTGAAAGTTTTGAATTTTCTTTTGTATCTAAGACTACTATAAATATTTTTTTAGATAAATGATCATAAATTATTCCTTCCTGTACAAAGAACATATCTGAGTCTGGAAGATCAAGGTCATCAGGATTATTATTTGGAATGTTCTCATATTCTCTAATCATGTCGTATCCAACCGTTCCATATGCTCCACCTATAAAAGGTAGATAGTTAGGATTTTCAATTGTAAAAGAGTCTAATTCATTCTTAAAATAATCCATAAACTTCATATTTGTTTCTACGACTTCATTATTTTTTATTATTTTTCCATTTTTATATAAAAGGCGAGTTGTAGGATTTTTACAGATAAATGAATATCTTCCTTTAGTATTATCACTGCTTTCTAGTAAAAATCCTAAGTCTTCATTAACATATTTTTTAAATAGTGATACTGGTGTTTCCATATCAGCAATAAAGGTTTCATATATGGGAATTAAAGTTTTTTTCTTCATTTTTTCTCCTTAAATACTAATTATTCTAAAATTTTTGTATAAAAAAAAGTCCGTTCACTTGAACAGACTTTTATAAGCAAATTAATTTAATATAAACAAATATAAAATTAACACACGTATCATCTAATCATTGAGAAAGTGGGCATTCTTATTAAATTGCTTGGAATATTCAATTGTCCACCACCATAATTTTGCTACTCTTTTCATGATATGCCCTCCT
>JBOFJQ010000008.1:0-8891 GCA_051656905.1 Fusobacteriaceae bacterium | reverse complement strand
TTAGAAAGGATTTATATCACAGACTAACAGCTTTCCCAATTGAAGCTCCATCATTAAGAGAGAGAAAAGAAGATATTCCTATCTTAGCAAACTATTTCTTAAATAAAATTATGAAAGAGTTACACAGAGAGATGCCAGTTATATCTGGTGAGGCTATGAAATATATGTTAGAGTATTCATATCCTGGAAATATCAGAGAGTTAAAAAATATGGTAGAAAGAATGGTTATTTTATCAAATGACAGAGTAATTGATGTTGAAGATTTACCTCTTGAGATAAAAATGAAATCAGATACTATAGAGAATAGAACTGTAATAGGAGTTGGACCTCTTAAAGATATTTTAGAGCAAGAAATTTATGCTTTAGAAGATGTTGAAAGAGTAGTAATTGCTATTGCATTACAAAAGACAAGATGGAATAAGCAAGAAACATCTAAATTATTAGGTATTGGAAGAACAACTCTTTATGAGAAGATTAGAAAATACGGATTAGATTTTAAAATGAGCTAATATTTTAAGTATGTGTTAAAGGAGGTTATGAGTAACCTCCTTTTAATATATAATCTTTTATTTTATTGTGACCTTTTATTGAAAAAGACAGTAAAATATGTTAGAATTCAAGCAGGGTATTAAGAACACAGATAAACCTTTGGAGGAAAAAAATGGCTATAAGAAAGTTTAGAAAAAATTTAAAACCATTTATTTGGATAATAACAGTATTATTTGTAATGAGTTCGGCAGTTTTATACTATGGACAAGTAAAAACTAAAGATGAAGGACCTAAGCAATATGCTTTTAAATTAAACGGAGAAGAGATTCCAAGATTGAACATAGAAAGAATAAAAGCGAGTATTTCATCTTCTTATTCTCAATCAACAGGAACTCAAGTTGATGCTGGAATTATTGAAACTATAGCAGTTGATGATGAAATAACAAAATATTTAACTCTTCAACTAGCGGATAAAATGAAAATAAAAGTTTCAAACAAAGAGATAAATGATGAGTATAGTAATTTAAAAAATTCGATTGGTGACGATGAACAATTTAAAAGACTTTTATCGGCTCAAGGGTTTACAAGAGCTAGTTTAAAGAAAGAGATTGAAGAAAATAAAAAAATAAATAAATTATTAGGAAGTATTGAAGCAAATATAAAAGTAACTGATGAAGAGTTACTAAAATACTATGAAGAAAATACTTATGCTAAGTTTAAAGATAAAGATTTTAGTTCATCTAAAGAAGAGGTAAGAAAAGAGTATATTCAAGATAAAGCCATAGAACAATACTCTATTGAACTTGATAAAATGAGAAATGATTTAAAAATAGAAAATGCACAAACTGAATATCAAAATGCTCTACCTAAAGTAGAAAAAGAGATTCAAGGGTTCAAGTTTTCTAATGCTGATATAGCTAAAAAAATATTTATGAACATGGCTCAAAGAAGAGTCGAAATTGAAGAAGCTAAAAAAATCGTAGAAAGTCAAATTGATAATCAAATGAAATTAATAGCAGTTGCAATTGAAAAAGGTGTTAAAGTTGATGAAAATTTACCAACAGATATAAAAATGACTAAT
This sequence comes from Fusobacteriaceae bacterium, assembly GCA_051656905.1. Classification (GTDB taxonomy): domain Bacteria; phylum Fusobacteriota; class Fusobacteriia; order Fusobacteriales; family Fusobacteriaceae; genus JAGNZR01. Next base: position 7,321 of record JBOFJQ010000008.1, on the reverse strand, counting down.
TATAGTAAAGGGTTATTAAATGTATTAAGAAATGAAGTTGAAGTGAAAAGTGCAGATGTTGAAAAATATTTTGTTGAAAATAAAGATAAATATGATAAAGAAGCAACTTTAGATGCAAATATAGGAATTATGACTATTAACCCTTCAGAAGAAGATAAAAAAGTTGCTAAGAGTAAAGCAGAAGAGTTATTGAAAAAAGTAACTAAAGAGAATTTTGCTGAAATAGCTAAAGAGAACTCTAAAGATCCTGGTTCAGCAGTTAACGGCGGAGATTTAGGATGGTTCTCAAAAGAACTTATGGTAGCTCCATTTGCAGAAGCATCATTCAAAGGTAAAGTAGGAGAAATTTATCCAGAATTAGTTGAAACAGATTTTGGTTATCATATTATTTTTGTAAAAGAAAAGAAAACTGAAAATGGAAAAGAAGAAGTTAATGCAGCACATATTTTAATAGTTTCTGAAGTTTCAGAAAATACAAAGAAAGCTTTAGAGGAAAAGGCAGTGAAATTAGTAGAAGAATTAAATGCTAAAACTATAACTTTTGAAAAATTAAAAGAGGCTAATAAAGAGATTGTTTATGCTGAAAAAGTTAATAAAATTTCTGAAAATGGATATTTACAAGGAATTGGATATGATGAAAAATTAGCAAAACATCTATTTGAATCTAAAATTGGAGAGTATTCAAGCTTAGAAACAAATGATAGAGTTTATATTGTAGAAAAAACACTAGAAGAGAAAGCTTTAGATGCAAAATTAACAGATGCAGCAATTAAAGAAAAAGTTACTAATGATTATAGAACAAAGAAAGCATTAGAAGTTGTAGAAGCTATAGTAAAAGAAAATAAATAGTTATCACCTATTAATTATTGAAGTGAAATGAGAGGTTGACAGTACGAAAAAAGAAGGTTAATAAAATGACCTTCTTTTCTGTTACTTAATTTGTAGAAATATGAAAAGGGAAATATCATATATAAACAAATAAAAATTTGATTATTGTCATAAAATAGATTATACTATAGAGTAAATAAAAAATAACGATTAAAGATAAAAAAACCTAAGGTGTAGATATGAGATATTCTAATGAGGAAATTGAAAAATTAAATAACTCTCTTAATATAGAAGAAGTTGTGGGAGAGTTCGTTAGCTTAAAAAAAGTTGGAGCTAACTATAAGGGACTCTGTCCTTTCCATAGTGATACAACACCTTCTTTTATGGTTAGTCCCAGTAAAAACATATGTAAATGCTTTGTATGTGGAGCTGGAGGGAATCCAATACATTTTTATTCTAATTATAAAAAAATTAGTTTTGAAGATGCAGTTGGGGAGTTAGCTAAAAAATATAATATTCCTGTTGAAGGAAGAACTTATATTAATAAAAAAAATACTGAAGAGTACAACATCTATTATGAAATAATGGAGAAGGCAAAACAGTATTTTTCAGATGAAATTTTTAAAAATCCAGGTAGAGAGGCATTAGGTTATTTAGTTAATAGAGGCATAAGTCCAGAGGAGATTCAAAAGAATGACATAGGATTTGCTCCAAATTCAAGAAATGGGATGTCAGAATTTCTAATAAATCAAGGATATCCAGTTGAAAAAATATTAGATTTAGGGTTAGCTAAAGAGGGCGATAATGGATTATATGATGCATTTAGAAATAGAATAATTTTTCCAATTTATTCTCTAGAAAGAAGAGTTATAGCTTTCGGAGGAAGAACTTTAGAAAGTGGAAAAGATATTGCTAAATATATAAATTCACCAGATACTCCAATATTTAAAAAAGGAAATATACTTTATGGTTTAGGCGAAAAATTTTTAAATATTAAAAAGAAAGAGTACGCTATGTTAATGGAAGGTTACATGGATGTTTTAATGTCTACATTAAATGGATTTGATGTGACTTTAGCACCTTTAGGAACAGCATTAACAGAGGAGCAAGGAAAATTATTAAAGAGGTATACTAAAAATATAATACTATCTTTTGATATGGATGCTCCAGGGCAAAAAGCAACTGAAAAAGCAATAATGGTATTAAAAGAATTAGGATTTTCCATAAGGGTATTGATGTATGAAAATGCAAAAGATCCAGATGAATATATAAAAAAATATGGAAAAGATGAATTTTTAAAAGTCATAAAAAATTCTTCGGAAAGTTTCGATTTTCTTTATAAGTTTTATGCTAAAGAGTACGATTTAAATGATCTTTTTTCAAAACAAAATTTTATAAAAAGATTTAAAGAATTTTTTCAGAAAGTAACAGATAAGATAGAACAGTCTCTATATATTGATAAGTTAGCTGTAAATATTGGGATTGAAAAAGAGATATTATGGGAAACTTTAGTTAAGAATAACAAGTCTAATTCTAAAAGGTATATATCTCACGAAGAAATAAAAATGGTAGGACCAAGTGGAAAGAAACAAAAAGATTTAAAAGCTGAAATAGAATTTTTGACTACAAGCTTAATTTTAGTTGAGAATAGCTATTATAAGTATTTTTTAACTAAAAATTTTGAAAATGATTTAGTGAGAAAAATTTTTGATTTTTTTCATGAAAATCATATAGAAAAAGAGTTGATAAATTTTAAAGATCTATTGAAAAGCGATGAATTTACAGAGAGTGAAAAACAGAGTATTTTAACTTTCTCATTGTTGAATTACGGTCCTTATTCTGAAAAAGAAAGTAAAGAGGAATTACTTCTTGAACTCTTAACGGAGTGGCTAAGAAGAGAGTTGAGAGATATTCAAAAAAATGGGAAAAAAGACATGGTGTTGTTATTGGAACTTAAAAAAATCGAACAGAAGATTGCTAAAAAGTGTACATTAGATGAAATAGAGAGAATCTCACAAGAGTTAGAATTGAAGAAGCTTATTAGCATGTAGGGAGGAGTTTTATAATGAAGGATTTTATAAAAAATGAGAAAGTTTTAGCTTTGTTGAGAAAAGCTATGGAAAATAAAACTATAACTTATGAAGAGATAAACATAGAGTTGAAAGATGATTTTGATATTGATAGAATAGAATATCTAATCAACGGAATGATCGAGCAAGGTATTAATATAGTAAGACAAGCTACAAAGAAAAAGAAAATGGAATCAAAAGAATCTGCTGAAAAGAAAGAAGAAGCTACTAAAGAAAGAAAAACTAAAAAGAAAATTCAAGATGATGATTCTGATGAAGCTGAAGTAAAAAAAGTAGGTAGAAAAAAATCTCCTAGAATAGAAAGTTCAGATTCAGATGACGTAGATGATATTGAAGATGCAAATGATGATTTTGAGATAGATGACGATGATGTAGTTGAAAAAAGAACATCAGGTGAGTATGAAGTATATGGTGAAGAGACTTTAGGATATGAAAATAAAGAATTTAATTTTGATGATTTTAATCCTGATGAAGTAGAAACAGTATCTACAGATGAACTTATTAGTGAAGACTTATTTAACATTACAGGTGAAATGAAAGTTGATGAACCTATAAAAATGTATTTAAGAGAGATTGGTCAAATTCCACTATTAAGTCATGAAGATGAGCTTAAATATGCAAAATTAGCTTATGAAAAAGATCAATATGCAATTGACCAGTTAGTTGAAGCAAACTTAAGACTAGTTGTAAGTATTGCTAAAAAGCATACAAATAGAGGTTTGAAATTATTAGACCTTATTCAAGAAGGAAACATAGGCCTTATGAAAGCTGTAGAAAAGTTTGAATACACAAAAGGATATAAATTCTCAACTTATGCTACATGGTGGATTAGACAAGCAATAACGAGAGCTATTGCAGATCAAGGAAGAACAATAAGAATACCAGTACACATGATAGAAACTATTAATAAAATAAAGAAAGAAGCTAGAATATATCTACAAGAAACAGGAAAGGATGCTACTCCAGAAGTATTGGCTGAAAGGTTAAATATGGAAGTTGCAAAAGTTAAAGCTATTCAGGAGATGAATCAAGATCCAATATCTTTACAAACTGCTGTAGGTAGTGAAGAGGATAGTGAACTTGGAGATTTCGTTGAAGATAACAAAGCTCTAAATCCTTACGAACAAACAAATAGAGTTCTATTGAGAGAACAGTTAGATGAAGTTTTATCTACACTTAATGAGAGAGAGGAAAAAGTATTAAGATATAGATATGGATTAGATGATGGTTCTCCAAAAACTCTTGAAGAAGTAGGGAAATTATTTAAAGTTACAAGGGAAAGAATAAGACAGATAGAAGTAAAGGCTCTTAGAAAATTAAAACACCCTAGTAGAAGAAGAAAGTTAGAAGACTTTAGAGTCTAATAAAAATTAAAAAGGGCGATCTATTAAATGGTTGCCCTTTACTTATTATAGTTTATTTGGAGGAAGAATTATGAGAATTACAAATTTTGAAAACTTTGTTATTGATGAAATTTACGACGAAGATCTTTACGAAGAGTATTTAGAGAGAAATATTTTAAAGATAGATGATGAAATAACTGAGGATAGAATCTTATCAGAGATGAAAATAGATTATTTAGAGACGAGTACTCTGGAATATCTTGAAGAAATATCTAAAGTAGATTTTTTATCAGATGAAGCTCTGGGAGAAAAAGCTATGAAAGGTGATGTAGATAGTAAGGATGAAGTTATAACGAAAAGTTTAAGAATACCTATTTTATTAGGGATAATACTTTTAAAAAATGGAATAAATTATTTAGATTTAACTCAAGAAGGAACAATAGCTTTAATAGAAGCCATAGGAAAATTCCCGAATAGTGGATATAAGAGTTTTGAGGATTATATTAAAATAAATGTTATAAGAAAAATGGTTATATATACTAATGAAAGATTGCAAGAATCAAAGGCAGAGTTCATAAAACACTTCGAAAATTTAAAAGAAGAGTATGAAGATAGAAGTGATGTTTTAGAAGGGATTAATGATAAGATTAAAACTATTGAAAATATAAAGTACAGTAGTCTTTTTAATTGTTTGGATAAAAATGAAATAAAAATAGTTGAAAGATTTTATGGTTTAAAAGATGGAAAAAGAGAATCTATGCTTCAGATAGAGGAAAAATTAGGTTTAGATAAAGGAAAAGGGCAGGATATTTTTCAAAAAGCGATTAATAAAATTTCTAACTTTGGAGGCGAACTTTTCACAGTATGATTATAAAAGAGATTATAAGTGAATTAGAAAAATTATTTCCTAAAAAAAATGCTGAGGACTGGGATAATGTAGGGTTTTTAGTAGGGGATATAGAGGATGAAATAAAAGGGGTTATTGTAACTCTTGATGTGGATGAGGAAAGTATTGAAAAAGCTATATCAGAAGGGGCTAATCTAATAATTGCTCACCACCCAATGATTTTTAATGGAATAAAGAATATTGATTTTAAAAATCCTGTTAGTAGAAAAATAAAGATGTTAATAAAAAATGATATTAATGTATATTGCATGCATACTAATATAGATTCAACGATAGGTGGACTAAATGATTTTATAGTAAAAAAGCTAGGAATAGAAACATCGAAAATTTTAGCTCCAAGTGTAGATAAGATAAATGGTATTGGAAGATATTATAAATTAGACAGAGAGTTTACTATAGATGAATATTGCAAATTTGTAAAAAGCAGATTAGGATTAGAAGATATGAGTTTGTATTCTAAAGATAAGAATAAAAGATGTAGCAAAATTGCTTTTGTAAATGGATCAGGTGCAGAATTTTGGAAAAAAGCAAAATTTTATAACTGCGATTTGTTGATTACAGGAGATGCAAAATATCATACTGTATATGATGCTTTAGAGAGTGGGATATCTATATTAGACTTAGGTCACTATGAAAGTGAAAAAGAATTTATGGAATTGATGCAGGAGATATTAAAAAGTATTTTTCCTAATTTGATGGTATATAAAAACTATTGTAAAGAGTTAAAAGCAATGTTATATTAAATGTATTATAAAAACGCGAGGTGTAGAATGAAAAAGTGTATTGTTCTTTTTTTTATATTATTTTCTTTTGTTAATGCTGAATTAAAGGATAATATTAACCTCTTTTCCAAAGAAGAAAAAGAAAAAATTAATATCCAAATTGAACAACTTTATAAAAAATATAATATAAAAGTTTATGTTATAACATCTGACTATGGAGAAGGTTATGTATTGGAAAATCCAGAAAGAACTCTAGTTATAAATGTTCAAAAAGGTGCTAATAAGAAAATAAAAATAGAAGAAAGTTTTACAAATGATATGAATATGAGTGAAAAAAATGAAGAGCTTACTCTTCTAGTTGATAATTTAGAGCAATATATTTTAAAAGAAAATTATGCTAAGTATATAGAGGAATTCATGGATGGATCTCTGGAAATATATGGAACTACAGATGCTGCAGAAGCTAATAAACAAAGTTATTTTTTAGATAACAAGTGGCAAATAATAAAATGGACAGTAATTCTCTTGACTTTATTGAATATAATAGTTAGAATAAAACGTATTTCAAAAAAGAAGAAAGAGATGCTAGAACTAAAAAGAAAAGAGATACTAGAACAAAAGAAGAAAGATCAATTACATCATAAACACTAAAATATAGAATAGGTATTAGAGCTAATTGCTGTTTACGTAAGGTAAAGAGAGGAAAGTCCGGGCTCCGCAGAGCAAAAAGGGCAGTTAATGGCTGCTAGAGGTAACTCTAAGGAAAGTGCCACAGAAAATAGACCGCCTTATTTTAATTAATAGGGTAAGGGTGAAAAGGTGGTGTAAGAGACCACCAGTCTTTTAAGAGATTAAAAGAGCTTGGTAAACCCCCTTTGGAGCAAGACAAAGTAGGAAAGGTTAAGGGCTGCTCGTCCAGCTTTCAGGGTAAGTCGCTTGACTCTATAAGCAATTATAGAGCTAGAAAAATAATTAGTAGATACAGAACCCGGCTTATTTAATGCCTATTTTATAAAAAAGTTTTTGAATATATTTAAATAAAAAATACAGTGTAGAACTTTAAAATAATTTTTTTAAGTTTTATACTGTATTTTTTATTTAAATTAAAAAAATATAATATAAAATTGATGAAAATATAGAAAATTAGTATTTCCAATTAAAAAATAAATATAAATGAAAAACAAATAAAAAACAAAATATGTATAAAATTAAAAAAAGGAAAATAAAATAAAAAAAGTGTTGACGAAAAGTAGTGCCTATGGTAAGATAATCCTTGTCAGCGAGAAAAGCGCGAGACGAAGTTAAAAGGACATTAACAACAGAATAGAGAGAAAATCAAAAGTTATGTTTAAGAGGTCACCACCGATTAAACTAACGAATCTAATAACAAATCTTCGTGATTTGTGAGTGGCTGACTAGTCACTATAAAAA
>JBOFJQ010000007.1:0-14915 GCA_051656905.1 Fusobacteriaceae bacterium | reverse complement strand
TCTCCTATTCCCAACTCTTTTGAAACTCTAGATAAAACTGGTTCACTAACTATCATAGATTTTAATCTAGCTAGCTCTCCTTCTGGTGAGCTAGCTAGATTAATGTAAAGATATTCTGCAACTACTAAGTCTAAAACTGCATCTCCCAGCAATTCTAGACGTTCGTTGTTTATATGTTTATACTTCCAATTTTCATTTCCATAAGACCTATGAATAAGAGCGTTTTTAAGAAGTGATTTGTCTCTGAATTTATATCCTATTTTTTCTTCTAATAAATTTAGATCTCTCTTCATGTTTACTCCTATTTTCTTATAATAATATTAGTTATATTTTTTCATTGCAATTACAGCGTTATGCCCTCCAAACCCTAATGAAGAAGACATTCCTACTCTGATGTCTTTTTTAACCATGTTGTTTGGTGCATAATTTAAATCTAAATCTGGATCTGGAGTATCGTAATTTACTGTTGGTGGAACAACTCCTTCTGATATAGAAAGTGCTAAAATAACTCCCTCTAATCCTCCAGCTCCTCCTAAACAGTGTCCTGTAGCTCCTTTTGTTGAAGATACCAGTAACTCTTTAGCATGTGGTCCGAATACAGTTTTTATTGCTGCTGTTTCGTTTCTATCATTTGCTGGTGTAGATGTTCCATGAGCATTGATATAATCAACAGTATTATAATCTACTCCTGCCTCATCTAAAGCCATTTTAAAGGCTCTTACTGCTCCCTCTCCACCTTCTGATGGTGATGTGATATGGTATGCGTCACACGACTCACCATAACCTATTACCTCAGCATATATTTTTGCTCCTCTAGCTTTAGCAGCTTCTAACTCTTCAAGAATTAATACTCCTGCTCCCTCTCCCATTACAAATCCATCTCTGTTAGCTGTAAATGGTCTTGAAGCTTTTTGAGGTTCATCATTTCTTGTTGATAAAGCTTTCATATTAGCAAAAGCATTTATAGCGAATGGAGTTATTGATGCCTCTGTTCCTCCAGCTATCATAACGTCAGCTCTTCCAAGTTTAATTGATTCAAAAGCATCTCCTATAGAGTTTGTTCCAGCTGCACAAGCTGTTACTACTGCTTTGTTAATCCCTTTTGCTCCAAAATATATCCCTATATTTCCTGCTGCCATGTTGCAAATCATTGCAGGGATTGTAAATGGAGATACTCTTCTAAAACCTTTTTCAATTAAAGTTCTATGCTGCTCTTCAAAAATTTCCATTCCTCCAATACCTGAAGAAACTATAACTCCTACTCTTTCAGCATTTTTTTCATCGATTACTAATTTAGAATCTTCTAAAGCCATTTTTGTTGCTGCAATAGCAAATTGTGTATTTCTAGCTAATTTTTTTATCTCTTTCTTTTCAATTCCGAACTCTAAAGGATCAAAATCTTTAACTTCAGCAGCTATTGTTACTGGCATATCTGTAGTATCAAAAGATTCAATTGTTCCTACTCCTATCTCTCCAGCTTTTAATCTGCTCCATGTCTTTTCTGTTGATGATCCTAAAGCACTTATAGCTCCAACTCCTGTTACTACTACTCTTCTCAATTTTTTCACCCTCCAAAATAGAGATAACTTTATTATCTCTTTTTTTTATTTATAAATTCTGTTTTTTTACTCTAATACAAGTAAATACAAATAAAGGGGTATACTAGATACCCCTTCGATTTACTTACTTTTTTTGTGATTCAATGTAGTTTACTACGTCTTGAACTGTTTTGATTTTTTCTGCTTCAGTATCAGGAATTTCTACGTCAAACTCTTCTTCGAAAGCCATTATTAATTCAACTGTATCTAATGAATCTGCTCCTAAATCATCTACAAAGTTTGCAGCTAAAGTTACTTGCTCTCCATCTACACCTAATTGGTCTACTACTATCTCTTTAATTTTATCTAACATTCTTTTCCTCCTGGTTTTTGTATTTATAAATTTTGATAATTTATAACTTGTCCATACTATTTTACAATAAATTTTCTAAATCTTCAAGTGTTTCTATATTTTTTACTTCAATTTCTTTATCTATTTTCTTAATAAGACCTGCTAATACTTTACCAGCTCCTATTTCATAAATCTTTGTAACTCCATTTTTCTTTAAAGCTTCGATTGTTTCAACCCATTTTACAGGTCCAAAAGATTGAGCATAAATCTCTTCTATAATTTTGTTTTTATCAGTTACAATTTCTGCAGTTGTATTTAATACTAAATTAATATTTGCATCATTAAAATTATATTTTTTAGCTTCCTCTTTTAATATTTCACCTGCTGGCTTCATAAGTTGAGAATGGAATGGTCCTGAAACTGCTAAAGGTATAGCTCTTTTTGCTCCGCTCTCTTTTAAAAGAACACAAGCTTTTTCTATTCCTGATAAAGCTCCAGCTATTACAGTTTGCATAGGTTCATTGAAATTAACCGCTTCTACAAGTTCATCTAACTCTTTTAAAGTTTCGATTATTTTTTCTGATGGCATCCCTAAAACTGCTGCCATTCCTCCATTAACTTTTTGAGATACATCATTCATTGCCTGTCCTCTTGCTACAGTTAATTTAACTGCATCCTCTAAAGTTAAAAACCCAGCTGATCCCATTGCAGCATATTCTCCAACTGAATGTCCTGCTACGAAATCTGGTGTAATCCCCTTATTTCTTACTAATTTTTCAAGCACTAAAGATAATGCTACTATTGCAGGTTGTGTATTTTTAGTTTGTTTTAATTCGTCCTCTGGACCTTCAAACATTACTTTTTTTAAATCGAAATCTATTTTTGAGAAAATATTATCAAATTCCTCTCTTGCTTCTTGATTTTTTTCATATAATTCTTTTCCCATTCCAACATATTGAGAACCTTGCCCTGGAAAAACAAAAGCTATTTTTGACATAAAAACCCTCCTAATTATATATTTAAATTAATAAGCCCACTTAACTATCATACCAGCATAAGTTAATCCAGCTCCAAATCCTACCATTGCAACTGTATCACCTTTTTTTATTAATCCTTTTTCAAAAGCTTCAGTAAGAGCTATTCCAATAGATGCTGCTGAAGTATTTCCATATTTAGCCATGTTCATATAGAACTTTTCTAAAGGTATTTCTAATTTCTTCGCTGCTGTTTCTATTATTCTAGAGTTAGCTTGGTGTGGTACAAAGAAGTCTATATCTGAAGGTTTTAACCCTGCTCTATTTAGAGCTTCTAAAGTAGCATTTGGAAGTGCATTTACTGCAAACTTAAATACTTCTTGTCCTTTCATTTTTATATATTGTCCTCTCTCTTCTATTGTTTGATCTGAAGTTGGAGTTCTTGATCCCCCAGCTGGAACTATTAATGCTCCATTTAAATCTCCATCAGCACCTAAATAAGTAGAAAGTATTCCATATCCCTCTTCAACCTCTGATACTATTGCTGCTGTTGCTCCATCTCCAAATAGAATACATGTGTTTCTATCTTGCATGTCCATAGACTTAGAAAGAGTTTCTGCACCTATAACAAGTATTCTCTTATTCATATTTGATTTTACTAATCCTGTTGCCATTGTTAAAGCATATATAAATCCACTACAAGCTGCATTTACATCAAAAGCTCCTGCATTAGTAGCTCCTAATTTTTTTTGTACAATACAAGCTGTACTTGGAAGTTGATAATCTGGAGTACACGTTGCAACTATTATCATATCTATATCTTCTGCTGTTAATTTTGCATTATTTAAAGCTTTTTTAGCAGCTTCTATACAAAGATCTGAAGTTGCTTGTTCTGGTGATGCAAATCTTCTTTCTTCAACACCAGTTCTTGTTCTTATCCATTCATCTGTTGTGTCGATTATTTTTTCAAAGTCAAAATTTGTCATTATTCTCTCAGGAACATATGTTCCTAAACTAATAATACCTGCACTCTTAAATTTCATTAGTTTCTCCTTTTGTCTGTTCTTCTTTCTCTTTTGTAATTGCCTTTGCTTTTTCTATTTTGTTAATCTCTTCTTTTACCTTTTCTACGAAGTCAGCTTCTACAAATTTCATAGCTGCTTTAATTGCATTTTTTATAGCCTTAGCATCTGATCCACCATGTGCTTTTACAGAAATATGGTTTAATCCTAAAAATATTGCTCCTCCATACTCTGATGAATCCATTTTTTTTCTCATTTTTGAAAAAACATTTATTAAAAATAATGCCCCTATTTTAGCTAAAAAACTTGATTTTATCTCCTGCTTTAAAAATTCAACTACGAATTTAGCCATTCCTTCTGCTGTTTTTAAAACGATGTTTCCTGTATATCCATCAGTAACTAAAACATCTACATTCCCTTCCATCATTTTATGTGGCTCTATATTTCCTATAAAGTTTATATCTTTTTGAGCTTTTAATATATCATAAGCGTCTCTTGTAAGTTCATTTCCTTTACCTTCCTCACTTCCAATATTTAAAAGTCCTACTCTAGGATTTTTAATTTCCAGTGCAATCTCAGCATACTTACTTCCAAGTATTGCAAAATGGTCTAGAAATTCCGGTCTACAATCTGCATTTGCTCCTGCATCTAATAGAACCATATGTCCTGTTTTTGTTGGGAAAACCGCTGCTATAGCTGGTCTTAATATCCCTTTAATTCTTTTTAACTTTAATTGACTTGCTGTTATAAGGGCTCCTGTATTTCCAGCTGAAACAGATGCATCTGCTTCCTCATTTTTCACTAAATCTAAAGCTACATTCATTGAAGAATCTTTCTTTCCTCTAACAGCACTTGCTGGTTCTTCATCCATTTCTATTACTTCTGTAGCATTTTTAATTTCAATTCTCGTTGGATCGTATTTATATTTTGAAAGTTCATCTTCTATTTTATCAGTTTGTCCTACTAAGATCAGTTTAAGATTTTGAAACTCTTCAAGAGCCAAAATAGCTCCTTTAACTGTTTCAACAGGAGCTCTATCTCCACCCATTGCATCTAAAGCAATTTTCATTGTACTCCTCCTAAAATAATAACTATTTATTTATATATTTTATCATATTTCTTCATTTATTTAAATATTAAAATTTGACCATCTTTAAATATTAGATTAAAAAATAAATATCATAAAATATTTTTTATCTATTGTACGATAACTTTTAATAATACGTCTAATAACGCATCTAATAAAAAAAGACAGTTTTCACTGTCTTTTTTTATTTTAAATAATTAATTATTAATTACTCAGCTGTTTTTAAAACTTGTCTTCCGTTGTAATCTCCACACTCAAGACAAACTCTGTGAGATCTTTTTGGAGCTCCACATTTCCCACAAGTTGATATTGCTATTGCCGCTAAACCGTCGTGAGATCTTCTCATGTTCTTTTTAGCTTTCGACGTCTTTTTCTTAGGTACTGCCATTTCTATTACCTCCTACTCTTATTTAAGGTTATTCTTTAATTTCTAATAATTTTGCCCATCTTTGATCCATTCCATTATTTGAGTACTTTTCTATTTCAGAGTCATCATCACAAAAAGGTTGGCATGTTGGATAAAAATCTAAGTCCAACAATATTTGTTGTCTTACAATTTCAGCTACATCAATCTCTCCATTTTGAGCCTCTTCATACCCATCAGAATCAATTTCGCTTTCCTGTTTAAAACTCTTTATATATGTACTATAATTTTTAGGTTCTAAAAATTTCCATTGAAACTCTCCACTTACATTAGCAGATATTTCTTTTAGACATCTCACACACTCTAATTTTATTGTACCAGAATAGCTTCCTACAATAGTGTACATATCTCCTAATAGTTGATCTGTACCCTTTACTAATTCTCCATTTACTTCTAAAGGAGCCTCTATTTTTAAGTCATCTAATTCTGATATTAAAAAATTAAATTTTGCGATATTAAGGCTACTTCCGAAATCATTTATCTTTAGTTTCAAAGATAATCCCCCTTATAATATTCACTTGATTATTTTACATAAAAAAGCATTTTTTGTCAATATATTTTTATACATTAAATAAGAATTCCATTAAATCTCCGTCATTAACAATGTATTCTTTTCCTTCTAATCTCAAAACTCCTGCCTCTTGAGCACCTTTCCATCCAGAATTTTTTATAAACTCTTCATATGCAACAACTTTTGCTCTTATGAAACCTTTTTCAAAATCTGTATGAATCTCTCCAGCTGCTTTTGGAGCTGTATCACCTATTTTAATAGTCCAAGCTCTAATTTCTTTTACACCTGCTGTAAAATAAGTTTGTAATCCTAAAAGTTTATAACCTGCTCTTATTAATCTATTAAGACCAGCTTCTTCAACTCCTAAAGTTTCCAAAAATTCTTTTTTAGATTCTTCATCATCCATTTCTTGAAGTTCTGCTTCAACTTTAGCTGAAACTATAACAACTTCTGTTCCTAAATCTTTTGCATAAGCTCTTACTCTTTCTACAAATTCATTCCCTGTAGCTAAATCATCTTCAGATACGTTAGCTGCAAATATCATAGGTTTTATTGTTAAGAATTGATAAACTTTTACAAGTTCTAACTCTTCTTTTGTAAGTGTTAAAGTTCTTATAAGTTTTAACTCTTCTAAATGAGCTAAACATTTTTCTAAAACTGGCATAAGTTGCATAGATTCTTTATTCTTGTTTTTAGCAAGCTTTGAATGCTTCTCAATAGCTTTCTCTATAGTTTCCATGTCAGCTAAAATAAGCTCTCCATTTATAACTTCTATATCAGCTATTGGATCTATTCCACCTGCTACATGAATTATATTATCATCTTCAAAACATCTAACAACTTGACAAATAGCCGCTGTAGATCTTATGTTTGATAAAAATTTATTTCCTAACCCTTCACCCTTTGATGCTCCCTTAACTAATCCTGCTATATCAACAAACTCAACTGTTGCTGGTACAACTCTTTGTGGATTAATAATTTTTGACAACGCATCTATTCTTGTATCTGGAACTGTTACCATTCCTACATTTGGCTCTATTGTGCAAAATGGGTAGTTTGCAGCTTCTGCAGCTCCTGCTTTTGTTATTGCGTTAAAAAGTGTAGACTTCCCTACATTTGGAAGACCAACTATTCCTATACCTATCATTAAAATATCCTCCTAATTCCAATTACTATTCTTCATATTATATCATATTTTTTTCTTTTTTCATATAAAAAAGACTTTTATTAGACTAAATATCCATTAAAAGTCTCTTTATATAATTATCAGTAGTTACTAAGATGCTCTTATCTTAAAATTAAGGCGTATATACTGGTTGATTAAGCTGTGGATTTGAGTATCCTTGATAATATTGTTGTTTCTGATTTTGTTTTCTTTGCTCTTCTAATTTTTGCTGCTCTATTGTGTTTCTATCTTGCATAGTCCCTAATAAAGCTCCCCCTACTGCTCCTGCTGCTGCTCCAATTAGTGTAGACTTAGTATCATTTCCTATAGCTTGTCCTAGACCTGCTCCTGCTAGTCCTCCAATTGTTGTTCCACCTATTGCTCCAGAACCTGTATTAGAACATCCGATTAAAGATAAAACTATTAAAGCTAGCATTACTCTTTTTATATTTTTCATAATTAACACTCTCCTGACTCTGCCGTTAAAACATTTTTATATTAAAATATTTTAACCTTTTAATTTTTAATTTTTTTCTTTTCCTATAAAACGCGAAAAGATATCTGTAAATATTATACAGATATCTTAGCATATTAACAACTTTTATTCTATTTTTTTATTAAAGAAACTCCATCCATTTCTTCAGGTTTTTCAATGTCTAAGATTTCAAGCATAGTAGGGGCTATATCCGCTAACTTTCCATCTTCTACTTTTTTTCCTTTTGAATCTTTTGAAACAAATACGAAAGGAACTTTATTCGTTGTATGAGCTGTAAAAGGAACATGTGTTTCTGGATCTTCCATTAATTCAGCATTTCCATGATCTGCTGTAATAAGAATTGTTCCATTTTTCTCAAGCATCTTTTCAACAACTTTTAACATACATTGATCTACTGTTTTTACAGCTTTTACCGCTGCATCTAGAATACCTGTATGTCCAACCATATCAGGATTTGCATAGTTCATTATTATTACGTCATACTTTTCTGAATCTATTGCTGCTATAGCTTTTTCTGTTAACTCTTTTGCAGACATTTCTGGCTGTAAATCATATGTTGCTACTTTTGGAGAATTCACTAAAATTCTGTCCTCTCCCTGATTTGCAGTTTCTTTTCCACCATTAAAGAAGAATGTTACGTGAGCATATTTTTCAGTTTCTGCTGTTCTAAGTTGTGTCTTATTATTTTTAGCTAAAACTTCACCTAAAGTGTTTACTAACTCTTTATCAACATAAACAAATGGTGCGTTTATAGTTTCATCATATTGTCTTATGCAATAGTAATTTAAATTTAAATACTCTCTTTGGAACCCTGAAAAATCAGAGTCATTTAGAGCTCTCGTTATTTGTCTTGCTCTGTCTGGTCTGTAATTAAAGTTAATAAATACATCCCCTTTTTTTACTAACCCTTCTTCTACAAGAATTGTTGGTTCTACAAACTCATCTGTTTTATCAGCTTTGTAAGATGCTTCAATAGCATCTACTGCTGAAGATGCTTTTTCTCCAGTTCCATTTACTAAAGCGTTGTAAGCCTTCTCAGTTCTAGCCCAGTTTTTATCTCTATCCATAGAAAAATATCTTCCTGAAATTGTAGCTATTTGTCCCACTCCAATCTCTTTCATTTTATTTTCTAAATCTTTTATAAATCCTGCTCCTGATCTTGGTGCTGTATCTCTCCCATCTAAGAAAGCATGAACATAAACTTTTGTTAGTCCATAATTTTTAGCCATTTGAAGTAACCCATAAAGATGGTTTATATGAGAGTGAACTCCCCCATCTGAAACTAATCCTGCAAAATGAATTGCAACATTATTTTCTTTAGCTTTATTAAAAGCTTCTATTAAGACCTCTTTTTTGTAAAAATTTCCATCTCTTACATCTTTCGATATCTCAACAAGTGGTTGATAAACAACTCTTCCTGCTCCAATATTAAGATGCCCCACTTCTGAATTTCCCATTTGTCCCTCAGGAAGTCCTACTGCTTCTCCAGAAGCTTTTAATTCTGAGTGAGGATATTGTTCCATAAGTTTAGTTAAATTTAAAGGTTCTGCTGTTGCTATTGCATTGACTTGCTCTTTATGAGTATTAATTCCCCATCCATCAAGTATCATTAACATTAAAGGTTTCTTCGACATCTCTATCTCCTCAATAAATATTTTTATTTATTTAGCTTTATTTATTTTAATTTATACTCTTTTTAGTTTCCAGCTTTTACTACTATTGCAAATGTTTTTGCATCTAAAGAAGCTCCACCTACAAGTCCACCATCAATATCAGGTTGAGACATTAATTCAGCTGCATTAGCTGCATTCATAGATCCCCCATATTGAATTACTGTTCCTTCAGATACCTCTTTTCCAAACATCTCAGCTACTACTTCTCTTATAGCTTTATGTGTCTCTTCTGCCATTTCTGGAGTTGCTGTTTTCCCTGTTCCAATTGCCCATACTGGCTCATAAGCTATAATTACTTTTTTAGCTTCTTCTTGAGTTAAACCTGCCATTCCACCTTTTACTTGTCTAGAATTTACCTCTAAAGTTTTTCCTGTTTCTCTCTCTTCTAATTTTTCACCTATACATAAGATTGGAGTAATTCCATGTGCTAAAGCTGCTTTTACTTTTTCATTGATAAATGCATCTGTTTCACCAAAATACTCTCTTCTTTCTGAATGTCCTAAGATAACATGATTAATTCCAACAGCTTTTAACATTAAAGGAGATATTTCTCCTGTATAAGCTCCTGAATCCTTTGGATGCATATTTTGAGCAGCAATTTTTACATTTGAACCCTCTGCTGCTTTTGCTAAATCTGATAACATTATTGTTGGTGCTCCGATTATAACCTCAACATTTTTATACTCTGCTGTAAGAGCTTTTAATTCATTTATTGTAGCTACACCCTCACAATTAGTTTTATTCATTTTCCAGTTCCCTGCAACTATTTTTTTTCTCACTTTTTTCCTCCCAAATTTATCTAATATTTTATTTTTATTTTAAAAAATTGTTAATCTTCCAAACGTTTCTGTTCCTTTTAGTAATTTTATCATAAATTATAGTTATTAATAAAAAATAAAATCATTTTTTCTCTCTTTGATTAATTTTTCATAATTACTGCCTTTTTTTTAATCAGGTTCTTTCAGTAAAAAATTATTTACTACTGAAATTGTAAAGACATATATTTTTTTCACTCTATATGTTTTTCTAATCTCTTTGACAATTTCTTTTACTGTAGCCCCTGTTGTTAAAATATCATCAACTACTAAAATAGACTTATTATTTAAGTCTATATCAACCTTAAAAACCTCTTTTATATTCTCCTCTCTATCCTCTTTTGATTTAAGATTATACATATGATCAGTTTCTTTTATTCTAAAAATTTTATAAAATTTAATATTAGAGCAAATTAGAATCTCTTCCACTTGATTAAATCCTCTTTCTAACTGCCTTTTTTTACTAATTGGAACTGGAATTACAACATCTATATGATTTTTTAAAATTATATCTGAAATTTTTTCTTTTAATATATCAGACATAATAATACTTAATCCCTTTCTATTCTTTAATTTATAATCCCCAATTAATTTTCTTATTTTTTCATTATAATAGTAAATATAATAAAAATTTCCTTTATTTTTTACAGAACTATTGTCTTTTAAGTAATCTATACAATCCTTGCATAAGTAATTCTCGTTTGATTCCAGTTGTTTTAAACACATAGTACAAATATCAGAAAAAAATATCTTTTTAAACTTCTGGATTAATAATTTCACTTTTTAAAGCTTCTTTATCTTTATCCACAATTTCCGCTGCATACATTTCAACAAAGCCACATTCAGCACAAATTTTTAGGTAATAAGTTCCAAAATGTAATTTTAAAACTCGATTTTTTTCTGGTAACACAACTGTTTTAACATAATATTTTACACTTCTACACTTAAGGCACGTAACATCCAATTTCATCACCTCTTAAAATATCCTGCATCCATTCTAATTCATTACCTGTAAAAACTACAAGATCATATCTATAACTATTAAACTTTACTTTACTAAACAACAAATATTTTTGAGATGCCATAAATATTTTCTTCAATTTAGTTTTAGTTACAGATTCTGCTCCATTTCCAAAATTATTATTTTTTCTATATTTTACTTCTACAAATACTAAAACATCATCTTTTTTAGAGATAAAATCAATCTCTCCAACTCTTGTATAGTAATTTTTTTCTAGTATTTCATATCCTTTTTCTTTGAAAATTGTCATAGCTTTCTCTTCATAGAAATAGCCTTTTTCTCTATTATTCATAAGAAACCTCATTTTTTTATACCCAGTATAAAATGCCTCTCTAGATCTGTTTAATAATTTCTTTATCTCTAGAATAATTTTCCATTTTCTAAATTTTTATTCGATACTTCAAACTTACTACCTGACAAGATTTTGCCTAAAAAGCTTTTCCTATGAATTTCACAAGGTCCATACTCTAAAAGTAATTCTCTATGTTTTTTTGTTCCATATCCTTTATGTTTTTCAAATTCATAAACAGGATATTTTTTTACTGCCTCCACCATTAATCTGTCTCTAGTTACCTTTGCAATAATAGATGCTGCAGCTATAGAAAGTGATTTTGAGTCACCTTTTATTACGAATTCTTGCTTCCCTTCATATTTTCTTATTTTATGATTTCCATCTATAAGAACAATTTTATCTTGTATTTTTATCCCTTCATTATACAACTCTTCTAAAGCTCTTCTCATAGCTAAAAATGTTGCATTTAAAATATTTTCCTCATCTATTTCTAAATGACTAGATACTCCTATTCCAACATAAAAATACTCCTTAATAATATCAAATAAAAGTTCTCTCTTTTTTTCTGTTAATTTTTTAGAGTCATTAATCTGAATCAATTGTTGCAATATTTCAGCACTCTCTTTTTCATTTATTTTTTCATATTTTAGCATAGCAGCCGCAGCTACTACAGGTCCTGCAAGAGGTCCTCTTCCTGCCTCATCAACACCAATTACATCACCATAATTCAAATCAAAATTATATAACTCGTTATTTTTTAACATTTCTCTCTTCCTATAATGCTTTTATTTTTATCTTTAATTTTTCCTTCTTTTCAAAAATAGCATCTAAATCAAAACCAATTTTCTTGGCAACATCTCTCATATCTTGAGGTAGAGGTGCAAAAATATCAAGTTCAACTCCTGTTACAGGTTGATTAAATTTCAAATTATATGCATGCAACATCTGTCTTTTTGCAATATCTTTTTCTCCTGTATTTCCATAAGTTGAATCCCCTAATATTGGATGATTTAAAAATCTCATATGAACTCTAATTTGATGAGTTCTACCTGTCTCAATTCTAACTTTTACTAGAGAAAAACCTTTTACTTCTTGAAGAACTTCATAATTACTTATAGCTATTCTTCCCCCCTCTTCAACCACTGCCATTTTTTTTCTATCTTTTGGGTGTCTATCTATAAGATTTTCTATTCTTCCCTGTTTTTCTTTAAAGTTTCCTTTGCAGATGCAGATATAAGTTTTTTCTAACTCTTTCTCTTTAAACATCTCTGAAAGCTTTATATGAGCCTTATCATTTTTAGCTACTATAATTATTCCACTTGTATCTTTATCTAGTCTGTGGACAATCCCTGGCCTTATAACACCATTTATAGAAGATAAATCTTTTATATGGAACATCAATGCGTTTACTAAGGTCCCTTTATAATTTCCATGAGCAGGGTGAACTACCATATCCGGCCCTTTATTAATAATTACAATATCTTCATCTTCATAAATTTTTTCAATGGGTATATCCTCTGGAATGGCTTCAATAGACTCATCTTCTGGAACGTTTATAATTATATCCTCATTTCCCTTTATTTTTATTCCACATTTGGACGCAACAATATTTTTTATCAGTACATTCTCATTATCGATAAGTTTTTGGATATAATTTTTAGTTGCTCCCTCTATACACTCTTGCAAAAAAGCATCTAATCTCTTGCCTTTATCTTCTGGTGTAGCATTTATATCAATTACTTCTTTTATATTTTTATCATTTATTGTATTTTTCATCATTTTCCTTTTTAATCAACATATTTAGTAGCATTTATTTGCTCCTAATATTTTTTTATTGCTCTATTACATATCCTAACTCTTTTAAGAATGGTTTTTTCTTTCTCCAGTCATCTTTTACTTTTACCCATAAATTTAAATATATTTTTATTCCTAAAAGTTTTTCTATATCTTTTCTTGCCTCAGTTCCAACCTCTTTTAATAAGGCACCATTTTTTCCTATTATAATCCCTTTTTGAGAATCTCTTTCAACATAAATATTTATATCGAATTTATCCTTTCCCTTCTCTCTTCTATCTACATTAAGAATCTCTATCGCAACTGAATGAGGTATCTCTTCCCTTGTTTTAATAAGGATTTTCTCTCTTACTATCTCTGTTATCATCCTGTATAAAGGCATATCTGTATACATGTCATCTGGGTAATATTTTATTCCATCTTCTAAATATGGATCTATTGCTGATAAAAGTCTTGGAATTCCAAAAGAATACTGTCCTGATATCTCAACAATAGCATCAAATTCTCCTAATTTTTCTGCAACTTCTAACCTTTTTTCCTCTATCTCTTCATCTTTTAATTTATCAATTTTATTTATTACTAATATTTTTGGAGTTTTTCTTGCTTCTCTTACTTTTTCCATAACAAATTGATCTCCAGTACTTATCTCTTGAGATCCATCTAGCATAAATATTATTACATCTACCTCTTTTAGAATTTTAATTGCACTGTTTGTCATGTGCTCTCCTAAAAGATGCTTTGGTTTATGAATTCCTGGAGTATCAATAAATATATATTGATTATCTCCAAAATTTAAAATACCTTTTATATTATCTCTTGTTGTTCCTGCTTTATCAGAAACTATTGCAACTTTCTCTGCTACCATCTTATTTATTAATGTAGATTTACCTACATTTGGTCTACCTACTACTGCTATAAAACCCGCTTTCACTATTAATCATCTCCTATACCTATCTTTATGTACTCTGCTCTTATTTTTTCCAAAGTATCTATCTTATCTAATTTTTCAGAATTTTTCTTCTGCTCAGTAATTTTTTTTATCTCATTAGGAGATATGTCGCCTTTTATTCCTGCCATTTTTGAATATTTTATGAATCTTGCTCTAAAATTTTGTCTAGTCAAGTTTTTAAAAAGATATTCCTCTCTCTCTTCCTCTATCTTATCTCTATTTTCTAAAATATATCTTTTCAATAAAATCTTATCTTTTTCCTCTAGAGATATTGAGATTCTACCATTTTTTTTCAAAATATTTATCTCTTCGAATCCTATTATATCTTTAGTTTTAATATCTAAAAGATCGTTAATTTTTAACCCGCTACTCAGTAGTAGGCTTATTAGAAGCTTATCTCTAACACCTTTAGGATTCTCTTCACAATAATCTAAAAGAGTATTAATCTCACCGTTATTAAAATTTGTACTTGTCTTCTTAGGTGCTATTTCAAATTTTATTCCATCTAGTGGATTAAGTAAAATTATCTCATTTTTAAAAAGAAACTTATATAATCCATTTATAGAAATTAATTTTCTTTTGATTGTTCTTTCTGAATAATTTTCTTTTAGTTTTTCTATATATCTCATTACTTTAAGATTATTCGCACTTAATATATTTTCTGGGTATATGTAATCTATAAATTCACCAATCTCTTTTTGATAAACTTCAATTGTATTTTGAGATATTTTTTTTTCTCTACTTAATGACTCAATATAGGTATAAATAAGCTCTATATTATTTTGCATTTAATAACTCCTTA
>JBOFJQ010000006.1:0-7943 GCA_051656905.1 Fusobacteriaceae bacterium | reverse complement strand
TTTTACTATATATAATAAAAAAACCCTAGAACTTAATCTAGGGTTTATAATCTATTTAATTAGATAGATTTGATATCAGTTGCTTGTGGACCTTTTGGACCTTGAGTAACTTCAAAAGTAACTGACTCTCCTTCAGTTAACTTTTTGAATCCGTCTTTTTGGATTGCAGAAAAGTGAGCGAATACATCTTTCCCATCCTCAGCAGTGATAAATCCAAATCCTTTCTCTTCGTTAAACCATTTAACTATTCCTTTCATCTTGTACCTCCAAATTATTTTTTAATGATAGTAAGTCTCAAATCTAACATTGTAAAAAAATACTAGAAGTACTTTCTTTATTACAATTTAACTCTTAAATTACAAACATTACTATTCAAGTATACACTACTTTACAAATTTTGTATAGTATTTTCTTCATTTTTTATTTTTTTATTTTTATTTTTTTTTATTTTTCAATACACTATCTACTATTTCCCTTTAAAATCAACGATTTATAGTCCTAATAAACCTTTTAAATCTATAAATTGATTTGTCATTCTGATGGCTACAGCTGTAGAAACAATTAAAAATATCGGTTTTATAAACTTACTTCCCTTCTTAATTGCAAAGTGAGAACCTGCTTGAGCACCTAAAAACATAATTCCTGCCATTGGAATAGCATAATAGTAATTAACTTTTCCAAAATAAGCAAATAGTATAACACTAACTACATTACTGGCAAAATTAAGCGCTTTAGCATTTCCGCTTGCGTGTATAAAATCAAACTTAAATATCTTTATAAAAGCAAATATTAAGAATGAACCTGTTCCTGGTCCAAAAAATCCGTCGTAAAATCCTAAAACTAAAGCCATGATACTACCTTTTATTAGAGAATCTTTTGTTACTCCTGAAAACTCATTAACATTTCCCATATTTTTATGATATAGAGTGTAAGCTATTAATATAACAATAAGTGCTAAAGCCATTGGATATAAGTATTTAGAATCTAATAATAATACAGATTTTACACCTATAATCGCCCCTATTATTGTAAAGATAAATATTTTTTTCATTAACTCCATCTCTATCTTTCCAGCTTTGTAGAATTTAAAAAAGCTTGAAAATGCACCAAAAGATGCAGATACTTTATTTGTTCCTAAGGCTATATGTGGTGGAATTCCAACTCCCATGAAAGCAGGTAAACTGATCATACCTCCCCCTCCAGCTACAGCATCTATAAACGATCCTGCAAAACAAGCTAATGATAAGTATATAAAACTTGAAATTTCAAATGAATGCATATTATTTATTCTCCCCCTTTTTTTTATTTAACTTAAAAATATTATCATATTTTTTAAGAAAGAACAAATTAAATATTACATTTTAAATTATTTAATTTCTATCAAGAGGATAATTCATATTTTTTTTGAAGATAATTTAAAGAATTTAACAAAACAGAAGTTTAAGGAGGCTTTTATGGAAGTTTTACATGATAAGAACGATAAAATGTTTTATATGTTAGATAGCGATAGAAAAATTTTTGCTGAAATGTATTATTCATACTTAGATTCAGGTAAAATAAAAATAACCCACACTTGGGTAGACACTGAGCATAGGGGACAAGATTTAGGAAAATCTCTTATGGATTCTTTAGCTAGTTTTGCTCGTGAAGAAAATTTAAAAATAATTCCCGTTTGTTCCTTTGCAGTTTATATGGTTGAAAAATTTAGCTCTCTTTATAGTGATATTTTAGACAATTCATTCTCAAAATGAAAAAGAGAAGACTAACCCCTTAGTCTTCTACTTCTATATATATTTAACTGTCTAACCCACTGTAATTATATACTATTTATATACGCAAGTCAACTGTTTTGTTCTAAAAAAATATGATAAGATACTTTTTTCATCTATTTTCTTGTTTTTTCTTTATTTTCAAAGGGATAATAATAGTTATAAATAAGTAGAGCTTTTTAAAGAACAATTTATTAATTGTTGACTTTAAAAAGCTCTATTTGTATTTATAGTAATTTTAGATAAATCCTTTTCTACTCCATTTAAGGCTATTCCATCTTTTTAACATTAAAATTCCTCTAACCCACTCATCGATACCATTAGCAATCCATACTCCCATCAATGTCATATGCATCTTTATTCCTAAAAGATAAGATAAAGTTACAGCTATACCAAACATACAGAATATACCAGCTAGCATAGGAAACTTTACATCTCCTGCTGAGTGTAGAGAGTTTATAATAATAATATTAAATGTTCTACCTGTTTCTATGAATAAAAATACCCAAATAATTTTTTTAGAAATTTTTAATATGGCTTCATCTTGAGTAAAGAATCGTAATATAGGATCTTGAAATATCATTAGTAACATCAAAAGTATTGATACTGAAATAAGAGATATTTTCAAACTATTTAAACACTGCAAATAAGCCTCTTTAATCTTTCTTGCTCCAATATTTCTAGCATTTAATATTGCTGTTCCTTGTCCTAAAGATATTGAAAACATCATTATAAATGTTGCAACTAAGTTAAGATAAGTTCTTGCTGTAATATTTTCAATACCCATTGTATTTACCATAGATAAGATAACTATCTGAGCAAGATTCCAACAAAGGTGCTCTGTACCACTTGGAACTCCTATTTGTAAAATATATTTAAATATATCCCAAGGTATCTTTTTATATTTTTTTATAGAGATAGTAAAACTACAATATTTTTTTAATGCAGCGATTACTAATAGTAGTCCTATGAATCTTGAAAAAATAGTTGCTATTCCAACTCCTGTTACTCCTAAAATTGGCATTCCTAACCATCCAAACAAAAACATTCCATTTATTAAGACATTTATTAAATTTATAACAACATTTATTAAAAGAGGTATTTTTACATATCCAAAACTTCTAAGTGCAGCACTGGCTGTAACTGTAATAGCTTGGAATATACATATTCCACCAACTATCCTAAAGTAATTTATTCCAATTGCTATTAAATCTTCACTAAGTTTTATTTTTAGTAGTATATCCTTTGCATAAAATCCATATATTATCCCTAAAACCAAACTAATTAAAATATTTAATCCCAGAGAAACACCTATTACTTCAAATATTTTTTCTCTTTTTTTAGCTCCTATATACTGTGATATTAGTATTCCTGTTCCTATGGAAATAAAACTAAAAATAACACTTTGTGTATATAAAATTTGACTCATTCCACCTAATACTCCAACGCCTTTGTCACTAAATTTAGAAACCATTATGATATCTATATTTCCAACTATAGTCATCAATAATAACTCTAAAAATATTGGGAAGGTCAACTGAAGTAAAGTACTCTTTTGATTATTTATTTCCAATACTATCTCAACATCCTTTATATTTATAAAGTAAATCTTAGAATTTTATTCCTAGTACCACTCTACTCCAACCATAGAGCCCATTCTGTAAACCATTTTCTTTTCTAAAACACCTTTTTCATCATATTTCTTCCATATACCATCTTTTGATCCATTTACATACTGTCCCTCTTCATGTACAGTTCCATCATCGTAGAAATGCTTCCAAGTTCCACTACCATTTACAAAAGTCTCTTTAAATATTGACTTCCCTTTTTTATCATTCCATTCAACTTTTGCAATTCTACCATTATGATAAGTTACAACAGATCTTATAACTGTACTTGGATAATAAGTAACTTGCTCACCATGGATTTTTCCACCAAAATAAGTTTCTATCATCATTATATTCCCACTAGGATCATACCAAGTCTTATCTCCTTGTAAAAGTCCATTTTCATATACCTCAGTATATTCTAAATAATCTCCAAGCATTAAATAAAACGTTCCTGTAAATGGTCTTGAATCACCTTTTACATATGCTAATCTATTTGATTTTAATTCTTTATCTAAAAAATTAACCCTTTTCATCTTGCTTTTTACTCTAGCTACATCTACATCTTTAGAAGTAGTTTCAATTGAAAAAATATTCACTGATAAAACTAATAATAAAGAAATTAAAATTCCTATTCTTTTTAACATTTATGGTTCTCCTTGTTATTTTAGTTGTTTTTATTTCACTTTATAATTATACCTATTATTTTAATATTATTCAATTTATATTTTTCAAAATACTTCCTATTTTTTTATTTCAAATTAAAAACCAGTCTTTAGTATACAATCTAAAAACTGGTTTTTTTATTATTAAATTATTTTTATGCTCTTAATTACTTTTGAATTGGAGTTATTATTAAATCAATAGCTTTTGGTTTACAAGCTTGATAACATAATTTACATCCAATACATTTCTCAGCATCTATAACATGTTTCTCTCTTAAAGCACCTGTTATAGCTGTAACTGGACATACTTTTGCACACATTGTACAACCTACACACTTATCATTAATAGAAGCTTTTACAGTTTCTGTTACTTTTGATTCAATCGCTTTAGTTGGACATTTAGCTACACAAAGTCCACACTCAACACATAGATTTGCATCTATTTTAGCTAAGTTATTAGTTACTTTGATTGCATTTACTGGACATGCTTTTTCACACATTCCGCAAGCTATACAAGCTACTTTACAAGCTTTTTTAGCTGCAGGTCCTTTTTCAAGTGAAGAACATTTAACTGTTACTCTTTTCTTTTGAGGTAACATAGCTAAAACTTTCTTAGGACACTGTGATACACATTTACCACAAGATACACATTTAACTTCATCTATTACTACAAGACCGTTCTCATTTACTGTTATAGCATTTACTGGACATACAACAGCACAATCCCCTTTACCTATACATGAATAGTTACAACTTTTGTTTCCTCCTGAATAAAGAGCTAAAGAAGCACATGTATTTAAAGAACCATCATACTCATATTTTTTTGTTGTATTTGAGCAAGTTCCATTACAAAGAAGTTTAGCAACGTTTTTATTATCTGAAACTGTTGCAGATACTCCCATAATTTCACCTATTTGTTTAACTACTGCTGCTCCACCTGGAGCACAAGATGTTATCTCAGCACCGTTTAAAGCTATAGCTTCAGCATATCCTCCACATCCTGGAAAACCACAAGCACCACAGTTTACACCTGGTAAAACTCCTAGTATAGCTTCTACTTTTGGATCAACTTCTACTTCGAACTTTTTTGAGGCAAAAGCTAGAAATAGTCCCATTACAAGTCCTGTTACCCCTAACAATAAAGCAGGTATCAATATTCCGTTCATATTCTAATCCTCTCCTCTTATATTTTCATTCCGCTAAATCCCATAAATGCCATTGCTAGTAATCCTGCAGATATAAATGCAATTGGAATACCTTTAAATGGTGCTGGAATAGCTGAATACTCTAATCTTTCTCTTATTCCTGCTAATAGAACTAGCGCTAAAGTAAATCCTACTGGAACAAAGAATCCAGTTACAACAGTTTCAATGAATGATAACTTTTGTTGAATGTTTAAAATAGCAACCCCTAGTACACAACAGTTTGTTGTTATAAGTGGTAAGAATACTCCTAAAGCTTTATAAAGTCCTGGAGATGTCTTTTGTATTGCCATCTCAACAAACTGTACTAATGAAGCTATTATAAGTATAAAAGATATTGTTTGTAAGTATCCTAATCCTAATGGATCTAATACATAGTAATAAAATACCCAAGTTACTGCAGATGCCAGTGTTATAACGAATGTAACTGCCATTCCCATCCCTATTGAAGAATCAACTTTTTTAGAAACTCCCATGAAAGGACAAATTCCTAAGAATTTTGAGAATACGAAGTTATTTATAAAAATCGAACCAATAATTATTGAAAATATTTTACCTAAATCCATGATTAGTTACCCTCCTTAGCTTTTTTGGCTTTTAAATAGTTCTGAGTAGCAATTATGAATCCAATTGTTATAAATGCTCCTGGTGCTAATATAAATATTAATGCTGGTGTAAATGCTGCTGGCATTATAACTACATCAAATATAGAACCATTTCCTAAAATCTCTCTAATTGACCCTAAAACTGTTAAAGCTAATGTAAACCCAAGACCTGATCCTAAACCATCAAAAATAGAAGGTAAAACTCCATTTTTAGATGCGAAACTTTCTGCTCTTCCAAGAACTATACAGTTAACAACGATAAGAGGTATAAATAACCCTAAAACTGCATATATTTCTGGTAAATAAGCTTTCATGAACATCTCAACTATTGTAACAAGAGTTGCTATTATCATTATAAAAGCTGGTATTCTAACTTTATCTGGAATTATGTTCTTTACAGCTGAAATTAATAAGTTTGAAAAAACTAAAACTGATGTTGTTGCAAGTCCCATTGCCATTCCATTTATTGCTGAAGTTGATGTTCCTAGTGTTGGACATAGTCCAAGTAATAGAACGAATACTGGATTTTCTTTTATTAACCCTCTAGTTAATATCTCTTTATATCCTTTTGACACTTCTACTTCACCTCTTTTTCATATGCTGCTAGAACTTTCATTATCCCGTTATAAGTAGACTGTGGAGATATTGTTGCTCCTGCAAAAGCATCTGTTGATTTATTAAATTGATATTGTGAGTCTCTTCCTACCCATAAATCTTTCCAACTTTGATTCATAATCTTAGAACCAAGACCTGGTGTTTCTTGAGAACTAACTATATCTAGTCCTGCAATTTTTCCATCTTTATCTATACCTAAAACGAAGTCAATTGGTCCTGCATATCCGTTTTCTGATCCTGATACAACATATCCAACTAAGTTTCCTGCTTCATCTTTACCTGGTACAAATTTCATTCCACTAGCTTCTTTCGATTCCTCTTCAGAGAAAGACTTAGCTACTGGTAAAACTTTTATTCTAGCTTGCTCTACTACTTTCTTAGCGTTAGCAGCTATAGTTGCAGATGTAAAATCATTTCCAAATGCAAGTATTAAAGCTGATAAAAATGCTATTCCTGTAAGAACTAATCCATAATGTATATAACGATTTCTTTCCATATCTATTACTTCACCGCCCCAAATTTTTTAGGCACAATGTACTTATTAATAATTGGTACAACACCATTCATTATTAATATTGCATAAGCAGTACCTTCAGGATATCCACCCTTTACTCTAATTACAGAGATTAATACTCCTAATAAGATTGCAAAAATAACTCTTCCTTTTGATGTTTGAGGAGATGTTGTCATGTCAGTTGCCATGTAGAACGCTCCTAAGAAAAGTCCACCTGATAAGATGTGCATAACAGGGTTTTGTCCCATTGCCATTGTCAGGATAAATACTGTTACTATCATAAGTACTGGAACTTTCCAGTCTATATGCTTTTTGTATATTAAGTAAGCTCCACCAATTAAAATTGCAAGAGCTGAAGTTTCACCTAAACAACCACCCATATTTCCTATAAAAGCTTGGAAGTAAGAGTTAGCTGCACCATCTGCGATTAAAGCTTGATCTAGAGGAATATTTCTTTTCATAGCGTCAAGAACTGTTGCTCCTGCTTTTCCATCATAAGCAAATGTTGTTATTGCTACTGGCCAAGAAGCTTGAATAAATGCTCTTCCTACTAAAGCTGGATTGAATATATTGTGTCCTAATCCACCAAATAACATTTTTCCTAAAAGTATTGATACAATTCCACCAATTACTACATAGATTAAATTCATATATGGCGGGATAACAAATGCAAGTAATATACCTGTTATTATTGCACTTCCATCAAATGCATCATTATCTTGTTTCATTATTCTTTGACATACATATTCAGTTGCTATACATGCTGCTACTGAAAAAGCTGTTACAGTTATTGCTCTTGTTCCGAATATATATACAGCCATTACCAATGCTGGTATTAAAGATATAATAACATCATACATTACTCTATCTACTGTTTCAGAAGTTCTTATATGTGGAGAAGGCCCCACTCTAAACATATTTACCACTTTATTTCATCCTCCGTTATTATTTTGTCATCATTGCTCT
>JBOFJQ010000005.1:0-1798 GCA_051656905.1 Fusobacteriaceae bacterium | reverse complement strand
AAGATGTATACGTTGGATTTAATTCAGAAAGAATATTAGCAAATGCTAATATGAATACAGCTTTAACAGAGCAGACAGGATTAGATTTAAACTACTTATATAACTACAGAAAATATGAGTATTTAGATGAGAGTAAGCGTGATACTTATAACCACAGACATTATGTTACAGTAACAGTTAGCCATGACTTTACTGACTCAATCTATACTACATTAGAAAATACTTTATACATGAGACAAAATATAGCTGCTGGTCAAAGAAACTACGGAGAGTGGGATTATAGCTATACTTTAGGACATAAATATCCACTAGCTAATGATTATTCAATTAATACAGAAGCAACAGCATGGGGAGAAGTACCTTTATGGGAAAAAGGAAATGCAGCGCTTGATAATGCTCACAACCAAGCTGAGTTAGTATTAATGCCAAAACTTAAGAAAAAATATAAAGTTTCAGATGATGTTTCTTTAGATGCATTTATCGGAGCAGGATATGTTTACGGATATGATATTCACACTAATAAGAAACTGTACTCTGGATTTGAAGGAAGAGTAGGAACTACTTTCAACTATAAATTCTAATTAAATAAAATAATTTAAAATTTTTTAAACAGCAATAGAGAAAAAACAGGATTTGTAAAGTTTATACTTTGCAAATCCTGTTTTTTTCTTTATAATTAGAAGAAAATATTTGAAGTTATGGTATAGTAATAAATAAGAGGTGATTGAGATGATGAAAGAAGAGAATAAAAAAATGAATTTTAACATAAAACTATCTTTAGAGGAAGCAAGAAAATTATTGGTGTACTTAGATGATGAATTTATAGATGTATTTGAAGAGTTTATAGAAACTTTAGAGGTAGAAAAAAATGATAACAATGAGGAATTAGAATATTACGATGAAGTTAGAGAGGTTTTTGAAACATTTACATATGAACTACATAAAGAGGTAAGAAAAAAAGAAAAAGCAATAAATAGACACTATAGTGATGATTCAGATGAAACAGAAGATATTTTGAAAAAACTAAATATTTATTCAACTACTATTTTAAAAAGAATAAAAGAGGTAGATAAGAAAGATAATGAACACCTAATCTGTAAATTATACTGGTATCTTCATACATCTTTTGATAAGACAGGGGACCTGATATTCACTCAAAATTCTTTAGATGATTTATTGGACCTAGATAGAACTAGACTTATAAAATTTCTAGATATAGTTTCTAAAATAGAGATAAAAATCGGTAATAAAAAAGGTAAACTTATAGAAAAATATAAAATATTAAATAGTTCAACAGTGAAAATAAAATACAATCTTTATATAGTTAAACCCCATCTTGCTCAGATAAAAGATGAGAGCTTTAAATTGGGATCTATCGACAATATCTCTGTAAAATTTATATAAAAAAATTATAATGAATAATTAAAGGAAAGAGAGTTAAGTAAATTAAATTACTTGATTCTCTTCTTTTTTATAGAAATTAATTATGGTTATTTATTATTAAATAAGCTATAATAATTCATACGTAAAATGTACTTACTTATTTTAGAGTAAGAATACATATATTTAGGAGGATTTTAAATGATATTAGCAATAGATGTAGGGAATACTCATATAGTAACAGGACTTTTAAATAGTTCAGGTGAAGTTTTATTAACTTTTAGAGTTGCTTCAAATGAAAAGATGACAGAGGACGAGTATTTTTCATATTTGAGAAACATATCAGAATTTAATGAGATAAGTATAAAAAAAATAACTGGGATAATAGTTTCATCAGTTGTTCCAGGTCTTATAAATT
>JBOFJQ010000004.1:0-87400 GCA_051656905.1 Fusobacteriaceae bacterium | reverse complement strand
TTAATTTAATATAAACAAATATAAAATTAACACACGTATCATCTAATCATTGAGAAAGTGGGCATTCTTATTAAATTGCTTGGAATATTCAATTGTCCACCACCATAATTTTGCTACTCTTTTCATGATATGCCCTCCTTTTTATAATTGTTTTAGATACTATAGTCTTTTTAAACTTAAATGTCAATAAAATTTTTTCATATTAAAAAAAATTTATTTTTTAATTTCTAATTTTTTAATTTTTATTTTCTACTAAAGATAAAGATTTATCCAAAATATCAATAGCTTCATTTATATTCTCTTTTGTAGCAATTAATGGTGGTACAAATCTTATTACATGAGTTCCTGCATTTACAAGTAATAGACCATTTTCCATGCAATTTTTTATAATATTTCCCACTTCTATTTTTAGTTCAATTCCTTGTAAGAATCCCATTCCACGAATCTCATTAATTACATCATGTTTTTCTTTTAATTGGTTCAATTTCTCTTCTAAATATTTACCATTTTCTTTTATATTTTCTAATAAGTTATTATCTAATAACTCATCTATTACCACATTTCCTGCTGCTGTTGCAAGAGGATTTCCACCAAAAGTTGAAGCATGATCTCCAGGGTTAAAAGCTATAGCAAAACTTTCTTTTGCTAAGAGTGCTCCTGCAGGGACTCCTCCTGCCATTCCTTTGGCAATAGTCACAACATCTGGTTCTACTCCAAAACTTTGGTATGCAAACAAAGTACCAAGACGTCCAATACCACACTGAATTTCATCAAAAATTAGCATAATATCTTTTTGATCACATATTTTTCTGACTCCTTGTAAATACTCTTTTGTTACAGATTTTATTCCTCCTTCTCCTTGTATTACTTCAAGAAGTATAGCACCAGTTTTCTCTGTAATATTATTTTTTAAATCCACTATATTATTATATTCAACATGCTTTATTCCAGGTAGTAATGGTCCTAGTCCCTTTTGATATTTTTCTTGTCCTGTGGCTGTTATAGCACCGTATGTTCTGCCGTGGAAAGAATTTTTCATAGTTATTATTTCAAATTTTTCTGTATTTTTCATCACAGCATATTTTCTTGCCAGTTTTAAACTTCCCTCTATAGCTTCTGCTCCTGAGTTACAAAAGAATACTTTATCAAAACAGCTATTTTCAACTAATTTTTTAGCCAGTTGAATTTGAGGAGAGGTATAATATAAATTTGAAACATGCATTAAATTTTGAGCTTGTTTTATAATTGCGTCAGATAGTTTTTTATGATTATGTCCCAGTGAATTAACAGCAATTCCTGCAACAAAATCTAAATATTTCTTTCCATTTTCATCCCAAACATATACTCCTTCACCTTTTGTTAATACTAATGGAAATCTATTATAAGTATTCATTACATATTTTTTTCCTTCATCTATTGTATTCATCCATATCTCCTCTATAATTTTATTGTCACATAAATTTTTTTATAAGTGTCCCTATACCCTTATTAGTAAATATTTCCAGTAGTAATGAATGCTCTATTCTACCATCTAAAATATGGACATGATTTACTCCATTTTCAATGGCTTCTAAACAGCATGCTACCTTTGGAATCATACCACCAGATATTGTTCCATCATCTAATAACTTTTTAACCTCATCAATTCTAATTTCTGGAATAATAGAAGTAGAGTCATCTACGTTCATCATTATCCCTTTTACATCAGTTAAAAATACTAATTTGCTAGCTTTCAAAGCTGAAGCTATGGCTGAAGCAGCATAATCTGCATTAATATTATAGCTGTTACCTTCATCATCCATACCAACAGGTGAAATTACAGGAATGAAATCATTTTTTATTAAAGATTCAATGAGGTCTGTGTTAACTTTTTTTACTTCACCTACAAAACCGATATCTTGCCCATTTTGTAAAAGTTTGGTTGCTGTAAGCATATTCCCATCCTTACCACTTATTCCAGCTACTTTTACTCCTTGTTTTGTCAAATCTGCTACAATTTCTTTATTTAATTTTCCTGTTAGAACCATTTCTACAACTTCCATAGTCTCTTTTGTAGTAACTCTCAATCCTTCTAAAAAATTACTTTCTATATTTAACCTTTCAAGCATAGTATTTATCTCTTTTCCCCCTCCATGAACAACTACAGGATTGAATCCTATAATTTTCATAAGAGCTATATCTTGAATAATTGTATCTTTTATTTTTTTATCTCCTATGGCACTTCCTCCATATTTTATTACTATAGTATTCCTTTTAAATCTATTTATATATGGAAGTGCCTCTATCAAAATTTTTGCTTTATCTATATACTGTTCCATTCTTCTCAACACCCTTTCCCATTATCATCGTTATTTACATTAATACCATTAACACCATTAATATTATTAACTTCTATAGTCTCCATTAATTTTTACATAATCGTATGTTAAATCACAGCCCCAACCAGTAGCACTATATGTCCCATCGCTTAAAGTAATAGTTATTGCTACTTCTTTTTCTAATAAAATATTTTTTGCTAATACCTCATCAAATTTAATTGGATTTCCATTCTCAATTAAATTTATCTCTCCATAATTACTCTTAAATGATAATTTAACCTTACTTGTATCAAATTCACCACCACTATACCCCATTGCACATAATACACGACCCCAATTGGCATCTGCACCAAAAAGAGCAGATTTAACTAAACTAGAGGATATTATCCCTTTTACCATTTGTTTAGCATCTTTCTCAGACTTTGCTCCTTGTACCATAACTTCCATTAATTTTGTAGCACCTTCGCCGTCTTTTATTATCTCTATTGCTAAAGTTTTATTAACAAAGTGCAAAGCTTTATAAAAAATTTCATAGTCTTCATTTTTTTCTGTTATCTTGATATTTTTAGCTTCTCCATTTGCCATGACAACAATACTATCATTTGTACTTGTATCCCCATCTACAGAGGTCATATTATAAGTATCTTCTACAATTGTCTTTAGAGCTTCCTGTAATAATTCTTTATTTATATCTGCATCAGTAGTTATAAATGATAACATAGTTGCCATATTTGGATGAATCATTCCAGAGCCTTTGGCAATTCCAGCAACAGTAACTGTTTTTCCACCTAGTTCTATTGTTACAGCACATTTTTTCTTAAATGTATCTGTTGTCATTATTGCTTCTACACAGTTTTCTCCATCTTCAAAATTGTTTCCTAATTTTTCAAAATTGTTAACAATTCCTTTATTTACAACTTCCATAGGCATTTTGACACCAATAACACCAGTTGAAAAAACTAAAATTTTCTCACCTGAAGTTCCTAGTAGATCTCCTAAAGTATTTGCCATTTCTAATGTATCTTTTTCACCTTGCTCCCCTGTACAAGAATTTGCATTTCCACTGTTAATAACTAAACCTCTTATTAAATTTCCTTTAGAAAGTACATCCATGTCATAAAGAACAGGTGCTGCTTTTACTATATTTGTTGTAAACATTCCACAACAAATTGCAGGAACATCTGATACTATTAGTGCTAAGTCTTTTTTAATTTTCTTTATTCCTATATGGTTTCCTGTTGCTTTAAATCCTTTTGGTGCTACTATATTTCCATTAATTATATTCATATTTTTTCATGAGATTATTCCCTTAATCTCATATCCTCCTTTTTATTTTAATTAAAAATTTTATTAAATAAAAATTTTGATTTTTTTATTTTTATTAAATTGGAAAAGCTCCATAATTTTTAAGACCTTCATTTTCATCTAATCCAAACATCAAATTCATATTTTGAATTGCCTGTCCTGCAGCTCCCTTTATTAAATTATCTATAGCCCCTATTATTGTTATCTTATTTGTCCTCTCATTTATATCAAATCCTATATGAATAAAGTTTGATCCTTTAACCCATTTTGTTTCTGGTAATTTTTCTTTTTTCAATATTTTTATAAAATATTCATTTCCATAATATGTTTCATAAACTTTTTTTATATCATCGTAACTATATGTATTTGTTAAATTAGCATAAATTGTTGTTAAAATCCCTCTGTTCATAGGTATTAAATGAGGCGTAAAAGTTAATACTATATCTTCTTTATGAATTTTTGACAATTGTTCCTCGATTTCTGGAGTATGCCTATGTTTCATAATATTGTATGCTTTTACATTTTCATTTGTTTCACAATAGTGTGTATTTAATCCTACCGCTCTTCCAGCACCTGAAACTCCAGACTTGGCATCTATTATTATGTCATTGATATCTATTATTCTTTCTTTTATTAGAGGGTAAAGAGATAATATGCTACATGTTGTATAACAGCCTGGATTTGCTACTATATTCGAGTTTTTTATCTCCTCTCTATTTATTTCACAAAGACCATAAATAGCTTTTTTATTCAGTTCTTTTGAAAAATGCTGTGTCTTATACCAATTTTCATATTTCTCAATGTCATCAAATCTAAAATCAGCACCTAAATCTATTATTTTTACTTTTTTTATTATTTCTTCAGTTATTTTTTTACTTGCAATTCCATGAGGAAGAGCTAAAAAAATTACATCACAAACTTCCACCATCTCTTCTATGTTTTCTTCTTCGCAAATTAAGTCATGTTCACAAAAATTTTCAAAGATATCCTCATATTTTTGATTGATATAGCTGTGACTGGAGATTTTTATTATCTCTACTTCTTTATGAGAAGATAATAATCTAAATAATTCATTTCCTGCATATCCTGTGACACCTATTATTCCTACTTTAATCATTCCAGCCTCCTAAAGTTATTAATATTAGAAACTTTATTTTATTAAGTTTATTTTCTCATTCATCAAAGACTAATTTTTCTTATTTGTCAAAAATGAAGGAGCGTGGACTCTTTAAAATTTCACTACTCGTTCAAAAATCTTTTAATTAAAAATTTCAATAATTATTAGAACAAAAGCCTCTCTTGTAACGTAAATTTCCTCCTTAATTAAAAAAATAATATAAAAAAGCCACAATAACATCTAAGTTACTGTGGCTTCTATCTTTTTATATAATCAAAAATGAATTGTTATAACAAGCGAAAGGTATGTTATACCCTATTTCATAAAATATATTAGAATTACATTAAAACTATATATTATAAAAAAATGTGCTATTAAGCACAATATCACTAAATCAACAATTCTAAATGGAACTATTAAAGTAAAGCCTTGAATAGACTTATCCCATCTAAATTTTCATTTTCTCTTTTCAAAAGTTTCAATACAGTAACTAGATATCTTAAGGCAGAAATATCCCTTGGATTTTTCTGATATGTAAAAGTCATAAACTTATTACCTGCTGCTCCTTAAAAATAATTTTTTAGTCACTGAATTTCCTCCTTGAATTTGTTTTGTTCATTCTATCAACAAAGAGTATGTATGTCAATTGTTTTATTAAAAATATTATTTTTATAAAAAACTTTAATGATATCAGTCTTAATATAAGTTATTGCACTTTTGATTTGTTGAATTAATCTAGAAAAATAAGGCATTTTTTTATTTGTGATAATTTTTAATTTTTATTAAATGTTTATAATAAAAAAAAATAATAGTAAAAAAATTTTTGAAATTATAAAATTTTTTTACTAACTAAAGTCATTGCAAAAGTTTTTTTCATAAAAAAGAGTCCTATAAAAGTGTTTTAAGTGCTTTTAAAAAACAAAAAGTAGTTTAAAAAAACATGAAAAGTTAATAAAAAATATTAAAAAAACAGTAAAAAAAATTTAGTTAAAATACCATTTTATGTAGTATAATATTGGAGGTAAATTATTTAGCAAAAAAATATAATTATAAAAAAAGTAGGTAAAAAATGAAATTTAAAAAAAATCAGAACAAAAAAATTAACAGTACCAAAATCTTTTTCATATTAACTATGATTTTTTTAGTAAGCTTAAATTTTGGATGTACTAATGCTGAAGCATGGAATTTTAATAGAGCAGCAGAAAAAGAGTTAGTAAAAGAATCTGTAATACCACAGGAAAATATAAAACCAGATGATGAAATAATAGTAAA
The DNA here is from genome assembly GCA_051656905.1 of Fusobacteriaceae bacterium. Taxonomy (GTDB): domain Bacteria; phylum Fusobacteriota; class Fusobacteriia; order Fusobacteriales; family Fusobacteriaceae; genus JAGNZR01. The sequence goes on along the minus strand of JBOFJQ010000004.1, from coordinate 81,388 downwards.
AGTAAGCTATAAAAATGAAACACCTAAATCAATTCCTTTTGTACAAAAATTTAAAGGGGATACAGCAGACTATTTATACTATGGAATTATTATGGCAGAGAAAGCTAATTTAAGATCTGAACCAATATCAAATTCAACATTAGTGGCACAACTAAAATTCTACGAAAGAGTTGAACTTCTAGAAGAGGTTGAGTATAAAGACAGTCAGTGGTATAAAGTTGCAACTGCAGAAGGAAAGGTAGGATATTTATATAAACCTTATTTAACAAAAAGAATTTTTAGATTTGAAAAAGCTTTAGGAAGAATAGAAGAGGTAGAGAAATTTATTAGAGATGCAAAAGAAAATGGTGAGCAATTAGCACTTGTAAGTGCTTATACTCCAGATTCAGAGAATAAACATTTAAGTAAAAAGAGAGATAAATACGGAAAATATAAGATTCAGAGTGCTGAAGGAAGATATAATAACGAAATTTTATATATTCCAGATAGATCAATTTCTAAAATTGTAAAAAATGATACTAAAGTTGATCAGTTAAAGGTTGAATCAATGACAGAACCTTATGTAAGTATGGAAGAAAAGAGCATTGCTAAAGCACCTAGATTAGAAGAGAAGCCAATAAAAAAAGCTATTATAATTGATATAGAAAATCAAAATTTAATTTTATATGAAAAAATAGATGGAAGATGGACAATAGTTTCTTATGGATATTCAAAAACTGGTTATGAGAGTGAATTAGGATTTGAAACACCAAGAGGAAGTTTTATAATGGATATTGCAAAGGAAAAAATGCTTTATACAGGGATAGATGGAAAAGTACAAGGTTTTGCTAATAATGCTATGAGATTTTCAGGTGGTGGATATCTTCACGGAACTCCAATCTCTTTAGCAGAAGCTAATGACATAAATTATTATGCTAAATTTAGAGAAGGATTTTTAGGAACTTTCAACGGAACTAGAAAATGCGTAAGAACAACAAGAGAACATGCTCGTTTTGTATATGCTTGGGTTTTAGGGAAAGAGGTACAGAAGCCTTTACCATCTTATGAAGTTATAAAAGATAACGTTTTATTCATAGTATTCTAGGAAAAAAGAATAGATAGGCTTTAAGGTGATAAATATAAAAATTTATCACCTTTTTTATTTATCGTATTTTCTCATAAATTATAAATTATAATTTACGAGAAAATATGTTAAAATTAACCAAGAGGTGAATAAAAAATGAAAAATAAAAATAAAATAATATTAATTTTTTGTATGATGTCGTTAACAGTATTTGGTAAAAAATTAGGGGTAGAAAATGAAATAAAAAAAATAGAATTGAATGATAAAGGGGTTTCAAATGTACAAACTCTAAATAGTTCACAAGAATCAGCAAGAGTATCTATTTTGCCAAAGGCAGATCCAGAATCAGTTGGATTTTCAAAGGAAGGATTAGAGAAAGTTGATCAATTAATTCAACAAGAGATAACTGGAGGGTTTCCAGGTGCAGTATTACTAATAGTAAAAGATGGGAAAATAGTTAAGAACACAGCTTATGGATATGCTAAAAAATATGATTCTACAGGTAAAGAACTTCAAAATCCTGAAAAGATGGAGACAACTAAATTATTTGATATGGCTTCTAATACTAAAATGTATGCTACTAATTATGCAATTATGAAATTGGTTTCTGAGGGAAAAATAAATGTTGAAAGTCGTGTTTCAGAGTATATCCCTGGCTATGGTGGAGAGGGAAGAGAGAAAATATTGGTAAAGGATCTTTTAACACACAGTGCAGGTTATGCTCCAGAAGTTAAATTTTATGAACCAGAAGCAACGCAAATAATATCTAAAGAGTTTGAATATGCGTTAGGTAGAAATTTTTATTCTAAAGAAAAAAGTAAAACAGAAAACATTATAATTAGAGATGTTCCTTTAGACTATGAACGTGGAACAAAAACAGTTTACAGTGACACTGATTATATGCTTCTTGGAATAATAGTTGAAAAAGTTACAGAGCAGTCCCTAGATGAGTATGTTGAAAATGAGATATATAAGCCACTAGGTTTAAATAATACAATGTATAATCCTTTGAAAAAGGGAAAAATTGCGTCAGATGCAGCAGCAACAGAATTGGCAGGTAATACAAGAGACGGATATATAAATTTTCCTGGAGTAAGAAGAGATGTTATTCAGGGAGAAGTTCATGATGAAAAAGCATATTATTCAATGAATGGAGTGTCAGGGCATGCAGGGCTATTTTCAACAAGTGAAGATTTAGCTGTATTAATGTCTGCTATGTTAAATGATGGGATGATAGGTAATACAAGACTATTTAACAAGAATGTTATGGATGAATTTACAAAAGCTTCAGAAAAAGATATTACTTTTGGATTAGGATGGAGAAGAGCGGGAGAAAATAATTTAACAGAGACATTTGGGACATTAGCTAGCTCTGAGGCTATAGGACATACAGGATGGACAGGAACTGTTACTGTTATAGATCCAAAGTATAATCTAGAAATAGTTCTTTTAACAAATAAAAAACATTCACCTGTAATAAAGAATCTTAAAGAGAAAAATGGAAAACCAAATTTTAATAAATTCCAAGGTGATATATATGAAACAGGAAAATATGGACAAGTTATAACAAAGATATATGAAGCTTTTTTAGATAAAAATAAAGTAAATGAAAAACCTTCAGCAGAACCAATAAAAAAATAAAAGGCATAAAGACTAGTAATGAAAAGAGAGGTAGTAATTGTGAAAAAAATATTTATATTGTTAATGATATTAACTACATTGGTAGGGTGTCAAAAAACTTTAGATATGTCTAAAGCTGAAGAAAGAGAAAGTATTTATTATGAAGTGGGACAAACACAACCTTTTTCAGGAGTTTTAAAAGAGTATTTTTATGAAGGAAAAATAAAAGAAGAAGCAGAGTATAAAGAGGGGAAATTAAACGGAGAAAAAAAAGTTTATAATTTAGATGGAACCCTTAATGCTACTGGAAAATTTAAAAATAATGAATTAGATGGTGTAATGAAACTTTATTATCCTGATGGAAAGATTGAATCTGAGGGAAAGTATAAAGAAGGAAAGATGCACGGGAAAGCAAAAACATATTATCCAAATGGAAAAATTAAGTTAGAATCAACTTATAAAGATGGAAAATTAGATGGTGTGGCAAGAAAACATTATGAAAGTGGAGTTTTAAAGTCAGAAGTTTCTTTTAAAGATGGAAAGCTTGATGGAGTTTCTAAAGCTTATGATGAAAATGGGAAATTAGAAATAGAGGCTCTTTATAAAGATGGAGATTTAGTAAAATAAATATAAAAAGAGTAAAAAAATATTAAATGAAATATTAAACGAAATAATGAATGAAATAATGAAAAAAAAGTGTTGTTATTTGAAAAAATAATAACACTTTTTTATTAAATTTTTAAATATAACAAAAAATAACATTGACAGTGAATTATAAAAGTGTTAATATCACTTAAAATAACAAATTATAACAAATTATAACAAACTTTGAAAAATAAAGGTGAGGCGAATATGTTAGCAATAGAAAGACATAAATTTATTTTAGATTATTTGAAAGAAAATAAAGTTTTAAAAATACAAGAGATAGCAAAAATATTAGATGTGACTTCAATGACAGTTAACAGAGATATACAACATTTAGAAGAAAAAGGATTACTTGAAAAGACTTTTGGTGGAGCAATTTTGCCAAATTCACTAATAGATGAAAAAATTTACTCAGTTAAGAAATTAGAAAACTATGATATCAAAAAAAAGTTAGCTGAAGAGGCTTTTAAATTTATAGAGGATGGAATGACAATAGTTTTAGATGCGGGAACAACTACATTTGAATTATCAAATGAAATTAATAAATCTAATCTAAATAAGATAACAGTTATAACAAATGATTTAAATATATCATTAAATCTTTTCCAAAACGAAAGAGTAAATTTAATTTTATTAGGTGGGGTAGTTCAAAGAGAAACTGCAGCTACAGTGGATAATTTTACTATTGAAATGCTAGACAAATATTATATAGATATTGCGTTTTTAGGTTCGGCATCTGTGAGTGATGAATACTATATAACAACTCCTACTCAAGATAAAATGTTCTTAAAAAATGCGATGTTAAGAAATTCAAATAAAAAAATATTGTTAGTAGATGAAAGTAAATTTAATAAAAAAACACTTCATAAAATTTGTAAAATTGATAGATTTGATCATATTATAACAAATTATGATTTTAATACTAAAAATTCAGAAAAGCTAAATCTAAATGAAAGACTGATAAAGGTAGAATAACATAGAATTAAGGAGGATAAATGCCAAAATGTGTAGTTATTGCAGATGATTTAACTGGGGCTAATGCCACGTGCTCATTACTAAAAAAATTAGGGTTAAAAACAGCTAGTTTAATTCAAATTAATGAAAAAGTTGGAAATGATATAGATGTTGTTGCATATTCAACAAATAGTAGGGGTTTGGAAAAGGAAGAGGCATATGATTTAGTAAAAAGTGCTGTTTTAAAGTTAAAAGATGAAGAAACTTTTGTTATAAATAAGAGAATTGATTCTACAATGAGAGGAAATATTGGAAGAGAGATAGATGGAATCCTAGATGGATTAGATGATAAAAAGATAGCGATAGTAGTTCCGGTATATCCTGACTCAGGAAGAATAGTGATAAAAGGGATTCAATTAGTTAATGGGGTACTTTTAAAAAATTCAGACGCAGGAAAAGATCCAAAAACCCCTGTAGTAACTTCTCAAGTAAGAGAGATTATTCAGAATCAATCTAAAAATAAGTGTGCTTATATAGAATTAGAAGAGGTAGAAAAAGGGGAAGAATATATTTCTGAATTAATAAAAAATTATTCTAAAGATCATAAAATAATAATATTTGACGCAATAACAAATGAGGATATAGGAATGATAGCCAAAGCCTCTGTAAGTAGTGAAATAGATATAATAACTGTAGATCCAGGACCTTTTACTATGTATTATACAAAAGAGCTTTTAAAAAATAAAAATATGTCGAAGAAAGTATTGATGGCTATTGGGAGTGTTACATTAACTACAAAAAATCAGATAGAAGAGCTTTTAAAAACTGAGGATGTATTTTTAGTTAAATTAAATCCAGAACTGATTTTAAAAGATGAAACTAGAGATGTGGAGATTCAAAGAGCTATTGATAAGATAGCAGAAGGGATAAAATATTATGAGTATATACTATTGACAACAACGCCTTTAGGAGATGATAAAAAATTAGATTTAGAAAAAGTATCTAAAGAAACAGGGCTTAATTCAGAAGAGGTATCTTTATTAATATCTAATTCTATAGCTAAAGTATCTAAAGAAGCTTTAATAAAATGTAATGTATTTGAAGGTGTATTTAGTTGTGGTGGAGATATAACAATAGCTTTGTTAGAACATTTAAATGCGGTTGGAGTTGAGATAAAAGAAGAGGTAATTCCACTTGCAGCATATGGAAGAATATTAGGAGGGCTTACACCTAATTTAAAACTAATAAGCAAAGGGGGAATGGTTGGAAATAGAGAAACTATTAAGCTGTGTCTAAATAAAATAAAAAATGATATATAGGAGGATTAAAAATGAAAAAAGGAATTATAGGTATACCAATGGGAGATCCAGCAGGGATTGGTCCTGAGATATTAGTAAAATCATTTGCAGAAAAAATGATTTATGATATGTGTAAACCAATAATAATTGGAGATAAAAAAGTTTTAGAAAATGCAATGAAAATTTGTGGATTAGACTTAAAAATAAATGTAGTTACTAATCCAGAAGATGGAGAATATAAATACGGTATTATTGATTTAATTGATTTAGAAAATATTGAATTTGAAAAACTTGAAATAGGAAAGATACAAGCTATGGCTGGAAGAGCATCTTTTGAATATATAAAAAGAAGTGTTGAATTGGCTATGGAAAATAAATTAGACGCAATTGCTACAACACCTATAAATAAAGAATCACTAAGAGAAGCAAAGGTACCATATATAGGCCATACAGAAATATTAGAAGATCTGTCAGGTTCAAAAGATCCTTTAACAATGTTTGAAGTAGAGAACATGAGAGTATTCTTTTTAACAAGACATGTATCCCTTAGAAAAGCCTGTGACTTAGTAACTAAAGAAAGAGTATTAGACTACATTATTAGATGTACAGAAGCTCTGGCAAAATTAGGAGAAAAAGGAACAATGGCAGTAGCTGGATTAAATCCTCATTGTGGTGAACATGGATTATTTGGAGATGAAGAGGATGATTTCGTAACTCCTGCAATATTAGAAGCTCAAAAATTAGGATATGATGTAGTTGGACCAATTGGAGCAGATTCAGTTTTCCATCAAGCTCTACAAGGAAAATATAAAGCTGTACTTTCTCTATATCACGATCAAGGGCATATAGCTACAAAAACATATAACTTTGAGAAGACTATTGCGTTGACTAATGGAATGCCATTTTTAAGAACATCAGTAGATCATGGAACAGCATTAGATATAGCTGGAACAGGTATTGCAAGTCATGTAAGTATGGTTGAAGCTATAAAAGTTGCAGCAAAATATGCACCTAATTTTATAAAAGAAAGAAAATAGAAATTTTATTAAGTGAAATGTTACCAAAGAGAGTAAAAATAGTTAAAAAAAAAATTAAATTGAGGAGGTTAAAAGTGGAACACCAACAGATGATAATAGGTTTAATAATTGGAATTATATTTTTAATATATATGATTCTAAAAACGAAAATCCATACATTTCTTGCACTAATAGTTGCTACTGTAACTGTAGGAGTTATAGGCGGAATGGAGTATTCAGCCATAATAAGTAGTATAACTAAAGGATTTGGAGGAACGCTAGGTAGTATTGGTATTATAATTGGCTTTGGAGTTATGATGGGAGAATTATTTGAAGTCTCTGGAGCGGCAAAAAAAATGGCACTAGTATTTTTAAGAGTATTGGGAAAAGGAAAAGAAGACCTAGCTATGGCAATAACTGGTTTTATAGTGTCTATACCAATATTTTGTGATTCTGGGTTTGTTATTTTAACCCCCTTAGCTAAGTCAATTTCAAAGACAACGAAAAAATCTATAGTTTCGTTAGGAATTGCGTTGGCATCAGGACTTGTAATTACGCACTCTCTGGTACCTCCAACTCCAGGACCAGTAGGTGTTGCTGGAATTTTTGGAGTAAGTGTAGGAAGTCTTTTACTATGGGGAATAGTAATATCTATACCAATGGTAACAGCAACATTAACATATGCAAAATATATGGGGAAGAAGATTTACCAAATACCATCTGATGATGGTGAAACATGGATAAGACCTGAAAAAATAGAAAATATTGACGTGAATTATAGTGAGGAAGAGGATAAAAATCTTCCAAGTACATTCATGGCATTTTTACCAATTATAGCACCAATTATTCTAATTTTATTAGGGACAGTAACAAGTGCTCTAAAGATAACAGGAGGACTTAGCAAAGTACTTCAATTTTTAGGAATGCCAATTATTGCAGTTGGAATTGGATTATTAATAACAATATTTGGATTAGCAAGAAAACTGACTCAGAAACAAGTTATTACTGAGATGGAAAAAGGGATAAAATCAGCAGGGATTATTATACTTATAACAGGTGCTGGTGGAGCTTTTGGAATGCTTTTAAGAGATAGTGGAGTAGGAAATACTATTGCTCAATCAATAGTAAAAACATCACTACCACCAATATTACTACCTTTTATAGTTGCGACAATTATTCGTTTTATACAAGGAAGTGGGACAGTTGCAATGCTAACAGCAGCTTCAATAACAGCTCCAATTATATTGGTATTAAATGTAAATCCAGTATTTGCAGCTTTATCAGCATGTATAGGATCACTATTCTTTTCTCACTATAATGATAGCTTTTTCTGGGTGGTTAATAGATCTATTGGAATTACAGATGCAAAAGAACAGTTGAAAGTTTACTCAATTACTAGTACAATAGCATGGGGGACAGGAATTGTTACTCTTTTAATTTTAAATATGATCTTTGCATAGGAGAAAAAATGAAAAATAATGAAATTGTAGAATTTGCAAAAAGTATTTACAAAATTGAGATTGAAGAATTAGTAAAAGCTAAAGAAAAACTATCAGATAATTTTGTAGAAACTGTAAAAAAAATATTAGAGTGTAAAGGGAAAGTAGTTATAACAGGAATAGGGAAAACTGGTTTAGTAGGAAAAAAAATATGTGCAACTTTAGCATCAACTGGAACAAAAAGTATGTTTATGAATTCAACAGAAGGATTACACGGAGATTTAGGAATGGTTGGTAAAGAAGATTTAGTTATAGCTATATCTAATAGTGGTGAAAGTGATGAGATAGTATCAATACTTCCAGCTATAAAAAACATAGGATCTTACATTATTGCACTTACAGGAAATGTTAACTCAAGACTTGCAAAAGCATCAGACCTTGTAGTAGATGTTGGAATTGAGGTAGAAGGGTGTCCTTTAAATTTAGCACCAATGTCATCCACAACGAGTGTTTTAGTATTTGGAGATGCTTTAGCAGCTACTTTAATGAAATTAAGAAATTTCCAACCTGAAAATTTTGCTATGTATCATCCAGGAGGAAGTTTAGGTAGAAAATTATTAACTAAAGTTGAAAATTTAATGCACTCAGGAGAGAAACTTGCAATTTGTAATGAAGAGACTTTAATGGAAAATCTTCTTATTCAAATGAGCTCAAAAAGATTGGGAATATTATGTGTTATGGAAGAGGATAAATTAGTAGGAATTATTACTGAAGGTGACATTAGAAGAGCTTTACAGAAAAAAGAGCAATTCTTTAATTTAAAAGCTAAAGATATTATGACAAAACAGTATGTTAAGATAGATAAGTGTGCTAAAGCAACAGAAGCTTTAGTAATAATGGAAAATAGAGAGAATCAAATATCTGTACTTCCTGTTTTTGATGGAGAAAAATTTGTAGGTGTTGTAAGAATACATGACCTTTTAAAAATATCTTAAATCGCTAAATTATAAAACCATTAAAGCATAAAAACATTAAAAAAGTTTAATGATTAAAATATTAAAACAATAGAGGACTATACAAATAATACGTATAGTCCTTTTTATTTGATCTTTAGCCATACTGTAAAAGTTAAAATATAATTTGAAATAATAAAAATAAATGAAAAAATAAATAAAAAAATGGAAATTTTCTAAATATTTTTATATAATAAAAGGATATAAAAATATATGGAGGAGTAAAAGGATGAATTCATCACCAGACAAAAAAAGTAATTTTGAAAATTTTTTAGATAACTATTTTCATATTACTAAGAGAAGTTCAACGGTTAGAACAGAGGTTATAGGAGGTATCACAGCTTTCTTAACAGCGGCATATATTATATTTGTTCACCCAGCGATATTAAGTGCAACAGGAATGGATAAAGGGGCACTAATTACAGTTACGTGTCTTGCAACAGCTTTTGGAACTTTAATATCAGGATTTTATGCAAATGCTCCCTTTATTATAGGGCCTGGAATGGGACTTAACGCATTTTTCACTTATACATTAGTTTTAGGAAAGGGCGTTTCATGGGAAGTTGCTCTAGGGGTAGTATTTATGTCAGGACTATTTTTCTTAGTACTAACGCTAGGGGGAATAAGAGAGAAAATAGCAAATGCAATACCAAAAGAGATAGTTTCAGCTACAAGTACAGGAATAGGACTTTTTATAGCTTTCATTGGACTTAAAGGAATGGGAGTAATAACAAGTAATCCAGCAACATTTGTACAGCTAGGAGAATTTTCTACAACAACAATATTATCGATAGTTGGATTCATTATAATGATATATTGCCATTTAAGAGGTCTGAATTCAGGAATACTAATTAGTATAATGATTACTTCTGTAATTGGAATGATTATTGGAATAGTTGAGGTTCCAGCTTCATTAATGTCTATGCCACCGTCAATAACACCTATATTTGGAAAATTAGATATTATAGGTGCTTTAAAAATATCTTTAATTGGTCCAATATTTTCATTTATGTTTATTGATATGTTTGATTCTCTAGGATTCTTAATGGCTTGCTACAAGAATATGGGATTTAATAAAACTGAAGAAGGAAAAGTAGGATTAAAAAAGATGTTACAATGTGACGTAAGTTCAACAATAATGGGTTCTATTTTAGGAACAAGTACACTGACATCATTAGCTGAATCAGCAGCAGGAATAACTGTTGGAGCAAGAACAGGATTGGCTTCAATAGTAACAGGTGTATTATTTTTAGTAGCTTTATTCTTTTCTCCAGTAGTTTCAATTGTCCCTGCATATGCTTCTTCACCAGCACTTTTAATGGTAGGAGTTTATATGTTTAGAAGTATTGCAGATATAGATTTTAAAGATTTTAAAACATTAACAATATCTTTTATAACTATAATTTTAATGCCTTTAACATATAGTATAAGTATTGGATTAAGTTTTGGTTTTATTACATATATTTTATTACATGCATTTTCAAAAGAATATGAAAAGTTAAATCCAGCATTATTAGGGATAGGACTTCTTTCTCTTATAAATTTAATAGTATAAAAAAATTGACATGATACCGTATAAAAGGGTATAATTGATATTATTCACGGGTGCCCAGTGGCTGAGATTAAACCGTTTAACCTGCTAAGTAATTTTAGAGAGGGAATTTATACGATTTATTTAAGCTATAGTTGCAATATGTGACTATAGCTTTTTTATTCTCAAAAATAATAAAAAATATCATTTTTAGGAGGAATTAATATGGAAAATAAAAGATCAATAAACGCAAGCGTATCACTTCAAGTACTGCCGAGAGTAGAGGTAAAAAATCTATTTCCTGTTGTAGATAAGGTAATAGAGTATATAGCTTCTACAGGAGTTAACTATGTTGTAGGGCCAATGGAAACAACTATGGAGGGAGATTTAGATACTCTTTTAGATATAGTAAAAAAAGCACAATATATTTGTATAGAAGAGGGAGCTGAAAATGTATTCTCTTATGTAAAAATAAATTATTCTAACGAGGGTGTGTTCACAATAGATGAAAAAATTGGTAAATATCAAAAGTAGAATTTTAAATTATCTACCTTCAATAGTATTGTTATCAATAATTTTTATTGTATGGGAATTCTTTGTAAAAATCGGAGTTATTAACAAGATTTTTACTCCAGCTCCTTCGGTAATTTTAGTAAATACTATTAAAATTTTAGGTAGCATAATGCCTGAAATAATGTATTCATTAGCAATAGCAATATCTGGGCTAGTATTGTCTATTATGTTATCAATTTTTCTTTGCTTACTGATGGATAGTTTCAATTTTATGAAACGTTCGCTTTACCCAATCATAATAATTTCACAGTTGTTACCAACAATAGTTGTAGCACCACTTTATGTATTATGGTTTGGTTATGGAGTATTACCTAAAATTTTATTAATTATTTCTTTTTGTTTTTTCCCAATTACTGTAAATATGTTAGACGCAATTTCTAAGATAGATGAAAATATAATAAATTTAATAAAAAACATGGGTGGGACAAAAAAAGATATTTTTAAAATAGTAAAAATACCTATAGCGCTAAAAGGAATAATATCAGGAGTAAAGATTTCTACAACTTTTTGTTTAACAGGTGCTCTAATTGCTGAGTGGCTTGGAGGAACAAGAGGTCTTGGGGTTTATATGATGGCAGCAAAAAGATCATACAATTATGTTGGTGTCTTTTCTGTATTATTAATAATAGTATTGCTTTCATTATTTTTAATAGGAATAATATTCTTATTAGAAAAATTATTTTTTAAAAAATATATACAGTAGGAGGATTTATGAAAAAGGCATTTATATTGGCTTCGTTACTAGTTTTAGGAGTAATAAGTGGATGTGAAAAAAAAGATGAAATAAAAAAAGGTCAGCTTACAAAGGTAAGATTTTTACTAGATTGGACTCCAAATACTAATCATACAGGAATTTACATAGCTAAAGAAAGAGGGTACTATAAAGAGTTAGGGTTAGATGTAGAGATTCTTCCTGCAGGGAATGATGCTGCCATAGAGGTTATATCAGGTGAGGGAGCTGAGTTTGCAATAGGAGAACAAGAAGGGATAACTCTTGCTTACTCTGCACATCCAGATATTGATGTTGTAGCAGTGGCTGCATTGTTACAATCAAATACAAGTGGATTTTTAGTTAGTGAAAAAAGTGGAATAAAGAGTCCTAAAGACATGGCAGGAAAGCAATTTGGAGGAAATGAAACTTCAATAAATAAAGCTATTCTTAACCATATAATTGTTAAAGATGGTGGAGAAAAAGATACAGTAAAATATAAAAATGTAAACTCTATGGATGTAATGCAGGGGTTACAGTATGGAATTGATTTTGAATGGGCTTATGCAGGTTGGGATGTAATTAAAGCAAAACTAGAAAATAAAAATATGCCATTTATAAAGTTAACAGATTATGACAGAGATTTAGAATTTTATACACCAGTTATCATGGCAAGTAACAAATATTTAAATAAAAATTCTGATACAGCTAAAAAGTTTTTAAAAGCAACAGCTAGAGGATATGAAGATGCAATTAAAGATCCTAAGTCAGCAGCAGAAATTTTGATGAAAAATGCTCAAGGATTAGATAGTGCTTTAGTAGAAAATAGTCAAAAGTTTTTAGGTAATCATTATAAAGAAAATGCTCCTTATTGGGGACATATGGAACCAGAAGTATGGGAAAAACTTACAAATTTTTTATATGAAAATGGTGGAATTAAAAATGAAGTTGATGCTTCAAAAATGTTTACAAATAAATACTTAAACACTGAAAATAATGATAAAAAATAGAGAGTAATAACAAAAAATAGAAAATGAAAAATAAGGAAAAAATATGAAATTAGAACTTAGTAATATACAAAAAGAATATGAAGCTCTAAAAGTTTTAAGTGATATAAATTTTCATTTAAATAAAGGTGAGATTATAAGTATTTTAGGAACAAGTGGTTGTGGGAAAAGTACTCTTCTAAATATAATCGCAGGCTTCATAAAACCCACGTCTGGAACTGTTTTAAAAGATGGGCAAGATATAACAGGGAAAATTTCAGAAACAGCTTATATGCTTCAAGATGACTTATTATTACCATATAAGACTATTTTTGAGAATGTAATATTACCAATTACAATAAAAGGCCTTTTGACTAATGAGAAGAAAGAGGAAGTGCTTAATCTTTTTAAAATATTTGGACTAGAAGGATATGAAAATTTTTATCCGAGAGAGTTATCAGGAGGGATGAAGCAAAGAGCAGCTCTTTTAAGAACTTATCTTTGTGGAACAGATATTTATCTTTTTGATGAACCCTTTTCTAAATTAGACAGTATTACTAGAGATAGCATGAGAGTATGGTTTTTAGAAATATGGAAGACTATTCATTCATCAGCAATTTTTATTACTCACGATATAGATGAAGCTATAATACTATCAGATAGAATTTATATTATGTCTGATAAACCAGCAACAATAGTAAAGGAGATTTTAGTTTCACAGGATTGTAAAGATATTGGTGAAGAAAGTTTTGGAAAGTTAAAAGTGGAGATATTAAGCTACTTTAGAAAAATATAAAAGTAAAACCCCTTTATTAGTAACTCTTATTGAGATGCTACAAAGGGGTTTTTATATGAAGAAAATTAATATTTTATGAATATTTATAAGTTAAAAGAATTTTTTGAATTTAATTATAGATTCAGAAATTTTTCTAATTTATAAATTCTTTCATTTTGTTTAATCATTTTCTTTATTAAATCTCTTTCTGAAAGAGAGATCATTAAATGATCCTGAGCATGAACAAAAAGCATAGTTGCTACTGATTTTTCACTGTTAATTTCTTTTTGAATCATAGTAGTTTGATAATTATGAGCTTTTGAGATAGAGGCATCACATTTTTCCATGAATTCTAAAGCTCCTTTAAAGTCGCCATTTTCTGATAAAGCAAGAGCCTTATAAGCATGTGCTTTACCTTCTCCAGCATATGCTACAATATAAAAGACCAACAGTTCTAAATTTTCTAGTGTATTTTCATTCATTTCAGCTACCTCCTAAATGTGTATATTAATAGTAGCATAAATATGTAAAACTTATATAAAACTTTTTTTCACAAAAAATTGAAGGTAAAATTTATTGAATATGTAATGCTAAAATGATAAATTGTAAAATGTAAAATAGGAAAAATAAAAAATAGAAAATAAAAAAGAATAATTCGGAGGAAATAGTGAAGATTTTATTAGTATGTGCTGGTGGTTTTTCAACAATAAGTATGATGGAAGCAATAAAAAAGATTGTAGCAAAAAGTGAAGGATTAAATATCGAAGATTTTGATAAAATGGAATCGATTGCTATAGAAAAATTAGCAGAAAAAATAGAAAAATTTGATATTGTTTTAGTTGCCCCGCAATTAGGACATAAATATGAATATGTTCAAGAACTTGCAAAGGAAAATAAGAAACCATGTATTTTATTAAATGCTGAAATATATGGAACTATGGATGGAGATTTAGTATTGCAACAAGTACTGGTTGCACATAAAAGATACTACACTAAGAAAATTGATATTTTATAAAATTTTAAACTTTAAAGCTGATGAAAATTAGCTTTTTTTTTATTACTAATTAGTTAAGTATTCTAAATAAGGGGTAACTTAAAAAATTTTATTATTAAAAAAATAAAAAAAACTATTTAATATCTAAGATTTTGGTATAATAGGTATGGAATAAAGACAAAATGGTATTTATTATAATTGGGAATTATTTTAATTTCTTGCTTAAGGTTTATAGTAATAAATATAAAAGGAAGAGGTAAAGATGAGTTTAAGTAGAAGAGATTTTGAAATAGTATCATTAATATCTAAAGAAAGATTAACGATTAAAGAACTAGCTTCTATTTTTAAAATAAGTGATAGAAATATAAGATATTCTTTAGATAATATAAATTATTATCTGAATAATTTATATGGAAAAACTATAAGTATAGTAAATAGTGAAGCGTTTTTAGATATTGATGATGAGATGTTAAAGTTTTTTTATGGGGATTTAAATAGAAGTGACTATATATTTTCTAAAGCAGAAAGAGAGGAATATATATTAGTTTATTTGCTATTTATAGGTGAAGCTAATTATTCTAAAATAGAAGAGTATCTGCAAGTAACTGTAACAACATTAAAAAAAGATGTAAAAAATTTAAGCGATTTTTTAGAAAAATTTCAATTATGTTTTTTTATTAAAGATGGGGTACTGTCAATTGATGGAAGTGAAAAAAAATTAAGGCATTTAAAAATGACTTTTGCATTAAAATATGCCTATTTTGTAGAGAAAAAAATAATTTTTATTGAAAAATATTTTTTTAGTGATTTAGATTTGATTTTAATATTAAAAAAGTATTTAGAAGATAAATCAGTTGAAAAATATTTAGAAATACTAGAAAATATAGAAAAAGACATGGGGGTTGAATTTGAGAAAGAATTCAAAAAAATAATAATATTTTATTTGATTATTGCTCATGAAAGAATTGAAAAAGGAATTATCTTAGATAAGAAAAATAATTCGAGTTTTTTAAAAGAGACAACGCAATACAAAATTATTATAAAATATTTATTTAATAATGATTTAGAGAAATATAGGTATGAAGCTCTACATTTAACAGAGTATTTTCTTAGCGGATTTAATTCTGAAACTTTTTATGAAAATAGATTTTCTATAGAAATTTTTGTTTATAAATTGCTAAAAAATGTAGGAGAAAAAATAAAAATCTATTTAGAAAAAGATAAAATTTTGATAGAAGATATGATAGAATATTTAACTGCTGCAATATATAGAATGAAGAATGACTTTATTCTTAATAAACAAATAAAATTAGATGAAGAAAATAGTTCACTAAAAAATTATATAAAAGAGGCTATTATTCTATACGAAGACTATTTAAATGAAGTTTTAAGAGAGGAAGAGATAAACTCAATTATAGAATTAATAGAAAAATCTATAAATAGAAAAAGTGGTTTAGTAATAGATCTTAATAAAATTTTAGAAATTGTAGAAAAAAATAGTAAAGAATCTAATTTAGATTTAATAGGAAATGAAATTAAAAATATGTATCCTACTTTAGTTAATGATAATAGGGTAAATTGCAAGGAGATAGAAGTATTAGATATTTTAGATGAAAGTAGAATACATATCTTAAGAAATGTATCTTTTAAGGATGCTATTTCTATGGGATGTGACACTTTGTATGAAGAGGGATTTGTAAATAAAGAGTATAAAGCAGGGATATTAGAGTTACTCCATTCTAATGGTCATAGTTATTTTAAAAAAGAAAAATTAACAATATGTTATGGGAAAAGTACATTGCATAGTATAAAAGTAGGGGCTCAATATATTATTTTAAAGAATCATTTAAAAGGAGAGGAAACTGTAGAATTTATTCTTCTAATTTCTAATGTAGATAAAGAAAAACATTTAAAAATAATGAGTCAGGTAAAATTCTTAATGGAGAAAGAAGGTTTTACAGAAGAAGTAGAAAAAATGGAGAAAGAGAATATTGTAATGAAAGCAATAGAAATGAGCTTATCAAACATCTCTTTTTAAAGGTAGAGCTTAACCAAATCAAAATTAAAAACAAATAGGTGAATCATAAGAAAATCAATTATTGATAATCTTGTGATTCACATTTTTTTTAGTCTTCTATAATTGTAAAGTATTTAGAAATTGGGATTAAAGCAGCTCCAACAATACTTGAATTTTCATGTAGTTGAGAGAATTTAATATTTATATTTATATTTTTTAAGAAGATATTGCTTTTTAAAATATTTTGGATCTCTTTTTCATAGTGTGAAATATATTTTGTTATTTCTCCACTGATGATTATATTTGTAATATCAAATGAGAATAAAAGATTTCTGATTCCAATAGAAAGATAGAAGATATAATTTTTTATTATTTCTTCATCACCTTTTAGCTTAGAAGTTAGGGCATAAAGAGATTCAAATTTTTCATTAAAATAAAGATTTCCCTCTTTAATTAAAGAAGTTTCTGAAGCATATAGTTCCCAGCATCCACTGTTTCCACACTTACAATCTTTTCCATTAGGGATAAGACAAGTATGACCAACCTCTCCAGCCATTCCATTGATTCCACGATAGATTTTTGAATTTAAATACACTCCCATTCCAATACCACTAGCAATTGATAAAAGCATAAAATCGCTATAAGCTTTTCCCACACCTAGAATTTTTTCACTATAAACAGAGGCATTAGCCTCATTCTCAATATAGAATTCAAAGTCATACTTATTTCTAAGTTCAACTAATGAGATATTGTTAATATTTAGGTTAATACCAGTTTTTATTAAAAGAGTATCATTGTTTACAATACCAGGGAACGATATACCTGCACCAATTACTTTATTTTGGTAGTTATCTGAAAGAGAGTTAAAAAAGATATCAAATTCTCTAAAAAATATATTTTTAAAATTTTCTTGATTTAGAAAGACATTTGATAAAACCTTTTCTTTAACTATTTCCCCGTAGATATTAGAAAGAATAAAACTAAGTTTATCCACTTCAATAAGGACTCCAATGCTAAATATTAACTCTTCATTAATTTTAAAAGTAGCTGGACTTCTTCCAATTGTACTGTATGTAGGAAGAAGTTTTAATACTAACTCGTCTTCAAGTAGTTCATCAAGAATTCTTTTTATAGTAGGATAAGTCATTTTCAGATCAGAGGCTGCTTCTGAGATAGAGATAGATTTTTTTTTATATAAATATGATAAAAATAGTAACGTATTTTTTTCTTTTTGTTGAACTTGGTACATAAAAATCTCCTATAAATTAATTTTTTAAAAAATCTGTTATTAAAATGATTTTAACAAAATGAAAAAGAAAAAGCAATGATTAATTAAAAAAACAATTTTTACTATAAAAAATGTATGGAAAAAGGAATAAAACACAAAGATAGTGTGTACATTTAAAATAAAATGTTTCATTATAGTCCTAAAAAAGTATTGACAAAAGAGAAAACAATTAATATACTGAAATCATTATTATTAATTAAAATCATTTTAAGAAATAAAGTTAAGGAGGGGAAGTAAAAAATAAACTGTTGAGCAATGAAATTATTAAATGAATTAAGGGGGAAATATGGAGAAAAAAATAACTTTTAAAAATACGATAGTTCCTGTTATAGGGCTATTAATTGTGCTGATATACGGTTTGATAATTCAACCTAAAGTTTTAAATAAAGGTGAAATGTCTCTTGAAATGATATTTTTATTTGCAAGTGTAATAGGGACAATAAATCTTTTTTATCTAGGGTTTTCTTGGAATGATATTCAAGAATCCATGGTAAAAAAAATAACTCAAGGGCTACCAGCTATGATGATACTGTTTTCTATTGGAGTTGTGATAGGTGCATGGATTGTTTGTGGAGCAGTTCCTATGCTTATATACTATGGAATTAAAATAATAAATCCAAATTATATTTATGTAGTAGCTTTTATTGTTCCGATAATATTTTCTCTTCTTACAGGAACCTCATGGGGATCTGCAGGTACAATAGGTATTGTTATTATAGGGATAGCTGAAGTAGTAGGAGCAAATTTGTCAATAGTGGCAGGTGCAATAGTTGGAGGATCATATTTTGGAGATAAGATGTCACCTCTTTCAGATACTACAAATATAGCATCACTAGCAGCTGGAGTAGACTTATATGACCATATAAGATCTATGATGAATACAACAATTCCAGCAGCTATATTAGCATTAATATCTTATGGAGTTATAGGAGTATTTAACCCTTTAAATAATTCTAACTTAGACTTAAAAATGATTTCTGAGACTTTAAACGCCTTAGAAGCCTCGTTTAATTTTAATATAGTATTATTAGTTCCTATCTTAATTGTTTTATATGGATCACTGACAAGAAAACCAACAGTCCCAACATTAATAGCTTCATCAGTTGTAAGTATAGTACTTGCTGCAGTTTTTCAAAATTTCAATATAGGAAATATTGTTTCGGTATTACATAGTGGATTTAATGTTAAAATGATTGCTGGGGCAAATGATTTACCAGATAATGTTATAAGAATCCTTAATAGAGGAGGATTATATAGCATGGCAAGTCCTGTAATAGTTACTTTTATAGTATTTGTTTATATAGGTACTCTAGATAGAATAAATGCTTTACCAATTATAGTTGAGCATGTATTTAAATCAGTTAAAACAAGAAAAACAGCTATAGTGTCAGCTCTTGGTGCTACTGGAGTTACTAATGCTATGACTTCAAATCAATTTGCAACAAGTTTTATAGTTGCAGAAGCTTTTAAACCAAAATTTGACCAGTTAAATATTCCAAGAAAAGTTTTATCAAGATGTCTGGAAGATACAGGAACAATGATTGAAAGTATGCTTCCTTGGACTACTACAGGATTATTTATGGCTGCAACTCTAGGAGTTAGTGTAATGGATTATAACAGATGGCAATTACTAACAATATTTAATATTATAGTTGCAGTACTTTTAGCAGTAACAGGAAAAGGATGTTTTTATCATGAAGTAAAAAAAGATAAAATCTAAAAACCTAAAACATTAAAAATCTAAAATATTAAAAAATAAAAAGAGTTATTAGAAATTATAAAATCTAATAACTCTTTTTTATTAAAGTCATTTTAATAAAAATTAATAAAAAATAATAAGCTATCAATAAAATAACTAAGGGAATACAGAGTTAATAGTGTGTACAACTCATTTTACTACAGAATAGTGTGTACATTCTAAATAAAATGTTTAATTATAAGTCAAAAAAAAGTTGACAAAACCAAAACATAACAATATACTAAAAACATCAAAAGTATTTAAAATCATTTTAAAAAGTATTGAAGGAGGAAGATTTTGGAATTTTTTAAAGGAATTAATAAAATCAAATATGAGGGAAAGGAAAGCACTAATTTACTATCTTTTTCACACTATAACCCTGAAGAGATAATAATGGGAAAATCTATGAAAGAACACTTAAGATTTGCAATGTCATACTGGCATACTCTAACAGGGGAAGGAAATGATCCATTTGGAGATTCAACTATGGTAAGAGAGTGGAATGGACTTTCTGGAATGGAAAAAGCTAAAGTAAGAGTGTTAGCAGGATTTGAATTTATGGAAAAATTAGGAATTGAATATTTTTGTTTTCATGACAAAGATATAGCTCCAGAAGCTGATACATTAGAAGGATATCATAAAAATTTAGATGAAATAGTTGATTTAATTGAGAAAGAAATGAATAGAACAGGAATAAAACTTTTATGGGGAACATCAAACATGTTTAGCCATCCAAGATTTATGCATGGAGCAGCAACATCATGTAATGCAGATGTATTTGCTTATGCAGCAGCTCAAACAAAGAAAGCATTAGAAATTACAAAAAGATTAAATGGAGAAGGATACGTATTTTGGGGAGGAAGAGAAGGATATGAAACTCTTTTAAATACAGATATGGGTCTAGAGCTTGATAACTTAGCGAAATTTTTACATATGGCAGTAGATTATGCTAAAGAGATAGGATTTGGAGGTCAATTCTATATTGAGCCAAAACCAAAAGAGCCAACAAAACACCAATATGATTTTGATACAGCAACTGTATTAGGATTCTTAAGAAAATATGACTTAATAGATAATTTTAAAATGAATATAGAATCAAACCATGCAACTTTAGCAGGACATACATTCCAACATGAATTGCACTTAGCAAGAATTAATGGAGTATTTGGAAGTATTGATGCTAACCAAGGAGATTTAATGCTTGGATGGGATACAGACCAGTTCCCTACAAACGTATATGATGCAACTCTTGCAATGTATGAAACTCTACTTGCTGGAGGATTTACAACTGGAGGATTAAACTTTGACTCTAAAGCAAGAAGAGGTTCTTTTGAAACTTCAGACTTATTCCATTCATATATAGCTGGTATGGATACTTTTGCTAAAGGATTAAAAGTAGCTGCTAAGTTAATGGAAGATGGAGTATTTGAAAACTTTAAAAATGAAAGATATAAATCTTATACGACTGGAATAGGAAAAGATATCGTTGAAGGAAAAGTTGGATTTAAAGAATTAGCAGAATACGCTATGAAAAATGGAGTAAATAATACTAACACGTCAGGTAGACAAGAGATGCTTGAAAATGTTTTAAATAAATATATTTATTAAAAATAGGGAGGGTTAAAAATTATGAAGAAGTTTTTAATAGCAATGGCAGTATTACTTTTAGGTACAGGAATCCAATCACAATCATTTGCAGCAGAAAAAAAGATTAAAATAGGTATGTCAGTTGATGATTTAAGACTAGAAAGATGGCAAAGAGATAGAGATATCTTTACAGCAGAAGCTAAAAAATTAGGAGCAGAAGTAATTGCAATCTCAGCTAATGGAGATGCTGATAAACAAATGAGAGATTCAGAAAATCTAATTGCTAAAGGTATTGATATATTAGTAGTTATTCCTAATAATGGAGATGTTATGGGTGCTATAGTAGATCAAGCCCATCAAGAAAATGTAAAAGTTTTAGCATATGACAGATTAATAACAAATTCAGATGTAGACGCATATATCTCTTTTGATAATACTAAAGTAGGAGAGTTACAAGCACAAGCTATACTTAAGCAAGTTTCAAAAGGAAGATTCTTCTTAATGGGAGGTTCGCCAACAGACAATAATGCAAAAATGTTTAGAGAAGGTCAAATGAATGTGTTAAATCCTTTAATTAAAAAAGGGGATATTACAGTAGTTGGAGATCAATGGGTAAAAGATTGGCTACCTGAAGAAGCATTAAAAATAATGGAAAATGCATTAACAGCAACTGATAATAAAATAGATGCAGTTGTAGCATCTAATGATAGTACTGCAGGTGGAGCTATACAAGCTTTAGCAGCTCAAAACCTTGCAGGAAAAGTAGCTATCTCTGGACAAGATGCAGATTTAGCAGCAGTAAAAAGAGTTAATGAGGGAACTCAAACAGTAACAATTTATAAACCAATTGCAAAATTAGCTAAAAATGCAGCTGAATTAGCAGTTAAAATGGTAAAAAATGAAAATTTAAACTTAACTCAAAAAGTTAACAATGGTTATAAAGATGTACCATCTTTATTGCTTGAACCAGTAGCAGTAGACAAAAATAATATAAAAGAGACTATAGTTAAAGATGGATTCCATTCTGAAAAAGATATTTTTGGTAAATAATTAAAGTAAAAAGGTAGGTTCTTGATGGATTATATATTGCAAATGAATAATATTACTAAAGATTTTTCAGGTGTAAAAGCCTTAAAAAATATGAATTTAAAAGTTAAAAGAGGTGATATCTTATCTCTTTGTGGTGAAAATGGTGCGGGGAAATCAACTTTAATGAAAATATTAAGTGGTGTCTATCCTTATGGTACATACACAGGTGATATAGTATATGAAAATCAGATAATAAAAAATAGTAGTATAAAAGATTCTGAAAATTTGGGAATAGCGATAATTCATCAAGAATTAAACCTAATAAAAGAGCTATCAATATTAGAAAATCTATTTTTAGGAAGTTTAAAAAATAATTTTGGTGTAATAGATTATAATTTTATGTTTAAAGAAACTTTAAATATATTAAGTCTTTTAAATTTAGATAGAAGTCCTTTAGATAAGATAAAGGATTTAGGAGTAGGAGAGCAGCAATTAGTTGAAATAGGAAAGGCTCTTTTAAAAAATGTAAAGCTTCTTATCTTAGATGAACCAACAGCTCCCCTTACAGATAGAGAGGTTAAGATCCTATTTGAAATACTAAAAGGGTTAAGAGAAAAAGGCGTTACGTGCATATATATTAGTCATAAATTAAATGAAGTTATGGAACTATCTAATCAAGTTGCTATTATGAGAGATGGTGAGATGGCTGCAATAAAAGAGATACAAGATTTAACACAACAAGAGATAATAAAAGTTATGGTTGGAAGAGAGTTAGAAAATTTATTTCCTTATGAAGAACATGAGATTGGAGAGATAGTATTAGAAGTAAAAGATTTCTGTGTACCGCATTTATTTAGTAGTACAGCAGGAAAGCATAGAGTAAAGGATGTTAACTTTTCATTAAGAAAAGGAGAAATACTAGGAATTGCAGGACTAATTGGTGCAGGGAGAACAGAGCTAGTATCAAGTATTTATGGTTCTTATGGAAAAAAATACCAAGGAACAATAAAAATAGATAATAAATTAATTGAGATAACAACACCTAAAGAAGCAATAAAAAATGGAATATTAATGGTACCAGAAGATAGGAAGAATCAAGGCATTGTAGGAATAATGTCAGTAAAAAATAATATGAGTTTATCAAGCATAATAGATTACAGTTCAATGAACTTCTTTATAAATGATGGTGAAGAGTTGAGGAATGTAACGAATATGTTAGAGAAAATGAAAGTAAAAGCTCCTACAATAGATACACCTATTCAGGGACTTAGTGGTGGAAATCAGCAAAAGATTGTTATAGGAAAAAGCTTACTAAAAGAACCTAAGATTTTAATATTAGATGAGCCTACAAGAGGAATAGACGTAGGAGCAAAATATGAAATATATAAGTATATGTTTGAATTAGTAAAAAGAGGCATCTCTATAATAATGATTTCATCAGAGCTTCCAGAAGTTTTAGGGTTAAGTGATAGAGTAATGGTAATGCATGAAGGTGAAGTAAAAGGAATTTTAGAGAATAAAAATTTAACGCAAGAAATTATAATGCAAACTGCTATAGGGGGAGCTTAGTATATGATGTCAACAAACACAGAGACAAAGATAATCAAGGATAATAATGAGCAAAAGCAAAGTTTTTTAAAAAAGATTTTTTCAGAAAACATTTTTATGATAGTGGTATGTATTATGTTAATTTGGGGAGTTTTCTACTATTTAACAGATGGAACATTTTTAACGTCTAGAAACATTTCTAACTTACTGAGACAGATGTCAATAACAGGAACAATAGCAATAGGAATGATTTTCATAATTATTGCAGGGGAAATTGATCTGTCTGCAGGTTCGGCAATGGCACTTTTAGGAGGGATTGCAGCTATTTTAAATGTAAAGTTAGGGTGGGGAGTATTTCCAACAGTAGCTTGTACACTTGCTTTAGGAGCATTACTTGGAGCTTGGAATGGTTTTTGGGTATCTCTAAAAATACCTTCTTTTATAGTAACCTTAGCAGGAATGCTAGCATTTAGAGGAATATTAGTAGGAATAACAGGTGGAAGAACAGTTTCGCCAGTATCAAAAGAGTTTAAGTTAATTGGACAAAGTTATATACCGAGCTATGTAAGTTATATAATTATAGGTATATTTATAATGTTTATAATAGTAGGTTATATAAAAGATAAGAGAAATAAAGAAAAGTATGGAATAGATTCAGGAAAGAGCAATGAGGAAATTGTAAAAATACTTTTAAAATCTGTTCTTATGTTACTGGGAGTATTTTTACTTAATCAATACTATGGAGTAGCAACTCCAGTAATGATTTTAGTTATCCTTATATTTATATTTTCTTTTATATCACAGAAAACAGTTCTAGGGAGACTTACATATGCAATTGGTGGAAATAAAGAAGCAGTAAGACTCTCTGGAATAAATGTAAATAAAATGAAGTTCGTAATCTATATTGTTCATGGTGTTTTAGTTGCTGTGGCAGGATTAATACTAACATCTAGACTTGCAGCAGCTTCAGTATCAGCTGGAACAAATGCTGAATTAGATGCTATTGCGTCATGTTTTATAGGTGGAGCTAGTATGTCAGGTGGAGTAGGAACAGTATTTGGTGCAATACTAGGGGCCCTTGTTATGGCAAGTTTAGACAATGGAATGAGTATGCTAAATGTAGAACCATCTTGGCAATATGCTGTAAAAGGAATAATCCTTCTACTTGCAGTATTATTTGATGTATTAAGTAAGAAAAAATAAAAATAATAGGTGATGAGAATGTATATAGGTATAGATTTAGGTACTTCAGCTGTAAAATTACTTTTAATGGATAAAGATGGAAAAGTTATAAGAACAGTATCTAAAGAGTATCCTCTTATTTTTCCAAAAGAGGGATGGATAGAACAAAATCCAGATGAGTGGATTGAAAAATCTTTAGAAGGATTAAAAGAGATCGTTAAAGATTATGAGGATAAGATTAAGGCAATAAGTTTTAGTGGACAGATGCATGGTTCAGTATTTTTAGATGAAAATGATAAAGTAATAAGACCAGCACTATTATGGTGTGATCAAAGAACTTCTCAGCAATGTGAAAAAATAAATGGGCATTTTGGCAAAGATATAATTAAGCTAACAGGAAATATTGCGTTGACTGGATTTACAGCACCTAAAATTTTATGGCTTAAAGATGAAGAGAGAGAAAATTTTAATAAGATAAAGAAAATAATGTTACCTAAGGATTACTTAGCTTTTAAACTTTCAGGAAGTTATTCTACAGATGTATCAGATGCTTCAGGAATGCTACTTTTAGATGTAGAGAATAGATGTTGGTCAAAAGAGGTTTTAGACTATTTAAATATAACAGAAGAGCAGTTACCAAAGTTATATGAATCATATGAGTGTGTAGGAACTCTAAAAGAGGATATAAGAGCTTTACTCGGAATAAGTAACACAGTAAAAATAGTTGCTGGTGGAGGAGATCAAGCAGTTGGTGCAGTTGGAACAGGAGTTGTTGAAGATGGAATATTATCTGTTGCTCTTGGAACTTCTGGAGTAGTTTTTGCAAATAGTTCAAAATATAGTGCAGATTCAGAAGCTAGACTTCACTCTTTCTGTCATGCAAATGGTGGATACCATCAAATGGGTGTAATGCTATCAGCAGGAGCATCACTTAAATGGTGGATAGAAAATATAAACAGTACAAAAGATTATCAAAAATATGTGGAAGAGGAAGCTCAAAATGCAGATATAGAAAATAAAGTATATTTCTTACCATATTTAACAGGGGAGAGAACACCACATAATAATCCACATGTAAGAGGGGAGTTTATAGGACTTAGTATTCAAAATACACGTGGAGATATGACACGTGGAGTTATAGAGGGGATAAGCTTTGCACTTAGAGATTCTTTAGAGTTAATTAGAGAGCAAGGAATTGAGATAAAAAAGATAAGAGTAAGTGGGGGAGGAGCTAGAAGTCCTTTCTGGAAGCAATTATTAGCAGATGTATTTAATTCACAAGTTGAAATTATAAACTCTGTAGAGGGACCAGCTTATGGTGCTGCAATACTTGCAGCAGTTGGAGATGGTGCATATAAAGATGTAAATAGTGCTTGTAAAGAGATGATAAAAGCTTTAGAATGTTATCAACCAAATGAAAAAAATATAGAAATATATAATAAGAAGTATAATAAATTTAAAAGTTTGTATCCTATAGTAAAAGCAATATATGAAGAGGGAGGGAATTAATTATGAAATTAAGAACTATGTTATCTCACTATGGTGAAGAAAGAGAAAAGCACAATGGGGCAGTAGTGCCTCCAATTTACCAAAACAGTCTTTTTACTTTTGAATCTTGGGACGATATAGACAAGGCTTTTGCAGATCCAATTAATTCAAATATTTATACAAGAGGAAATAATCCTTCAGCAACATTAGTAGAGAAAAAAATAGCGAAAATAGCAGGTGGAGAAAAAGCTAAGTTATGTAGTTCAGGTATGGGAGCAATATCTTCTGCAATTATGCACTACATAAATCAAGGAGATCATATTATAACTCTTAATAATGTTTATGGACCTGCATCAAATTTAATTGGAACATATTTAAAAAATAAATTTGGAATAGAGAGTACATATATTTCAGGAGAAGATATTAGTGAATTTGAAAAGGCAATAAGACCAAATACAAAACTAATTTATCTTGAATCACCAACTTCAGCAGTATTTACACTACAAGATATAGAAGCAGTTGCAAAATTAGCTAAAAAGCATAACATAAAAACTGTAATAGATAATACATGGGCAACACCAATATTCCAAAAACCTTTAGAACTAGGAATTGATATGGAAGTTCATTCTTGTTCAAAATATTTTGGAGGGCACAGTGATATAGTTGCTGGTGTAATTATTGGTTCAGAAAAAGATATAAATGAAATTTATTCTAATGAAGCAGCATTGTTTGGTGCTAAAATAGCTCCTTTTGAAGCTTGGTTAATAATGAGAAGTCTAAGAACTTTAAAAATTAGAATGGTAGAACATCAAGCCAACGCAATGAAAGTTGCAGAATTTTTGGAAAAACATCCTAAAATTTCAAAGGTTAACTATCCAGGATTAAAGAGTTTTCCACAATATGAACTAGCTAAAAAACAGATGTCAGGTTGTTCAGGACTTATGAGTTTTGTTATTGCTTCTGAGAATTTAGAGGAGATAAAAGCTTTTGTAAATACTCTTGAATATTTTAGTATTGGAGTAAGTTGGGGAGGACATGAAAGTCTGGCTTATGCCCCTGCAATATCTTATTTAAGAGAGATGTCAGAAGAGAAATTTAAGGCCACAGGACTTTCTTTAGGTGTTATAAGAATTTCAGTAGGACTTGAAGACGCAGAGGATTTAATAGAAGATTTAGATAATGCATTAAAGCATATAAAATAATAAAGCATATCTCATTAAAATATATTATATAAATAAAAGTGAGCTCCAAGAAAAGAGCTCACTTTTTTATTTGATATTTAATTTTTTAATCTTTCAAATCTTGACAAATAACAAGTTTATTTTGAATTCTAGTACGGTAATATTTAACAAGATCTTTATCAATTTTTACAACTTCATTGTTTTGTTCTGAACGTTCAATAGTTTTTAATAATGAATCTGCTTCTTCAAAAAGCTCAGTGTACTGCTCTGCTAAAGAATTAATTTGCTCATTCGTAAAACTATTTTCAAGTGTACGGTCAAATTTAAGTTGCGTTTGAATATAATGCCCCTCAATAGAACGTAATTTTTTTTCAGGAGTAGGAAAAAGAAAGCTACATCCAGAAAATAAAATAATAAATAATAAATAGATAAAAGACTGTAGGAACTTTAAGTTGTAATATTTCATTGTTAACCTCTGATTAGAATTTATTAAGTAACATATATTTAAAGTGTTTATATCCAATTTGTGTAGCAATGTTAATCTTATAGAGATAATCCAATCCTTGATAGAAAGAATTATGTTTTTTATTAAGATACCTATAAAAAGAAAAAACTTCTTTAATTGAATGGGCATCACTTCCATATGTCCCTTCTAAATGATAGAGTAATTTTAAGTTTTTTGCAACATTATTTTTTTTTCTTGAAAGTCCATAGTTATTAATTTCAAGAGCATTAACTTTTTTTATAATTTCAAAAATTTCAGGTTTGTTTTTTACGAAATTTTTTTGTGCAATACCACTAATATGAGGTATTGAAGTATAAACCTTATAATTTTTTAAAGCTTCAAGATAAAACCATACAGATTTAGTTGTTCTAGCCATACGTTTTGGATGTTTATAAGGTAAAACATATAGATTGTAAAACTCTGTACATTTTTCTAAATTTTCAAAATACACAAGTAATTCCATTCCATCAAAACAACCTATTTCAATTCCTGGAACAACTTTAATATTAAAATCCATTAATTTTTTAATTCCATCTATACAGTTATGATCAGTAATTGAAATTAAATAGTTTTTATTCTTTAAGAAAATAGAAAGCTCCAGTGGTCGTATAAGACTGTCAGAAGCTACTGTATGTAAGTGTAAGTCAAAGTAAAAACTATTTATTTCAGGATTCGTAATATTAATAAACGGCTTAAAAAAATCATTAATTTTATCAATTTTATTTTTCATATTATATACCTCACAGCATAGGAGCTAAAAGTCTGAAAACAGACTCCTTAATTTTAGTAAATAAGCTACGTTGATGATAATCATCTTGAGATATTAATATAGATTGTTTAAGGTCTTCTATAAAAATATTTCTAAGTTTAACTACTTCACTATTAGAGTAAAGATTAATATTGATTTCAAAGTTTTCATAGAAGCTTCTATAATCAATATTAGTTGTACCTAAAGATGCAATTTCGTCATCTACAATTATAAATTTACTATGAAGAAATCCATTGGAATATCTGTAACAATTTATTCCATACTCTAAGATTTCTCCAATGTATGATTGATTAACCCAATAAACAAAAGGATGATCAGCTATATTTGGAATTATAATTTTTATTTTTACTCCAGAAGTAGCTGCAATTTTAAGAGCTGTTAAAATAAGATCATCAGGAATAAAGTAAGGTGTTTCTATATAAATACTATGTTTAGCACCTGTAATCATCTTTAAAATGTTATCTCTAGCAGTTCTTAGTTGAAAAATAGGTCCACTACTAACAAGTTGGGCACTATGTCTTTTTTCAATAGAGTTATAAACGTGATTTAAAGTATATGGCAATGCTGTTGTTTTTCTAGAACTAATTACAAAGTTCCAAGAACTAAAAAACTCTTTTTCAAATTCATGGATGATTTCGCCTTTTATTTTAAGAGCAGTATCTCTCCAATTTCCTAAATAGCTTTCTCCAATATACTCTTTACCAATGTTAAAACCACCAATATAAGCCATTTCTCCATCAATAATAGTAAGTTTTCTATGATTTCTAAAGTTAGCTTTTAAATTAAAAATTTTCATGTAGAGAAATGGAAGAAAAAATTCAACTTCAATTTTTGATTCTCTAAGTTTTTTTAACTTTAAATATGAAATAGAGTTAACTCCATCTAAAAGAAGTTTAACCGAAACTCCTTGTTGAGCCTTTTCAATGATAAGGGCTAAGAATTCTTTTCCAAGTCTATCTTCTTTGAAGATGAAGTACTCCATATAGATTGTATGTCTAGCATTAACAATGTCTTCTTTAAGATTCTCAAAGAAGTCATCTCCTTTTGTAAAAAAAATACTCTCATCATAACTAGAAAGTTTACCAGCTTGAGAAACGGCTAAGTATTCGATTAAGTTCTTCCAGTATGGAGAATAATGACTAGCTTTAAAAAAATTATGAATCGAGTGTTGTATTTTAATTTTAGAATAAAACTTGTTAATATACTTAGATTTCTTTAGGCTAAGACCAAAGAAAAGGAAAGTAAAAAGCCCAAAATAAGGGGCAAAAACGAGCAAAGAAATCCAAAACAAGGAACGAATTGGAGTCTTTCTTTCGAAAAAAATAACTATACATAGGAAAAATATATTAAGAACAAAAAGATGTTTAGTTATTGCATTAAATAAGTATAAGATATAATCCATAATTCCTCCCTTTAAAATGATATACAGAGTAATATAATTTTTTCCTCTATAATATAGATTATACTAAAAAAATAGAGAAAATAATAAAAAAATATGTAAAAAAATAAATAAATAAAAAAATAAGTGAAAAAATGCACAAAAAAGGTATAATAAAAGCTATAAATAAAGGAAAAAAATATTATAAACAGAAGATATTACTAGAGTAAATAAAAGATTTAAACTTGGAGGTACAATAAAGATGGATGAAAAAGAAAAAGAGACTCAATTAGTGAGAATGAATGACATATTACCGGATAACCTAAATATTTTACCACTTATTAGTAGACCAATCTTTCCTAATATAATGGTTCCAATTACTTTTTCGGGGAATGATTATATAAATGCAATAAAAAAAGCTTATGATGAAAAAAATGGATTTATGGGATTTGTATATGCAAAGGAATTTAATGATACAGAATTTTTAAAATCAAACTTACATAATGTAGGTGTAGCAGTTAAAATACATAAGATAACATCATTATCTCAAAACAGTATTCAGATAATAGTTCAAGGTGTAGAGCGTTTTAAATTTGTTAAAGAGTTAGTTCACACAGAGGAAGAGCTTATTTGGGAAATAGAGCATCATGTAGATACTACTGAAAAGGCAACAACAGAGGTAAAGGCTTACTTAATGGCAATAATGGGAGCTTTAAAAGATTTATTTAAAATTAATCCTATTATGCAAGAAGAGTTAAAAATTCTTATGAGTCAAGTTTCTTATGAAAAACCTGGTATTTTAGTAGATTTAATATCGTCGATGTTAAAGACAGAATCTTCTGAATTACAAGATTTATTAGAATGCTTCGATATAGAAAAACGTTGTAATAAACTTTTAATTATGTTGAAGAAAGAGTTAGAAATAGCTCAATTACAAGTAAAAATTAGTAGAGAGATTGAAGATAAAGTAAGTGCACAACAAAAAGAATATTTTTTAAGAGAACAACTTAAATTAATAAAAAGAGAGTTAGGGCTTGAACAAGATGAAACTGATAATGCTTTAGAAAAAATTAATAGTAGAATAAAAGAGATACATTTGTCAACTGAAGCAGCAAGAGTTGTTGAAGAGCAAAAAAACAAACTGGAGCTAATAGATAAGAGTTCACCTGAGTATCACGTAACTAGATCGTATATAGACTCTATTTTAGAGCTACCATGGGGAGTATATACAAAAGATAAGGTTGATATACCTAAAGCTAGAAGAATCCTTGATAGAGACCATTATGGATTAGAAGATGTAAAAAATAATATTTTAGAATTTGTAGGAACTATAATAAAAACAGGTAATGTTAGTGGATCGATACTTTGTCTAGTAGGACCTCCTGGAGTAGGGAAAACATCAATAGGTAAGTCTATTGCTTCAGCTTTAGGAAGAGAGTTTTTCCGTTTTTCAGTAGGAGGAATGATTGATGAGGCAGAGATAAAAGGTCATAGAAGAACTTATATAGGAGCTATGCCAGGAAAAATAATTCAAGCTCTTAAAGTTTTAGGGAAATCAAACCCTCTTATAATGATTGATGAAATTGATAAAATAGGAAACTCTTTTAGAGGAGACCCAGCATCAGCATTACTTGAAGTTTTAGATCCAGAGCAAAATAGAGACTTCCTAGATCACTATTTAGATGTTAGATATGATTTGTCAAAAATTTTATTTATAACAACTGCAAATCAATTAGATACAATACCAAAACCTCTTTTAGATAGAATGGAACTTATTCAATTGTCAGGATATATAACTGATGAAAAAATAGAAATAGCAAAAAAACATCTTATTCCAAAACAATTAAAAGAAAATGGTATGGATAAAAATGAAATTACTTTTACAAAAGATGCTCTTGTTGAGATAATAGAAAAATATGCAAGAGAGGCTGGAGTTAGAAATTTAGAAAAGCAAATTAGAAAGATAATGAGAAAAGTTTCACTAACAATAGTAGAAGGTAATAAAGAAAAAGTTACAATTTCTAAAGCAAATATAGAAAAATACTTAGGACAACCAGTGTTTTATACAGAAGAACTATATAAAAGAGCTGTACCAGGTGTAACATTAGGATTGGCTTGGACATCTATGGGTGGAGATACTCTATATATAGAAGCAATATCTGTTAGTAGAAAAGATAGTGGATTTAAACAAACAGGAAATTTAGGCGATGTAATGAAAGAATCTAGTGAGATAGCATATTCTTATGTAAGAGCACATATGGGTGATGATGTAGAGCACTCTCAAGAGGTTAAAGAATTCTTTGACAAAAATAAAGTTCATTTACACGTACCAGAAGGAGCAACACCAAAAGATGGTCCATCAGCAGGAATTACTATGGCACTTGCTTTATACTCTCTAGCAATAGGAAAACCAGTAAAAAAAGGTCTTGCCATGACTGGTGAATTAACTCTTATAGGAAAAGTTTTACCAATAGGAGGATTAAAAGAAAAAGTTATCGCAGCAAGAAGAGTAAATGTAATGGAACTTATAATACCAAAGGAAAATAAGAGAGATTTTGATAGATTGCCAGAGCACATTAAAAAGGGTGTTAAGGTAAATTATGCTGATTATTTTGAAGATGTTGTAAAAGTGGCATTTAATTAATAAAAAAAACATTTTATCTATTGATGAATGGAGTAATATACGATATAATCTAAGTGATATTATTCAAATAAGGGGATTCACATGTGCTTGATAGAAAATTTATGTAAAAAAGAAGAAATAAATATAATTTTAGGTGATTATTTTATAAGAAAATATGGAATGCTTTCTAGGAAGGAACTTGCTAGGGTCTTTTTTATTGAATTTTCTAAAGATCAGAAAAATTATATAAAAGATAGAGACTCATTCTCAAACATTTCACAAAAATATTTAGATTTGGCTTTAGGAACAAAAAGTAAATTATTATTAAAATTAAGAGATTTATACAGTGTTTACGATACTCAAAAAAATATAAAAATTCCAGAGTCAACTTTTTATGAAAACATTATAGTTTCTGAAAACGTAAGTTCTATCATCAGTTTTGATTATGATTTTTGCTTTGAAAAGGCACATAGTGATATTTTAAATAAAGTAGAAAGAGTGCTTCCTTTGAGAGATAAAAATAAAATAAACTTATATAAGGTTTTTGGGGATTTTAGTGATTTAGATTCATTGATGATAACTAATCAAGATATTAGAAAATATAAGTTATTAGATTGTTATAAACCATATTTTAAAACTTTATGCCAAGAGTTATATACAAGAAAAACAGTAATTTTAGGAAGTGACTTAAAAAACCCTGACATTTGTGATATGTTAGATTATGTTTTTTCCATATCTGATAAAGAGAAATTAAAAGATGTGTACTACTTTTCAACTGATAAGAATAAGGATGAAATTAATTATGATTTCTTAGAAAAAAATAATATAAAAATCCTTACATCAAAAGAAGAGCTATATAATGAAGAAGTAGAGCCTAATAAATTTATAGTTGGAATGAAAAAAGAGTTAGATTCTAAAGATGACATCATAATAGAAAAAATAGAAAAAGTAGAAAGACATGAAGAATATATTCAAATTTCTTTCCCTAATATAGATATTACTGTGGATAGAATAGAACCAGAAATAGAAAACATTAAAACAGAAGAAATTATTGAAGATAAAATCGAAGAAATAGTTGAAGAAATTAAAGTTGAAGAAATAGAGGTAAAAGAGCCAGAAACAGAAATTTTCATAGAAGAAGTACACGTAGAAGAAGTATACGTAGAAAAGACAGAGCAAGATGAAAAAGAGAAACTGGAGCTAGAAGAAAGACAAGAGTTAGAAATTGAAGAAATGATAAAAGAAACTCTAAATTTAAAAAATGGCGAGCAAATAGAAATAAGAATAGCAGAAGAGGAAGAAAATGTATATATAGATTCTTGTGGAGAAGTATTCCATAATGAGTTTTTACAAAGTGTTCCAGATGATAAAGAGGAAATTTCTCTTGCAGAAAACATAGAAAATGAAATATTAATTGATGAAGAAATCAATCATTTAAATGCTAATGAAACAGCAGAGAATCTAGAAAAAATAAAAGAAATAACTGATATTATTTTAAAAGAAAATCTGTCTGCTGAAGAGTATAGAAAAAATCTAGAGTATGAAGAAGCTTTTGAAGAAAAAGAAGAGGTAGTTCTAGAAAAAATAGAAACAGAAGTAGTAGCAGAGACAGAAATGGAAGCAGAAGCTGAAACAAAAGTTGAAATAGAATGTCAGGTATTGAGAGAAGAAGAGAATAAAGTATTTGAGGAAAAAGTTTTAGAAACAACTTCAGAAATGCTAGAAATATCTAAAATCCCTGAAATAACAGAAATAACAGAAATACCTAAAGTAGAAGAGATGCCTGAAATTATTGAAATAAAAGAAATGTCTCAAATACATGAAATAGAAGTTGTTCCTTCTAAAATAGAAGAGTTAGAACAAGTTGAAAATTTAGAAGAGGCAGACCAATTGACAGAATTAGTTAAGGAAAAAGATGTTCCTGTGCATAATGCAGAACTAGTTTACATTGAAACTGCAGCAGAGTTAAAACTTCACTCATTATCTCTTGTGTCTAATCCTATAAAATTTACTAATATCTATTTAGGAAATGAAGAGTTAAAAAAGCAAAAATTAAATGCGGATTTTATAAAAGTTGGAGATGAAAAGATTTTTGGTGTAAAACTAAAAGTTTTAACAAGTAAAAATATAAAGTTCTTAGAAATAAAAAGTAGAGAGTTTTATCTGAAATTCGGTATTGAAGTATTAAAGAATGGAGATATACTTCCAATGGATAGCTATTTAGAGTACTGCATTTTTGATAATCTTGTGGCTAATAGATTTGAATATGTTTTAAGAATTTTAAAAGATATTTTTTATGGAAAAGAGATTGCATTTATTAGAGATAATGGTTCAGAAATTAAGCTTACTTTAAAAAATGAAAAAGAAAGCTTTAAATTTGAATTAATTGATGAATTTTCAAAAAATTATGGAAAAATCTCTAATATAAAAGAGAAGAGATTTAACTACATTGATGAAGAATATTACAAACTTTATCTACTGACTAATCTAGAGAGAAGTGACACTTTTGAATCATGGGGGAATTTCACATTAAGTTGGGCAGATGATAGCAGTATGCAATTGCCACTAGTTCATGTTAGAGATCATAAAATAAGATTGAAAGGTCTTGAAAATGTAATCTTAAGAGAAACTATTACTATGTCTGATAATTTAGAAAATTATCAAAAGATAAATGGATTCAGAATTTATAGACATAAAAAAATGAATATTAAATTAGAAAAAATATCATTATAGAGACATCATTATAAAAATATCATTACAGAATATAGTGGTAAAAGAAAATAGTGGTAAAAGAAAATAAGAGAGAATTTTAAGGGTTTATGAAAATAACCAAACCCTAAAATTCTCTCTTTTTATATTGACTTTTTATTTGAAAGGAGCTAATTTAGATTAGTCCTCTCTACAAATTTTTTGCTCTTTAGCAATTCTTTCAACTTCAGAAGCAACAATCTCAGGAACTCTTTTATCAAAAGCACCAGGAATGATATACTCTTCAGTTAACTCTTCTTCCTTTATAACGTTAGCTATTGCCACAGCACAAGCCATCTTCATCTCTTCCGTAATCTTCTTAGACTTAGCTCTTAAAGCTCCTTTAAATAGACCAGGGAAAGCTAAAACGTTATTAACTTGGTTAGGATAATCAGATCTTCCAGTTCCCATAATTCTGATACCAGCTTTTTTAGCTATTTCAGGCATAATTTCAGGTGAAGGATTAGCCATAGCAAATATTACAGCATCTTTATTCATAGTTCTAACCATATCTTCAGTTAAACAATTTGCAACAGAAACACCTACAAATACGTCAGCACCTTTAATTGCATCTGCTAAGTAACCAGACTCTTTGTTAGGGTTAGTTAATAAAGCTAACTCTTTATGTAAGAAGTTATAAGAATCTACTTTATCACTTGTAAGGATACCATCTTTATCTAAAATTAATATTTCTCCAACACCAAGTTGGTTGATTAATTTACAAATAGAAGAACCAGCAGCACCAGCACCATTTATAACAACTTTAGCTTTCTTTAAATCTTTTTTCATTAATTTAAAAGCGTTGATAAGACCTGCAACTACAACGATAGCAGTTCCGTGTTGGTCATCATGGAAAACAGGGATATCTAATTCATTTTTTAATCTTGTTTCAATTTCGATACATCTAGGTGCAGAGATATCTTCTAAGTTAATTCCACCAAAAGAAGGTGCTAAATACTTAATAGTTTTGATAATCTCTTCTGTATCTTTAGTGTCTAAGCAAATAGGAAAAGCATTAACGTCAGCAAACTCTTTAAGTAGGATACATTTTCCTTCCATAACTGGCATAGCAGCAGCAGGACCAATATCACCAAGACCTAAAACAGCAGTTCCATCAGTAATAACAGCTATCATATTTCCACGAGCAGTGTATTTATAAGAATCATTTGGATTTTTCTGAATTTCTAAACAAGGCTGAGCAACACCTGGAGAATAAGCAAGAGAAAGTTCTTCTTTGTTAGTAACTCTAACTTTAGAAATAACTTCTATTTTCCCAGCATTTTCTGCATGCATTTTTAGTGATTGTTGATAAACATCTGACATAAAATCATCTCCTTAATCATAATTGTGTACTTAATTTTATCATAAATTACTGATAAAAAGCTATATATATTTTAATTTAGAGGAAAAAGATGGGCAAAATAAAAACTACGTACAGTATTAAAAAAATACGGTACGTAGTTTTCAAAAAACATATTTTATTCTTATAAAAAGTAAGAATATTACTTATCTTCTCTATTCCATTGAGTTTGACCTTCAGAGTATAAATCTCCTCCAAAAGTATCATTGATAACAACTGCTGGGAAATCTTCAACATAAAGTTTTCTTATTGCTTCAGCACCTAAGTCCTCATAAGCGATAATTTCAGCACTTTTAATTGATTTAGCGATTAGAGCAGCAGCTCCACCTGTTGCAGCAAAATAGATAGCTTTGTTTCTTAAGATAGCTGATTTAACTCCAGCATCTCTTTGACCTTTTCCAATCATACCTTTTAGACCTTGATCTAAAAGAGTTGGAGCATATGGGTCCATTCTGTAACTCGTAGTAGGTCCAGCACTTCCAATAACTTGTCCAGGTTTAGCTGGCGTAGGTCCAACGTAGTAAACAATTTGTCCTTCTACGTTAAATGGTAATTCTTTTCCTTCTTCAAGAAGCTTAACAAGTCTTGCATGTGCAGCGTCTCTAGCTGTATAAATATATCCTGTAATTAAAACTGTATCACCAGATTTTAACTTTGATGTTTGTTCAATTGTTAAAGGTGTAGTTACTTTGATCATAAAAAATCCTCCTAAAATATTTAAAGTGAGTTAATTAAAATTAAAGAATAACTTCTTTGTGTCTAGCTGCGTGACAATTTAAGTTAATAGCAACTGGAAGTGACGCAAAGTGGCAAGGGTAAGTTTCAACTTTAACAGCCATAGCTGTAGTAGTTCCACCTAAACCAGAAGGTCCAACACCAGTTTTATTAATAAGTTCTAATAATTCCTCTTCAAGTTTTGCATTGATAGGATCAGGACTCTTGTCATCAGCCTTTCTCATAAGAGATTCTTTTGCAAGCATAGCAGCTTTTTCAAAACTTCCACCGATACCAACACCAACAATAATTGGAGGGCATGGATTTCCACCTGCATTTTTAATTGTTTGAACAACTAACTCTTTAATACCTTTAATACCATCGGCAGGTCTAAGCATTTTTACAGTACTCATATTCTCAGAACCTCCACCTTTTGGAGCAACGATAATTTTAACTTTATCAGAACCTGGAACAAGTTTAGTGTGAATAACAGCTGGAGTGTTATCTTGAGTATTTACTCTATCTAAAGGGTGTCTTACTACAGAGTTTCTTAAGTATCCGTTCTTGTAACCTCTTCTAACTCCTTCATTAACAGCAGCATAGATGTCACCGTTTATTTTAACTTCTGTACCTATTTCAAGAAAAACAACAACAAGCCCTGTATCTTGGCACATAGGAACTGATTCGTTCATTGCAATTTCATCATTTTTAATAATTTGCTCTAAAATGTTTTTAGCAACTGAAGATTCCTCTTTAGCATGAAATTCTTTTAATTTCCCTATAACATCGTTTCCGATAAAATAGTTTGCTTCGATACAAAGTCTCTCAACTTCACTAGTTACTTTTTCCATATCTAATTGTTTCATAATTTCCTCCACAAAAATATAGTATTAAACTTACTTTAAATATATAAAGTAGCAAGGCACCATGCCTTGAGTAAAACCTTTAACGGTATTACAATAACCATTATAGTACTTTTTGCAATAAAATTTTAATATAATTTTATTATAAAGAATGTGTGTATATATAACTTTAATATATAAATCAATACAGAATATTTTAAATTGAGACTATTATTTTTTTAATTTTATTTTCATTAATAAATCCCCAGCTTTAACTTCCCCTTTAGCCACAACGTCAATACGATCAACAATGTCCATATTAGTTATGATAATTGGTGTTTTTACTGATGGAGCATTATTAGTTAAAAATTCTAAATCATATTTTACTAATTCTTGTCCTACTTTTACTAAAGTGTTGCTCTCGCATACTCTAGTGAAACCTTGTCCTTTTAATTGAACAGTGTTAATACCAAAGTGAACTATCATTTCAAGTCCGTTAGGAACCTCAAAACTAACAGCATGGTTAGTATCAAAAATATCAACGTCTCCGTCTACAGGAGCAAAAACTGACCCATTTGATGGTTCGATTGCACATCCGTCTCCGATCATTCTTTGAGCAAAAGCTTCATCAGGAACATCAGATAAATCAATAACTTTTCCATTTAAAGGTGAATAAACATTAAACCACTCTTCCGCTTTGTCCTTTTTTAAAAAATCAAATAACCCCATTTTCATCCTCCTAAAAAATATAATAAACTTAAATTTATTACTAATATACGATACCACATTTTTTCATACTTTGTTTGATAAATCAAGTGTTTTTTATTTAAAAAAAAAGAAAAAACATTTGACAATTGAATATTAAATAGAGTATATTGTAGTTAAGAACGAATTAGCACTCACTACAAACGAGTGCTAACAAAAGTAAGGAGTGATTATTATGAGTGAAAATAAATTCACAGAAAATTGTCTTTTAGCATTTGATGATGCTCAAAAATTAGCAGCGCAGTATAAACAACAAAATATAAAGTGTGAAATATTAGCTTTGGCATTACTGAAAAATGATAATGGATTAATAACTAAGATAATTGAAAGAATGGAAATTAATAGAAATTATCTTATAACAAAATTAGAGGGAATAATTTCTAGATTCCCACAAGTTCAATCAATAGGTGGAAATGAAATCGGATTAGATTCTATAACACATAGGGTGATTGTTGTTGCAGAAAAAATAATGGCAGAAATGGGAGATTCATATTTAAGCGTTGAACACTTATTTATCGCTCTATTAAGAGAGTGTGCTACAATTAAATCTTTGGGAATTGACGAGAAAAAATTTGTAGAATTACTTACACAAATTAGAGGGAATAAAAAAATAGATAGTTCAAATCCTGAAGCAACTTATGAAGTTTTAGAAAAATATGCAAAGGATTTAGTAGAACTTGCAAGAGCAGGGAAAATTGACCCTATAATAGGAAGAGATAGTGAAATTAGAAGAGCTATACAGATAATTTCAAGAAGAACAAAGAATAATCCTATATTAATAGGAGAGCCAGGAGTAGGTAAAACTGCTATTGCAGAAGGGCTAGCACAAAGAATTTTAAATGGTGACGTACCAGAATCTTTAAAAAATAAAAAAATATTTGCACTGGATATGGCTGCACTTATTGCAGGAGCCAAGTTCCAAGGTGAATTTGAAGAGAGATTAAAAGCAGTTTTAAAAGAAGTTGAAGACTCTTGTGGTGATATAATACTATTTATAGATGAGATTCATACAATTGTTGGAGCAGGAAGAAGCCAAGGTGCAATGGATGCGGCAAATATATTAAAACCTATGCTTGCAAGAGGTGACGCAAGAGTAATTGGAGCTACAACTCTTGATGAGTATAAGAAATATATTGAAAAAGATCCAGCACTTGAAAGAAGATTCCAAATAATTATAGTTGATGAACCAACAGTTGAAGACAGTATTTCTATATTAAGAGGACTTAAAGATAAGTTTGAATCTTATCATGGAATAAGAATAAGTGATGGAGCTATAGTTGCTGCATGTACTTTAAGTGATAGATACATAAGTGGTAGACAGCTTCCAGATAAGGCAATAGATTTAATGGATGAGGCAGCTTCAATGATAAGAACAGAGATTGATTCTATGCCTGAGGAGCTAGATGAACTAACTAGAAAAAGTATGCAACTTGAAATAGAAAAAGAGGCATTGAAAAAAGAAAGTGACATAGCTTCAAAAGAGAGACTAGATGTATTAGAGAAAGAGCTTGCTGGAATAAATGAGAAAAAAAATCTAGTAAAATCTAAATGGGAATTAGAAAAAGAGGAAGTTAATAAAACTAAAGTTATAAAAGCAGATATAGAAAGAGTTAAGCATGAAATGGAAGAGGCTGAAAGAGCTTATGATTTAAATAAATTATCAGAATTAAAATATGGTAAATTAGCTCAACTTGAAAAAGATTTACAAGCTAGAATAGAGAAAGAAAGTGGAAATCAAGAAAATAACTTATTGAAGCAGGAAGTAACTGCAGATGAGATTGCTGACATAGTTTCTAAATGGACAGGAATACCTCTTAATAAGCTAGTTGAGGGAGAGAGAGAGAAGATTCTTCATCTAGAGTCAGAGTTGAATAAACGTGTTATAGGGCAGGAAGAAGCTATTAGTGCTGTTGCAGATACTATCCTTAGATCAAGAGCGGGATTAAAAGATATGAATAGACCAATTGGATCATTTATATTCTTAGGACCAACAGGAGTAGGAAAAACATATCTTGCTAAATCTTTAGCATATAACCTTTTTGATAATGAAGATTGTGTTATTAGAATAGACATGAGTGAGTATATGGAGAAACATAGTGTAAGCAGATTAATTGGTGCCCCTCCAGGTTATGTTGGGTATGAAGAAGGAGGACAATTAACTGAACTAGTTAGAAGAAAACCTTATTCTGTAATATTGTTTGACGAGATTGAAAAGGCACACCCAGATGTATTTAATATTCTACTTCAAGTTTTAGATGATGGTAGATTAACAGATGGACAAGGTAAAATAGTAGATTTTAAAAATACTTTAATAATAATGACATCAAATATAGGAAGTCACCTAATTTTAGAAGACCCTACTTTAAATGAGGGAACAA
The DNA here is from genome assembly GCA_051656905.1 of Fusobacteriaceae bacterium. Taxonomy (GTDB): domain Bacteria; phylum Fusobacteriota; class Fusobacteriia; order Fusobacteriales; family Fusobacteriaceae; genus JAGNZR01. The sequence goes on along the minus strand of JBOFJQ010000004.1, from coordinate 39,632 downwards.
GAAATTCTGTAATGGATATGTTAAAAGCTAATTTCAGACCAGAGTTCTTAAATAGGGTAGATGAGACTATAATATTTAAAGGATTAGATTTAGTGGCTATAAAAGAGATTGTAAAACAACTTTTAGGAACAGTTCAAGAAAAATTAGAAGAGAAACATATCACTTTACAGTTTACTGATAATTTAGTTGAATATTTAGCTAAAAATTCTTATGATCCTCATTATGGAGCTAGACCTTTAAAAAGATACATTCAGAAAGAGTTAGAGACAAAGTTAGCAAGAGCTATTATATCTAATACATTAAAAGAAAGAGATACAGCTGTTGTAGATTTATTAAATGATCAAATAGTAATAAATAACTAATAAAAACTTAATAAGAAAATGATAAAATTAAAAGGGAAGTAATTAACTTCCCTTTTTAATTTTTATTAAGTTATTAAAATACTAAATAAAACAATTCCTAAATTGAGCAATTACTAAATTAGTCAATTAAGCTATAAAGATTTTCAATCTCTTCTTTCCAAATTGAATCATCTATAGTTTCTAAGACAATTGGAATATTATCAAATCTAGGGTCGTTCATAAACATCTTGAAGAAGTCCATTCCTAAAACACCTTTTCCAATACTATCGTGTCTATCTTTTCTGCTTCCTACATCAAATTTTGAGTCATTTAAATGTACAGCAGCAATATATTTAAATCCTACATGTTTTTCGAAAAGAGCCATAGTTTCTTCATACCCTTCACGAGTTTTTAGCTCATATCCAGCAGCAAGAGTATGGCATGTGTCTAAGCAAACACCCATTCTACTCTTATCTTTAACTTGCTCTATAATTTTTCCAATATGTTCAAACTTATATCCCATATTTGTACCTTGTCCAGCAGTGTTCTCTATAATTATTTTTACATTAGGAACTTTGTCTAGAGCAATATTAAAACACTCAGCTATTAAAGCTATAGACTCGTCTTCAGTAATTTCGTTTAAATGACTTCCAGGATGTGTATTAACACAAACTAGTCCTAATTGGTTAGCACGCTCCATTTCATCAATAAAAGCATTTAATGATCTTTCTCTTTTTTCAGGATCAGCATTACCTAAATTAATAAGGTAACTGTCATGAGGAAGAACGTATTTAGGATCATAACCATATTTTTTCATATTAACTTTAAAAGCTTCTATTTCCTCTTCTGTATAAGGTTTAGAAACCCATCTTTGTTGATTCTTTAAGAATAGAGCAAAAGCTTTTGCTCCGATATTACTAGCATTTCCAGGAGCCTTAAAAACTCCACCTGTTGTAGATACATGAGCCCCAAGGAGCTTATTTATTTTCTGTTTTTCCATTTTTTCACCTCTATTTTAAATTATTACTACTAAAGTATACCATATAAAAAAATAAGACTCTAGATTAAAGTCTTATTTATATAATATTTAAATATAATTCTAGTGTAAAATCATCTTTAGCAGTACCTGGTTCTTTAGTAACTATAATCTTATCGACAATTAATCTTAATATAGCAGCAGCTCTCTCTTTATCATCAAGATTAAGTTCTTCAAAATATTCTAACAATCTTTCTTTATTAGTCTTAGTATTTATTGTTTTACTAACTTTATTTGTTTTTGCTTTTAAAAGAGAGATTCTTTCCAAAAGTTTAGCTTCTTTTTTTATGAAGTTAGCTTTATCTATTCTACATTCTATGTAAGCCTCTAATAAACGATCCTTTTGTCTATTTAAATTATCAATTTCATCATAAGTATTTGAGATATCATTAGCTTGATTATCTATATCATCTAAATTATCTAAATTTAAGATAGTTTCTTTAATAGCTTCTATAATAGTTTTATCTAATAAATCAGATTTTATATTTTTATTTAAACAAAGTTTTAGATTTTTATAAATAAATTTATCAGAATTCTTTAATTTTTTAGAATGACATGCATAATAGTTTTTCTTATCAACAAGTATGTAGCTATGTCCACACTTTGAACATTTTAATAAACCATTAAAAATTGAATTTTCAATACTTTTTTTTGATATTCGTGATTTCTGTTTAAGCATTATTTGAACTTGTTCAAACATTTCTTCGCTTATGATAGGCTCATGTGTTCCTTGAGCTGTAAAAGGATTTTTAATCTTTTGATCTCTTGAATTTGTTCGATTACCATATCTTATTTTTCCGACATAAATTGGATTTACAAGAATTCTTTTAACTTCCTTTCCGCCCCAAACAAGATTGTATTTTTGACAAAGAGAGTAAGTGCTTTCACCGTTTAAATAAGATTGAAAAATATCTTTTATCATAGGGGCAATTTCGTGATCTATAACTAATTTTTTATTAACTAGTCTATATCCTCTTGGAGGAGAACCCGTAACATATTGCCCTTGACTGGCTTTAAATCTTAATCTTTCTGTAACTCTTTTTGCAGTATTATCTCTTTCTAGTTGTATAACTGATAATCTAATACTCATAGCAAATTTACCTTCCGGGGTAGTAGTATCAAACATACTTTCTGTTATAGATATAAAATCTATTCTTTTTTCTTGGAGTAAGTTTAAAAATGTAAGTAACTCTATCATTTTTCTAGAAATTCTGCTTGTTTCATAAACTATAAGTACGTCAAAAGTATTTTTTTCTATTTCTTCTTTTAGTTTTAAATATTCTTTTCTATCGTCATGAGTACCAGATTCGACGTCAGAAAATATGTTCGTGACAATCAAGCCTTTACTTTTGCAATAACTTTCACATTGCATTATTTGATTTTTTAAACTGTCATTTTCATCTTGCATTGTAGTTGAAACCCGACAATAAATAATTGCTTTTTTCATAAATTACCTACTTATCTTTAATTTGTTTTAATACTGCAATAATTGTATTTTTTACTTTTTTACCAGAACTTCTAATTATTATTTTCATTTTGCTCCTCCTCTTTATTCAGCGACTATTACAATAGCTTTTTCATTAATTATTATGTGTTTTAATTTCATTTTTTTATTAATTTTACTTAGGGATTTTAATACTTTATTTTGATTGTATTTATCAGTTACATAAAATCCGAATACAGCTGATTCATCCATATCTAAAAAGTAAGAAAATCCTGTTATAGTCTGAATTTTGGCGATGGTTTCAGAAACCAGAAAAGCTTTTTTATGGTTCATTAATTGACTCCTTTAGAACATTGCTATCTGTTCAAATTCTTCTCTAACTCTTCTAGGGTAGTTAACAATATTTTCTTTTATAAATTTATAATTTCTTTCAACTAATTCAAACCCTATAGAATGCATTCCTAAAGTACTGGCAACAAATAATGTTGTTCCTGTTCCAGCGAAAGGATCTAGTACAATCCCTTCTTTAGGACATCCACTCTTTATACATCTTTTGGCTATTTTTACTGGGAAAGTTGAGTAATGACTAAACTTGGTTCCTGTCGTAGCTATCTTCCATACTGTTCTCATATTTCTGCCTTGAGCATATTTAGCTGCTAACCAAGGTTCTTTACTATTTCTCATTCCGCTTTTACTTTCTCCAGATTTTAGTCCATTTTTTAAGTATGCATGAGATACTGGCATGATTCCATTTTTAAATGAAGTGAGTGTTTTTTTCAGAATAGGGCTCAAATAATCTATTAAAAAAATATTTTTGCTGTTTAGTAAAGAAAAATATTTCTTCATAATCATTTGTAAATCTATCCTGAATCTTTTCAGGCATACAATTAGTTTTATTCCAAATAATTTTATTCCTAAGTATCCAACCTCTTTTAATCATTTCAAGTTGGAACATTGCAGGAATACCAATTAAGCTTTTTCTTTTAGCTTGAACATTACCTTTATTAAATTTTATATTTTCTTCACCTTTAAGAAATCCTCTTCTTCCTGTTTTAGTAATGCTTCCGTTACCTGAGTAGGTATCTCCTAAATTAACAAAAACTGTTCCAGTATCTTTTAATACATTCCATACATCATCAAACAAATTACATAAACTATCTATAAATTTCTCTGGAGAACTCTCCATTCCTAATTGATCTTTATGACCATAATCTCTTAATCGATAGTAAGGTGGGGAAGTAACCACGCAATCGATGCTTTGATTTTCTAAAGTCTTTATTAATTTTTTAGAATCTCCATTTAATATTTTAATCATATAACTCCCCTTTTATTTATTTGCATTATAAATTTTAAGACTTCCCTCTATTCTCTTCGTTTTTACATGTCTCTTATTTAGAAAATCTTCAAAAGTCATAGTTTTAAAAATATGTACTTGGTTTGTATAACAGCATATATCTGTATAAAAATTTTTGTTTTCGCTGCTATAACAAGTTATATCTCTCATTATATAAGGAAGTATTTTTCTTTCTTTTAACCAATTAATTCTATAGATAATTTCTTTAATCGGTTGTTTTGGATGGCAATAAATGAAAAATTTAAATTGCCAGTCTTTTCTCCAATCTAGTAACTTTAATTTTTTTTCTATAATATCTTTTAAATCCCATTCGTCGAAGGCAAAAATATATTCACCTATATATTTTATTTTTTTTAATAATTCTGAATTTTCTCGAGTAATTAGCCTAATATCCAACCCTTGATTAAAACAACATTTTATTTTTTTATCTACTAATTCTTTTAAAATGTCTAAGTGATTATTGTAAGCCAAGATATTATTATCAAAGAATTTTACTTTTTTATGTCTTACTATTTTATCGATAGTAGAAACTTTATGAATATTTCCTTCCTTCTTAGGCACTAAGCAGAAGTAACAATTCCTGATGCATCCCCTTGTGATAAATCCATAAGAAAATTCTTTTTCATCGTACAAGCTATAGTCGCATTCTAAATTTTCTATCCAACTATCTAGTTTTTTATTTAAATCTACTCCAGTTCCACCATAGGTAATAACATTTCCATTTTCTTCTATATAATTTTTATTTCCTAAAAATATGATTGAACAATAGTATTTATCAAACCCTTTAGGAATAGTTTTTATATCTTTTTTTTTATTAGGATAATATGGAATATTTAATTTTAGAATAGATACAGAATCCCCTAATTTTTTATGATATGTGCTTAACTTCATTAGTGCTAAGTTAGGAATAGTACTATCTGCATCTATTAATAATATTTTCATAGTTTTATTTTCTCCTTCTCAGTAATATCTCTATAATTTATTTAATCTTTAATAATTCTTTAAATATAGACTCTAGTATAGGAACGATAATACTGTTGCCAGCTTGTTTGTACAAAACACCATTTTGGCAGCCTTCTCTGCTAGGGTGTTCTTTTAAAGCTTTGCTAAAATCTTCATCATCAAAACCCATAAGCTTCCAACATTCTTTTTCAGTTAATAGTCTATATTGATTATTCCCTATATCGATTATTCCACTGTTAGGGCACCTATTTTGCTTAGTAGTTATTGTTAATGAATGTGTTTTAATAGTAGTCAATGCTCTAGTGTGTTTGCAATTTATTTTACTTAACATACTAGGAGATTTTATTGTGTATTTTTCTCCTGGAGAAATTTCTAAAAATTCTAATATATTTCTCATTTTTCTTTTTTCTAAATTATCAAAATTGAATATTTTATTTCCCAATATAGATATTGTAAAAACTCTTTCTCTTTTTTGGGGTATTCCAAAATCTCTAGCATCTAAAACTTTGAAATTATTTGAATATCCCAATTCTTTCATTGATAAAATATATTTATTGAACACATTTATCATATCTTTATCTAAGACCCCCTTAACATTTTCCCATACAACAAATTTAGGCTTCCAAACTCCTAAACTTTCTATAATTTTAATAGTTTCCCACATTAGAGAAGACCTAGTTTTATCTTCATCTTTTCCACCTAATCTTTTTCCGCTTCTTGAAAAGTCTTGACAAGGAGAGCCATGTATAAGGATATCTGGTTTCAAATTATAATTTACAACTGTTTGCATATCATGCTTAGCTGGAAACATTGCATTATAACTGCTACAAGCCTTTTCATCTATTTCTACATAATCTATCAATTTGTGAGGTATTCCTAAATTTATAAGTGCCTTTCTAGCAGAACCTATTCCACCAAATAACTCTAATATTTTTATTTTTTCCACAATACCCCCTATTTGCTTTTTCTAAATCTAGTTTTAGTGTGTTTTAAACTTTTCTTTTGTTCTTTTAATTCAATTTTCATAGCTTTTAAAAAATCATTTTTCTTCACTTAAATCACATCCTTAAATATAAATATTACAATTTTTAATAATAGTATTGCTCCCAATGAATATTTAAAAAGTTTATTCTTTACACCTAATTCTTTATTTAGTTGTTCTAAACTACATATTTTACAAATAGCTTCTTTATTTTCAGAGTAAGATAAATCTAGTTTTTTTCTTAATTTATTATTGCCTTTTTTTAATTTTTTATTATTTCGTCTCAGCCTGTAAGCTTTCATAAATACCTCCTATTTAATTTAATGCTTAGTAATTCCCTTAAAAAATTAAGGGAACTATAAGAATTAAAATGGAAACTCATCGTCCTCATTGGTAGCTGGAGTCGACTGTGTAGAAGTTTCTGCTTTAGGTTTTTGCTCAGTTGATGAAGCTGATATATTCTTTTTAAAATTAGCTTCCCAAATTTTAAATTTTTCAGCATTTTTACCACTTTTATTTTCATCTGCAGTCTTTTTATTCTGAGGATGAAAGAAATCTTTAACATTGTATTCATGGTTATTATCATTTTTAGTTTTAACCTCAAGAAAAATTCCTATTTTTTTATCTTTGAAAACTGGTATAGTTATTTTTTCGTTTATTTCTTCTTCTTTTGCTTCGTTAGCTTTTATTTTGCATAAATACATTAATCTATTAAGTTGTCCTTTAGCGAATTCATTTACTGAACCATCAGCTTTTTTAAACCAGAATACAGGTCTACTTTTCCCTTCATCTGTTAGAATTGTAATAGATACACCTTGAGCTGAACTTGTTTTAGAATTTACTATTTCAGCTATTTCAATAGTTCCTACGTAATTTCCACTTAATTGGATATAATCTCCACCTTCACTTAATTCTTTTTCAATATCTTTTTCATTGTAATCCCATAACATTTACATCACTCCCTTATTTATAATATTCATCTATTGCTTTATTGATTAATGATAAGTCGTTATCGATCTCATCAGTTTCAAACATTTCCATTGGACTCTTGGCTGGCTCTATGCCATTTACTATAAACCTATACTCATTATCAGCACCATGCGATAATGTAACTATTGTAAATAATCCTTCTATGCAAACTTTTTCATCTAGAAACTTTCCGATTGTTTTAGTAGACACTTTTCCTTCGTTATCTTTTTGAGTATGAGCCATGAAATATACATTTAAATCAGCTCTCATTGAATCAACTTTTTCAAAGATATCTATAACTCCAAAAGCTAATGTTTCAAATTTTTCATATCCTTTATCTTTAGCTCTTTCCTTATAGCCATAGGTCATACAGTAGTTAAAATCATCTATTATTAATGTTTTTATTTCTTTTATTTTATTAATTCCATCTAAAGCTTTCATTATTCCACTTACATTTTTTCTTTTTAAAATGTTTTTACTTTCAGAATTGTATTTACTTCTGGAACTTTTAAAAGGTAAATCTTTCTCAACGACTTGTATGATAAAAGTTTCTTGAGGACTTAAATTTCTAATTGAGGATGATTTACCAGTTCCACTTGCCCCAAGACATAAAACTTTATTGGCCATTTAATTTTCCTCCTGTTTCTTTTGATAAAATAATCTAACAAATTTATAAATTAGTTCTCTAGTTGCTTTTATATCTTCTAATGCATCATGAGCTTGTAATTTGATATCGTAGTAATTACACCAGGACTCTAGTTTATTGTTATGCAATTTAGGAAGCATTCCACATAATTGAAGAATCGCTATTAAGTTAAAAGGATCTAGAGTTGTAGGTTCTACATAACTAAAAAAATAATGGTCACCTTGTCTGTTAAAAAATCTATTAATTATATCTATGTCATACCTTATATTGTAGCCAGCTATAATAAACTTATCGTTTTTATCAAATTTATCTACGTACTTATTTAATATCTCTGTAAATTGCTTGTATGCTGTTTTCTCAGGTATATATTTATCTGTATCAAGTTCTTCTCTGGTTCTGTTTTGAATTCTTAATGCTTCATCACTTACAAGAGACCCTTCAAAGGGTTTTATAAAAAGATTAAATTCTTCTTTAATTTCTTTGTTTATTTGAATTATTCCAGATAACTGAGTTAATGCAGCATTTTCTGTAAGCCCCCCTGTTTCCGTATCTAGAAAAAGAATTTTTACTACCAAGGCAATTCCTCCTTTCTTTCATTTTCAATCATCCAATAAATTTTCCACCATCTATCTAAAGAGAGAGTAGATTCATATATAAAGCAGTGAGTTTTATTTTTGTGATTTATTATAATTAATGTCACCTTGTTCAATCTTGTACATGTGAATCCATCTATTAGTTCTAATGAATACCAATCATTAAGAAGTTCTAATATATTGTCTAAATTAATTGAATTCAGCATATATAACCTGAGTATTTAACAATTAACTCTAATTGAAGTAATAATTCAGATGTTTTTTTATCTTTATGCATACTCTCCTCCTTTTTAAAAAATCCATTTTTGTTTTTTTTCAAGTTTTTCAATAAAAAACTCAATTTCAAAACTATTGTTATCTTCAGCATATTTTTTTAAATTTAAGTTTTTAATCTGTTCTTTAATATTTTTAGAAAATATTTTATTAGTTTTTAGTGATATTAATTTTTCTTTTGGAGAAATTTCTACTGTTTTATAACCATTATTGAATATAGAACCTGATTGAAATTTTACAATATCCTTTTTAGTTATTTTTGAGCCTGGAATGGCTACCTTTGTTATAGTTCTAAAATACAAAATACCCTGAGAATCAATTACATAACTTTTTTTATCTTCGAAAATTATAACCAGTAGTTCTTCAATTATTGAGCCGCATTTTTCTTGAATAAATATATTAATCTTCAATTATCCTCCTTTTGGAATATTACATGTTTATTATCTTTCCTATCTTCTGAAAAGCAATAGGGAAGATTTTCAATCATATTGCAAGTTTTTTCTATAAAATCACAACCTTCACAATAGTGATCTGTGCTTTCTTTTATTAAAAACAGATATTTGCCTTGCTTGAATTTTTCTCCGATTGGAAGATCTCTATTCATATCCTTAATTAAATTTTTGGCACTATTCATTACTTATACCATTCAAACACTATTTCTAAATTAGATTCATATCCTTCAACCACATCATATTTAACTATATAATCATCATGATTGAATTCTGCATTATCTCCTTCTTCAATCTCTGTGAGCAAGTACATTTCAATATATCCTGCACTTGTTTTATAATATTCTTCCTTTAACTCTATTATTCCCCCATGGACTAAAGCTTGGAACATATCTCTTATTTCTCTATAAGCTGATTCTTCTCTAGTTATTTGCATTCTCTAATTCCTCCTTCGGCAAATCTAAAAATCTCAAATTTCCGTATTTTTTAATTAATTTAGCAAGCTTCAATAATCTCATATAAAATTCACCTCTTTCAAAATACAAAATGTTACTGCTATTATTAGTGATATCAATTCTAATTCCATATTTTTAAAATACCCTATTAAAGTTTTTAAGTATTTTTTAATAATCACCACCCCTTTATACAAAAATGTAGAATAAAATTGTTTTATTTTAGAGGGTTTCCCCTCTTGTTAATTGAATTCTACAATAAAGAAGAAAAAAAGTCAAATAATATTTTACTTTTTTGTAGAATATTAGATATAATGTAGTTATATGCTGTATAAATGGGGTGGGAAATTGAAAAAAGAATTCAGTAAATTTTTAACAGAATTTATGGAAAATAATAATTATAAACTAGAATATATATCTACACTTACAGGTGCATCTTTATCCGCAATAGGACATTATAAAACGGGAGAAAGAACTCCAAAAGATGATTTTATTGAAAATTTTATAAAAGCTTTTAATATAGGAGAAATAGAAGCTAAAAAAATAAAAATGTTAGTGATGGAAGATAGAACTCCTGAACCAATATTAAAAAAGATTAAAAAATTAGAAAATCAATTAACAGGAAATGCAAAAATATTAGTTGATGAAGATTTTATTGACATACCTGTTCGGGCAAAAGCTGCTGCAGGAAATGGTTATATAAATTTAGAAGAATGCATCTATACTATAAAGGTAAGAAGAAATGGATATCATAAAGATTGTTATGTTATTGAGGTAGCAGGATCAAGTATGGAGCCCTTAATAGATGATGGAGCATTTGTTATTGTTGATCCATTACAAACTCAATATATTAAAGATAAAGTATATGTTGTTAAATATAACGATGAAGTATATATAAAGAAAGTTGAAATAGATGAAAAATCAAATTTTATGGTTTTAAAAAGTGTAAATCCAAATTATGAAAATTTATATATACCAGGAAATGAAGCTCAACTTGTAACTATATTAGGAAGAGCGATTAAGTTCTATCATGAGGGGAATTTATAAAAAATAAACATGAAAAAAATAAAAATTATAAACTAAGGGGGAATATGAAGAAAGCAATAGATAAGGAATTTCAGAATTTTTTTGAAGAATTAATAGAGAAAATTAAGATTCCAGAATTTAAAGAAAATAGAAATTATTGGGTGGTAAGAGCAGGAGTAGATAGTGAGTGTTATGATGATTTTTTGATAGGTGGATATGTTGCTGTTGGATTAAAAGATATTAGGACTATAGAAGAAATAAAAAATTCAACTTCTGAAACTCTAAAAGATAATATTGAAAAACTTTATCCAAATAAAAAGTCCCCAGGGTCTTCAGCTAGTATGCTGAAAAATTTTGTGGAATCAATTAATATTGGCGATATTATTATTACACCTTCTGCAGGAAAAAAAAGAGTCTCTTTTGGAATAGTTACTGGTGAACCTTATATAGATGAAAATGATTCGTTAAGAAATAGAAAAGAGGATTTAGAAAATGATTTTTTAAATAAAAAAAGGAAAGTAAGATGGATGACAACTTTAGATAAGTCAGATGTAGAACCAAAGTTACTGTTGGCCATAAGCTCTCCTAACAGTGTTTTTAGTATCAACAAAAAAATAATAGATCTAATAGATTCACATTTTTCGATGTTTCATAAAAATGGTGAAAATGGAAATCTGACTTTTGAAATCCAAAAAGAAAGTGATTTAGGGATAGATTTAGTTAAGTTTCAATCAAATTTAGTTTCAGTTTTAGAGTTATATCAAGAAATTACTGGCGAGTCATTAGATTTAGATAAAATAATCTTTAAGGTTAGAGCTCAATCTAAAGGAAGAATTACTATAAGTGGAAAGGTTTTAACTATAGCACTTTTAGGGGCATTGACTGTTGGCGTAGTTGGAGGAAATTTTAATTGTTTTGGTGTAAATTTTAAAACAGAAGGATTATGTAAATATTTTTTAGAAAAGCAAAAAGAGGAAAATAAATTAAAATTGAGAGAATTGGAAATAAAGTTAAAAGAAATAGAACTTGAAAAAGAAAGATTACAAATTAAAAGTCCTATTATAGAGCAAAACTAAAATAACGTCTATTCATAAATTATGAATAGACGTTATTTATTTGAACTTTACTTATTATGAAAAAAATAGAGTTAGCTATATATAGATATTCCAACTTTTTTTTGTTATTAAAAATTTTTTTTAATAGCAAACCTACTGTATATTTCTGTAAGAAAAAAAGAAAAGAGAGAAGTAAACAAAAAACAGAAACCTTACTTAGCAAATTTAAGATAAATATTTCCATTTGTAAACTCCTTTTAAAATATGATATATAATATTATATCACATTTGTCAAGTACTAGATATAGTGTTGTTATAATAAATAGATACTATATATATTTATTTAAATAATCAATAAAATTATAATTAAATATTTATTTAGAGAATTCATCTTTTGTGTTATGATTTTTTATTTCTTATAAAAAATAAGAGATAGCCTACGAAGAGTGAAGAACAAATTTTTTATTAATTTATTTTTTCATCTTAAAACTCTTAAATATTATTTTTTATAGATCATATTTTTAAGCATTAAGAGTATTTAACTAATATACTCATATATCTGCTCTAAAGGAAAATATAATTTGACTTATTATCTACAATAAAGTAGAATATTAATAAGAGGTGATCCTATGAATTTTTATAATTTTCTTAATGACAAAAAAATAAAGAAAGAAATAAAATATAAAGAAATCTATATTTATATGGGAATTACAAAGCAAAACTTCTATTATCATCTGAATAACTGTAAAAAAAATAAAAATACTTTTAATGCTTTTCAAATGAAAAAAATAACAGAAATTTTGAAGATTGATCCTAAAATTTTTTTTGAATTTTAATTCTACAAAATAGTAGATAAAATTAAAAGGAGATTTTTAAATTTTATTAAGTTAGGAGGTTCTTTTATGAAGTTAAATGAAATAAATACACAAGAATTAGTTGAAGAAGAGAAAGTAAAAAGAGAAAAAAATTATCCTATTGTTATTGAATCGGAAATAAAAAATGGACATGGACAAGGAACGCAGTTAAATACGGATATGGAAGAATGTAAATATAAAAAAAAGTAGCGTCAAATAAAATTAGATAATTTTTACGCTGGATTTAATACTTCCAGCGTATCCTCCTAAATCAACAACGAGATACCAGTGATCATAATTAGGAACTCCTAAATCTACTAGAGAAGATTTTGTATGACCACCATAATAAGTATATTGATTTCCATTTTTATATTTTTGAAAATTAGAACTATTAACTAAAAAAACATTACATTCTGTACCTTGCAGTGATACTTGAATAATTTTATCATTATTTAAAAAACCTAAATCATAATATTGAAATTTCATAATATACCTCACAAGACGCTACTATATTCAGTCTAACATAAGTTTATTTTTGTCGCAATATTATTTTATAAATTATATATAGCTCTCAAATTGCCTGGTAAGCGTTACAGCTTCGGCTGTAATTAATGAGAGCTAGGTATGAATTATAAAGTAAGTTTACCAGGCTTACTCCAGTAAAGGAGGAAATTAATGAAAGAGATTATTGATAAATTAGGTCCATACAGACAGTATGGAAAAGAATTTAGATTTAAGTATTGTCCAGTTTGTGAAACTGAGAAAGAAACAAATCCTTGTTTTTCTCTTAATGTTCAAAAGGGATTATATACATGCCATGCAACAGGAAAGAGTGGGCATATAAACTTATTAAAAGGATACGAGGATATTGATATTCATAAATTGGGCGAATCACTTGAAAATACTGAATATCCAGATAAAGATTTAAGATTTATATATTTTTCATTTGAAAGAGAAAACGAAAAATGGGATACATATTTAAAAAGTAGAGGCATAAGCCATGAAACGTATAGACAATTAATTGCGTTTGATAAGTTAGAAAGAATGGCTATCCCTATAAGTGATGGAATAGATATTGTAGGAATAAAATATAGGACTAGAGATAAGAAACTAAGTGCTGAAAAAGGCAGTAAATATTCACATTTAATAAATTGGAAAGCTATAAAAGACAGAGAATATTTAATTATTACTGAAGGGGAATTAGATCTTATGTCAGCAATAGAAGCTGGCTTTAAAAATACAGTGTCTATGTCTGGTGGAGCAGCTAATTTTAGATGCATAAAAAACCAAAAAGATTGGATAGAACAGTTTAAAAAGATAATAATAGCTACTGATAATGATGAACCAGGATATGAAGCTAAAAAAGAGATTAGTAAAATATTCAATGAGTTATCAGATAAGCTATATGAAGTTGATTTAGGGACATACAAAGATTTTAATGAGTATTTAATCAAAGAAGGAAAAGAAGCTCTTAAAAAGGTAATAAAGAAGGCTAAAAAGATATATGAAAATGGCTGGGAAGAATTTAAGCAAGAAGAGAATGGATATTATGTCTGGGGAAAAGACGGATACAGCAGATTAACTAATTTTACAATAGAATTAGAAAAATTTTCAGATAACTATTTGGAAGGAACTACTAAGACAGAACAAGGGATTAGAGAATTTAAGTGTAGTAAGGTTGAGTTATTAAAGAAACAAGGAATGTTGGAAAATTTAGGCTATTTTATAGGAAGTGATACGAAAATATCTAAATTTCTTTTGTGGCTAGAGGAAGAGAATAAAGGTCTATATGCTAAAGAAATACCACATTTTGGAATAATAAATAATAAATATTATGATGAAAATTCAGAAGTTGTATGTGGAAAAAAAGATTTGTATTTTAAAAATTTAAATGAGGTAGAAAGCATAACCCAAGAAGAAATAAAATGGTTAGAAGAAAATTTAGTGAAAATAAGAAGTGACTACAACCAATCTTTATTAGCAATAAGTTGGGCATTAGGAAGATATCATAATAGCGAATCTTATCCTATTTTGGAAGTGTGCGGAACTACTTCTATTGGTAAATCGGAGTTTATTGAGAATATATCAAAACTATTATTTGGAGTTAAAGATAATATCAAGAATTTTTCTACATTAACAAATCATCAAATAAGAAGTTTAGCAAGTTGCAGTAATATAACCCCATTTTCTATAGATGAAATAAAAATGACATCTAAGAACGCGATGGAGAAAGCAAATGAATTATATTCTTTAATTAGATCTGTATATGATAACAAGACTGTTAATCAAGGAAACACAACTTCCAAGCTTAGTGAGTTTAAATTATGCACTCCTCTTATAGTTAGTGGGGAGTCAGAACTTTCAGATATTTCTATAAAAAATAGAATGGTTCAAGTAAAACTTACCAAAGAAAACAAATCAGAAAGAGAGATATTTGAAGCTTTTAAGAATTCGGATATCTTATATAAACTAGGAAAAAGAGTATTAGAGAATAGATTAAATAATAAGATAGAAATAGACTTAAAAGATAAGTTTAGCTCAATTAAAGACGATAGACAAAGATATAATTTAAAATGTATAGTTCAGGGGCTTAAAGCTCTTGAGGAAGTAATAACGATTGATAGTGAAGTTAAAAATAAGTTTTATAAATTTTTAGAGATATTATTCTCTGGTGAAATGACTCCAGAAGAAAACTTTAAACAATTATTAGATTTAGTAGTAGAGAGTGGGAGAGAATATTCTAGTTTTTATATTAGAGAAAGTAATAAGCATTGTGCTAGATTTCAAATGTTGTATGAAGCTATAGCTGAATCACATAGGAAAACAAATTCAATGTTAGAACTTTTGGATATGAAAGCTCTTAGAAATCAGTTAATTGAATGTGGTTTTATAACTGCTAGAAGCATGAGTACCAGATTTACAATAAGCGACGAATTAGCTACTTCTATTGTAGCTAAAGCTGATATTTTTAAAATTGTAACCGTTTTGTAGCTAGTTGTAACCGTTATGTTACCGTTTTTGTACCCGCTAAAAGTCCCATGGAATAAGTGTTGTAACCGTTGTAACCGTTTTTTCAGTATGGGCGTACAAATATATATTAATAACAAAATATAGAGCACTAAAGATAGTATCATTTGTTTTTTTTATTAAAGGTATAAGAGTAAAACGGTAAAAACGGTTACAAGTTAGATAAATAAAGGGTTTCAACGGTAACAAAAACGGTAACAAAGTGGTTACACTCGGTAACATAACGGTTACAAAAGGAGATATATGAGAAATATTGTCTATAAATTAAATAAAGGAGATTCTTTTAATCATTTTTATTATGCTGCCTTAACTACGAATACCAGTAAAGAGTTAAAAGAGTTTATTGATTTAAATAAATGGTACTTTAGTAAAATGAATGATGATGTAAAAAATCAATTGAGGGGGATATATGCATATAGAACTTCAAAAGAAAATAAAAGTATTGAAAACTTACAATAAAAAATTGAGAAAAGAAGTTGTTAAGTTACAAACTATTGTGGAGGAATTAAAAAATGGGAAAGAGAACAGATCCTAATGACTTAATTAATAAAGTTTTTAAAACACTATCTGAAAATGATATAAAAGTATTAAATTATCAACATAAAGAAAAAGCTAATTATTTATATGAAGTTGAATTTATTGAAACTAAAAATAAGTATTTAGTAAATAGAAAACAAATTATAAATGGAAAAGTTAAGGATTTAATTAGAATAAAGCAACTTAAGAGAATAGAAATTGAGAAGCAGCTTAAAGAAAGAACTAAAATTACTAAGAAAGCTAAAGAGACTTTAGTTATCCCTAATTTAAAAAATAAGAGTGTCTTGTCTGTAGATCTTGCTTCTTATTCTACTGGGATAACTGTTATGTTAAAAAATGGAAAAATTAAAACAACAACAATTTCTGATGATAATGGGGAATTTAGAATTAGATCAGTTAATATAATTAAGAAGATAGATGAAATTATAAAGCATTGTAAAATAGATGTGTGCATCGTTGAAGGACAATTTTTAGGACTTAATTCAGATGTTCTAAAAAAACTATCTCAAATATATGGAATGCTTCAATATTGCCTTTTAAACAATAATGTAGAATATTATGAGGTTCAGCCAAATGTATGGAAACATTATTTTAATTTTCCAACAACTAGAAATGAACAAAAAGAATTTTCAAAAATACTATATAAAAATTGGACTGGGGAAGAACCTGCTAACGATGATGAAGCAGATAGCTTTTGCTTGTTAAAGTTTATGATTGATAAACAGGAAAATTTACAACTGGGGGAGATATAGATGAATTATATGGATCAGTTTACTAAAGATAATCTACCTTGGGCACATAACCAAGAAAGTGAGATTATGTTAATTAAGAAAAATTATTCTAATTCTATTAGGAAGTTAATAGAAAATAGGGATAAAATAAAAAAACCTACTAGAAGAGAAACTGAAGTATATGAACTCTGGAGAGCAGGAAAGAAATATGATGAGATATCTAAACTTTTAGATATATTACCAAAAACTGCTAAGGACTTAAAATATAGATATCAATATAAATTAAAGAAAAATGCAGAACTCTTGAAAAGTTAATAAGTATTTTTTTAAGTCTACTGATTATTAGTAGACTTTTTTAATTTAATAAAGGTGGTGAATATGGGACTTAAAGAACAAGCTAAAGAACTTTTTAAAAATGGAAAATTATTAATTGAGATTAGTAAGCAATTAGGAGTTCCAGAAGGTACAGTTAGAGTTTGGAAAAAAAGATATAATTGGGATGGCACTTCTGAAACATTACAAGTAAAAAAGAATAAACGTAACGTTACAGTTGTAGATGAAACGTTACAAAAATTAGACAAGTCAAAACTAACAGAAAAAGAAAAATTATTTTGTGCTTATTATTTAAAATATTTCAATGCTAGTAAAGCTGTTAGATTGGCTGGTTATGAGACTAAAAGACCTGACATGACAGGTTACGAGTTATTGAGAAAACCTGACGTCAGAAAAGAAATAGAAGAAATAAGAAAAGAACAACTATTAATGGCGTTAGATAGAGACGACATTATTAAGAGGAATATAGATATTGCGTTTTCTGATTTAAATGATTTTGTTGATGAGAGAGGTTATATAAGAAATATTTCAACAATAGATGGAACACTAATAAAAAAGTTTTCGATTAAAGATACTGAAGAAGGAAGAGAAATTAAGTTTGAATTGGAAGATAGACAAAAGGCTTTAGAGTTTTTAGCTAAGACAACTGGAATAGATCCCGCTTGGGATAAAATGAAAAAAGGAAATAATGAGGATGAGGATGAGGAAGATAACAATAAAGCAATTGTAGAGGTAGAATATGTCTAAAGTTAGATTGAAAGTCAATAAGCACTTTAAATACATCCATGAGACATGGGACTTTAAAATCATGTTATGCATAGGAAGTTATGGAAGTGGGAAATCACATGAGATATTCACTAAAGTGGCTCTTAAATCAGCTATGGAAAAAAGAAAAATTATGATTGTTAGAAAAGAATTTACTACTCTTAAAGAATCATGTTATGCAGATTTAGAAGATGCATATGAGAGAATAGGAATTTATGAGAAATTTAATTTTACTAGCTCTCCACTTCAAATTAAGAGAAAAGGTAAAAATGGAACTAAAATAATTTTTAGAGGATTAGATAAGGTTAGAAAAATTAAATCTATCAAAGATGTTGATTTAATAATTGTTGAGGAAGCTGATGAGATTAGTATTGTTGAGCTTAAGGAACTAGTTAATAGACTTAGAACAACTAAAGTTAAAACCCATATTATATTTATGTGTAATCCAGTCTCTAGGAAGAGTTCAATATATAAGTACTTCTTCTGTGAGTTAGGATTTGATGAGGAAGAGTTATATGAAAAAAAGCTATTAATAAAAGAAATAAAAATAGATGGCACTGAAGATATGAAAATAGTTGTCCATCACTCCACCTATAAGCACAACAACTTTCTAGATCCTACTTTTAAATATAACTTAGAAAGTGAATTAGACCCAAGAATTAGGAGAATTGCGTGCGAAGGTAAGTTTGGAATTGATGGAGATTTAGTTTTATATAATGCAGTATTTGAAAATAATGTATTTGAAAGGTATGTAGATGGAAAGATAGGAAAATTTAATCTATATAATGGGTTAGACTGGGGATTTTCCAAATCAATGGTTGCTGGTTTAATGATGGCCGTCAATACAGAGTTAAATGAACTATATGTATATTGGGAGCATTTTACGAATAAAAAAGTTAACTATGTTTTAATAGATGAGTTACAGCCTATGAGAAGAGGTAACATTTTAATTTATGCAGATAATTCTAGACCTGAGATTATAGAAGAGTTTAGATTAACTGGATATAAGATTGCAGGAGCAGCTAAAGGTGGAGGATCAGTAGAGTATGGAGAACAGAAGCTTAGAAGTTTTAAAAGAATAGTTATAGATGAGCAAAGATGTCCAAATACTAAAAAAGAAGCTGAGGAATATGCATATGTTAAAGGCCCAGATGGTGAAATTGTTCCAGGTAAGTATACAATAGATTCCCACTCTAAAGACTCTATGGTGTATGGTCTACATGACTTTAGATTTGTTCCATTAAAAGATAGATATAAAAATATGAAATATATAGGAGTATAACAGGGAGGGGTTATGAATAAAAAATTAGTAGAATCTATAGTAATAAAGCTATTTCAAAATAATAATTATATGACCAATGATGCATGCTTAGATGTAGAGGCTGTTGATAGAATAATAAATGATATAGATGTTAATTCAGCACTTAATAAAATTAATAGAGGAGTATCTGGAAAGCAGTATATGATAACAACAGATACAGAGAACTTGAAAGAAGATATAGCTAAGGTGGAGAGCATATTTAAAAATGTAAAGTTTAATAGAGCTTTTAATCATATTTTGAAAGCAAGGCTATATGGATTTTCATGTTTTGAAATTATATATAATGAAAATTATGAAGTAGACTCTTTAGTTCCTATTCCACATAGGAATGTTTTTTATGATTATAAGACTAGAGGTTGGAGAATAAAAATAGGAACTGACTCTATAGATATAGATTATGAAAAGTTTTTATTGTGCATACATGATTGGAATCCAGGAAGTCCAACTGGCCAATCAATATTAAAAAGTTGCAATATGACTTTTTTAGACAAAAACTTATTTCAGAACCAACTTAGAAATATATCAAGTAAATATGGTGATACAATTATATTGTTTCCATATGATCCGCGCGAGGATGATGAGTTGATAAAAAAGAGAGCTGAAGGAATAAAGAAAGCTAAAGGGGGGAATGTGATAGGAGTTCCAGTTGAGTTTAATTCCCAAGCTGGAAGCTTAGAGAACAATATCCATTTTATTAAATTATCTGATTTAGATCCAGAAATATATACAAGATTAGCTGATAGAGAAAAAGAGAAACTTATGCAAAATATATTAGGCTCTACTTTAACAATGTCAGTTGGAGATAAGGGAACACAGGCACTAGGAACAGTTCATATGGAAGCAGAGCAGCAAGTTATTGATGAAGCTACAGCATTTATTTCTGATTCACTTCAAAACTTATTAGAGTCAGTAGGATTAGTAAGAGGGGAGGATTTAAGTCAATTTTATTTTTTACTAGTAACTCCATATAGTGAAATAGACAATTTAAGTTTAGATAAAGAGAAAACAACTATAAATGGAATGAAGATTGATAACTTCCTAAAGCTTCAACAAACAGGATATGAGGTGACAATAGAAGGGATTGCAGAAGCTATTGGGTTAGATATATCACAGATAAAGCCACTTGAAATAAAAGAGTTTTCAAAAAAAAAAGATTTAAATAGTCTTTTAGAAAAACAAGCTATAGAAAAAGATAAAATTTTAGAGCAAGGAGAAATTGCGTTTTTAAATAAATTTCAAAAGAGTATTAATAAAGAGGTAATTGAATATATAGAGAAACTAAAAAGTAGAAAAATAGGGAGAATTAATCTAGACTTTGAAAGTTTTTATCAACATGCCCTTACTATGCAGCTTACGGCTGAAACTAATGAGTATTCTGTAAAAGAGTTTGAAGAAGTATTAAACCCATTTGAAGTGAAGTTTAGTGAAGCAATAGCTAATTCATTATCAAAGAAACCTGAGCTATTTAATGAGATTGATTCATATGAAAAAAAGGTAAAAGATAATGTGTTTTGGATAAAAAAATCAACCGATATTAAAGTAACTGAAAGGATCTTAAATTCTTTACAGAATAATCTATCTGAAGGTGGAACTTTTAAAGAATGGAAAAAAGATATTGATGGAATAGCAGATAAGGCAGGACTAGCTGAAGATGGTTGGTATGCTGCCAATGTATATAGAACTAATATGGCCACATTCTATTCAGCTGGAGAATATAATCAACAAATAGAAAATATACAAAATAAACCTTACTGGTTATATAATGGAATAAGTGATAGTAGGCAATCAAAGATATGCCAGGAACTAGATGGAAAAGTTTATAAAGCCGATGATGAGATATGGGGAAGGATATACCCTCCTAATCATCATATGTGTAGGAGTAAAGTAACTGCTTTAGATAAGGATGATTTAGAAGAGTATAAATTAAAAGTGGAGAGACCTCCAGAAAAGATTAAAAATATGCAACTTGGTAATTTTAAAGGTAATCCAGCAGAAAATTATTGGAAATCTTTAGGAAAAAATGTGGAGAAGTCATCTGATGATTTAGATATATTTATTAGAGATTTAAATATAAGATTGTGGACAAAAGAGAATAATTTGACTGAGGAAGAGACTAGTGCAATAATTGGATATGTAGGTGGAGATTATTTAGCTATAAATAATGAATTAAGGGATGGAAAGTTAACATCTAAAAAAGTTAAAGAGATGGTTCCATTAATTGATTCTGGACTTGATAAATTACCAAGTTATACAGGAACAGTGACTAGGAGTTTAAGTTTATATAATAAATCTTTTGATGAGTTTATAAGTGAAATAGAGAAAAATGAGAATAAAGAATATCTATCAGTTACTGCAGGAGAACCCTACAATGAGGATAGTAATGTTCAAATAACTATTGAAAGTAAAAATGGTAAAAATATAAGATACTTTAATATGGATGAACAAGAGATTCTATATCCAAGAGGGAGTAAGTTTAAAGTAAAAAAAGAATATAGGTTTGGAAATAAATTGTTTTTAACACTGATGGAGGTAAACTAATGGCTAAATTGACATATAAAGAATGGTGTAAATTAGGAACATTTAAAGAAAGGGAAGCTAGATATAGAGAATTGAGTGAACCTGATCAGTTGAAAGCTAGATGTACTACTATATATGATGAAAGTTATCCTTTTATTACAACTAATACTCCGAGGATTCCTCAAATTAGAAAGAGAGAGACGAAAGAAGAATATAAAAAAAATTGGGAATACATGTATAATTGGATTTATAAATGTGGAGATATAACTAAAGAAGAATATGATGAGGAAATGAAAGGACTAGAAGAAAGGTTAGCTAACTATGATGAGTGGCCATTCCCTTGTGACATAATATTCAAGGATGATATTTATGAAAAGTAGTATTGATGGATTAGATAAATTAATTTTTAAATTAGATAGTATGAGTGCTACAGCTAAAAATTTAAAACCTATACTTGAAGAAATAGGAAAAGATATGAAAACTAAAACAGATTTTTGTTTTAGATTAGAAAAATCTCCCGAGGGTGTTTCATGGAAAAAATCTAAAAGAAATGGAAAAACCTTATCTAATACAGGCGCTTTAAAAAGGTCTATAAGCTATTCTACTAGTTCAGACAGTGCTACAGTGGGAACAAATTTAAAGTATGCTAAAACAATGCAATTTGGAGCTGAGAAAGGCACTCTTGGAAGTGGAAAGGCACAAGTGAAATCATTTACTAGAAAGAATAGACAGAAAGTCAAAAGTCATGAAAGAAAATTTATAGCTCCTTGGGGAGATATCCCTGCAAGACCTTTTATAGGAATATCTAATAATCAAATGTTGAAATATAGGAAGATGATAGCTAATTATTTGGGGATAAAATGATTTCTATTATTGTTTTATTTTGGATTATGTTTTATAATTAGGGTATCAAAAGTTAGGGGAGATTAGATATTATGTATGGAATTGTTTTAAAAGATGAAGAGCAAAAAATAGAGTGTGACTTTATATTTGCTAAAAAAGAAATTAGGTATGAGGATGTAAGGGGAAGTTATACAAAATTTAAAATATTTGGAATATTATTGGATATAATTTTTGCTATAGGAATTTCTATTATCTTATCAAAAATATTAGGGATAATGATTATGGTTATAAGTATTATTCAGTGGTCTACATTATTTATTGTTACAGATAAAAATACATATCCTATCTATGTCTTCGATAGATCTAAGGCAAAGTTTACAGCCCAAAGAATTAATAAAATTGCAGAATTAAATCAAGAAAAAATGAGGTAGTCTGCAAAATAATTAATATTAAAATAAGGCATCAGTACTTTAAAAGTACATGTTATTAATTTTAAATAGATTAAGAAATTTATTTTTTTAATAAGTCTGCAACAATAAGAGAATAATCCTGAGTATTTCCGCTTGTTATAATTATACAATCTTTATCTTTATATAGAAATACTTTAGCTCCCAAAACATTAATTAATTCAGCATAATTTTTTCATATATTCCCCCCTAGGAAACTTCATTGTTAAGTACTATATTCTAAATTGTAACATAAAATAATAAAAAATAAATTAAAAAATATTGCTTACAATGTATAAGATTTCTAAAATGTTTATAAATATAATGAAAAATAAATTAATAAAACTTAGGAGAAAAAATGGATAATTTTTTTAAAAGTAAAAAAGGTATTATAACAGTATATATAATAGGAATTATAATTTTAATTTTCCTTTCAGAATATAAGGGATTAAATCCCACAATATTGTTCACTCTATTCTCTGTTACTATTCCTTTTTTTGAAAAAGCTATGTCAGAAGAATATAAAACAAAGTTGAATAAGAATTTAGAGGATTATAAAAATGGAATAAATGAAAAAATGGAAAATCAAAAAAAAGAACTTAATAAAGAATTAGAAGAATACAAAACAAAGTTATCTGGGTATACTTTAGTTACAAAATTGCAGTTTGAATTAGAGTTTAAAATTTACACAGAAATATATGAAGGATTATCAGAAGTGCAGAAAGAAGTTATCCAATTGGCTCCTATAATAGATTGCTCAAGTAATGATAGTACATATACTGAAAGATATAGTAAATTTGCAAAATTAATAAATGATATAATTTTAAAAAAAATTAAATATAGACCTTTTTATTCAAAAGAAATCTATAATGGAGTAGAAAAAATTATAATTTTATGTAGCAAAGAAGGAACAAATTTTAAAATTGCAAATCTTGAAAAATTAGAACGTTTTGATTTTAGAGAATCAATAAAAATAAAAAAAGAAATTGAAAAAGAGTTAGAAATTTTATCAGATTTAATTAAGGATAGAATTCAAAATATGAAAATAATAGATTAAAAATAAAAAATAAATAAAATTTTAAAAAGTCTACTAGCTTTTAGTAGACTTTTTTTTATGGTTAAAGGGGAGGTGAACCATGAAGAAAAAAATTAAAGTATTTGAAGTTGGAAAGTATCCACAAGGCGATTTTTCAAAAGAAAAAATACAAAAAATCTTTGGAAATATAAAGGGCAAAGTAGAAACTATTTTTTCTCATACTTCTAAATGGATAAAGGAAGATAAAAATCCTGTTATAGTTGGGGAATTTAGTAATTTTGAAATTATTGGAGAATCAGTTTATGGTGAAGTTGAATTTAACGAAACTGGAGCTAAATATTATAAAGATGGCATTTTAAAAGGTGTTTCAGTTGAAATTGATAAAACAGATACATTAAAAAAAGTGGCTGTATTACCAGTAGGAATAAACCCCGCAGTATCAGGGGCTGAATTTGAAGAACAAGGGTATGCAATAGAATTTCAAGATATTAATCAAAGCAATATAGAAAACTTGAAAGCAGAACTTCTAAATTTAAAAAATGATGTATTGCCTCTTAATCAGACCGATTTGGACTATATAAAGCACCTTATGTGGGATATTTCTGATAAATTTTTCTTAATAAAACAATTAAAAGAGATGGGGTATACAGTAACTAAAGAATTCTCTAGAGAAGAGTTAGAGATAGAAGCTAAGAAGCTAGGATTTGAAATAAAAGAATTTCAAACTGAAAAGCAGCTAACTCAAGAAGAAATAAGAGCTCAAGTTAAATCAGAGTTAGAGTTCGAAGTGAGAAGAGATTCTTTAAAAAAAGAGATTAAATCTAAATTTAGACCTAATCATCATGAAATAGTTGAATTTGCAATTGACAAAGCTTTTGAAAATAGAGAAACAATTATTGAATTTTCAGAAAATGAAAAGGAATCTATGTTTGAAAGAATTGAAAAGACTATTTCTACATTACCTAAAGATCAAATATTTACTAATCACTATGAGAAAATAGAATTTCAAAAAGAAAATTCAAAAGACAGTATGAGTTATTTTAATAAGGCAAAAGAAGAAACATTAAAAATGTATGGGGGCAAATAATGGCAGGATTTGAGAGAGTTGATTATGATACTCAAAATATAGTTACAAAAGATGAACTATCTATACCAGGAGTTATTGCCAACGGCGGAGGAGTGATTCCTGCAGGTGGCATTGTAGTATACGATAAAAAAATAGCTAAATGGATTAAGTATGTAGAGGCAACTCATGGAACAGGATTATATCCTTTAGGAATTATAAAAGCTGAAGTTGATGCTTCAGCAGAAGAGGTTCCAGTAGCTATTTTAAAAAGAGGAATAATTAGTGCAAAAGAAATTACAACATTAACAGCTGAGCAAATATCACTATTAATGATCCAAGGAATAACTTTATTATAAGGGGGAAAAATAATGGCTTTAAAACCAAAACAACAAGAATTAATAGGTGCATATTCTGCACTAACAGGGCCTAAGACTCCATTTTGGAATCTATTTGCAAAAGCGAAGACACCTTATATGGCTTTAAGTGACACAATAAAAGTAGATGAGGTAATGTCAGGATTTACAGAGGCTGGAATAATTCCAAGAGGAACTAAGTTGCCTTCAATAAAAGTTAATGGGCACTCTCAATTAACAATAACTCCAGATATTGTTGGAGGTTCAGCTGGAATATCAGCTTTAGATACTATAAATGCAAATGCAGGAGAAACTGTAATTGTTAATGGACAGGCAACGACTGCAAGTAAATATGACGAAAATTTAAAGTTAACTACTTTAAAGAGCGGAATTGAGAATACAAAAGAGAGAATGGCAGCGGAAGCTATTTTAGGTGGAGTAGTATCTGGGCCTGAAAACACAATTGTAAAATTAGGTTTACCAGCAATTAAAGATATGCAAAAGACAGAAAAAACTTGGCAATTATTTTTTACTAAACTAATTAATTCATATGTAAAAGAAAATGGAGTAATGCCAACTCATATATTTGTTGGCATAGATATTATAGATGAGATAGTCTCTGAATCAGAAATACATCCAAATTCTAATTTTAAAGCAACAACAACACTTAATGAGTATGGAGGTATGGATATAATTTTAACTGGATTACCTTTACCGCTAGTAACATTCCCAGTTCATAATGCGAAAGTAGATACAAGTAAGATGATTGAGTTAATTAATGATTTAGCATTAGTTCCAGTATTTGCAGGATTAGAATATATTGGAACTACTGGAGGACCAGAAATGATTCGATCAGAAGTTTTTTCTAATATATCGGAAGTTGATCAAGAAACAGGTTCAGCTAAAATATTTG
Organism: Fusobacteriaceae bacterium; assembly: GCA_051656905.1. GTDB lineage: Bacteria > Fusobacteriota > Fusobacteriia > Fusobacteriales > Fusobacteriaceae > JAGNZR01. The sequence continues at coordinate 13,307 of JBOFJQ010000004.1, read as the reverse complement.
CTAAATCGGCTCCATTTCCAGTTGTTATATTACCTAAGTTAATTAAAAGATATAACTATAAAAAATAAAAGATAAATGGGCAATCTATTAGATTGCCTACTCTAATAGAGGAAGTGAAGCTATGATAAAAAAAATACCAGTTATAACAACTGAATATTTTGATGAAGTATATATTGAACATATTTTAGAGCTCTATAGGTATTCTGAAAAGAGTGAGTTAGAAAAAAAAGTAAGTGGAGAAAGTGATTCAAACTTAAATAAAAGAGCAGAAAGATATATAGATACATATCTTATGAATAGAGGAAAAGATGTACTAACTGAAGATAATTGGAAAGCTTGTAAAGAACTTTATATCTTATGGAAGCTATTTGAAGAGATAGAACTTGAGGAAGTTTCGGAAGATAAAAAAGATTCTTTAATGGAACTATTAGAGTTATTTAAAACTAAAGTAATAAATGAAAATGTAAATAAAAATAGTAAAATCCGTGGTTTGGAGGTTTATTAATGTATTTTTTAAAGTATTTAAATGAGTTAAAAGATGCTTTTGAAGAAAAGAAAAAAAATGGAAGATGGAAATTATGGATTATAGATAATGAAGATGATATAGATGAATTAAGTAGAAATGTTTATTGTGTTATTTTGAGAGACATTCTTGATAAAAATAAACAAAATACAATAGATCTAAAGTTTTTTTATATTTCTACTAAAATAAAAAATGATACTGAAAATTTTATATTAGATGTAGTAGATTTTAGAAAGTTATCTATTGAGCATTTGACAGATCTGCAAGTCTCTTTAATGAAATGTGAAACAAATTATGGAGTTACAAGTGATAAAAGTTCACTAAGAGTAGCGGAGATAAATTTTTCAATAGACATCTCATTTTTATACAATAAAAAAATGGAAAAAGAACAGACTTATCAGCTTATGGAAAAATTATATTTAAATTTAAATGGAGTAAAAACAGAAAATTAAAGAGGAGGGACAGTATGTCAGTACAAGAGTTAAATAAAGTAAAATCTGAACTAGATAGTATGCTTGGAAAACCTAAATTGGAAAGTGCAAATTTTTCACCAGGACAAATAAATCCTTATCCAGTTATAGATGTTTATTTTAAAACATTAGCAAGAACAGCTATTCAAAAGGGACAAAGAGGAATTTTATATGCAATTATGAAGGATTCGACAAATACAAAGAAGTACCATGAATTTACTTCAATATCGCAAATTAATGAATCTGATTGGACAAAGGAAAACTTTAAATTGTTACAATGTGCTTTTGAGTGGTTTCCACCATATAAATTAGTAGTTAGAAACATGGATAAAGCAGATACCCTAAGTAAAGTATTGTTAGAATTTGAGAGTAGAAAGATAACTCACTTATCATTTCCTGATGTTACTCTTGAAGAGGATACTACAGTAGTAACATGGGTAAAATCTCGTTGGGAAAAGCAAGGAATAGTGTATGGATCACCACATACAAAAACAGCTGATGACGTAACTATTATAGCTATAGGAAATAAAGAATTTGAACATAAAATATTAGGAAAAATAACAGCTCAAAAATACTCTATAGGTCTTATGGGAGCTATAGCAGGATGCCCACTTAATAGATCATTAGACAATGCTGTTTCACCAAATTTAATAAGTGTAGATGATGTTAATCCTACTTTAGGAATATTAAATTTTTATAATGATGACGGGAAAGTAAGGGTTAATTTAGCAATAAATTCAAAAACTACATACGATGATTCATGGAAAGCAGCAACAAGAAATATAAAAACTGTTGAAGGAATGAATATTGTAAGGTTCGATATAATGGACACATTTAAAAATTATTGGTTAGGATTATATTTAAATACATATGAAAACAAAATGGCATTTTGCAATTTAACTAATAAAGTATATTTTCAAAATTTAATGCCGAATGTTCTTTCACCTGATTATATAAACCAAGTGTTCATAGATATGGAAAAGCAAAGACAATATATTGTTACAGATGGAGAAAATCCAGATGAAATGAATGAAATAACTATAAAAAGATATCCTACAGGGAACGATGTTTATTTGCAGGGAGATGTAAGATTTACAGGAGTTATGGTAAATCTAAGTTTACCTATTTTGATGTAATAGGAGGTGTATAAATGGGTAAAATAACAGGTTCACAAATTATATCAGGAACTCATGGTGTGATGTGGATTGATAATCAAGAAATTATGGAAATGTCAAAAGTAACTTGTGATGTAAATGTAGACAGAGAAGATGTTTTGTTAGGAATGGGAAAAGATTCTAAAATAGTTTCTATGTCTGGCGAAGGAAGTTTCACAGTTGAAAAAGTATTTTCTAGAGCTTCAGCAATTTTTAAAGACTTAAAAAAAGGGAAAGATAAAAGAGTAACTATTACATTTCAATATCAAGATCCAGACTCTCCAGGAGAGCAAATTGAGCGTTGGACAGTTAACGGTTGCTGGTTTAATAAATTAACGATAGCTAATATAGAGAAAGGGGCTAAAGTTCAAGAGGAATATCCGTTTGGATTTAATCCTGATTTATTAGAATCAGAGGAAGATATAAAGTAAATAAAAAGTAGCCCTGCACTAAAAAATGTAGGGCTATAAAATTATATGTGGAGGGCACTAATGACTATAGATGAGATATTAAAAAGAAGTACAGAGTTAGAAAAAAAGAAAAATGAAAAAATCAATATTGAGCTAAATGGAAATAAATTCATCTTCAATAAAATTGATATAGCAACTTTTAACGACATAAAGGAAACCAAAGGAAATAAAGATTCCAAAATGTTATATTACTGCTCGGTATCTCCTAACATGAAAGATTCAGATTTAATAGAAAAATTAGGATGTAAAAGTGATCCAACATTAGTTCCTACAAAATTTTTAACAGAATCAGAAATTTTAGAAATATCAAATATTATTTTAGATAGGAGTGATATACTCCCAAAGGGTTTGGCAATAGTAACGATTGGAGACTAGATGTAGTTGTTAAACTTTTTTCTAGAGGTGAGAGTCTTTATTCTATAAGAAAATATGATGATGAAGACTTGGCAATATGTAAATATCTTCTAGAAAGAGGAGGTGGAAAAGAATGAGTGAGTATAATTTGAGTGCAACACTAATGGTAGAAGATAAATTTAGTGTTGAAATTGATAAATATAAAAATAGTCTAAATGGAATGGAAAAAGCTACTTCGAAAGTTAATAGCAAAACTAGTAGTGTAGGAAAAGATTTTGGTATTTCAGGGGTTAAAAAAGTTAGTGCGTTTAACAAATCATTATCTAGTGTAGGAACAGTAGTTTCAAATATTGGGAGAGCTTCTTCATCGGGATTTAGTAAGTTTAAAAATTATTTAACCGAAGGAGAAAAAGGAGCTTCTAGACTAGAAAAAGCAGTAAAAAAAATGGATGAGCGCATGAGCAAGATAGGCTCTAAAGGGTTTGGAAAACTAACTAACTTTGCATCAAATGCAGCTAAAGGAGTTGCTGCTGTCGGAGTTGCTACAGGAGTAATGGCAATAAAAGGAGCAGCAGATTTAGAGACATACTCAATGATGCTTGAAACAGCTTTTAAAGGGAATAAAACTCAAGCTCAAGATTATTATAAATGGGCAAATAAATTTGCAAATGAGACCCCGTATTCAAATGCAGAAGTAATTGAAGGAACAGTAAAATTGTCGATGAGAGGGATAGATCCAAAAGAAGTATTAGGAAAAGTTGGAGATTTAGCTGCATCTTTAGGAAAACCAATAGATCAAGCAGTAGAAGCAATATTAGATGCAGCAACAGGAGAAATGGAAAGAATGAAAGAGTTTGGTATTACTAAAGAAGATGTAATAGCAAAAGGAGCTGATCTAGGATTTAAAGATTTAGTTGATAAAGGTGGAAAAATATTAAGACCTAAAAAATTCTTGGACGTTATGTTCAAAGTAATGGAAGAGAGGTCTAAAGGATCAATGCTGAAACTATCTAAAACTTTTAAAGGTCAAATGTCAACATTGTTAGGTGTTGGGCAATCGGTTTTTGCAAGATTTGCAGGTATGCAAGAAGATGGAACTATAAGAGCAGGTTCAGCTTTTGATAGAATTAAATCTAAGTTAGAGGAATATGTAGTTAAATTAAATGATGCAGTAGCAGATGGAACTGTTGATAATTGGGCTGAAAAATTTGACGATTTTTCAGAAAAAGTAGGAGTTGCTTTTGATAATATAGTTACAAGTATTGGTGGGATAAATGAAACAGATATTTCAGAATGGTCAAAAAAGACTTATGCTGGAATAGAATCAGTATTTTATATAACTGAAAAATTAGCTGATACAATTAAATTTTTAAACAATCATTCAGGAATACTTAAATATGGAACAGCTGCTATAGTAGGAGCAAAAGCAGGAGCATGGACAGGCGGAATTGCAGGGTCAATTATTCCAGGGGCAGGAAATGCTATTGGTGCTGGATTTGGAGCACTGATAGGTGGAATTACTGGGATATTAGGAGTAGGGCTATATGATTCACAAAAAAACTTTGAGGGAGAGCAGAAAGTTTTATCAAGAATTAATTCAACTAAAGATATAGTTGTTAGAGATGATTTATATGATAAGTTCAAAACCAAAGATAATTTGATAGAAACACCGCTAACTTTTGACGAAAAGCTAATAGAAAATAAAATATTTGAGAAAAATATTACGAAAAAAAATTTATTGGAAGAAAGAACTATAAAAAATAAATTTTTAGAAGAAAATATAACTAAAAATAAATTCTCTGAAAAAACATATGTAGAAAAAAATAATAAAGAAATAATGAATGAGACGATAACAGAAGAAAAAAATATAAATAACAAGGATAAAAACATAAATAGTAAAAATAAAGGATTATTTTCTAAAGGCATAGTTGTTAACATAACTGGAAATATGACATTCAATAATGGAAATGATATTGACGACCTTGTAGAAAAAATTGAAAAAAGATTAACAGATAAAATAAATGATAATTTATTATTACTGCAATAGGAGTGGAAATTATGATTTTTTCTCAACAATTATCAAGACCAACAGTAACCCTTATAAACGAATTAAATAGACCTTTTATCTTTGTAATTCCACCAACAGGATTAATAACAGACAGAAGCCAAAATATAAAAATTAAAAACATAATAGATAAAGGAGAAATGACAAACAATAAAGGAACTAAAAATTTATCAAGGATAAGTTTTAGCGGATTTTTTCCTAGTATAACTTCTAATTTCTATAGTTTTTTAAATCCTATGCCACCTATTGCATGTGTAGAATATTTAAATAAAGCTATGACAGATAATGAAAAATTCAAGTTAATAGTTCCTCAATGGGCCAAGTTTTCAAGATGCAGAATAGAAAGCTTTACAGATACTTATAATGACCATACAGGAGATATTTATTATGAGATTACACTAATAGAAGAGAGAGGGAAATATGATAATAATATTGATGAGTTAACAGGATTATATAGAAGGATTTAGGGTGGAGAGATGAAAGTATTAGTAAATGGAGTAGAATTTTTAGAAAAACCAACTAGAATATCTTGGGGTGGAGATACAAAAGGATCAGCAAGATTTCTTGAAATAGAGAATCTAAAAGCTGAAGTTGGAAATAGAGTAGAACTAATAAATGAAGGTGGGAATAGGCTATTTGTTGGAATGGTGTATAGAGAATCTTTAGACAGAGAAAGTGATATTTACAGTATTAAAGCTTTTGATGAAGCATTTAGGCTTAATAAAAATAAGTTATTAAGAAACTTTCATAATTTAATGCCATCTCAGATAGCTAAGAGTGTATTAGCTGAAATAGGGGTTGAAGCGGGAGTATTTCCTCAAGATACAGAAAAGTGCTCTTATCCAGCTCTTGATAGATCGGTGTACGAGATTATATTAATCGCTTATAAATTGCAAGCAGCTAAAACTAAAATGGCTTATTCAATTATATCGGAAGATAATAAAATATCAGTTGTTGAGCAAGGAACATTGATTCCTAATTATAAAATTTCGTCTTCAACAAATGCCCGAAATGCAGTTTATTCAAAAAGTATAGAGGATTTAGTTAATCAAGTTCTAACTTATAAAACTGAAAAAAAAGAATTGCAGATAAAAAAACCAAAAGTTGATAGTGAATCTATAAAAGATTTTGGAATATTTCAATCGGTTATTCAAGAAGATAGTAATAATAAAGAGATTATAAAAGGAAATGATCTCTTAAAAGGACCTAGAGAGGAAGCTTCATTAACAGTAGATGGATATAATGATTTAATAGCTGGATATAGTGTTTTAGTTGATATTTCAGGAACTACTTTAAATGGAAGGTTTTATATAGAACAGGATATTCATACTTGGGAAGCTGGAGAATATACAACAGATATAGTATTAAATTTTGAAAATATAATGGAAGATGTAGCTGTAGATCAATATAAGAAGAAAAAAGAAAAACAACTAGCTGTTGAGGAGGGGAATTATAAATGGCAACTAAACAAATCGCAGAAATAATTATTAAAACTATTGAAAGTAGATTACCTAAAAATGATGTGATAATAGCTACGGTTAAAACTCCCCCACCTAATTTATCAATTGAATTTGGAGGACAGATTATTCCTTCTGAAATGCTATATTGTTCGAATTATTTATTAAATAATTATATGAGAGAGTATAAGTTAGAAGGAATAATAGATGAAATGCAACAGGAAGTTAATAGTTATAATTTAAATAATACAACAGCAACAGGAGAATCAGGCCCAGGATCACATACACACGCCATAAAACAACTTTCAGGTAAGGGCACTATAGAAAGTATAGGTAACTATAAAACACACGGTAAAATGTGGTTTACAGATACTTTGAAAGTAGGAGGGGAGGTTTTATGTCAAAGAGTAGGAAATTTTTATGTTGTTTTAGATAGAATTATAAAAATGCCTTCCAATGCAGAGGAGGGTGGAGCATAGTGGCAACTTTTGAAAATTTATTTATGAGTGAAACTATTGAAAAAGGAAATATAGTATATCCTCTCTATAAGGAAATGGCTATAAATGAAGAAGGACAAATATTAGATGATAGAAAAGAAATAATAATAGTTGAAGGAATAGAAGCTATAAAAGTTTGGGTTTTTAAAAATTTTAAGACTTGGAGAAATAAATATAAATTATATAGTTCAAGTTTTGGAACAGACTTATATGAAAATATTGGATTTGTATATGATAAAACTACAAAGCAGCAATTGATGTATTCTGAAATTATTGACTCATGTAAAGTTTTACCCTATATAACTAATGTTTCTAATTTTTCATCAGATGTTGACTATGAAAATGGAAATGTAGCAATAAGCTTCAAAATAACAACGATATATGGAGAATATGAGGAGGTCCTAAATGTATAATGCTAGAAAGCAAACTGATATCAGGAATAGTATATTGAATGAAATGAAAAATGCTTTAGCAAAGAATGAAGGATCATATAACTTTGATATTGCAGGAGCAACATCTTTAGGAATTAATAGTTTAGAGGAATATATTGAATGGTTACAATTACAATTGTTTCCTTGGAGCGTTACAGATGATCATTACTTAGAACAGCATATGATTGTTTGGAATCTAAAAAGAAGAACTCCAACTTTTGCCGCAGGAGAAGTAATATTCTATGGAAAAGCTAATGCTAATATTCCAAACGGTACTATAGTCATATCAAGATTAGGAATTAGCTATAAAACTTTAAATTCTGTAATTTTAAAACCAGATGGTACAGCCATAGTTAAAATAGAGTGTTTAGTAAGTGGGGAAGAAGGAAACTGCCCCGTAGGAGATATAACAACACTACAAATATCATCAATTGATATTGATAGAGTTACAAATCTTAATCCTATTGTGGGTGGATATGCAATTGAAACAATAGAATCTTGTAAAAATAGAATGAGAGAAAAAGCTTCTATTCCAGCGCATTCAGGAAATAAAAATGATTATCTTATGTGGTGTAAAGAAGTGTCAGGAGTTGGAGATGTAAGGGTTGTTGGAGCTGGAGAGTACGATGTGTTACCTGGAAGCGTAAAAGTATATATAAGTAATTATAATTATTCTCCAGCAAGTGCTGAATTAATATCCGCTGTTCAGATAAAATTAGAGAATGAGAGGCCTATAAATGACAATGTTTTAGTGCTTAGTATGATTCCATTAGAACTAAATATAAAAATAGAAACAGTCTCTATAGCAAAAGGAAGATATACAAAAGAAGAATATATTAAAGAAATAGAAGATACTATCAATTCAGCCATAAAAAATGGACTCTATGTTTTAAATGGAATAGTATCTATTCCTAGAACAGGCTCACTAATATTATCTATAGACGGGACTGTAGATTATGATAGTTTAACTATAAATGGAGGGTCATCTAATATTCAAGTTGCCTATAATGCTGTTACTGTCTTAAAAAAAATAGTAATAACTAATTATAATGAGGTGTAACATGATTAATTTAAAGGAACAAATAACTCATATTTCAAGAAATATTTTTATAAGTGATGTTTTAGATTCAATACAAAAGCAGCTTGAGACAACGGAATTCAATGCTAAAGACTTAGAATTTGCTATAGTTATTAATTCTGATGAAAAAACAATTTCAAAATGGGAAGAATGGCTAAAACTTCCAAAAAGTATAAATTTTAGCTTAAAAGATAGAAGTGATAGGGTTATATATTCAATAAATTCTAGAGGATTTTTTACAAAAAAATTTTTGAAGGATCAAGCAAGAATATTTACAAATGGAGAGATTCAAGTTAATGAAAAGTTTGAAAAATACCATTTTGAAATAGAATTTACAAGTATAATAGGACTTCCTCCTAATATGGAAGTTTTTTCAAATATGATAGATGTTAATAAACCCGCAAAATTAACATATTCATTTAAATATAGATATAGAACACATAAAGAAGTTAGGGTTTATCATCATAGCTTTTTGAATGGGTTAACACATGCAGAAATTAGAGCTAAAGCAAATCCAAAAATGGGGGAGGAGAAATAAAATGGGGGTATTTACAAAAATTTTAAAATTGCTACAACCAGAACCTAACGATTATTACAATGAGCAAACAGAGCAAGTAGAAAATTGGCAGAAGATAGATAATTGGGCAGAATCAGTAAATAAAAAAACGCAAGTAGTGAATACTTCAGAAAACGGAATTATGACAGCTCCAGATAAAATAAAATTGGATGGAATTGAAGCTGGATCTAATAAATATATTCATCCAGATAACCCTAGTGTAAGACATGTAACAGATGCAGAAAAAGCAACATGGAATGGAAAGGAGCCTGCAATAGCTAAAAAAACAGGTTTTAACTTAGATAAAACAGATGTAACTGAAGACAATACAAATAAGTTGTTTACAGCTAAGGGGGCATTAACTTTATTCAACTCATTAACCTTTTCAATAAACAGTGTAGCAACAAACTTAAGTAATCACATATTAAAGATAGTATCTACAACAGAAAACGGACATATGTCCAAAGAAGATAAGGCAAAACTAAATACTATAGCGACGAGTGCAAATAACTACGTTCATCCAGACACAGCTACTACACGGCATGTAACAGATGCAGAAAAAGCAACTTGGAATAGTAAAGAACCTGCAATAGCCAAGAAGACAGCTTTTAACAAAGATTTTGGAACTAAATCAGATTCTGTTTTAGAAGGGGCTAAAATGGCTGAACTTTTGGGTGCTGAGTATGGAGGGATTCTTAATAATGCAAATCAAAAAGTAGTGGGATTAGCTTATTACTGTACTAGTAATAAATCACTTTTTAGATGTAAAGTAGCTAATAAATTAAACTATGCAAATTTAGATTATTATATAGCTTTTTCTCATAGTGATTTTGCGAGTAAATTAGAGAATTTAATCACAGCATACGCTCATAATGGTCATACAGGATATGAGCAAAATAGTATAGCGATAACCAATACATCAAAATCATCTACTACTTTTAAAATTCTTAAACAAGGTTCTTATGCTGTATTTGCAAGTGCTTACAACTCTGGTGGAACTACAGCTTCAATAGAAGTTTATTTAAATGGAACAAAGAGAGTTGAAAGTAAAACTACCTCAACAACATCTATTTCAACTAATTTAACTGGTACTTTGTCAGAGAATAATATTATAGAAATAAGAAGTACTGTATCAGGGAATGAATTTTCATATGATATTTTTAAAATTTAATTCTTTAAACTTGCCAAATAGCCGTGCATTGATAATAAATATTAGTACTCAGATTTACAGGTCTTGTTCCAGTATGTCCACTGATGCTTATCTTCCCGTCAGTGGTTATATAAATTTCTAAAGCATAGTTATTGACAACACCAGAGCCCGCTGTGACTATAGGCGTTATTAATGATCTACCCGCACTAGAAGGTCTTAAATCAGGTGGCAAAGATATTATTTGCATTGGTGGATTTCTGATTACTACATCAGCTGTAACAATAAATTCAAACCAAGCATTTACTGTATTTCCTACTTTTGTAACTATACTAGAAACTGTAGGAATTTGAGAGATAGTTGGGATTAAAGCTCCATTATATTTTTTGCTTAAATTCTCTAATTAATTAGAGAATTTAACACTATTTGTAAATAATGTAGAAAATTTAACTACTGGAATATACCGTTTTTATGTATCTAGAAAATCAGGAGTAGTTTCGCTAAGTTATGACGGTACTCATACTGGCGGTAGAGAAAATATAATTTATAAACTACCTGTTGGGTATAGACCAATTACAACTCAAAGAGTAGCTATTTATCCACAAGAAAGAGATTTAACCTTATTGGTTTATCCTGATGGGAATGTTGTTTTAGATTGTTTTCCCGGTACAGGATTTGATGTAAGCGGAGGACTTAGTTTTGTGTGTGACCAGTATATTTAATTATTTAGTCTCAAATTAGAGAATTTAAAAGGATTCAGAGTTAATGGAGGAACTTTAATGTTATCCCCAAATGTGCCTTATACATTCTTTGTTGACTTGCCTGTACCAATGGAAATTTTGTGTATATCTGCAAATATAAAACAGACAAATGATCCATCTAAAGAATTTTTAACAGTAGTAGACTATAGTACTACTCGAGTTAATTTATTAGCTGTTTCAACAACAACATCTATTGCGATAGAATTTGAATTATCAATATTTGCAAGAGTATTATAAAGTGAAAGAATAATTTAATTCAGTTTATCTCAATTTATAATTTTAACTTAATATAGTAGAACCTTAAGACAGTATTCATAATTAATTTCCAAAGGCAACCCATTGAATATATCTTCCGTTATTATTACTTTGAGATAGATTTTTCCATCTAACTTTAAAACTAACTTCACTTGGGATATACACTGAAAGTAATTCAGAATCAGTAATAAAATGTGTACCATCAGGACTATCAACCATAGTTCCGATGCTTGCATTAACAATAGGTCTTGTTTTAAATTTTTTTGGAAAATTTATAGTAATAGTTTCTGTAGAACCCACTGGAATAGGTTGAGTAGATTTAGCCCCAGTTTGAATAAGAGAACAACCTAAATTCTCTAATTAAATTAAGATGAGAAAAATAAAAAAAGCTAAATATAAAAACTTAGCTTTAGAAATGATTAACATTCGGTAATTTTTAGGATTTAAATACCTATATACCTTTAAGTTATATTAAATTATTAAAAAAAGGAATCACCAAAGAAATTTATATTCCTATGACTATAGCTAGGAGTAATAAAAAATCTAAATTTCTTTGGTGCTGTAAAATTAGTATAGGCTAATAAAATACAGAAGTCAATATAAAAAATAAGAGGAATATATTTATAATTTTAATTAAATTTTAATAAAATAAATAAAAAAGCCCCGAAGGGCTGAGGTTGAGGATTATTTACGCTTAAACCAAAATATTGCTAAGATGAAAATTGCAATTGCTAAATTTCCATCAATGGCAATATTACTGATGTAAATGTTCATCATCATACCTCCTATTTAAATTACGTATTCTACCTTGTTCAAGGGTAGAAGAAAGGCTCTCAACAAGTGAGAGCCTCTATCTGAACTTGAAACATACGTAATTTAAACAGTGCCTTTCGGTACTTACATAAAATATAACATATTGTAATAGATAAGTCAAATTCTTTTTGCTATTATTAGATACTTATAATAATAACAGGAGGAATAGAATGAAAGAAAATTATAACAAAGGCAATTGGGAAGTGTATCAGCTTTATTTAGATTCGAATAAGGCGAGAAATTTTGAGACGATGAAGACGACTTATAGTGTCTATAGAAGCAACATGTTGCAATATATGAAGTATCTACAAACTTATGAGGGAAATAAATTGTTGTTGTCAGAAGCAACGTTAAAAAATTGCGTTTCAATATTAGAAAGATTTATAAATCATTGCAGAGAAAATGGCAATAATAATCAAACTATTAATAATAAATTAACAGCCATATCAAGTTTTTATATATGGTGTTTAAAGAGAGATTTAGTTAAATATCACCCATTTCAGCATAAATTAGACAGGCTAAGAAAAGGTGATTTTGACAAGAGAAGAGAGAGCTTTTTCTTATCTATTGAAGACGTAATAAAGGCAAGAATACTTATGTTACATAATGAAAAGAAGTTTGATATACAATCTAGACTACTTTGGGAAATTTTCCTTGAGAGTGCAGCGAGAATATCAGCAATACAAAATTTAAAGCTGGAGCAGTTAGATATAAGAAATGGCTTCTTTAAAGGTGTTAAAGAAAAAGGAAACAAAATGGTCGATATAATATTTATGACCAACACTGAAAATATGTTAAGGGAATGGATATCCTTTAGAAAAGAAAAAGACATAGAATCAGAATACATATTTGTAACAAAAAGCAAAGGTAAATATGTGAAAATGTGTCAAACAACAATTAGAGCAAGAATTAAGAAAATAGGGGAATTAATAGGTTATGATAAGCTTTATCCTCACACTTTAAGAAAAACCGCTATAAATATATTAAATAACCTATCAGATATTAATATAGCCTCTGAATATGCTAATCATAGTGATACAAAAGTAACTCGTGATCATTATATTAAAGCAAAAACAGGAGCAGAAAACAGACAGAAAATAATGCAAATTAGACGTGAAAAAGGGCTTTAAAACACCCTAAATTATCAAATTTACACGTATCTGACTACAAATCCAAAAGATAAAACCATTGATTTCATTAGGATTTTTTCTTCTATATAAAAATTTCGTTTGATAAAAAATTCAAAAGCTAATTTTTAGAAAAAAAATAAAAACAT
>JBOFJQ010000003.1:0-61201 GCA_051656905.1 Fusobacteriaceae bacterium | reverse complement strand
TTAATGTTTCTATTACTATCCAGTCAGTTAAGTGACCTTTACCTGTTAATGCTAAAGAACCGTATAACTCAACTTTATAGTTCTTAATATCGGGATGCTTAGCTTTAAATTGCTTTGCCGCTCTTTCTGGACCCATAGTATGTGAACTTGACGGTCCATTCCCTACTTTAAATAACTCTTTTAATGAATCCAATTTTTCCTCCTAATTTGTAAAAGCTATTGGTAATTTAAAATACCAATAGCTCATTATTTATGATTTATATTTTTATTTTATTTATAATTTATCTTAAAGTATTGAATTATTATTTTCTTATGTCAGCAACTGTTTTTATTGGATAGTTCTTGAATGCTTTAGATCCTAAGTATCCAGATATTATACCTATTGCTGCACATAAAGCTCCTGCGATTAAAACTGTCTTAGCTGGATTGAATCCAAATAATACTGCGAAACCTGCGATTGGAGTTGCTGTTCCTGTTGCGTTGTTAATTAATTGGAAATAATTAACCATCATACCTGCAAATCCTCCACCTATGAAGTTTGTTACAAATATAGGAATTGGGTTAGCTGAAATTAAGTCTGCTTGTGTTAATGGCTCAATTGCAACTGCTATTGTAGTTCTCTTATCTCCAAACTTCATTCTATCAAAGAATACATAGTTTAAGAAAGATGATGATGTAACTGATAAAGCTCCTATTGCCATTGGTAAACCTGTTAATCCTAACATAGCTGTTAAAGCCATTGAACTAATTGGTGCTGTTGCAACAACTGTAATTACTCCACCTAAGATGAATGCCATTACGTAAGGGCTTGATGATTGAGCTACTACTAATATATCTCCAATTGTCTTTAAAGCAAAAGTTACGCTTGGAGTTATTGAATCTGCTATTCCTCTTGTTAAAGGAGCTGCAACACATATAATAACTATTAAATCTAATCCATCAGGAATTTTCTCTTCCATTTTTGGCACTATAAACGACATTAAGTATCCTGCTATGAATCCTGGAATAATTCCAACTCCACCACAAACTACACCCATCATTATTGCATATACTGGACTTACTCCTAAAGCTAACGGTACTAAAGCTGCTGCTGCAACTCCTCCCATTGAACCTGCTGAACCTCCAACTATTCCAAATAATTGAACTCCTAATAAATCTTTACCTACGAAAGTATGGAAAGCTTCAACTAGAAAACTTGCTGTTGCTGCTCCTGCTAGAGCACCCATTGCCTTCATCCCTTTTGGTGCTTTTAAACTAAATACTGTGAAAAACGCTAACACTAATAATAATAATGCGGTACCTTTTAATAATTCCATTGTTCCTCCTAAAATATGTTCGATTACAAGACTATACTTGTTATTATCGGGTCTAATTATATCAGATTTGTTACGTTTTGTAAATAGCTTTTTATTAAGTTTGTGCTTTTTAGGTACGGAAATTATTTTTTTATCACTACTATAAAACATTTTTTTTAAAATTTTTTTAGCATATTTTAGCACTTAAAACATACTCTTATTTGTTAAAAAATCACTTTTCCATGATTAAAATATATTTTTTCAATATTTTTTCATTACATTTAAACTAAAATTTAATCACATTGATAATAATAGCGAACACCTCTAAATGTTTTTTTTGTTAAATGTCTTACTTGCGGATTTTTTTTCGTTTTTTTATATTGTTTTATTTTTATTTTTTTATCAATTTTTTTTATTTTTTTTATCATTTTTTTTACCATAATTTTTTTTTATAAATTTTTTTTTTTATAACTTCAATTTTTTTTCTAAAATAATACAATAAAAAAAGTGTAGGTTTTCCATTTCCAAACACTACACTTTTTATTTTTTTATAATTTTTCTTTATTTTATTTTAACAGAAATTTGTACCATATAATTATCATACCCTTTTATTGAAAGTTCATCGAGGAGAACGTCTTCATAAAATTCTCCAATAATTTCAATGTTATTTTTAAATATATAGTTAAATATCCTATCATAAGTTTCTCCCAAAGAGTCATATCCAGTAGAGTGATAAGCCACTACATAGTATCCTTTTTCTTTTAATGTAAAAG
Source organism: Fusobacteriaceae bacterium (assembly GCA_051656905.1). Taxonomy (GTDB): domain Bacteria; phylum Fusobacteriota; class Fusobacteriia; order Fusobacteriales; family Fusobacteriaceae; genus JAGNZR01. The sequence continues at coordinate 59,133 of JBOFJQ010000003.1, read as the reverse complement.
GTATATCATTTTTTCTTAATATGAACACCTGTTCACGGGCTACTTTAGTGTAGAAGCAAGAGTACTTCATGTAAATCCCCTTTAATATATTCTCAATTTTCTGAGTTCCACTTATTGCATGTGGACTATAAATTTTCTTCTTCTCACAAAATCTCATGTGCTCTGCAAGATATAAAGAGATATCTTTTTCATTTTTTATTTCTGTTTTTATAGGTATCAAGTATTCCTCTGGATACTCTTTTATCTCTATTATACTTGTATCTATCTGCATACTTTCTCTTACTATCTCAGCTTTAGCTTTAAATAGTTTTTTTACTCCCTTTAAATAATTAATTTTTTCATCAATTATTTTTTCTCTCTCCTTCATAAGATTAATAAATCTTTCTGGATTTCTTTCATCCATATATTCTTTTATCTCTTTTAAAGGCATCCCTAAATCTTTAAGAGTTAAAATAACCTTAAACACTTCTATTTGATCAACCCCATACATTCTATATTCATTTTCTTTTCTTAGAGCTGGAGAAAATACATTAACTTCATCATAATGAAAGAGCGTATGCTTAGTTACATTAAATAATTTTGCGAATTCACCTGTAGTAAAATACAAACTTGATTTATCTGACATTTTTAATCATCTCCTTGACTATCGGGTTACACTATACTTTATAGTATCTAATATGAGTAACAAATTCAAGTTTTTTAAACTTATGGAGGAAAAATGAATTACGCAATTGCTAAAAAATTTGACTTACTATCATTAGTCAAATTTACAATACCAACAATAACCATGATGCTATTTATATCTTTATATACTATAGTAGATGGAATATTTATTTCAAGACTTATAGGGACAAATGCTCTTTCTGGTCTGAATATAGTCTACCCTTTTATAAACTGTATTCATGCAACAGCAATAATGTTAGGAGCTGGTGGTAGTGCTATCATTGCCATAAAAATGGGAGAGGGTAATCACGAGGAAGGAAGAAAAGCTTTCTCTTTGATTATTTTTACAGGACTTTTTCTAGGTATCTGTATAGCTATTTTCGGATTGTTCTTTATACACGATATAATTAGATTTTTAGGAGCTTCTCCTATTTTAGAAGAATACTCTTATGACTATTTAAAGGTTATGATAACATTTGCACCCTTTTTTATTTTACAAATGCTTTTTCAAACTTTTTTTATTACAGCTGGTAATCCTAGTCTTGGACTAAAGCTAACAGTTATCTCTGGTATAACAAATACAATTCTAGATTACGTATTTATTAAAACATTTAATTTAGGAATGACTGGAGCTGCTCTTGCAACAGTATCAGGTTGTATTATTGTATCTGTTTTTGGAGCTTTCTATTTTTATTTTAGTAAGAAAAGTATCTTATACTTTACCAAAGTTAAACTCAATTTAAAATTAATTAAAGAAGTCTGTATAAATGGATCCTCAGAAATGGTAACAGATGTATCAACAGGTATTGTTACTTTTCTTTTTAACTTAATGATGATGAAGTATATGGGGGAAAAAGGAGTTGCAGCTATAACTATAATTCTTTATGCTCAGTTTGTCTTTATATCAATATATATGGGATTTGCTATGGGAGCAGCCCCTATAATGAGCTACAACTTTGGTAATAAAAATAATGAACAGCTGAAGAAGTTATTTAAAATTTGCTCTAAACTTATTTTAGGATCATCATTCCTAGTCTTTATCGCCTCAGTAATATTTTCAAAATATATTGTTGGTTTCTTTGCACCAGAAGGAACAGAAGTATACGCCATTGCAGTTAAGGGGTTCTCTCTATTTTCAATAGCTTATATATTCTCTGGATTTAATATTTTTTCATCATCACTTTTTACAGCACTTTCAAATGGAAAAATATCAGCAATAATCTCTTTTATGAGAACACTGGTTTTTATAGTTGTAGGCTTATTCACTCTACCTATTCTATTTAATGAAAACGGTCTATGGTTAGCAGTACCATTGGCAGAAATATTATCTATCATAGTGTCTATTTCATATTTAAAAAGAGAAAGATATAATTACGGTTATTTATAAAAAAAAAATGACAAGAAAATATTTCTTGTCATTTTTTTTTATTTATTTGGTTTTAGCTCTTTAAGAAAAGAGACTCCATTATCAGGAAGCTTATATCCAAAATATTCAGCAGCACTTTGACCTATGTCTGCTAAGCTAGCTAGTTCTCCTATCTCTATTTTAGACATCTTCTTATTATAAATAAGTACTGGAACCTGTTCTCTAGTATGATTAGAATGCCCTATGCTTGGATCATTTCCATGATCAGCAGTTAAAATAAATATATCTTCTTCATCTAATTTAGATAATATTTCAGGTAAATATTTATCTACAACTACTAATTTCTCTTGATATTTTACTTTATTTTCTTGATGACCTGCTAAATCAGTTTCTTGTACATTTGCACAAATAAATGAAGTTTCATTCTCTTCTATTTTCTTAATTAAACACTCCATAACTTCTCTTGTGTCAACTATAGGTATTGATTCTCCAAACTCATTTTTTACTATATCAGCTACCTTTCCTATTAGAACTGTTTTAATTTTATCTCCTATTATTGTTGGCAGTTGAACCTTTTCATCTACTCCATACCCCATATGCTGTACTTTATACCCTTTATTATAAACACCTGATTTTGGAGCATTTATTCCAGCAAAATTTGGTTTTTTAAATTCATAAGCTTTTTTTATCTCATCTAGAGTTACATTTTCTCCTCCAAAAGTTATAACTCTTGGAACTTTTACTATCTCTCTAACTATTTTTCCAATTTTCAAAAGCTCATCATAACTTATTAAATCAAGAGTTCCAGTTATATTATAAACTTGACCTAAATCTGCTTCTAAATTGTCTCCAACTGTTGCACACTCATTTATAATCAATACTTTCTCTCTCTCTCCATATCTCTCAACCTTATAACCTTTTTTCATAAGCTCATTCTCTACATCATCTATGCAATTACAGAAAGGCTCTATTGTAGGCTTTTTAGGTAATGTCCCCATTAACTCTTGATGACCATAAAATGTATCGCATCCAAAATGCTTTAGATTTGACTTACCATAATTTGCACTTGAACTGAATTTTATATTTTCAGTTTCAAAATTTGCTGCATTTGCAATCCCTAACTTTTCCATATTAGGCAAAGAAATTTTACTTCCAAGGAGTGTGCTTTTATATGTATTTGCATTTAAATCTTGTGGTCTCTCTGTTACTACATCAGCCATAGCTCCTATACCAAAACTATCTATTACCAAAATTATAAATCTTTTCATATTTTTTCCCTTCCAAAACTGTCGTAAATTCCTACTATTTTAGGTAACCCTTTAGAAATTCCTGAAACTACAGCAACATCACTTCTAGTTACAAAAATTTGAGTTCTAAAACTACTTATAACAGTATCACCAATAGGAGCAACATTTGATAATTCAAAATAATAATCAATACTTTCCATTGTTGGAGCTTCTAAAGAATATCTTTTGCTTTCCTTATAATTTTTTCCAACAAGTGCATTAATCATTCCTGAACGTCTATAGTGCCCTCCACCATAACAATACCCTTTACCAGATAAATTATGAGATACTTCTGAAACATATATTATTCCTGGAATCTCTCCCTCTAAATTCTTGGCATTATACTGTGTTGTACCTGTTAATGAATGACCTGGCTCACCATGAGTTCCACCTAGATCAAATATTTTTTTCATATTTTTTACACTTGTACTTGAAGGCATATTTATTTGTTCTATCTCAATATTATTATTTTTTAAGATTTCAATACCTTTATTCAGTGCAATAATATTTTTAGTTTCTAATATTTCATTCTTTTTAGAGTCATATAAAAAACATGGAAAAACTGTTAAACCTACTATTTGTATATTTTCATATTTTTTCATTTGAGTTATAAATTCATCTAAATCAGAGATGTACACACCACCCATTTGTCCTGAATATACTTCTGAGTTTTCATCTAAAACTCTTATAATTATCTTTTGAATTTTATTTAATTCTTTAGCATATTTATTTATATCATGAGCCTTTTCAATAGAATATATAGTCATTACTTCACTACCATACTCTACCAATTCCTTTAAAAGTGCTTTTGGAGTTTGAACCAAATGCCCTACATTTCCCAATTTAATTTTTTCTTTCATCATTAACTGAGCTTCTTTGAAATCTACAGCTACTATTCCTGAATAGCCTAACTCTATTATTTTTTTAGCAATAATTGGGTTTCTTCCAAATTGTTTTGTCATAGCATACAATTTTATTCCGTAATTATTTGCCTCTTCTAAAATCAATTTAGCATTATATAAAATTGCATCTAAATCTAAAATATAAGTATCCGGCAAGATTTTTCCCTCTTGATGCAATTTAAAAGCTGTTTCAATTAATTTAGGATTTCTTTTTTCCAAAACGTCTAAAAACATTATTTTACCTCTTTTACTTTAAGATAACTTTCCTTTAAAATTCTAATTATTGTATCTGCTCCACCTCTATTAGGATTAATTCTAATCATTCTTTTTTCTAAAGAAGCATCTGCACTTCTAAATGTACCTGACACTCTATAGAAAAGAGGAACATACTCATACTTAGATTCTGCACCAACTGGGTTTGGAAGTGCTCCTAATTCATTTGCAACCTCAATTACTTTTACCGCAATCTCTTCATTTAATTCTACTACGGTTACTTTAGATTGTGCATTTACAAGATAAGCTTTTTTTACAAAATCTAACTCACCTTTGTTTAATCTTTCACATACCTCTTCATTAACTTCTGCTTGAATAGCCAAAGAAACAGGAGCATAAACTAATCCTTGAATAACATCTAAAGCTTCATGCCCTTGAACTTGTCCTCCACCAGAATAATTAGACTCAACTATTTTCTTTACATAAGCTTCTTTTCCTAACACACACCCAATACCTTCTGGACCTAATAATTTAAATGTTGAGAAAGCCGATAAATCCGCTCCTAATTCAACTCCAATTTTTGATACTTTCATTACAGCATAATTATCATCTGTTACTATTGGTATATCCCTATTTTTTATAACAGATATAACCTCTTCCATACTATAACTATCATCTATTTTCTGTCTTGTGTACTGAACAAGAGCCATTTTTATATTTTGATTTAAAACAACTTCTTTTAATTCTTCTAAATTATTAAAATCAGCTTCTATTGTTTTTATCCCCATCATTTCAAAAGTAACTTTAGTTGTAGGATAAACTGGAGCCTTATGAACTAAAACAATTCTTTCCTCTACAGGGACTCCTTTTAAAATAGAATATACCCCCCATTTTATTGCTGCTGTTCCTGATCCTCTAACTAAAACTGCTTTTTCAACTCCAAAATATTCTGCTATTACTTTTTCTACTTTTTCTGTTGTTCTAGGCTTATTCAATCCTTTTACTACACCTAAATCACCTCTTGTTAATATCTCTTCACCTGTAAAATATTTTGTGATTATATCAACAACTTTAAACTGTTTTTTCATAGCTTCTTTCAATGTTATAGATTCTAATGGAAATGTATTCATTCTTTATCCTCCAAAATTCTTTTAGGGTTCTTTACAACCATCATTTCAATTTTATCTTGAGAAACTCCTGCATCAATAAGTCTAGGAATAAAATTATCTATTAAATATTCATATCCTATTCCACCATTTATTTTTAAATGACTTCTTCTTGTTAAATCCACAGAAAGTAATAATTGTTCAGTCCACCCAGCATCACACAATTTTTTTATATATTCAACTCTTGTCTCATCTGGCAAATATTTTATCTTTCCAATAGTGTCAAAAGCTATATAAGCTCCTCTTTTTAATAAAGATTCTAAATATTCAAAATCTTTTTTTAAGTCTACATGCCCTAATATAACTTTATTTAAATTTAATCCTTCACTTTCAAATATATCTAATTGCTCGTGAGCTAAATTTCCAAGAGTTGTATGCGTACTTATATATTTTCCAGTTTTTTTACTTGCTTTTATTGCAGCTAAAAACACTTTTTTTTCTAGTTCAGTTATCTTATCTAAACTTGTTCCAATCTCTCCTATTATACTAGCTCTTTTTTCAGTGTTATCTATACCTACCTCTATCTCTTTAATCATTATATTAGCAAGTTCATCTACACTTAGCTGAGTAACTTCATCTGGTAAAAAAGGATCTTTATAATATCCTGTAGAACAAATTATCTCAATTCCTGTTTCCTCTTGAAGTTTTAAAATAAAGTTTATATCTCTTCCCATACCTCTGTTTGTTAAATCTATAATTTTACTAACACCTTTATTTTTCAGATTAATCAGTTCATTTTTAGTCTCTTGAAATATATTTAAATTACAGTCTATATCTCCTTTCTCTTTAGATAAATCAATAGTCATATGTTCATGAGAATATATTATATCTTTCACTTTTATCTCCTTCATTAAAAATATCTATTATCTATTTCTTGAAGTGAATAATCCAAAAAATATTTTTTAAATAACTCTGTTCTTCTTTCTCTATCTATCTTTTTCCCTATCTCTAATAGTTCAGAAATATGCTCTTCTCCCTCTCGAGTAAATATAACTATTCCTGATGAAACTTCATTTATAGGTAGAGTTATAGCTGTAACATTTATCATATTTAAAACTTTTATTAATTTTTTATTAGAATTATTTTGTATTATAGAAGACTCATGACCCATAGTTCCAAAAATTGAATCTCCAAACCCTTCTAAATCTATTTTTTCCTCTTTATATATCACTATATCGAAATCTTTCAATATATTTTTTCCTAAACTTATTAGCTCTTCCCTTTTATCAGGTAAATTTATATCTCTTTTTTCAAATGATATTTTTTCTTCATTTAAAATCCCTAATATTTCATCTCCTACATTGTTTAAAACTAAAATATTAGCTTTTTTCTTTAAAGATACTTTACTGTCATTTGATTTCAATAATCCACGTGTAATTATCTCTATATCTTCAAAATATTGTGAAATTATTCCAACACCTGGAGTAAACTCGATATTATCAGTTGATTTTTTAGACTCTTTTCCTTTTATTCCTATCCCTTTATATAGAATAGAATATAGATTCAAAGATAGAGCAGGGGCAAGAACAGAGCCACCTCCATCTGTTCCAATCCCTATATTATTAATTCCATAAAGAACATTAATAGCTGTAGCACTTGAAGACCCTGTCATATTCCTTCCTGTTAAGGGGTTCTTCAAATTAATATCAATTGCTCTTCCTCTATCACTCATCTTGTCAATTGTATGAGGGAAATAATTTAATTTTTCTAATTCATTTAAAAATTCTACTGATATATTTTTAGTGTTTTTTATACCAACTAATTTTGGGTTCTCTTTATCAAATATTTTTAAAACAATATTATCATTTATTTCACATATAGTCTTATCTAAAAAATTTCTAGCTCTAGCTATTGAACTGTATACTTTTTTTAAAGAATTTTCTTTCAATTATCTCACCTCACAAATCAATAATTTTACTTTGCTATAACTGGAACATACAATCCAACTAAAGCAAATACATTTACTAAAACTCCAAATAATATTGCTGCTACTGGTCCTACAGCCATATCAACCATAGGTTTCTTAAATGTCTTATTCATTAAATAGAAACCACCTACAAACAAGTATCCTAATCCTGATATCATTGCATCTGCAGCTATCATTCCTCCAACTAAAAGAGAAATTTCTAATATTTTTGTCATAGATGTTCTTATTTGATCTCCACAATTTTTTATTCCTGGGAATTTATCTAACATCTTAGCAATACTCTCTAACATTAAAATTTCTAAAACAATTACTAAGGCTCCAACTAAGAAAGCTATTACTGGATTTCCTATAAATAATCCCACAGCAAATACAAAGTATAGCCCTGCTGGGGAATAAACTCCAGTTGCTATTGCTGTTGTAGCAATAAGAGGTATAAATCCTATTGATCTAGTAAATGTCGTTAAAGCAGCTTCTGATACTTTTCCAGTAGATAGTAAGTTAATTGATATTGGATCACTTGCTATAATTTGCATTGCTGATCCAGCTGAAATAAGTCCCCCCATTATAGCTAAATAAACAATATTCTTTTTTATTCTTTTTATTCTATCTCCAAAGATATGAAGTAACATCTCATTTGAATTACTTCCATCTACGTTTTTCTCTCTCATAGCGAAGAATAACATTATAATCATTCCAACTAAAAGTGCCATTCCATCAGCATTTAACTTTATAGTTGCAGTTCCAAGACTAATAACTCCATAGTAAAGAGTAACTTGTCTTAAAATTACTGTTGCTAAAAAAGCAAACAATCCTTTTTTTGCCCCATATTGATATGCCACAACTAAAGCAGGGAAAGCAGCAAAAGCTGAAATTATAGGACTTCCTACTTTTCCTAGAGGAGCTAATATATTAACTGGTAACATTGCAAAAGCATCTACTACAAATCTTAACCCTACTAATAAAAGAATACTGTAAATTGCTCCTAGCACTACTGCAACAATTGTTCCTTTCTTAGTATCTGGGCATGACGTTCCTATTATATCTGTAGTTAACAAAATACTATGAATTAAAATTATGCTTGTTGTTAATGAAAAAGGAATTCCAAATCCTACAACAAGACCTAAACTCATGGCAAAACTTGTTGCTGCTAAATCTTTTCTAGTCATACTTCCATCCAAAACACCTGGTACTATAGGACGTAACCCATCATGATAAACTGCAACTGATTTATTAGATAAAAAAGAAGCTAACCCACCTATTAATGCAATTAAAATATATTTTACTGATATAATCTCCATTTTTCCCCCTAATCGATTATTTTAAAAGTTCTCCTATAACTACAGGAACTACATGATCTATGTGCTCTGCTGTAAATCCAAAAGCTTTTTTTCCACTTTTTACTATTTCTCTAATCTCTTCTTCTGTTTTTATATTTCCTGGCATTGAAAGAGTAACGCAATTATTTGTTCCAAGAATTGCTATAGCCATTGCTAAAGCTCCTCCTCCACCTGTATTACAAGCTCCTAAATAGAAGTCTGCTTGTCCTGATTTTATCATCATTGCTGCTTCTATATCTGTTTTTATAACAACCTCTACCTTATCTCCTGCTATTTGTTTTACTTTTCTTTCTATTCCCTGTTTATCAATTTGACCACCAATTACTATTTTCACCATTTTCTTCCCCCTTAATTAATTATTTAGCATTTCTAATATTACACAAACATTAACTACCATATATTTTTTTTCATCCTCAGGTAAAACTACATCTATAACACTTTGTAAATCTTCATATATTACTTTAGATTTCTCAAAATATTCACTTTCTAAAATCTCTTCATACACATCTTCTGATATCTTCTTTACTGGCTCTCCCTGTTTTATACGAGTTATTGCCATTGCTAAATGAGTTATCATCATAGACCCGTTTTCTTCTACAAGTTCAATTGAATATTTATTTTTAAATATTTCAATTACCCTTTCTAGACTTTTTTTCGTTTCAGTATTAATGGTGTTAGAACTCTCTAAAAGTTCTAGCCTAAATGCTAAAGACATAATTCCTCCAATTTATTTTATTTTTTATTTGTTTTTTTCTTAGTTAACAAAATATTCAAATATATTTTTTATTAATTTATTATCCTTTTGAGTTACTATTACTGCCTCTGTTGCATGTATATTATCTTCATTTTGTAATAAATCGAAATATTCAATATCGTTATTTTTTAAAAGTACTTCTTTATTTAAGATATCATCATAATTCCAAATAGCTGCATCTACTGTGCCATCTACTATTTTCTCTATAACTTCTGAATATCTTATATCTACAAAATCTATATTATTTTCTTTTGAAAAATAGCTATTAGTTAAAAAGACATGGTCATCAGATTCCTTATCTATTCCTACTTTTATTTTTTCCCCTACAGTTTTTCTTTTTAAAATTATATGTTTTTGCACATAACTTTCTTTTCCAAACTCTTTAATTACCTCTATTTCAACTCCATTTTCTATAGACTTTAAAGCTGCCAGTTTAGAAACTATACCGAAGTCATAGATTCTATTCTCTATAAGTTTTAATCTTGTCTTTCCTCCTCTCATATGAGCGAAATATACAGGAATATCAAGCTTAAAATCTTTTTCTAACTGTGCTAGTAATGTTTTATATTTTTGAGAATAAGTTATAGGCATAACACCTAATAAGAATTTTTTGCCTAGCATTTGCAATAATTTTTCATAATCTATAAATGTTATAACACTTCCCCATTTCCCTTTTTTCTCTAGCTTAATAACATTTTCTTCTAATAAGAAAGTTAGAGCCTTTTGAATTGTACCTAGAGATAAATTGAAATTCTCTGAATAATTTGTTACAGTTTCAAGTTTTTCTCCTATCTCTCTTTTTAAAATATCTTCTAGTATCTTTAATTTAGCAATCTCTATTTTTTGTAATCCTACATGATTTTCCATTGCAAATTCTCCTTTTTCTTATTTTCATTTTTTTGAAAATTAGAATTCTTATTTTTTATTATACTATTTTTTTTATATATGTCAACATATTATAATTGTTTGTCTTATTTTTTGTCCTATTTTAAATCTAAATTACTTAAATCAATTCATTAGTTTATGCTTACTATTATTGCACTGTATCAATATTTATAAAAAGAAGCGACAACAAAAGTTTTTTCTTGTATAATAAAGAGATACGATAAAAATTAAAAGTAATAAACGTTAACCTCTAGGAGAAAAAATGAAATATTTTATGCATAGCAAAACTGAAGTACCTTTTAAATTAGCCAAGACAGTACGAAAGTATTTTAATAGTATTAATACTATTTCAACTGAAGTAATAATAGAAAATAAAAAATACAACGCAATAATTGATGTTGATAGTTTTTTATTGCTTACTAACTTTAATTGCTTTAACTGTTTAACTAATTGTTGTGTGCAATTTCCCTATGAGTTTAATGAAAGATCTAGAGAAGTTATTATTGAAAATTTAGAGGAGTATGATAAGCTAACAAAAGCTATATCTACTTTAAAAGAAAAAGGGTTAAGCCATTCTAAAATTATAGACTCAATAAAGAATGATGCTATGCTTATTCCTGATGAACATGTAAAAACAACTTTTGATAAGTGCACTTGTTCTTGCTCTCACGGAGATATGAAACTATGTGCAATTCATAAAATTTGTATAGATAAAGGTATGTCCCTAGGAGAGATAATTGATACAAAGCCACTGTGGTGCTCTATATACCCTTTAGAAATTATGGCAGAGAATGATGACAGTACTCTTTATATATTTGTTCCTAATGAAGATAACGAAGCTATGGCTATGAATGATACTAATTTCCCTTGTATGGATTTAGAGTTATCAAAATCTCCTAATTTTAGAAAAGTTAATCCTACTGGATTTAATGAAGATGATTATGAACCTTTCTTACTCTCTTATTACTCTGTTCTTAAATATATACTTGGAGATAAATTTATAGAGGATATGATAGAAGAGTTAGATTTCTTAGAGTTAAAAGAGGATAAGATACAATATAATAAAAAAGCTTAGATTATAGAAAGAGCCGTAGAAAAAATTCTACAGCTCTTTTTTTATTATTATTTTTTATTTGGTGTATATTCTATTAAATCTTGGATTTCACAGTTGAATAATTCACAAAGAGATTCTATATGCTCTCTATCAATTCTTATAATTTTATCATGATAATATTTATTTACAACTGACGGAGCTATACCTGTTTTTTCAGCTACATCTTTTTGAGTCATTCTATCCTTAGCCATCAATATATGTAATTTTATTTTAACCACTTATATCCCTCCTAATTCTCTTCCTAACCAATTATAGCAACTTTTCAATAAATTTAAAATATAAATAATTTATCTAAAATAAATCTTATCCTTGACATTTACTTTTTAAAGAGTTATCATTCTTTTATAGAGTAATAAAATAACTTTAAATGAATTTAATGCTTTAAAGTTAAATTTTACTTATGTAAAAGCTATTTTGTAGGCTATAGCCTTAAATTAATTTTTTAGGAGGTAATAAAATGAACACCCCTATTAACAGCAATTCAATCAACATAAATACTGAAATAAATAAAAATACAATTATTAGAATATTATTTCATGAGCACATTCAATCTATTCGAGAAATAGAGATATTAAAAATAGTTTCTGAATCAGGGCAAACTTTCAGATTGAGTAATGGTATCTCGATTTATAAAAATTGCTTAATTCCTTATCATTATAAAGAGCATTTTCATACTGGAGAAGAGTACTTCTTTTTAGAAAAAGTAATAATTTAATATATTTGCATGATAAAAAGCACCTATAACCTTCTTGGGGGATATGGTGCTTTTTTCCTAAAAAAAGGAATCATTTATTCATTATTGTATATAATATCAATTAAAAACTTTTAGATTGGGAGGTTATTATATGAACAAACAAGAAATTCTTAATCAATACATCAAAAATTATAAAGAAATTTATAGAGGATATCCTATCCTAGAACAGACTATTGAAGGATGCTATATAAAAACTGTTCTTCGTCAACCTGAAGGTAGTATGAACTCCAATGGATTCGTTGTTGTGTCAAATGGTTTTGCAGTGATAGAAGATCCTAAATTAATAAACGAATATTCTATTGATTCTTCTATTAATGCTTTTAAAAATTTTGATTTGTCTTTATTTCCTGATCAGGGAAAATAATTATTAATAAAATTTATTTAAATAAAGAAAAGTCAAGTTTAGATACTTGACTTTTCTTTATTTAGTTAAAAAATTTAGTTTATTACAAAGCAGAAACTATTCAAGGTTATGTTATGGAGGTTTTCATTGAAAGAGTAGTTTCGTTTTGGATATTATCAATATCTAGTTTTACTCTAACCGTACTCATTGGTACATTTTACTATATTCCTATTTGGGCATTATCAATCACAAGTCAATGTGGAGCTCTTTGTGGTAATACCCAAACTCGCCCAACAGGAGAAATGTATATTTGTAGCAACGGAAGATTCAAATTCTTTGTTAGTTCAATAAACTCTCCAGCTTTCTACACAGGACAGATAATATATTTTGCCAAAAACTAAAATAAAATTTATTTAAACTGGTCTTGTTATTTGTCCAGATATACCATAGTCTATTTCACCATAGTTTCTTGATATTATTTTACTGCTTTGTAGTTTAACTTGAATAGAATGCGCTGGACCAGACCCTTGTGCCTGCATTGTTATATTTCTATTAGACCCATTTTTTTAAATATAAAAGATGTTGAACCTATATAATTGTCAGTAACACCTTTGGCTTTTACTTGAGCAACTATATGTACTAGAAATACAGTTCCTAGAATATTAGTGAAATCTATTTCAGGTACAAAACTGCTATAATAATCAATAAAATCACCTAAATTCTTTAATTAAAGAATTTAGATATTGGAACCAAAGATATAGAAAATTTTGATGTCAATGTAGGGGGCATAATTTTAATATGTACAATGTCTAGAACTTATATCAATAGAAAAATCAAATATGAAGTAATTAAAATTCAGAAGTCAACTGATTGTTCCCTAGCTAGCGGAAGATTTTTTTTCCTATTCCTACTAGCTTTACTTTTCCATTAAAATACTGGGAGTTCCTAATGGTATAAGAGCTTAGACAATATTAGATTACAAAAATTAAAATTAAAGCTACAATGATTAATAGAATCGCAATTAATACGTTACCATTAATCTTGCAGTTATTAAATTCAAATTTGACCATAAGTGATTACCGCCTTATGATGTAGTTTACTCTCTACCTTGTTCAAGGATAGAAAAAAGGCTCCAAACAAGTTGGAGCCTCGATCTGAACTTGAACAACTAAACTAATTACAAGTGCCTTTTAGGGACTTATGAAAAAATTATAAAATAATAAGTTAATAAAGTCAAATCATTTTTATAAATTAGACATTTAAGTCTTTTTTAAAATTTTTCTTGAACATCATTGTCTTTTTTAAATTTTTTCCACTGAAGAAGTCTTTCATTTTCATCAAAATTTTCATTTAGTGGAAGAGGATCTCCTTTTGTCCAACCGACCAAATATTTACCTACTTGCATAAAAGAATGTTTCATTCTTACAGTTTGATCCTCAGCTTCTTTAAATTTTCCTTCACTTACAAATTTTTTATAAAATTTTAGAGATGTTTGAACGTCGTGCTCTGCTCTTTCATTTTGACATTTATAATGTGACATAAAAAACCTCCTTAAAATGATTTTGATATATATATCATGGCATACACTGACAGAAAAATCTATAAAAAAATATGACAATACCTATATAAATTCGATAATTTAATGGCATATTAATTAAAAAAAAGAATATTAATTCTAGAAGAGCCTATAAATGCTTTTGGGAAAAATTAGTAATGATATTTATAGTTGTTACAGGAACACAGATGGATATGATACTTAAGAATATGGAGATAAGAACATTAGTATTAATATACTATGCGGCAACAGAATTTCTGTCTATAATAGAAAATGTAGCTTCTCTGGGAGTTCCAATCCTAGAGAAATTGAAAAGTGCTTTAGAGCAGTGTAGAGATAATAAGAAAGTAGAAGAAGTATAAAAGTCATTTTGGGACTCCCGAAACTTAAATAGTAGAAGAGAGATTAATTTTTCTCTTCTACTGTATAGACGTACATAATTTTAAAGTATTAAATAGAATTAAATTAGATATTAATAAAGGGGAATTTTAATTATTTTCCCCTTTATTCTTTAAATAAATTTATATCTAGTATGATACCTTTTTTATCTACTTTAATAATTTTTTCACTTCCCATAGTAGCATAAAAAATTTCTTTTAATAAAGTTTGTTCTTCTTCACTAAATTTATTTGAAATATATTCAGGAGAAAAAGCAATGGTTTCAGCATGCTGTAATAATAAATAAGAAATTTTATGTTTAGAATTATAATTTAAGCTTTTAAAATATTCAGAGAATAATTTAGCGTATTTTAATTGGCAACTAATTAAAATAAAAGTTTTTCCATTTTCAGGAAAAACATTTAAAAAGATAAAAGGATTCTCTATTCCAGATTGTATTCTATTATAGAAATAGTCTGAAAATAATGGGTTGCATTTAAAGTCATTATAAGTAATAAAAGTAGCAGTAGCAACGATAGGAAATTCAGACTCAAAACATAGTGTTTTTGTATACAAATTATCAAAATTAGAATTTTTTAATTCTTGTTTTAGCTCATTAAATATATCTTGCAGTGAAGACAAAGATAATTCATCATTAAGTAATTCATTTGAAGCTTCTCTTAAAAGGTAAACTGCATCTTTAAATTCTGAAAATATATTTTGATATAAATTTATAGTTTCTTTTTTTACATGAATTTCTTTTGCAATAGCTCTAAAAGAAAATAAAAATTTTTGTTCTTTAGTTTCAGTATAATCACGATCTTCAATAGGTTGGAATAAACTCTTATCATGTTTACTACAAAAACCTTCAAAAGTACTAAAATTAGCTCTGCCTACCTTTTTAAAATTAACTGGCAAATCTCCTTCAGTTGGTTGTTCAACATGCAGAGTCAATAAATTACCATTATGGGAAATTTTATTTAAATATTTATTGTTTTGTATAGCATGAGCTTTAACTATCTTTCCTCCGCATTCTTCATTCCAAAGACACTCCGACACTCTAGTTCCATATAAAAGTTTACTTTTACATTTGTTAAAAGCAATTTGTTCCTCACTAATTTTTTTTTTCATTTTACACCTCTATTTTATATTAACTATAAAAATTATATCATATAAAAAAATAAGGCTCTATAACAAAGTCTTATTTTCCTAATATTGAAATATGCATATTTAATTTATAGTAATATATTTTATTTGTTGCTCTTAATTTGAACTCAAAAGATTTAAAAGACTATAAAATAAAGTTTTATAATTTTATTTAACCTCTTAAAAATAGTTGCAAATAAACCTATAAAAATATGATCTTTTTCAGATTATTATAGTGTAAGGTAAGTATCTTCAAAATACAAAGAATGGCATGCATGTCTTATTTGCTTTGCGTTGAAAAATCATATCTAATGCTAAAAATATTAGATAAAATTCCAAATTTTGTTAATTTAATTAAGAATTTTTTAGTTCGTGATAGTAACTATTATATTTTTTAAGTAATTTATAAACTCATCTTTTTCATTATAAGGAGGGACTATTATGTTTTTAAAATGATTTATAACCTCATTTTTTTCATCATGAATAGGACCTAGATTTTTATTTTTAAGAATATTAGTAATAGTATCTTTTACATTTTGTGGAATTTGAGTATTTCCTTTTATTTCGTGTTCTATATTGTTGTGAAGTCCAAACTCTAATTCTATATTATTATTATTAATCTCTTTCAGTAAATACTCTATTATTCCTTGAAAAAATAAAAAAACTAGATCATTTACAGGGGTAGATAAGGGGGTCATTGGAATTACTTTACCTTTTTCATTAATATAAGATATTGGACCAGCTATAAAAAAGTTATTATTGTGACATGTATTAATTAACATGTTTCCTTGATGAGTATAAATATTTCTAATTTTTTTAAAAAATATTCTTTCTTGCCTACTATCATTTAGAACATTCCATTCTAAATTTATTTTTCCTAATCTTTGTAAAGTTTCATATTAAATGGCATTTTTCCCCCTAAATTTTTTTGATTAGTTAAAAACTACTGTTAGGCAATTAACCTATTAAGACACATGTACTTACATAAGTTCTCAAAGGTCCTATTTTATAATTATGGTTGATTCAAGTTCAGTTAAAGGCTCTCACATGTTGAGAGCCTTTTTTCTACTTAATTAAATTTTGTATATATTAAAAAAAATACCCTGTGTTAACACAAACAAAACAAAAAATAAAAGGATTTTTAATTTGTTTTTTATATAATTACTATATCACTATTCCCAGATTTGAAAAGGAGAAATATGAATCATAAAGAAATTCTTAATGAATATATTATAAACTATAAGGATAAGTATCATTCTTGTCCTCACATTGAGCATGTTTATGACTCACCTTATTTAAAGACCGTTCTCATTTCCATGAGTGGGAAAATTCTTTCAGTAGGCTCCGCTTTAATATCTTCAAGAGAAATAATAAATGATGTTGCTGTCGTTTCTACTATAGATGCCTTTGAAAATTTAATTAAAGAACTAAGCCCTAAAAATAAATTATAACTTAAATAAAAGGCTCTCAATATATGAGAGCCTTTTATTTATTAATATTTCTTATAAAAATTAATTCTTATGCACACATCTTCCATCAGCTTGATGAAGCGGTGTTAAAGTTAAATCAGTTATTTGAATATTATGAGGAAGATTAGATACATATATAATTGTATCTGCTATATCTTCTGGTGTTAAAGGTTCTATTCCACTATAAACGCTCTTAGCTCTAGCTTCATCACCTTTAAATCTTACTAAAGAGAAATCTGTTTCAACCATTCCTGGTAAGATTGTTGTTACTCTTATTGGTTTATCTACTAAATCTATTCTTAATCCATCACTTATTGTTTTTAAAGCTGCTTTACTTGCACAGTAAACTGCTCCACCTGCATAAGCTGAATTTCCTGCAACTGATCCTAAGTTTACTATTGTCCCGTTAACGCAATCTTCTAACATCTTAGGAACTATTAACTCTAACATATATAAAGTTCCCTTAACGTTTGTATCCATAACATTATCGATATCTTCAGCTTGGTTGCAATATACTTTATCTAAACCTAAAGCTAACCCAGCGTTGTTTACTAAAACATCTATTTTCTTTAAATTTGCTGGAATTTTTTCTATTTTATCCTTCAATATAGCATAGTTTCTTACATCTGCTATTATTACATGAACTTCTACTCCATGTTTAACCTCAATTAAGTGTTTTAATGCTGAAAGTGATTCTTCATTTCTAGCAATTAAAATAAGATTTGATCCCATTTGAGCAAATTTTATTGCTGCTGCTTTTCCTATTCCGTTACTTGCACCTGTTATTAAAACATTTTTTCCTTTTAAATTATTCATTTTTCACCCCTATAAAAATTTTTTATAATTTAACTTTTAATGTAAGCTTCTTTGATTTTTTCAACTGTATCTTGAGTTACTGTTTCAGATGTTATTTCTACGCTATAATCCCCTGATATCTTGTATAACCACAGTCTTTTTTCATATAATTCTTTTATCCTTGCATATACATCATCTGCTTCTGCAATTAAAGGTCTATGTTTTGATTCTTTTATTCTTTCATAAATACATTCAATAGTGGCGTCTAAATAGACTACATAAGAAGTTTTTTTCAAGTTTTTAAGATTTTCATTGTCTACAATAGCTCCTCCACCTGTGGCTATTACAATATTATTCTCTCTAGACTCTTCCTCTATAATCTCTCTTTCCTTATCTCTAAAGTATTTTTCACCATGCTCTTTAAAGATTTCTGGAATACTCTTCTTTTCTCTCATGGAAATCATTTTATCTATATCTATAAACTTCATGTCCAAGGCTTTAGCTAATTGTCTCCCAACAGTTGTCTTTCCGCTTCCCATGAAACCTATAAGAGCTATATTAGCCTTCATTTATTACCTCGCTATTCAAAATTTCATCGAACTTTATTTTTCATAATAATTATATCATAATTTTTTAATATTGTATTTTAAAAAAATGAATTCTATACTTTAATATGGTATAATACATTGGCTAATAACCAAAATTCTATGATTACTAATTACAATATATTAATAATTTATTTAGGAGCGTATTATGTCTAAAATTTTAATAATTAATACTGGTGGTACTATTGGTATGGTTCATTCAGAGTGTGGAAATCCCAACTCTCCATTGAGACCTGCTAATTCTTGGAGTGAGATTGCTAACGAGCATCCCTTATTAAAAAGATTCGATACTGATTATTGCCAAATCGAAGAGCTAATTGATTCATCAGATTGTAACTTTCACGTTTGGATTGAAATTGCCAAAATAATAGAAGAAAATTATTCTAAATATGTTGGCTTTGTAATTTTACATGGTACAGATACTATGGCATATACTGCCTCGGCTCTGTCTTTTATTCTTAAAAATTTATCTAAACCAATTGTACTTACAGGTTCTCAAGTACCATTACAGAAACCTAGAAGTGACGCTTTACAAAATCTTATTACTTCTATTATGATAGCTGGTAATGAACAATATGGTGTAAGACTTGTTCCTGAAGTTTCAATCTTCTTTAGAGATACTTTACTTCGTGGTAATAGATCTAGAAAACTAGATGCTTCTAACTATTTCGGATTTTCTTCTCCTAATTTTTCTCCACTAGCAGAAGTTGGAGGAGAATTAACTGTTGTTAAAGATAGAATTCTAAAAAAATCAAATAAAGAGTTTTATATTGATCCTACTTTTAATAATAATGTTATAATTATTGAGGTTTTTCCAGGTTTAAAACCAAGTTATATTAAGAATATGATAGATTGTAATCCTGATTTAAAAGGTATTATTTTAAAAACTTTTGGAAATGGTAATGCTCCTACAAACAAAGAATTTTTAGATGTTATACACTATATAAACTCTAAAAATATAGTTGTTGTAGATATTACTCAATGTCCAACAGGATTTGTAAAGATGGGACTTTATGAGGCAAGTGCTAAGATGGTTGATGCTGGTGTTGTTGGTGGAGCAGATCTTACCCCTGAGGCAGCTATAACTAAATTGATGTATCTACTTGGGAAAAACCTTTCAACTCAAGAAGTTAAAGATGCTATGAAAATTGATATTGCTGGAGAGCAAACTATTAATCAATACGATTGGGAATTTGCTAATAATTCTAAAAAATCTGATAATTTCCATTTTTCAATTAACATACCTCAAAATGCTAATAAGCAAGATATTTTAAAATCAGTAGTTAGAGTTACTAACATTCAGTCTGATTTAAAAGATAATGAAAATATTGAAATTAGAGTTCTTGTGCAAGGTGACAAAGAATACGACTCAGTTTCAAGAACAAACTTTAATAAAAAAGTTATTAGAAACAGTTCTAATATTTTTAATGATGTTCACCTTAATTTCAACAATAGTATTAAGGCTATTTTAAAAGAGTCTTCTAGTATTGAAATTACTTTAAAATCTTCTAAAGAGATTTGGTGGAATAAGTTAGCATTTTCACTATTTACAGAAAAAGTATAAAATATAGACTTAATATAAAGAGAGAGAAATTTCATTCCGTTATAATTAACGAAATAATTTCTCTCTCTTTTTTATTATTATACATTTAACATATAGTGTTTAATTCACTATTTAGTATTCAATTTTTTATTCGTTATTTAATATTTTTGAATCTATCATTCCGTATTCATCAAAGTAATATTTAATAATAAATTGCAACACAAGATAAGCTGAAATAACACTTATTCCAAAAATTGAAAACATAATAGCAATCTGATATTTAATTGCTATCATAGGTCCATTTCCACCTAGAATTTGACCTGTCATCATACCTGGAATACTTACTAACCCAACTGTTGCCATATTAGCTATTTTAGGTTTAATTGATATTAGAATTGAACTTTCTATATAAGGTTTTAGAGCTTCATGTTTACTTGCTCCCATTGTTACATAAAAAATATACTCATCTTTATGTTTCTTTAAATTACTTAAAAAATCATTCAGTACTAATATTATAGAATTTAGAGTATTCCCTAATAACATCCCTGAAATTGGAATCAAATACATTGCATCATAAACATTTTCCAATTTTAAAACTAATACTTCAAAGATATATAGTGACCCTATAAAAGGTACTAATATTGTTATAAAAATTATATAAATAATCTTTTTATCTCTTAAAAAAGTACTATCTATAACGGAATGCGTTGATATACAAATCATAAATAGCAAGTAAGCTATATTTATATATGTATTATTCATTTGGAAAATATAGTTAAGGTATAATCCTAAAAATAGTAATTGAACTACCATTCTAATTAGAGAGATTATACTTTTTTTCAAGAAATCCCCTCTATTAAATTTAACTATGATATAAAAAGTGGGAATCATCAAAATTAAAAAATATAACAGTGACGCATACTCTATGTTTTTTGTCATATCTCCATCACCTTATACCCTTCTACATTAACCCCTCTATCATGTGTAACTAAAATAACCGTCTTATCCAGTTGCAATAAATACTGCATTACTCTCTCTTTTAAAACTACATCTAAGGAAGCTATACTTTCATCTAATAAAATTATCTCTTTATTCATTAAAAAAGCTATAATCAAAGCTACTCTCTGTTTTTCTCCACCTGATAAGAAATCAAAATTTTTCTCTAAAATATCTTTCTCTAATTTAAGTTCTTCTATTAAAAACATTAATTTTTCATTATCAACTTTCAAACTTCTATTCTTTTTAAAGCTAAATATATTTTCTATTACTTCTTTTATTGTTTGATTTCTAAAATTGATACTTTGTGGTAGATATGATATTTTTTCTCTTATTTTTTCTATATTGGATATATTAAGTTCTAATCCATCTACTTCTACCTTTCCTGAAGTAAGTTTTTGAAATCCCATAATAACTTTTAGAAGAGTGCTTTTTCCTCTCCCAGAGTGAGCTCTTATTATAACTTTTTCCCCTTTATTTATATTAAAATTTAAATCATTAAAAATTGTTTTATCATTAAATTTTAAATTAGCTTTCTCTATTTTTATCAATACATCATCCTCCTTATTAAGTAACACTATTTAATACAACTGAGTATCATTGAATACAATTCAACACTGTTCATACTAATAATACTATCAGTACTAACCAAAATAAATAAGTTTTAATTTTTATAGGGGTTCCCCATTTCCTAAGAAAATTATTAATATCTACAAAGATTTTAATCTATATGTAAACTTAATGACTCCCTTAATTTTGGAAAACCCCTATATTTTTACTTATTATTTTCTTGCTCATTAATTCTTGTTAATTAGTTCTTAATTCTTAATTTTTATTTTTTTTTCTTTCTAAATAATTTTCAACACATTGTCTTGTCTCTATAACAATCTCATCTATAGATAAATTTTCTGGTTCTATAACTTCAAGTATCTCTACAGATAAATCCCCTTTGTTTATTTTTGAAGTACCTGGTTTCATAATATCATATGCCCCATCTATTCCAAAAACAGCAACTGGTACGTTTAACTCTTTTGATAATATAGCAAAACTCTTTTTAAATTCTTGTAATTCTCCATCACGAGTTCTTGCTCCTTCTGGGAATATAACAACATTATTACCCTCTTTTAATACTTTAGCTAAAACCTTTAAACTCTCTTTAATATTCTTATTCATATCAATAACTATAGTGTTTGAATGATTAGCTACCCATTGCTTCCAAGGCTCTCTAAACTGCTCTGAAATACCTAAATAATAAGTTTTCTTTGCTTGACTATGATTTAGTAGTTGTGCAAAGGCAAATGCATCTATCATTGATTGGTGATTTCCAGCAAAAATAACTGGTTTATTTGGTATTTTTTCCATTCCAGATTTTTTTAATTTTGCATAAAAATTAAATGCTGGTTTTAAAACTAATAAATTAACAACTGTTGCAAAGGCAATTCCATGAGGAAGCTTCTGCTCAACTGGTGTAGAGAATATTTTTTTCCAATCTATTTCACTCTCTTTAAACTCTCCACCTTGAATTTTTATAAAATCAGCAAGCTCTTTAACTAATTTATATTTTGCAAGATCTTCTTCTGAAATTTCTATTCCATAGTTTGCTTCTAAATATGCTATTAATTCTACATTGTCTAAAGAATCCATACCAATATCTATCTCTAAGTGCGAATCAGCAAATATTTCAGCCTCTGGATGAACTTTTTGTAAATAACTTTTTAGTATAACAAATTCTTCAGTTTCTATATAATCTGATTTTTCTTTCTTTACTACGTCAGTTTCACTCTCTTTTAAGAAATCTTTTAACTTAAATCTCTGTAATTTTCCAAGTTTAGTTTTTGGTAACTCTTGAGAAACTATTTTTGTTTCTAATATTTTTCTATAATTAGGAGCAGAAGCATTATATCCATCTATAATTTTCCACTTTAAATCCTCTTTTATATTTACAATACCTTCATGCTTTACTATATCGAAATCTGGAAGTATTAGAGCCATTAAATGGTTATTATTCTCTATAACAGCAACCTCTTTAATTACACCTTTACTCGCTCTTTGTAACTCTATCTCAATATCAGCTGGATTGATATTTTTCCCATTAGAAAGAACTATCATCTCTTTCTTTCTTCCACTTATTGTTAAATGATTTCCATCAAAGAATCCTAAGTCACCAGTATGGAACCATCCATCTTTATCTATTGCTGCTGCTGTAGCTTCAGGTTTCCCATAATATCCTTTCATTATGTTATCCCCAGTTACTAAAACTTCTCCATCCTCAGCAATTTTTACAGTTACCCCTGGAATTACAACTCCAACTGTTCCTGCTTTTATATCATTTGGACGATTAAAAGAGATTATAGGAGATGTTTCTGTAAGTCCATAACCTTCTAACATTTTAAATCCTAAAGTTTTAAAGTCGCTTGTAATTTTTCCATCTAGTTTAGCTCCACCAGATACAAATACCTTTATACTTCCTCCAAATCCTTCATGAACTTTTTTAAATATCAATTTAGATATAGTTTCATTTCCAATTTTTTCTGATAATTGGAATAATTTTTTAGCTATTCCTGAAGCATTAATTTTTGTCATAATACCTTTATGCAACATCTCCCAGATTCTAGGAACTCCTATTACCACTGTAATTTTATATCTATTTAATGCTCCTCTTAAAGCATCAGAAGATAGCTCTTTTAAAATTACAAGAAGACCTCCAAAATATATTGGAAGTAGAACTGTTGTACATAATGGTAAAATATGATGGAAAGGTAACACTCCTAAAATTCTATCTTTTTCTGTTACAACTTCTATCTCTCTCACTGCATTCATGTTAGACATTATGTTACCAAAAGTAAGCATAACTCCTTTAGGCTCTCCTGTCGTTCCAGAAGTATAAAGAATAACTATTGTTTTATCTTTTTCTGGTTGCTTAATTCCACTTTCTTCTTCAACAAAATTTTCAACAATATTAATATCCTCAAATTTTAATATTATTACATCTGATGCCTCTTTTTCTTTTGCTTTAACAGCAGTTTCATAGTTATGCTCAGATACAAACATATATTTAGGATTTGAATCCTTTAATACATAAGCAACTTGCTCTATTTCGTAACTTCCATCTATATTAATTGCAATTCCTTCTTTATCCCAAATTGAAAAAAATGCATATATAAATTCTGGTCTATTTTCTGTAAAAATTACTACACGATCGTCCTTTTCTATATTGATTAAAGACGCATAGTATTTTGAACTGTTAATGACGTCCCTGTAAGAATATTCAACATCATTATAAATGATAGCAGTCTTTTTTCTGTTATACAAAAAATTCATATGTATACCTCTCTTTATTTTATAATTTATTATGGTTATTATAACATATTTTCGCTCTATTTTATGAATTTCATTCCTTGATATTATATATTTTTATTATTTTAGAGGAATATATTTAAAAATGATGTATTATAGCTTATATAGATATATTAATTTTACTGGGAGGACAAACTATGATATTAGAATACTTTAAAACAATTTCACCTTTAAACCAAACAATATTGGCAACTCTTTTCACTTGGGGCGTAACTGCATTAGGAGCTGCAATGGTTTTTTTCTTTAAAGAAATTAATAAAAAATTTCTTAATTTAATGCTTGGATTCGCATCTGGAGTAATGATTGCTGCCAGTTTTTGGTCTTTACTAAATCCCTCTATTGAACTCTCTGAAGCTTTAGGATTAAAGCCTTGGGTTCCAGCTTCAATAGGATTTTTAGTAGGTGGTATTTTCCTTTGGTCAATTGATAAAATTCTTCCACATTTACATCAAGGATTAAAAAGCAGTGAAGGAATCAAAACTAATTGGCAACGTTCTATTTTATTAGTTTTAGCAGTTACTCTACATAATATCCCTGAAGGATTAGCAGTTGGGGTTGCTTTTGGAGCTGTTGCTTCTGGAATCCCTGGTGCATCATTAGGAGCTGCAATCTCTCTAGCAATTGGAATTGGAATTCAAAATTTCCCAGAAGGTGCAGCTGTTTCTATACCTCTTAGAAATGAAAATATTAGTAGATTTAAAGCTTTTATGTATGGGCAAGCTTCTGGTATAGTTGAACCTTTAGCTGCAATTATTGGTTTTTTATTTGTTATCTCTATGCAATCTATTTTGCCATATGCACTTGCTTTTGCTGCTGGAGCAATGATTTACGTTGTAGTTGAGGAACTTATTCCTTCAGCTAAAATAGATGCTAATGATGATTCTTCAACTATTGGAGTTATGATTGGATTTGCGGTAATGATGATTTTAGATGTGGCATTATCTTAATATATATACAGTTACTGTTTTTTAATTCATAATATATATCATTAACTTTCATTATTTATATTGATAAGATTTATCAAATATGTTAATATAACAATTGTAATGGTTCAAAATAGAATATATTTTAAAGGTTTAAAATTGATAGTTAATAATTCATTATTTTCTATCAGGGAAATAGGTTAAATTCCTATGCGGTTCCCGCCACTGTAATGAGGATGAAAGTAGCATAACCACTGAGAAATTGGGAAGGGCTATTAGTAAAGTGATTCTAAGCCAGGAGACGTGCCTTTAAAATTTTCATGCTTTACCACGTGGAATGGGGAGTGTAGAAGTTTTTTAATTCTCTTTTGCTTTTGTTTAATTAATTTATTAGAAATAATTCTACTTGCATAGTTTTCTATAATTTAGATTATCTCAATAATTAAAAGAATGATCCCAATAGAAATAATTTAGCTTTTATTTTCCCTCCAATTTTAAAAATTTGGGGGTTTTTTTATGAAGAAATTATTATTAATAGCAGCTTTTATTACTGTATCAACTTCTGCTATTTCAATTAATACAGAAGATGCAGTTGCTTACTCTACTGTTAAATTAGATGACAGTATTATAAGTGAATCAAACTTTGAAACAGATGTTGTTTCTACACCTAAGAATGTAACTATAATTACAAAAGAAGAGATTAAAGAAAAAGGAGCAAAGACTGTTGGGGAAGCTCTTAAATCTGCTCCAGGAATTACAGTAAAAACAATTACTGGTGGAGAACCAGTATTTGACATGCGTGGACAAGGTCCAAATGCACAATCTAACGTTTTAGTTTTATTAGATGGATCACCTCTTAACTCTATTGATTTATCTGGTTATAAGACTAACCATATTTCTATCGATAGTATTGAAAGAATCGAAATTATCCCTGGTGGGGGAGGAGTTCTTTATGGTGACGGGGCTGTTGCTGGTATGATTAATATCATATCTAAAAGACCTGAAAACATGACAAACTACGGTTCAGTAGGAATGGAAGCTGGATCATATGACTTTTTCAAATATAATGTTAACTACGGTACAAAAATTAATGATAAATTATTCTTTAAAGTAGACTATACAGATAAAAATTCAAATGCATATCGTGATTATGCAGAATCAGACAGAGGTTCTTTCTCAACAAGTTGGTTATACCTTATGGATGATAGCTCTTTAGATTTTAAATATTCACACTCTAAAGAGAACTTCAAAACACCTGGAGCACTTTACAGGGAAGGTATCAATCAAGATAGAGAACAAAGTATAAAAAGTAAGAGAGCAGAAGGTGAAAATGAAAACGATATTTTCAATCTAAAATATACTTCTAACTTAAGTAAGAATTTAGAATTTATAATGTACACAGATTATAGTACTCAAGACTATAATTCTAAATACCCTAGTTCTTATGAATATGCATATGATACTGAAAAATTTTATATAAAGCCTCAACTTAAATATAATTATACAAAAAATAATTACTTTGTAGTTGGAGGAGATTATTTAGATGGTAAAACAGATATAAAAAATGATTCGATTACTCGTAAAAAAGAGTCTGAAGGAGCATTCGTTATCAATAGATTCTATCTAGATAAGTTCCAATTTACTCAAGGGTATAGAATGCAAAATATAGATTTAGATTATGCTGAAAACGGGGATAAAGAAAATAAGAATTTAAAAGAAGACTCTAAGGAGTTCTCTGTAAACTACTTATACTCTGATACAGGTTCTATATTCTTTAATTATTTATCTGCTTTCAGAACTCCTAATACTGATGAACTTGGTTATTGGGAAGGGGATATAGAAGCTCAAAATTCTGATACTTTTGAAATAGGAACTAAAGATATGATTGGAAATACTTTCTATTCTATCTCTACATTCTTTACAAAAACAGATAATGAAATTGTTTATACTACTACTCCAAACAATCGTGATCGTAACTTTAATTTAGATGGTAAGACTGAGAGAAAAGGTGTTGAATTATTCTTAGAGCACTACTTTGATAAAATTACAGTTAGAGAGAGCTATACTTATACTAATGCTGAGATTACAAGTGGAAAATATGATGGTAGCGAAATGCCTGGTGTTCCAGAGCATAGAGCAACACTTGGAGCAACATACAATGTTACTCACGACTTTAAAGTTAATTCTGATCTAAATTATGTAGGTAAGGCTTATGACTCTTCTGATTTCAATAACGAATATGGAAAAACAAATTCTTTCGTTACTGTTGATTTAAATGTTAACTATGCTTACGATCCAACTCTTGATATTTACGGAGGTATCAACAACCTTTTTGATAGAGAATATTATGAGTATGTTGGTGGGGGAGCAAATTGGGATAACGGTGGAAAACGTGAACAATTCTATTATCCTGCAAACGGAAGAAACTTCTTTGTTGGATTCAGAAAAAGTTTTTAATCACACTAAATAGAAATATATAATTTTTTAAATATCTAGACTCCTTTTATCTAAAAGGAGTCTTTTTTATTATCAATTTAATTGGAAAACTCTCTCTAAGTTTATTAAAATTTTAACAACTTCATAACTTCATTTAAAAATATCAGAATAAAAAAAGAGAGAGGAAAATATCCTCTCTCTCTAATTTTCTAACTATATTTATGATTAGAATGTATATTTAGCTTCTAATGCTCCGTAGAACATTGTTGCGTTATCTACGATTGGAGAATCATCGATTTCGCTGCTGAATTGAGTTACTCCTGCTGATGCTATCATGCTTACATTTTCTGTAAACATGTACTCTAAAGCTAATTTAGCTCCGTAAGCATATGCAGTGTCTCCATTGTATGTTTTGTCTAACTTATCTGTAGAACTTCTGTTAACTTCTTTGTTAGAAACACCGAAGTAGTAATCAGTGAAATCACTTGAGAACATAGATGCGTTAGCTGAAGGAATTATAGCGAATTTTGAAGTTACTGGGAATCTTCTCATAACAACTAAATCACCTTGTTGTCCTTCTTCTCCACCTTTATAAGATACAGTTACTTTAACATCTCCTGGTAATTGTCTTAATTCAACTTTTCCTCCACCCATTACCATAGTGTCTCTATCGTCTATATTTTTATATCCTGATTTCATATCGCTGTTATCCATTTTAAATCCACCCATTGGATCTACAAATACAGAGAATGCCATCATGTCGCTCTCATATAAGTAAACTCCTAATTGGATTCCTTGAACATAAAGTCTTCCATATTTAATATCTAAATTTGGATATAATCCTATGTTTTCATCCTCTTGATTATAAAGTTTAGTTGTTGCTCCTACTCCAGCTCCAATAGCTAATTTATCGAAACCGTATGGTTTGTGCTCTGTAGGTACTACTACTGGTGCCACCTCTTCTACTACTACTGGCTCAGCTATTACTACTGGTTGCGCTACTACTTCTTTAGCTAAAACTGATGATGCTAAAGATAAAGCTCCTAAAACTAATGCTAATTTTCTCATTTTATTTCCTCCCCTATTTCTATATGTTTCAAAAATCTTTTTGATAAAATTGAGTACAGGCATATAACGTGTACTAAAGACACATATCACTCCGCCTTACATTTCAGTATAACTCATGCCTCTTTAATAGTCAATTATTTTCAACCTAAATATTTTTAATTTTTATTTTAACGTTAAATATGTTAAAATATTATATTACTAATATATTAGAAATTATATAAATTTTTCCTTTAATTTGCTCAATATATTTATAAATATTTAAGGAGTGAAACTTATGAAATATAAAATTTTAATAGTAGAAGATGAGGTGAGTCTTTCAAATATAATTTTAGATACTCTAACTAATGAAGGATTCAAAGTTTACCAAGCATTTAATGGTGACGAGGGTATAGATCTTTTTTATGAATTCAATCCTGACCTTATTCTTTTAGATATAAACTTACCTAAAAAAAATGGTTGGAGCGTTTGTAAAGAGATTAGAAAAGATAGTAATATCCCTATTCTATTTATGACTGCAAGGGACTCTGAAATAGATGAAATAAGGGGATTAGAATTAGGGGCTGATGATTATATAACTAAGCCTTTTAATCTTAAAATTTTGACAATTAGAATAAAAAAACTATTGAAAATAGATAGGCACCACATTTATACATTGGAAGATATTAATTTTGATTTTGAAAGAAACTATTTTTCTATTGGAACTGAAAAAATTGATTTTTCTAAAAAAGAAACTGAATTGCTACAGTATTTTATAAAAAATAAAAAAAGAGTTTTAACTAGAGATATTATTTTAAATGAAATATGGGGATATGAAGTTGATGTAGAAGATAGGGTAGTCGATACTTTAGTAAAAAGAGTTAGAAAAAAACTAGTTAACTATTCCGATATAATAAAAACTGTAAGAGGAGTTGGATATATCTTTGATGATGAAATTAATTAAAAAAATTAGCACATACTTTAGATCAAATTATTTTAAAAAGATTTTTTTATACTCTATTTTAATTATACTTATTACAGTATTAATTAGTTATTTACTTAACCTTTTCTTTTTAAATGATTTCTATATTAGCAGAAAAAAATCTGCTATAAAAAAAGCGGTCTATAAAATATCAACAATCTATGATTCACCACAGGAATTAGAAGACTATTCTGAATTTTTAAAAGAAAATTATGGAATTGAATTTAAAATTCTAGAAAAAAAAGATTGTTCAAATAGATCTATGAGTGGTATGGTTAAAAAAAATCATTCTATCCCTAGATTTATAAGTTTACAAAATGAAGATTTTAAAATTACAAAATCAGATAATTTAGGAATTAAATTCCTTTCATATTCAAAAGAAATTCCTAATGACAAGAAATTAATATTTTGGACATCTTTAAGTGTAATGGATTCTCACCAGCATGAATTTAATCTTTTTAACATACTTGCTACACTTATTTCCATTACTTTTACTCTTATCTTTGCATTATTCTTTTCTAAAAGATTAACAAAAGATATTACTAAGTTAACTATTACCGCAGAGGAAATATCAAATTTAAAATTTCCCAAAAATATAGTTATTCACAGAGATGATGAAATTGGTAAATTAAGCGTAAGCCTTAATAATATGTCTCAAAATCTTGAAAAGTCAATTAGTAATTTAAAATCATTTGTTTCTAATGCGTCACATGAGCTAAAAACTCCGATTTCCATACTTAGCTCTTATGCTCAAGCATTAGTATCTCAAAATGTTAATTCTCCCGAACAATTAAAGAGTTATCATAATACAATTTTAAAAACTACTGCTGAAATGCAATATCTAGTAGAAAAACTTTTAACTTTATCTAAGCTTACTTCTTTAAATTATACAATTACTAAAGAGAGTGTATCTATTCCTTTGCTTATTGATGAAGCTATAGAAAAATATGAGTTTTTAGAATTACAAAATGATATCACAATTTTAAAAAATATTAGTAAAACTAATACTAATTGTGACTTATATCTTATGAAAATAGCTATTGATAACATAGTTCAGAATGCGTTAAAATATTCTTTACGTGATAGTGAATTAAAAATAACTTATACTAATGGGGTTTATAGCTTTATTAACTCTTGTAATATTTCAAATACCAATGCCAATAATAGTCAAAATAATTCGGAGCTTTTTGAACCTTTTTTTAGAGGCTCTAATCATGAAACTCATATTGACGGTACAGGTCTTGGGCTCTCTATTGTTAAACAAATTTTTGAACTTCATCATTTTGATTTTGGTGTAGATATTCAAGATAATCAATTCACACTTTGGTTTAAACCTTAATGAAAAAAAGATGACTAATTAAATTTAATTAGTCATCTTTTTTATTTGCACTTATTTATTTATTTATTTATTTATTTATTTATTTATCATGATTACTTTTTAATTTTAAATGCCATTCTACCAAATAATATTTTTTTTACTTTAGACATCTCTGCGCTTCCCATTTTTATGCTTTTATCTATCAGAATCATGATATTATCACTTATCTTTCTTAATGATTCCATTACTAGAAGAGCACTGGCAATTGCCAAGGCAATAAAAATAGCGTCCACAGCATTTTGTAATGCTAATGTATATTTTTTCGTAACTATATAAAACATTGTGTAATACATATTATATCCTGGTACCAATGGCACTATTCCAGGTAAAATATATACCAGAGATGTCTTTTTAAATTTATAGGAGCAAATATTTCCTAAAAATCCTATTAAAATAGTCGCTAAGAAAAATGGAAAAACTACGTCTCCAGTTTCAACTGCTAAAAACTTATATAAAATCCAACCTAATCCTCCAATTATTGCTGAAACTATGATATCTTTCTTAGGAACACTTATAAAGACTGCATATCCTCCTGAAGCGATTGTTGAATAAAAAAAATGTTCTACATATGATATTTCCATCTATATTCTCCCTCCTATTTTAACCCAGAAATCCATAGCAGTTCCTATCCCCACACCTATAGACAATGCTGTTAGAAATGCTTCTATAGCTCTACAACCACCTGATATATAGTCACCGTAAACTAAGTCTATTATACTTTTTGTTATAGCTACCCCTGGAAGAAAAGGTAAAATAGATCCTATTATAATTTTATGGCTTGAAGTTATATAGCCGTATTCTGCTAAAAAGAATGAAGATATCCCAATAAAGAAACACCCTATTATTGTTCCAAATATTCCTGCTGTTAAAATTTTTCCAAATTTATTTGAAATATAAGTTGAAATTATTGTAATTACAAAGGTTATTACCCCTTCCATCATTGTTATATCTAGTAATTTTGCAAAGGTTGCAGCAGCTAAACCTAAGCTCAGAATGCCTTGTCCATCACTAAATTCAACGTATCTATCAATTCTTTTTAAGATTTTTAAAGCCTTCTTGGGATTAATATGTTCTCTTAAAAGAAGATCTTCATAGTAGTCATTTATTAGAGATACTCTTTTCAAATTAAGACCTCTCACTTTTATACTTTTTATAAAAGTAATTCCGTCTGCTCTATCATCACCAATACATAAGAAAGTTGGGGTTACATACATATTTGCATGAGGGAATCCTTGAGATTTACAAAGCTCATATACCATACTCTCTAGTTTATGAGTTTGACCTCCATTCCTTAAAAAGATTTCTCCTAAATAAAAAGCTATTCTATATATTGTTTCTTTCTTTTTAATTCTATCTTTCTCTTCTAAATCTTCCTTATATTTTGCTTCAAACCATTTTATTCTATTAAGAATCTCCTTTATCTCCATTTACAACCACCTTAATTTAGTATTTTCATATGTATATATACGCTAAGTTTCTTCCTGATAACTCTTTATCCCTTCTAAAAGAGTGTAAATTTTTATTGTCGTAAGTACACTGAGTACTCAAGTATAAATTTTCCTCATTTATACCATTTTTTATTAAAAGTAGATAATTAAAAACTGTGTTATCAAAATAAATCTTTTCATTTATTATTTTAAATGATTCATTTACTATCTCTATACCAAATTTCTCAATAAAATCTTTCCTAAATTCTTCTGAAACTTCATAATTTTTACAAGATATTCCTATTCCAATAGCTATTATAAGATTTTCTTCTTTTGTATTAAATTCTTCTTTAAATTTTTTTATCATATTTAGGCATATTTCATTGAAACTACCTTTCCACCCTGAATGGCAAATACCTATTACTCTGTTCATTTTATCATAAAAGTAGATAGATAAGCAATCTGCATGTTTTGTATATAAACAAATTTTTTCATTATCAGTTATTAATCCATCTGTATCTTCAAAACTTACTTTTTCTATTTTATCCTCTTTTTTTAAGACTACAACATTATTTGAATGTGTTTGTACCCCTGAGATTAATACTTTATTTTCTTTTTCGGCTAGCCCCTTTAACTCCCCTAAAGTTAACTCTTTAGTCCCGTATCCTGCTGAAACTCCTAACTCAAAAAATTTTCCTATTTCATAAGAGCGACCATTTAATTTAAAACTCATTTCTTTCCTCCGTATTTTTTCATTTATACAATATTATCATATTTTTTTATTTATACAATATTGTATTTTTTATTTTATTTTACAATAAAAAGCTTTACATTTTTCAAATAAAATAGTATTATAAACTTATAGTTTGATAATCAAAGTAAATAGGAGGATTTTTATGGTTGCTATTGTAGGTGGAGTACTAAATTCAGAAAAAGAATATTCTAAGATTCTTAAAGAAAAGAATAAGAAATGTAAAATTTTAAACACCATGTGTCCAAATTTTAAAAATAAGATTGAGAATTGTGAAGCTTGTATTGTATTTACAAATGTTGTTAGTCATAAAATGCTAATTAGCTGTTCTTCTATTTGTAAAAAAAATAATATAAAAATGATACACTTAACTTCAAAAGGAACGACTAATTTAAAAAAAGCATTGGATTCGCTTTTATAAATTAATAAAAAAAAGAGTCCCGAAGGACTCTTTTTACTAACAACTACGCGTTGATAGCTTCTACTGGACAAACACCAGCACATGCTCCACAGTCAACACAAGTATCGTTTATTTCATATTTTCCTTCAGCAGCTGATATAGCTCCTACTGGACAAGTTCCTTCACAAGCTCCACATCCGATACAAGTTTCTTTATTGATTACGTACATTTAATTACCTCCTGAATTTTTTTTGTTTTTCTAATAACTACTCTAATATACCTTATTTACCATTCTTTGTCAACTAAAAAATCCTTTAATTTCCTTAGTATATTAGTAAACATACTAACCATTTTTTCTACCTTATTCCGCTTTTCCCATTTTATTAAATCTTAAAGTGCTGTTAATAAATATGTCAATCTCTCCATCCATTACAGCTCTTATATTTCCACTTTCTGCTGAGGTTCTATGATCTTTTACCAATGTATAAGGTTGGAATACGTAGGATCTAATTTGGCTTCCCCATCCTATTTCACTTTGGTCACCTTGAATTTTCTTCATCATCTCTTCTTTTTTCTTTATTTCAATCTCTATAAGTTTAGATTTTAAAAGCTTCATAGCTGTTTCTCTATTAGCTAA
Organism: Fusobacteriaceae bacterium; assembly: GCA_051656905.1. Taxonomy (GTDB): domain Bacteria; phylum Fusobacteriota; class Fusobacteriia; order Fusobacteriales; family Fusobacteriaceae; genus JAGNZR01. Next base: position 24,601 of record JBOFJQ010000003.1, on the reverse strand, counting down.
TTGAGATCTTTCTTTCTGACAAGTTACCACAACACCTGATGGTAAATGCGTTATTCTTACAGCAGAATCTGTTGTATTTACGTGCTGACCTCCTGCTCCACCAGAACGATAAACATCTATTTTTAAATCTCCAGAATCTATTATAACTTCAATACTTTCGTCAATCTCTGGCATTACTTCAATTGAAGCAAAAGATGTATGTCTTTTTTTATTAGCATCAAAAGGTGATATTCTAACAAGTCTATGAACACCTTTTTCAGTTTTTAAATAACCATAAGCACGAGGTCCTTCTACTAAGAAAGTTACAGATTTAACCCCAATTGAATCTCCACCCATAAAATCTAGTTCCGTTACCTTATACTTTTTACTTGCACACCAACGGCTATACATTCTATAAAGCATCTCAGCCCAATCACAAGACTCTGTTCCACCTGCCCCTGAATGAATTGTCACTATAGCATTGTTATAGTCATATTCCCCATCTAATAGAAGCTGAGTATCAAAATTATCTATATCTACTAATAGGCTATTATATTTTTCATTTAATTCATCTGCAGAATCAGTATCTCCACCTTCAACAAATTCTATTAAAAGTTCTACATCACTGTAACTCTCTTCAATACCATAATAGACATTCACTAAATCTTTTAACTCATTCATCTCTTTTATTAATTTTTGACTTTCTTTTTTGTCATTCCAAAAGCCTTCTACAGTGGATAGTTCACCTATTTTACTTATTCTTAACTCTTTTTTTCCTAGCTCAAAGAGACCCCCTGATACTATCAATTTTTTCTCTTAAACTTGAAAACCCTCTTTTTATGTCTAAAATATCCATCTCTCACTCCCACTCTCTATTTTTTTAGTTTTTATAATTTAATATTTTTATTACATTAATTTAGTATTTTTCATTACCTTAATTTTCATATTCTTTAAATATAATTACTACTGCTGCTGCATACTCTTTACAATGAGATATTGAAAGCTCTATTCTAAATTTATTATACATATTTCCTAAACCATTTTTTAAAGATACTATAGGTTTTCCAAAAGAATCATTAATAATTTCAATATCCGAAAAATTAAAATCTCTTACTCCCGTTCCAAAAGCTTTTGAAACTGCCTCTTTAGCAGCAAATCTTCCAGCATAACTCTCTGCTTTACCACCTTTGCTATCAAGAAGTTCAATCTCATTTTTGGTATAAATTCGCTCTTTAAATTTAGGATTCTCTAAAGCCTTTTTAATTCTAGATACTTCTATAATGTCGTTACCTATTCCATAAATCATACTCTTCGCCTCCTAAAAAAATTTAATTTCTAATTTATTTTTTCTAAATTTTATGTAAAATACAATATTGATTCATTAATCGTATTATAACATATAGCATATAATAACTTCAATTTATTACTCTGAATAATTTTTAATTGATTTTTTCTATTAAAAATGATATTTTATCATTGAGTAGCTATTGATGTTACTTGAAAAATAATACTTATGGAGGGTTTTTAATGAGAAAAGAGTCAAAACATTTTCAGGCCGAAACAAAAGAACTATTGAATCTTATGATTCACTCTATCTATACTCATAAGGAGATTTTTTTAAGAGAATTAATTTCTAACTCTAGTGATGCTATAGACAAATTAAAATTTAATTCTTTAACAGATGGAGAAATTCTTTCTAGTTCTGAAGAGTTAAAAATTACCTTAAAAGGTGATAAAGACAAAAAAGAATTCTATATTACTGATAATGGAATCGGTATGACATATGAAGAAGTATCAGAAAACATTGGAACTATTGCTAAATCTGGAAGCAAAGCTTTTTCTGAAAAACTTAAAAACAAAGAAAAAAATAGTGAAATTGATATCATTGGTCAATTTGGTGTAGGATTTTATTCTGCATTTATGATAGCTGACAAGATAACTTTAGAAACTAAATCACCTTATTCTGAAAAAGGTGTAAGATGGTCTTCTACAGGTGATGGTAGTTATGAAATTGAAGAGATTGATAGAGCTGAAAGAGGAACTACAATCACTTTACATTTAAGAGAAAATGATGAAGATTTAGAGTTTACTGAAGAAGAAAAAATTAAATCTTTAGTAAAAAAATATTCTGACTACGTTAGATACCCTATTTTACTAAATGATGAAAGAATTAACTCTACAAAGCCTATTTGGAAAGAAAAAAAATCTGATTTAACAGAGGAACAATATAATGAGTTTTATAAAACAAACTTTCATGATTGGGAGCCTCCATTAGAACATTTACATATTACAGTTCAAGGAAACGTTGAATACAATGCATTACTTTATATTCCATCTGAAACTCCTTATAATTTCTATTCAAAAGATTTTAAAAGAGGACTTCAGTTATATACAAAAAATGTATTTATAATGGATAAATGTGAAGAATTAATCCCTGAATACTTTAGCTTTATCAGAGGTTTAGTTGATTGCGATACACTATCTCTTAATATTTCTAGAGAAATTTTACAAAAAAATAGTGAACTTGCAACTATCTCTAAAAACTTAGAAAAGAAAATCATCTCTGAACTTGAAAAAATGATAAGAGATAACAAAGATAAATATATTAAACTTTGGGAAAATTTTGGAAAAAGCATTAAGTTTGGAATTCAAGATATGTATGGAATGAATAAAGAGAAACTTCAAAATCTTTTAATATTCAAGTCTTCTAAAGAGGATAAGTACGTAACTTTAAAAGAATATGTTAGTGGAATGACATCTGACCAAAAAGATATCTATTATGCTGCTGGGGAAGATATTGAAGTTCTAAAATCACATCCAAAAATGAAAACACTTATCTCTAAAGGATATGAAGTTTTATTCTTAACAGATAAAATTGATGAATTTGCACTTAGATCTATTATGACTTTTGAAGAGAAATCATTTAAATCTATAAACGATTCTGATTTCCAACTAGAAGAAACTGCTGAAGAAAAAGAAAAAACAAAGGAATTAGAGAAAGAAAACAAAACTCTTTTAGAAAAAATAAAAACAGTTTTAGGAGATAAAATTGCTGAAGTTAAAATTAGTAATGCTCTAGGTGACAATGTTGTTTCTATCGCCTCTAAAGGTCCTGTATCTCTAGAGATGGAGAAAACTTTATCTGAAATTCCTGGAAATGAAGGAGTAAAAGCTGAAAAAGTTTTAGAACTTAACGCAACTCATCCTTTATTTATAAAACTTCAAAATAGTACTGATGAATCTGAAGTTGCAGACTTAGCAGATATTTTATATACTCAAGGTATGTTAATTGAAGGATTCCCACTTAAGAATCCTATAGAATTTATAAATAAAGTTAATAAATTTATAAAATAATAATCTATTTCTATAAAAATTACATCAAAAAGGTGCAGATACTTTAAGAAGTCTCTGCACCTTTTTATTATAACTAAATGAATAAATAGTTTTTATATTTTCCCATTCACTTTTTTTATTTATTTATACTTATTTTCTACTTATGCATCTAATTTTTTAGTTACTCCTACTCCAATTGTTGTTTCTCTTCTATAAGATTCAGTTGTAATCATTCCGTCACCAGATGTTTGATCATTATAAATATTAAAGCTCAAAACACCTGTATATTCTGTTGATTCATTTGGTTTATATTTTAGTGCTATTCCATATACTTGAGCATCTAACTCTTGAATTGTCACAGGATCTGTATCATTTCCTCCTTTATCTACATAAGTATATCCTATTTCTACCTTAACTTTTTCGTTTAATTTTCTCGAATATCCTAACATATATTCATAAGTATTTTTATAATTTGGATTTTCATCATATCCGCCACCATAAACATAGTCTGCATCTTCAAATATCACATTATATCCCACATAAAATTTATTTACATTATCAAGTGCGTAGCTCATTCCTGTTGATAATATTGCTGGATAATCTCCTCTTTTAGGAATTTTTTCCTCTATTATTCCTGGAATTCTAACTCTTTCTGTTGAAGAATCTGTGTTTTGCTCGATTTTAGTTCTAAACAAATATTTAGCACTTAAATCTAACTTTTCAGTTGCTCTATAATAAATTCCTAATTCAGGAGCTATTCCTCCCCCTGTAATTTCAGTTTTACCATCAATATCTCTAAACAATGGATTTTCTGGTTTAGCATCTAACTCTACTTTTTGATAGACATAAGTATATCTTCCTCCAAGAGATACTGATACCTTATCATTTAATTTTTGAGCTACTCCAAAAACTACTCCTGGGGCTAAATAATCTACATCTACACTACTAATTTTATTTGAGTCAACTGAAGGGTTTAAGAGTCCCCCTTGTCCCATTGACCCTAAACCAATATAATATGCTCTTTCTCCTTTTTTATAAATGTACTGAATATTAGGTATTACTATAAGGTTATCAATTTTTATTCTTGTTGATTCCCCTGTTCTTTCATTATCCTTTTCTACTCCATAAGAAGGAATAGAAAATCCACTTCCCCCTGATATATATGCTCCATCTTCTAAAAATCCCAGTGCTGCTGGATTATAAAAAACTGAATCAGCAGAAATTTCAGCTTGCTGTACAGGGTTTCCAAGTCCAGCTATTGTAGGAGTAGTTAAGGTATTTACTCCTCCTAACGCAAAAGCATTTAAACTACATACTGTACCAATTAATAATATCTTCTTTTTCATCTCTCACCATTCTCCCCATACAATATTCTTTTATACTTTTTTATTTTTTAGGAAGAATTAAAGGCCCTTTCACTGCCTCCATTATATAGCTAGCTGGATAACCGTTAGTTAATAATTCTCCCATTCCTCTCAAATACTTCTGAATATGATCAAAAAAAGTTTTATATCCCTTACACATATAGTTATGACCAAAATTTTCCCCTTCTATATGAATAAATCTATGCTTAGGACATCCTCCCCAACAATAAATTAACGCTGGGCACTCTTTACATTTTTTAGTTAATTTTTCCTCTTTTTCTCTACCAAAACCACTTTTTATAGATTTATTTCCAATATCTTTTAATAACCCTTTAGAAATATCACCTATTTCATGTTCTTCATAAACATAATGGTCACAAGCATAAACAAGTCCATCATTTTCAAGAGCAAGAGCTTTTCCACATTGTCTTGCATGAACACAGCTAGGTGAAGGATTTCCAAACCATTGAGTTAAAGGAGTCTCAAAGTTCATTATAAAAACCTTACCAACATCCTCTCTAACCCATTTTTCATAAATATCAACTAAGAATTGCCCATATAGCTCTGGTAAAACACTCCACTGAGTTAACTTTACCGTTTCTTTGCTTTCTAAAGCCTGTGGTACTCCTAGTCTATATCCTGCCTCCTCCTCTTTTTCTGTTGGAATTCTTTCTATAAGAGGAGTGAATTGAATATATTCTATTCCCTCTGATTTTAAAAATTCATAAATTTCTACTCCACGGTTACAAGCTTCATTCGTCACACATACTAAAACATTATATTCTATCTCATATTTTTGTAAGATTTTAAGCCCTAAAAGAGTTTGTTCAAAACTACCTTCATTATTATTTGTAACCCTATATTTATCGTGTAAGTCCTTAGGTCCATCCAAAGATATTCCTACTATAAATTCATTTTTCTTTAAAAATTTACCCCACTCTTCATCTAATAATATTCCATTAGTTTGTAAAGAGTTTTTTATCTCTTTATATGTACCATATTTTTTCTGAAGCTCTATTGCTTTTTCAAAAAAATCTAATCCTGCTAAAAGAGGTTCCCCACCATGCCAAACAAATTCAACAATAGGTGTATTCTGAGAGCCTATATAATTTTTTATATAGTTTTCTAATATTTTTTCATCCATTAGTGCTTTTTCTTTTTTTAAAACACTATCTTTTTCAAGATAAAAGCAATATTTACACTGTAAATTGCATTTGCTTCCTACGGGTTTTGAAGTAACGTGTAATCCTTCCGGAATCTGTATTTTGTCCATATCTCCCTCTTTTAAAAAGGAAAGATTTTATTAATAAAACCTTTCCTTTTTACTATATTTTTTTAATAATTCAATTTTTAGCTAATAATTTTATTTACTTCCCTGGAAAAATTTCTATTTTCACCTCTTTTATCTTTTGAGTAAATTTAAATGGTGCTCTCTCTGCATATCTTGGACTTACTGATGCTCCATCATCCATTCCTACACCTGCTGAATCATAATCAATTCCAAATGTTAAAGGTATTGTCTCATCTAATTTAACTGTTCCAACTAATTCATTATTAATATAAAGGTATACATTTCCACCTTTTCCAATCCCAGCTTTAGGAATTACTCCTGGTCCACCTTCATTATTTTCATTGTATTTAAAGTCAACTTTTATAGTATTTTCACCATTTAATAAAGCTTTACTACTCTTCACAGTTGTTAATTTCTTTAAGAAGTTATATTCATAATAAACAACTCCTTTTTCTGTATAAAGAGTCCATCCTGCAAAATCTCCACCTTGAGCTATAATTACTCCATCTGTTTCATCTGGATCTTTAATATTAACCTTAGCTGTTATTACAGATGATACATTTTTTACATCTATAAATGAATCTGCTGGAAGATGAGATGCTCCTTCGTGCAATGTAAGGGCTGTTCTTCTATTCATTACTGTTGGTCTTCCTGAAGCTTCTGAGGATAATCTTTCAATAGTTCTATCATCTATTGGATAAATGTAGTTATTGATAGCTTCTTTTTCAAATTCTTTGAATAGCTCTTTTACTTTTTCTGGATATTTTTTAGATACATCAGTACTTAAACTGAAATCTTTTGTTGTATCATAAAGTTCCCATACATCATTTTCTAAAGTGTTAAATACTTGTCCTGAAGGTGATTTATGTATAGTTCTTAAAAACCATCCATCTTTATAAATAGCTCTGTTTCCAAACATCTCAAAGTATTGAGTAGTATGTTTTGTTGGCTCATTTTTGTTATTAAAACTTGAAACAAGACTTGCTCCTTGAATTGGAATTTGAGTTATTCCATCTACTTTTTTAGGTTCTGGAAGTTTCGCTACTTCTAAAATTGTAGGAGTTATATCTGTTACATAAGACCATTGGTTTCTAAGTTCTCCCTTCATTTTTATTCCTGCTGGCCAAGATATTACCATTCCATTTGTTGTTCCACCAAAGTCACTTCCAACTTGTTTAGTCCATTTAAACGGTGCATCTCCTGCTACTGCCCATCCCATTGCATAGTGGTTTGCTGATTCTCTAGTTCCTAATTTATCTAGGTTCTTTTCCATATTTTCAGCTGTTTCAACCTTACCATTAAAGTATGAAATTTCACTTAAAAGTCCATTTTGACCACCCTCTCCTGAGGCTCCATTATCTCCTGCAATATAGACAATCATGGTATTTTCATATTGTCCATTATCTTTTAGAGCTTGAACAATTTTACCTACTTCATGGTCTGCATACTCTGCATAAGCTGCAAATATCTCCATCTGTCTTGCAAAAACTTTTTGCTCTGTTGGAGTTAATTTATTCCAATCTCTTACTTCAGCTGGTTTTGGCGGTAAAATAGTATTTTTAGGTATTATACCTAACTCTTTTTGTCTAGCAAAAGTCGCCTTCCTCATCTCATCCCAACCTTTATCAAACTTACCTTTATACTTATCACGCCACTCTTCTGAAACTTGATGTGGTGCATGTACAGCTCCTGGTGCAAAATATGTAAAGAATGGTTGCTCAGGGTATAAGTCGTTTTGCATTGTTATCCATTGGATTGCTTTCTCTGCTAAATCTGTAGTAAGTGCATAGTCTTTTATACCTCTTGGTGTTGGAACTATTACATTTCCATCTACTAGCACTGGTTGATACTGATCTGACTCAGCACTTACAAATCCGTAAAACTTATTAAATCCTATATTTAGAGGCCAAGCTTTTTGATTTGCCTGTATATTTACTTCCCACGAAGGAACTTCATGAGTTTTTCCAAACATAGAAGTGTTATATCCGTTTTCTCTTAATATTTTAGGAAGTGCCGCTATTTGATTTACTCTTTTTGAAGTATTACCTGCTTGACTTGTTGCACTTTCTGTAATAGATCCCATATTATTCATATGATGGTTTCTTCCTGTTAAAAGTGCTGTTCTTGTAGGTGAACTAAGAGACGCTGTATGAAACTGTGTATACTGTAATCCCTCTTTAGCTAAGGCGTCTAATGTTGCCATATGAATTGGCCCTCCATATGTTGTTGACTGTCCATACCCAAAGTCATCTAATAATATGACTAAGACATTAGGTGCTCCTTTTGGGGCTTTAATATCTTCAACCACGGGGCTTAAACTTTTTAAATCTCGAATATTCTTAGTTGAGGTTGTTTCTCTTGCTTCATCTGGTATTGGCAATATCGTTCTGTCTAGATTTTGTCTTTCTTGCACCTTTGGTGGTATTATTTTTAATTCTGCAATTGAAGGCGCAACTCCCATTACCTTAGCTTCAGATTTTCCATAAATTGTTCCTATTAAAATTAGACTTAATACTGAAAAAATTTTCCTCTTACTTTTCATGTTTCCTCCTAATTTTATTTAATTAATTTATTTAACTTAATTAAATTTAGACAAAAAATTACTTAATTACTTTTAAAAATTTTCTACAAACAAAAGTTTAAAATTTTTAAAATATAATTCACCATACTAATATATCTATGTATCTTTTACTATAACACACTTATTACTAATTACTAATACTAAAATAATATGTATATCCCCATTACTCTTTTATTTTTTAATATAAAAATTTATAGATACTAAAAAAACCTATGTAGTAGACTCTACTGACATAGGTTTTTTGTTTATTTAAGTTTTTTTAATTTTATTTTATTTGTTTTTATTTAGTTATTCAAGAATATCTGGATAGTTACAAAATATTTCATCTGCTCCTATTTCTGATAATTCTTTTAACTTCTTAATTTTATTTACTGTGTATACTGCAACTTTTAGATTATTAGCATGTGCTTCAGATATAAATTTTTCATCAACAAACTCTTTGGCTATATTCAAAGAAACAGGATTTATACCACTATTCTTTGCGTATAAACAAATATCTATCATATCAAATTCAAAAAGCATTCCCATTTGAATATTCTTATCAAGTTCTCTATAATATTTTAGAGTTTCATGATAAAAAGAAGATAAAATGACATTTTCAGAATAATTAAACTTTTTCAAAATCTTATAAACTTCCTCAGCTATTTTTTTAGCATTTTTTTTATCTGGTTTAAACTCAATATTAAGTTTGAATTTTTTAGGTAAAATTTCTATTACCTCTTCTAATGTAGGAATTTTTTCATCCTTATATTTAGAAGAAAACCAAAAACCAGCATCTAATCTTTTTAACTCTTCCAGAGTATAATTTTCAAGTCTGCCTAATCCATTTGTTGTTCTGTCAAGAGTGTCATCATGCATTACCATTACTACACCATCTTTACTAAATTGTACATCTAATTCTATACCTTGAGCTCCCATCTCTATAGCTTTTTTAAAAGCAGAGATAGTGTTTTCTGGAGCATATCCACTTGCCCCTCTATGTGCATATATAAACATTCTAATCAGCTCCTATTTACTTAATATTATAAATATCTCTAGCATTTTGATTAGTAACTCTTATTACTTCTTCCACTGAAATTTCTTTTATTTCAGCAATTTTGTTTACTACATATTCAACGTACTGAGGAAGATTTCTTTTCCCTCTGTAAGGTTCTGGAGTAAGATAAGGTGCATCTGTTTCTATAACTATTCTATCTAAAGGAAGTTTCTTTACAACTTCTAACATTTTCTTTGAATTTTTAAAAGTTAAAACTCCACCTATTCCGAAATAATAATTATCAATTATTTCCATAGCAGTTTCATAAGACCCTGGATAGCAGTGCACGATTCCTTTTAAATCTGGAAACTCTTTTAAGATTTTAACTGTATCTTCCGTAGCCTCTCTCGTATGTATAACAACTGGTTTATTAAGCTCTCTAGCTATTCCTAACTGCTCTCTAAACCATTGTTTTTGAACTGATTCAGATTTTGTCATCCAGTGATAGTCTAATCCAATTTCACCTATAGCAACAACCTTTTCGCTCTTTGCCATTTCTAAAAGTGCTTTATAAACTATTGGATTCCATTCATCTCCTATATCTGTAGGGTGAAGACCTATAGTAGCGTAAATATTACTATATTTTTCAGCGAATTCAATACTTTTTCTTGAACTACTTAAATCATACCCTATATTAACTATAAATTCCATATTTTCTTGAATATCATTTAAAAGAAGTTCTCTATCTGAATCGTATTGAGCATTATCTAAATGACAGTGAGTATCAACTAATTTCAATTTCATAATTCCCCTCTCTATGTTATTAATTAAAATCTTTTTCAAAATCCTCTTTTTTAAATTCATATGTTTTTCCACAGAAGTGACAAGCTACTTCTAATTTACCTTCAGTTTCAAATATTTCATCTATTTGATCTCTATTTAAAGATAATACTCCATTATGAAATTTATCTCTTGTACAGTTACAAGAGTATTGAACTTTTTTCTCTTCTAATATTTCATATTTTTCAATTAATTTTTTATGTGTTTCATCTGTTACATCTTCATATATAAGCTTAATTATCCTCTCAAGATCCATTCCACCTTTACGTAACTCTGTAAAGCTTCTCATCATTTGAATCTTCTCTTCTAGAGCTCCAATAAAATCATCTTCTGATTCTGGAAGAAGTTGAATCATATATCCACCAGCAAAATCTATCTCTCCCTCTTTTGTAAAGCTAACACCTAAAGATACTACTGTAGGTACTTGCTCAGAAGTATAGTAATAATAAGCTAAATCCCTTGCTATATCTTTACTATTCATTTCAGATACACCTGAATATGGTTCTTTTAATCCCATGTCTTTTATTACTGTTAAAGTCCCTTTTCCTAAGAAATCAGCTAAAGTTCCATAGCTTTCTTGTACTGTTGGTAATATTGCGTTTGGATTTTCTAAGTATCCTTTTATATTCCCTACTGCGTCAACTGTTAAAAGCATTTGCCCTACTAGTCCATCAGTTGTTGTTCTAAGTGTTAATAAATCATCACCTTTTAATGTTGCTCCCATTAATAACCCAGCTGTTAAAAATCTACCGAATGTTGATATAGCACCTGGTGTACACTGATGTATCTCTTGAGCTTTTCTAACTACATCTGTTGTATCTACTAAAAAGAATCTTGCATTTTTACTTATTCCTCTAACTATTCTATCCATTTCATTTAAATAATAAGAGACTCCTCTCTTATTATATCCTCCTCTTTTCTTTTTATATTTTTTATATGAAATAATCTATAAAGTATAATCCACTTCGTCTCTTAACTCAATGTAGAGTTTTTCAGAACTTAAAATTGATTTTAATTCTAGATTATTATTTACATAAATATCTTTTTCTCTATTTTTTATAATATTTTTTATGCTTTTCTTAGAAATACCAAAGTATTTTAAAGTTTTTTCGTCACTTTGATTAATTAATAGCTTTTCCTTTTTAACTAGAGAATCTACTATTAAATTTTCTGATATTTTTTTATAGTTTTTTTCACTTATTCCTGATATTCTTTTAAGCTCACTTAACTGTAAAAAACCACCTGTAATCTCTCTATATTCAATAATTTTATCTACGCAATTACTCGATAATCCTGTTGCTAAAATCTCCCCCCTATTTGCTAAATTAATATCTAATTTTACCTCTTGAGAGTGTTTCATATTCTTTCCAACTCTGAAATTATCATCATTTCCATTAACTGCTGTAAAGGTCTCCATTCCACTTAATACAAAAATACTAAAAATTAAAAATTTTAATAAATATTTTTTCATAGATTCCTCCGCTAAAATTATTAGTATAAAATAGAGATTACTTTCTAAATAGTTCCACTTTATCTTCGAATCTTTTTCTCATTTCATTTATATATGTTGCTGGCTCTTTTGGATTTACGATTCTTACAATTTCGTCTCTTTCTCCATCTATTCTTGTTATTTTTTTAGTAATAGCTCCTCCACCAAGACCTAGTGTAGATTGATTCTCTTCTATCATTTCAACATTAAATACAGATTCAAATCCAGCTTTAGAGTAACCTACATTTTCTCCCCAATCAGCACTATTCTTCTGTCTATAAATATAATAAGGTGATAACGCTTTTAGCTCCATTAGCTCTTTTACTTTTAGTTCAACTTTCTCTCTACTAAGATCACTTACTTTAACATCTTTATCTTTATATAGAGGTGAGCTTTTTTTCAGGGCTAAAGAGTGAATTGTTAAATTCTCTATATCGTATTGCTTTAATGTCTCTAGAGTTTCAATAATATCATTTTCATTTTCATCTGGTAACCCTAAAATAAGGTCCATATTTATTATAAATCCTAACTTTTTTATCTCTCTATAACATCTGTCAAAATTTTCTTTGTTAAAGCTTCTATTTATTTTTTTCAATGTCTCCACATTAAATGTTTGCGGATTTAAACTTATTCTATCTACTCCATGCTCTTTTGATAAAAATAATTTTTTATCAGTTATACTATCTTCTCTTCCTGCTTCAAAAGTAAACTCTCTTAAGTTTGATTTATCTATATTATTATTTATTGCAATCAGAACCTTCTCTAAATCCTCTTCTGTTAAAGTACTTGGAGTTCCACCACCTATATAAATAGATTCAACTCTCATGTTATGTTCTTTTATTAACTCACCAGTCAATACAATCTCTTCTAGTAAAGTCTCTACAAATCCTTTATAATAACGCTCCCATACTGGGCTATTTATCTCGAAAGATGCAAAAGAGCAATATCTACATTTAGTTGGGCAGAAAGGTATTCCAATATAAACACTATATGCTTCACTATTCATAATTTCTAACTCTTTTTTAAATATTTTTACAAGAAGCTCTATTTTTTCATTAGATACTAAATACAACTCTTTCAAAATTTGTTTTACTTCACTCTCTGAAAAATTAAGAGTTAATAATCTTTTTACTACTTTAGTTGGCCTAACTCCTATTAATCCACCCCATGGATAATTTTTTTCATAATATTTCAAAAGGGCTGTTTTTAATAAAATAACTCTCTGATCATCAATTCTATCAGAATAATTTATATAGCTAAACTCTTTTTTTACATTTTCAATTTCTATTTTTATTTCTATTTTATCTTGAATATCAGCAAACTCTATATTAATATCTTTACCTGTTGCTTCAGGTATTAATACTCTTATAAACTCATTAATACTATTTTCGCTAATTTCATAGTTTGAATTAATTCCCAAAAATATCCTCCATTACATAACCTAATTTTATCTATATTATACTATAATTTATAGATTTTTTTAAATTTATTCTTATATTTTAGCTTTTAATTTAAAATATTTTTTAATTTTAATTAAAAAGCTTCTATATCAGAAAATATTTAAGGGATTTGATAAAATATCAAATCCCTTTTTTTTAACTTTATAAGAATACTATTAAACTTTAGCTTTAAATTTAAACTTTAATTTCAACTCTATAATTTTATTCTATTAATCTTTCTTTCTCATCTCATTTAAAATTTCTTTTAAAGTATTATTCTGATCTTTTAGTTCTTGAATCATTTTGTTAGTACCTAAAACCCATCTAAGAATTAAAACACCAACATACCACATCACAAACCATATTATCATCATTAAAATAAATCCAGCTCCACCATACATCATATCCATAAAGCCTCCTTTAATACCTAACTATTAATAAAGAATAAAAGATTAGTTCTGTAAACAGATTAATATTATAATACCTAATACTACTCTGTAAACTCCAAATGCTTTAAATGTTTTAGATTTTATATAGCCCATAAACCAATTTATAACAGCATAAGCCACTACAAATGACACAAATGTTCCTATAGCTAATAAAACCCATTCTGTTGAATTGAAATTCAAACCATTTTTTATTAATTTCAAAAGAGTTGCTCCTGCCATTGTAGGTATAGCTAAAAAGAATGAAAATTCTGCTGCTACACCCCTAGAAACTCCTAATAAAAGTGCTCCTATTATAGTTGCACCTGATCTTGAAGTTCCAGGTATCATTGCTAAACATTGAAAAAATCCAATCAATATAGCAAGTTTATAGCTCATATCTTTTAATGAGTGAACCTTAGCTTTATTTTTTAATTTATCTTCAATAAATATAAATATAATTCCATAAAATATTAAGGCCGTTGCTATAATCCATGTCCCGTCCATTATTGATTCAATATAATCGTCAATTTTTAGTCCAATTACTGCTGCAGGTATAACTCCTACAATTATTTTACTCCAAAGAGACATTCTATCCTTTAATTCCTCTTTTGTTTTTAAAAAAGGAGTTAAATCTTTCCAGAAATAAAGGACTACTGATAGTATAGCACCAAATTGAATAATAACTGAAAAGCTATTAAAAAAATGTTGTGATATATCTGGAGACTTTATAAACTTTTCAACCAGTATCATATGACCAGTACTACTTACTGGTAAAAATTCTGTCAATCCTTCAACTATACCTAAAATTATAACTACTAAATAAGCGCTCATTACTATCTCCTATATTTTAATCTTTTATTTTATTTTATTTTATAAGTATATATCTTCTTTTGAAAGATAGTTTTCTACGTAATCTTTAATTCCCTCTTCAAGAGAATAGAATTTTTTTGTATATCCTGATTTTTTTAATTTATCCATCTTAGCTTCTGTAAAATACTGATATTTCCCTCTTAAATCTTCTGGCATAGGAATAATCTCAATTACATCTTCCCCGTTAATACTTTCAATACCTTTCTCTCTTGCTGCTGAAGAAATTGCATTTAAAGATAAGTCATAGAAACTTCTTGCAGATCCTGTACCTAAATTATAAACACCTGATTCTACTTTTTCAGTTAAGAAATAATAAAGAACATCTACTACATCTTTTATATAAACGAAGTCTCTTAATTGTTTTCCATCTTCAAATCCTTCTTTATGAGATGAGAATAAATTTACATAACCCTTCTCTTTATATTGATTATATGTATGGAATACCATTGAAGCCATTCTACCTTTATGGTACTCTTGTGGTCCATAAACATTAAAGAATTTTACTCCTTGCCATTGTTTAGGTGCAGTTTCTTGTTTAAATGCCCAGTCATCAAAATATTTTTTTGAATATCCATACTTATTTAAAGGCATTAACTTTTGATAATCCTCTATAGAAATAGAATCATCATATCCTTGCTCTCCTAATCCATAAGTTGCTGCTGAAGATGCGTATACAAAATTTATTTTATTTTGCTCACAATATTTCCATAATTTTTTAGTATACTCATAGTTATTATCCATTAGGAAATCTCCATCTTTCTCTGTAGTTGCAGAACAAGCACCCATATGAACAACACCTGTTATTTTTCCAGCATTTTCAGGATTTGAAAGCCATGTAAAAAGATTATCCTTGTCTACCCAATCAGCATACTCTCTTTTTCTTAAATTAAGCCATTTATCTCCATCTCTTAATTTATCTACAGCAATTATATCTTTTCTTCCCATTTCATTTAACTTCCATATAAGTGCACTTCCTATAAATCCTGCTGCTCCTGTAACTATTATCATAATTTCCACCTACCTATTTTTTATGTTTTTCTTTTAATTTTATCATCTGTGAGTAAGATACTCCTTGATCACCAATATCTATATTTGCTCTATTCATTCCGTGATAATCAGAACCACCTGTTATTATTAAATCATATTTTTTTGCAAGTTCAAAATATTGTAAAGTTTCTTCTTTTGTATACGAAGGATACTGAGCTTCTATTGCGTTTAATCCCTTCTCTTTTAACTCTATAATTAATTTTTCTACTTCTTTAATACTTTTAGAAAAAATATTAGGATGTGCCAAACTTACTATAGCGCCATTTTGAGCTAATATCTCTACAGCTCTATGAGGTTTAAAAGAACCATGTCCCTCATAAGCAACTCCATTTTTACCTAAGTAGCTCTTAAAAGCTTCATCTTTTGTATAAACTAATCCTTTATTAATTAAAAGATTAGCCATATGTAGTTTACTTATAATTCTTCCTTTAGCTTCCTTTTTTAACTCTTCCATTGTTATTGTAATCTTATATTTTTTTAAGTTTTCTATAATTTTATGATTTCTTTCATCTCTTTTTAGATTAATTTTTCTCAATATTTCTAAAAAGTTTTCATCTTCTTTATTTATATAATAACCTAAAATATGTACATCTCTTCCTTCTAAACTACTTGAGAATTCAATACCTGGTATAAAATCTAGTCCTAACTCTTTAGCTTTTATCTCTCCTTCTTCAAGTCCATCTATTGTATCGTGATCAGTTATTGCAAAACCTTTCATTCCTTTTTGCAAAACTTTCTCTGCTATTTCACTAGGTTTAACAGTTCCATCAGAAGCTGTTGTATGTAAATGCAAATCATACATCTTCGTCATCTTTTTATTTTTTTTAAATTTTCCAACACAACTTAGACACACACATGATATTCCTCTGTACTCTTCTGGTATCAATTCAAAAATCTCTTTATCAAACTCAACTTTTGTACACCAACATTCATTATGGTCAATACCTCTTAGCATACCACATTTATTTTCTTCGCCACAAACTGGGCAAATTCCCTTTTTCACTATTTCACCTCTTTTTAGAGTTTTCCTCTATAAATTATTATAGGGGGAATCTCCCCCTATAATAATTTTAATTAGTCATCCCATCTATCCATATTTGATAGATATTCACTATATGCTACATATAAAGCTTTTGCGTTTAAGTTATTAAACTCTAAATCATCTTTATCTTTTATTTTGTTAACTCTTACTAAATCAGCTGTTCTTTCTGAAATTTCAGTATTTAACCAAGCTACTTGATCAAAGAAACTTTCATTTTCAACAAAATCATTTAACATTTTTCTTAAAGCTTTAATATCATCTTCATCTAAATCTGGTTTTTTTGACATTTCAACAATTTTAGCCCATTGCTTTTTATCAGCTATATGGTCTTTAATATGTTTTGAAGGATTATTTACTCTTAATTGAGATTCCTCAACCATCTGTTTTACTAGAGATTTTCCATCCTTTATGTTTTCATCTTCTAAATAAAACTCTCTTTCAATTTTTGAGTTATATTTATAAACTAATGAACTAAACTTATCTAGGTCTTCTTTTTCAATTGTTTTTGTTCTTAAAGTTTCTAAGAATTTAAACTCTTTTTCATCCATTTTACCTGTCTTTCTTAAGTAAATAATTGGTTTTTCATTACCATACCACTCAGGTATTAGAGCATTCTTTTTTAATGAATCAGCTAAAGTAACATCCCAATTCTTAGCTTCTTCTGGAGTATAATCCTGTTCCTTAACTCTTGAACTTCCAAATAGTGAAGTACAAGAAGTTAATAAAATAAGAGATAATAGCGATACTATTTTAATAAAATTTTTTTTCATTATAAAACTCCTTTTCTCTTTATTATATTATGTAAAACTTTAGAAACTATTCTAACTCTCTTCCACAACATTTAGAATGTAATTTCCCGCTTCCACAACTACAAATATCATCTACCTCTATTTGTGCTGCTTCTGTTTCAGGAACATATTCATCTTCTGCTGATTTTACTACTATTTTAAATATAAATGATGTTGTTTCTTCTTTAATTGTCTCTATCATTTTACCATACATTTCACCTGATAAAATTTTATATTCAACAACAGGATCTCTTTGTCCATAAGAACGTAGATAAATTCCTTCTCTTAATGCATCTAAATTCTTAAGGTGCTCTCTCCATCTAGAATCTACTATTTCTAATAAGATATATTTCTCAATATCTCTCATTAATCTTGTTCCAATCTCATTTTCTTTAGCTGCATACTTATCTATAACCAACTTATTTAATTTCTCTGTATAAGCTTCTATAGTAAATGATTTATACTCTTCTAAGTCTGTAATTTCAATCTCATATTTTTCATATAAGAAATTAGCTAATCCTTGAATATCCCAAGCATCTTTGTGTTCCCCAACAAATCTTGTTATTACAGCTGTTTCTATAACGCTATCCATCATGTTATAAATACTCTCTTTTAAGTCATCCTTATAAAGAGCTGCATTTCTACTATCATAAATAATAGTTCTTTGTTGATTCATAACATCATCAAACTCAAGTAAACTCTTTCTAATTCCAAAGTTTCTTGATTCAATTTTTGTTTGAGCTGACTCAATTGATTTTGTAATCATTCTATGAGTTATAGGTTCCCCTTTTGGTAAACCTAATTTTTCCATTACTGATATTACTCTTTCTGATCCGAATAATCTCATTAAATCATCTTCTAATGATAAGAAGAATAATGACTCTCCTGGATCTCCTTGTCTTCCTGCTCTTCCTCTTAACTGGTTATCTATTCTACGAGATTCATGTCTCTCTGTTCCTAGTATAAATAATCCTCCAGCTTCTTTTACAAGTTCTTTTTCCTCTTGGCATTGAACTTTATATTTTTCTAGTATTTCAGAATATATAGCATTTTCATCTCTTCCGATTTCTTCTAATGTTAAGAATTCTGGATTTCCTCCTAACATGATATCAGTTCCTCTTCCTGCCATGTTTGTAGCTATTGTTACAGCTTTATATCTTCCTGCTTGAGCTACAATCTCTGCTTCTCTCTCATGTTGTTTAGCATTAAGTACATTATGAGGTATTTTTTTCTTTGTTAGCTCTTCTGATAACTCTTCTGAACCTTTTATTGATATTGTACCAACAAGTACAGGTTGTCCTTTTTCATAAAGCTCTATAATTTTTCCAACTATAGCGTCTATTTTTTCCTCTCTTGATTTATAAACTAAATCTGCCCCATCAATTCTTTGAATTGGAAGATTCGTTGGTATTATTACAACTTCTAAGTTATAGATGTGAACAAACTCAGCAGCTTCTGTCTCAGCAGTTCCTGTCATTCCTGATAATTTCTCATACATTCTAAAATAGTTTTGTAATGTTATTGTAGCCAAAGTTTGGTTTTCTCCCGCTATATTTACATTCTCTTTAGCTTCAATAGCTTGGTGAAGACCATCTGAATATCTTCTTCCTTCTAAGGCTCTTCCTGTAAACTCATCAATTATGATTACACTACCATCTTTTAGTAAATAATCTTTATCTTTGATGAAAAGTTCTTTTGCTTTTAAAGCTTGATTTAAATAGTGAGTTAGCTCTATATGCTCTGGTGAGTATAGGTTATCTATTTTTAACATTGCTTCAACTTTTGCAATACCTTTATTAGTTAAAGTTAGATTTTTAGATTTTTCATCTACTTCATAATCTCCCCAATCTGAATCAGGAATATTCATCTCTTTCTTTAATTTAATATCTGTAATTTTTTCAGTTTTATAACTTCTCTCTAAATTTGCTGCTACTTGGCAGAAAACTTTATACCATTTTGTAGTTTCTGAAGCTGCTCCAGATATTATAAGCGGAGTTCTTGCTTCATCTATAAGGATTGAATCCACCTCATCAACTATACAATAATTAAGTTTTTTCTGTACTTTATCTTCAATTTTTCCAACCATATTATCTCTTAAGTAATCGAAACCAAACTCAGAATTTGTACCATATGTTATATCTGAATTATAAGCATCTATTCTCTCTTGAGTTGAAATAGAATTTAATATAACTCCTGAAGTTAATCCTAAAAAGTCATAAACTCTGCTCATTATATCTCTATCTCTTTTTGCTAAGTAGTCATTTACTGTTATTATGTGAACACCTTTTCCAGTAAGAGCATTTAAGTAAACAGGACATGTTGCAACTAAAGTTTTTCCCTCTCCTGTCTTCATCTCTGTTATTTTACCTTCATGAAGAACTATTCCACCAATTAACTGTACATCATAGTGTCTAAGTCCTAAAACTCTTTTTGATACTTCTCTAACTGTTGCAAAAGCTTCAACTAAGATGTCATCTAAAGTTTCCCCTTTTTCTAATCTTTCTTTAAAAATAATTGTATTATTTTTAAGTTCCTCATCTGTGTATTTTATATATTTACTTTCTAGTGCATTTATCTCTTGAACTTTTTTAGAGATTCTAGCTACCTCTCTATCATTTTTTGTTCCAAAGACTTTTTTCATAATCGATTTTATCATGGCTTTTCCTTTCAAACTTTTTATTTTTTATTAACTATACTTTATCACATTTTAATAAAATTTCAAGAATAGTATACCATATACTGTGATATTTTTCTATTTTTTATCTGTTTTCCCACTCTTTTAGTATGCTTTACCTGTTATTATTTATTTAACATTGATAAAAATTCACTTTCAGTTAAAATTTTAATTGTTTCTATTTTTTTAGCCTTTTCTAACTTACTTCCAGCATCCTCTCCTACAACTAGAAAATCTAGTTTTTTATTTACTCCACTAGCTACTATTCCACCTTGTTTTTCCACTTCTTTTTGTGCAATATCTCTTGTGAACAATGTTAGTTTACCAGTAAATAAAAATGTTTTTTCTCTGAATTCGGAATTTATATCAATATTTTCAATTTCTGATGCTTCTTTTTGAGAAAAATTAACACCATACTCCTTCAATTTGTTTAAAATTTCTAATGAATTCTCATTTCTAAAAAATTCATATATTGTTTTTGCACCTTTATCTCCAACTCCATCTATTTCTAAAAGTTCCTCAAGCTCCATACCAGCTAATCTATCTATACTTTTAACTGTTTTTGCTAAACTTTTAGCTAAAAATTTCCCTACAAATGGTATTCCTAAAGAGTATAAAGTTTTAGAAAATTCATTACTCTTACTTTTTTCTATGCTTTCAATAAGATTTTCTACACTTTTTTCTCCCATTTTATCCATCTGCTTTAGCTCTTCTTTATAATTTTTTAGAAGATAAACATCTGATATATCTTTTAAATATCCAGCTTCTATAAGTTTTTCAACAATTTTAGATCCTAGTCCTGTTATATTCATTCCATCACGTGATACAAAATATTCAATCCCTCCTTGTATCTTCCCTGGACATAGTATATTTGGACATTTTAAATCTACATTTCCCTCCTCTTTAATAAGAAGAGTATTACAAATTGGGCAATGTGTTGGAGGGATTATATCTCTTTCCTCTCCAGTTCTTAGCTCCACAACTGTTTTTACAACTTGTGGAATTATTTCAGCAGCCTTTTCTATAAAAACTGTATCTCCTATTTTTATATTTTTTCTAACTATCTCATCATAATTATGTAAGCTTGCTCTTTTTACATTACTTCCAGATAAATTAACTTCTTCTAATTCCGCTACTGGAGTTATCTTTCCTGTTCTTCCAACTTGCCAAGTTATATCTAAAAGTTTTGTTGTCATTTGTTTTGCAGGAAACTTATAAGCTATTGCCCATCTTGGTGACTTTGTTGTATTTCCTAACTCTTCCCAAATATCCATATTATCAACTTTTATTACAAGCCCATCTGTTTCATAATCTAATTTTTCTTTTTCTTGTTCCCAATATTTAATTCTCTCTTCTAACTCAGTTATACTTTTTAGATTTTCACAAATATCTGTAGTTTTTATTCCTAATTTTTTTATAAACTCTATACTATCTTTATGAGTTTTTACACTATGCTTTTCAGGTTCTACTAAGAAATAAAAATATGCATCTAAATCTCTTTCAGCAACTATTTTTGAGTCTAATTGCTTTAATGTTCCTGCTGCTGCATTTCTAGGATTAGCAAAGACTTCTTCTCCATCTAATAATCTTTTTTCATTTAATTTTTCAAATGTAGATAGAGGAATTACAATCTCCCCTCTTATCTCCATATCTATATTTTTTTCTAAATATTTTGGAATACTTTTTATCTCTAAAACATTTTCTGTTACATCTTCACCTATAGCTCCATCTCCACGAGTTATAGCTCTTACAAGTTTACCATTTTCATATATTACACTTATAGACAGTCCATCTAATTTTAATTCTAAATCATAAGATAATTCATATTTATTCACGTCTATATTTTTTTCTATTCTTTCAATAAAACTTTCTACTTCTTCTAAATTATAGCTATTAGAAAGTGATAACATAGGCTTTCTATGAGGTACTTTTTGGAATTTGCTATCCTTAAGTGATGATCCTACTTTTTCAAAATAATCCTTCTCACCCTCAGGTAAGTCTTTATTATATTCTTTTTCTAATTTTTCTAATTTTTTCAGCAATTTATCATATTCAACATCTGACATTACAGGATTATTTTTTGAATAATAAAAATAATTATTTTTTTCTATTTCACTCCTTATCTTTTGAATCTCATTATATAATTCTTTTTTTTCTATATTAAAATCGTTGTTTAGATCGAATAACTTCATTTTTTTTAATAACCATCCTTCATTAAAATTTTAATCTCTATTTTGCATATTTTTATATAAATTATATCATTTTTTTTCTTTAATTTCTAAATTTTTATCTAATCTGTATTTCTTCAATCTTTTACTTTATATTTTACTTTAAATATTTTAAATAAAAAAGGAGGTATCAATTTTTCTTAGTACCTCCTCTTGACTTAATTATTATATTTCACTACATATTTCACTTGATATTTAACTATCTCACTATTTCTATTCTAATTTATTACTATTTAGAAACTTCAACTAACACAAATTCTTTATTTTCTTTTAATACTATATACTTGTAATCTTTTAGTTTTTCTTTTATCTCTTTTAATCTTTTTGTCTTTGATAAAATTTTCACATTAGAATTTTTACTTTTTTCTATGTGTCCCATTATATCATTAAAGTCAGATTCCGACTTGTAAGAAACATCATAAAAATATAATAGATTTTTAGTATCTTCAAATCTATATAATAGAATTTCTTCCCCTTTTGTTCCTTGTTCTAGAACTGTTTCAAGAGGCTTCAAAGTATAATTATTATCATATGAGTTTGCTTCTAAAGCTATTCCACTCATTAAAAAAAATATAATTCCTCCTAAAATAGCAATTAAATTTTTCTTATCTCCATATTTTGAGAACATTTTTAATAAATAAATAAGGCTTAAACTTAATGCTATAAAAATAATCCCAAAAATATAAAGCTCTCTTAGTTTAATAAAAATAACTATACCTGATACTAAACTTGCAGCACTAAAAATTACCATTGTTATTTGAGAAGCTTTTACAAAGTATTTCTCCCACTCTTTTCTATTATAGAAGCACCAAATTAAACCTGCTATTCCTGGATATGTAGGTAACAAATATATATCTAATTTTCCACTAACTAGAGAGAAGAAAATTATTGAAGGAATTATCCAGCTTATACATAATTTTTCTATTTGAGTCCATTTAAATCTATTTTTGAAGTCTTTAATATAAAGAAATAGACCAGTTGCAAAAACTATTCCAAAAGGCATAGTTGTTAAAAAAATATTTTTCATATAAAAGTATAGTGGTCTTTTATGTGAACCAGAATTAACTACTCTTCCTACAGTTTGTTGTCCCAACATTAAAGAGATGTACTCTTTTCCTTTTTCTTCAAAGAAAACAGCTAATAGCCATAAGACAACAATCCCTAAAACTAACAGTATCCCTTGACCAAATTTTATTTTTTTTAAGAATTTAAAATCATTATTTAGATATAGGAAACAGATTATAGTCAATAAAGGAATTACTATTCCTGCTCCACCTTTTACAAGTATAGCAGCTGCCATACTTAAATATACTATAATCATATGATTTTTATTTAAAGCATTTCCTTTATTTCTATCTGTGTACAACTTATAAAAATATACTATTGAACTTACTATAAACATAGTCATCAAAGTATCCATTCTTAAAACTAGAGAGCATCCAAGCACAAAAACCATAGATATATAAATCAATACAGTTAATTTCTCCTTAAACAGTGAATACACCATTTTTGCAGTAAATATTAGTGGAATAACCCCTGTTACTATTAAAGCTACTGAATAAAAACTTTTATCGAAACTATTTTTCAATATTGCTAATATCCAAAAATACATTGGTGGCTTATCTGGATATAGTTCACCAAGATAAGTTAAAATAAACATATCTTTTTTTTCTAACATCTCTGATATAACTACAAAGTACTTCATCTCATTTCTTGAATCTGGGTACCTTAAAAAACTTATTATAATTAAAAGTATAAATAATGATATTATTACTTTTAAAATACTCTTTTCACTAATTTTTTTCATCTTCAACTCCTGAATATATTTGCCCTAATCTCTTGTATAAATATCTCTAGTATAAATTTTTTCTTTTACATCTTCTAACTCTGCAGATATTCTATTTACCACTATTACATCACTAAGTTTTTTGAACTCTTTTAAATCTGATATTACTCTTGAATTAAAAAAGTTATCTTCTTTATATGTTGGTTCATAAATTACTACTTCTATACCTTTTGCCTTTATTCTTTTCATTACACCTTGAATTGATGATGCTCTAAAATTATCTGAATCCATTTTCATTGTTAACCTATATATTCCCACTACTTTTGGATTTCTTTTTATTATTGAATTGGCTATATGATCTTTTCTTGTTGTATTAGCATCTACTATCGCTTCTATTAAATTACTTGGGACGTTATCATAATTTGCACGTAATTGTTTTGTATCTT
>JBOFJQ010000002.1:0-76349 GCA_051656905.1 Fusobacteriaceae bacterium | reverse complement strand
TTAACAAGTATTTTAGCAATGTTAGGAGGGTGTTCATCTGGAGATGTTAAAGGATTAAATATTAATTCTAAAGACAACTTAAAAATGGAAGATGTAAACTCAAACAGAAGAGATTTAGAAGATATCATTATCTTTAATCAAGATGGTGTAACTATCAGAAGAGAAGGAAACAACTTAATCTTAAGTATGGAAGAAAGTGTTTTATTTGACTTAAACAAATCTCAAGTAAAAAACAGAGTAAAACCTCACTTAAACGCTTTAGCAAAAGCTTTAGAAGAGAATCCAGATATCAGAGTAAAAATCGATGGATATACATGTAACTTAGGATCAGAAAATCATAACTTAGTGTTATCTTTAGACAGATCAAAAGCTATAAAAGAGTATTTAATTACTAGAAGTGTAGATGCTAACCACGTAACTGTAGAAGGATACGGAGAAAGCGAGCCAGTAGCTTCTAACAATTCAGAAGAAGGAAGAGCACAAAACAGAAGAGTTGAGTTCATCGTTTCTAGAGCATACTAATTATAACTTAATATAATATTAAGTTTCAAATAGCCTCTTTCTATGATAAAATAGAAAGAGGTTATTTTATTTAACCAGTATTACAAAGAGATAAGGAGTGAAATTATGGAAAATATATCTATAGATAAAAGAGCAGCATTAGAAATAATAATGGATGATGAAGCGATTATAATTGATGTAAGAACCCCTGAAGAGTTAGAGGATGTTCCACCAATTACTGATGAAGTTTATAATATCCCTTTTAATAATGAGTTTATAAACATATTAGAAGAGGAAGAGTTAGACAAGGATACTAAAATATTAGTGTACTGTACTCACGGAATAAGATCAAAAAAGGCTGTAATCTTAATGAGAGATAAAGGATTTAAGAATGCTTATACACTAGATGGTGGATTAGAGGCAATACTTACTTCTGACGGTTGCTGAGAGTAGTAAATAAAAAAGTCTAGGTTAGACTAAAAATAATAATGAAAAGGTTATAAGTATATTAAAGTACTTATTACCTTTTTTTATATTCAGATATAAGTATATATTTAAAATATGAATAACGATATATGCAGTATATATTTTATATATAAAAAGCTATGTATAAAATATATATTTTGAAATATTGGTAACATGTATAGAGTGTGTATGAATATAAAAAATATGAATGAAAATAAAAAAGTGGAGTGATTTATGGATTCAAGAATAGCTATTATCTTGTTAGTGATTATGATAATTAGTTTTATATTAAATTTTTTTCATAATCAGGACTTAAAAGATAAAAGTAGAGAAAACCTAAATAATATAGAAAAAGAAAGTATTTCCAAAGAAAAAAAAATAGATAATTTTAAAATTGAAGAGATAGGTAGAGAAGATTTTTTATTGCTAAAAAAAATATATAGAAAATTATTTAAAGATAAAAAACTTTATACTTTAGAAGGAATATTAGAAGTAAAGTATAGAAAAATTACAGGACAGTATGGAATGACATACGAGTATCCTGACTATTACTTAAATGAATGTAAAATAATCTCTTGCTATTCAGAAGGATTGGTAAAGGATGAGTACAAAATTCTTAGAGGAGTAATCTATGACGGGGTCTTCTATGTAGTGGAGATAGATGGAATTAATGTCCTTGAAGAGATAAAAAAAATAGAAAAATTGCCAAAAATAAAAGGGGAATATGTTAATTTTGATATTTTTTTAATTTTTTTAATTCCACTAATTTTTATTTTTCTTTTAAGTGATTTTTGGAATTCTTTAAATTACTATACGTTTTATATGGTTTTAAGTGTTATTGTAATTAAATTAATATTAGAGAAACTCTATAATTTCAAATATAATTATCTATATAATATTCAAGGAGAGTATATTGAAAAAACAAAACAGGGTGGATTCATTCAGGGGATATATGTAAAAAATAACTATGATTGTAACCTAGAAAATAAAAAAGAATACAAAATATTAGGAAGATTTAATTTGTTTAAAAAACAGATTGGAGTAAATCCTTTATATATAGATGAAATAAAAATTGAAAAGATTAAGTCGAAAAAAATTAAAGAGATATTTCTAATGTTCAGTTTTATTTCTTTAATCTTTATAGGAGTAAAATTTATTATATTTGTAAACTCTGATTATTATAAAGCACATAAATTTGGTACAGGGGAATTAATTAGCTTAGATGAAAGTTTTAATTATGAAAAAAATAATTTTAAAGTAGGGCAAGAATTAAAATTAAATGAAGTGAGAATGATTTATGAACCAGATGAAAAATTATATTATGTTATAAAAGAAAAAATAGATAATGATGATTTCTTTAGGATAAGAAGACTTATTGAGTATTTAGAGCTACCATATAAAGAAAGTGATACAGAGGTAAGATATTTGGAGTTAGAAGATTTTGAAAATTCTTTTCCTCAAGAGGTTAATACATTGAAATCAGAGAGAGAAAAAATAAAGAAAACAGCTATTTTAAAACTAAATATAATAGAGAAAGAAGTGGATAAATATAGATATTTTCCTAGTATAAATGAAGTATTAATATGGAAAAAAGGACTTGAGAAATATTTGAATGGAACAGAAATATCAGTAAAAGGTACTATAGTGAAAATTGATAATATAAACAGTAATATAGAGGTAATAAGCTTAGATAAGGACAAAGGGTTTTTAGATAAAACTAAAATAGAAAAAGTACCTGGAGCTATAAAAAAAATTGGAATACTATGCTTTATTTTTAGCTATTTATTTATAAAAGGTATTTTTTACATCACTAGAAAGAATAAAAAATTACTGGGAATACAAGGGGACTAAAATGAAAAAAATGTTTATAGAGAATAATATACTAAAAGAGAAATCTGGATATTTTACAGTGTTTTTTTTAGAAGAGAATGAAAGTAATGAATATTTAAGAATTGATTATGATGATTTCCATGAGAGAGATGAGGAGCAATATATTCAGTATTATTTAGATGGTGATTATGCTCTAGAGTATTGGAAAGAAGATGATATAGGTATAATAAAAAGTATATATAATGAATCATCTTATGAAATTATACAATTTAATATAATTGATAATAGTGTGATTAGTTTAGAAATTTATGAGGATGGGACAGATGAATTACTATCAAGAAGAGTTGTAGAAGATTCAGGATATAATACTCTTGTTATTAATCCAGCGTTTAATGAATATTGTAGTGAGGATTTTAGATTCATTAAAAATGGAATAAGAACTTTGTATAGTAAAAATGGTGTACTTTTAGAAGAGGAAAATTATAATAATGGAATATTAATAGGGGAAGCAAAGTATTTTTATGACTCAGGATTACTAAAAACAGAAAAATTTTTTAGAGATAAGGAGATAGTAAAAGAATATTATGAAAGTGGTCAATTAGAATTTTTAGAAATAGAAAATGAAAGAGTTGAGTACTATGAATCTGGAAAAATGCAAAGAAAATTATACAGATTTAAAAACTTTATAAAAGTTATAGTATATTATGAAAATGGAAATATAATGGAAGTTGGAACAGTCAATTATAATGATGAATATATAGGATTAGGGTGGACTTTCTACAATGATGGAACTTTAAAAAAAGTTTGTAGTTATTTGAATAATGAAATAGATGGAGAGTATAAAGATTACTATGAAAATGCTCAATTAAAGACACATAGTTACTATATTCAGGGAAAAGAAAGTGGCGAGTTTAAAAGTTATTATGAAAATGGACAGCTAGAGTGCATAATAGATTTTGAAAATGGAAATAGAAGTGGTAGATATATAAGTTATTTTGAAGATGGAAAGATAGAATCAGATTGTCAATATAGAGAGAATCTGCCTTTTGGAGAAGTACTTATTTACTTTAATAACGGCAATTTAGCAGTAAAATTAAATCATAAAAATGGATTAAGAGTAGGGATTGCTCAATGGTATTACGAAAGTGGAAAAATAAAAGAAATTATAAATTATGAAATTAAAGATAACCAGTGTTATTCAACTTACAATAAAATTTATTATGAATCTGGTGTTTTAAAAAGTTTTTCTCAGTGGGAAGAAGCAATTTGTAAATACAATGAAAAAGACTATTCCATTGAAAATATTTTAGGATATTTAATATTAAGAATATCATACTATGATAATAAGAGGGAAGCAATCAGAAGAAAAGAAAAATTAATTGAAAATAATATATATGATTTAGAAAAATTTAGTGAAGATGGGATATTAGAAGAAAAAGGAAGGTATTATTCTGACAAGAAAAGATCTTATTGGATAGATACTTACTATGAATATAACATTGAAAAAAATGAAGAATTAATATTTTATTATGATAAAGCTGGAATATATTTGAAAAAAGAGATAAGAAAAGATAATAATATAATTGAAGAAGAAATATATAATAATACAGAGAAATGTTACGAGTTTAAATCATTTTATAAAAATGGAGTTATACATCGTGAAGGAAAATATAAGGAAGAAGATGGGCAAAGATATTGGGTAGGCTTTTTTAGTACTTATGATGAAAACAAAAATTTAATTTCATCACAAACTTATGATTCAGAAGGAACATTAATAGAAGATTTTAATTTAGAAAATACAAAATATAATTAAAAATTTATGAAATATTAATAATGACTAAGGAGAAAAATGAAAAAAAAGAAAATATTTATATGCCTTATTGTAATCGTAATTGTATACATGATGTCTTTTGCATCCAAAACAAAGAGAGATGAGGGATATGTAGGGATATATCCTTCTTTTGCTACAAAGTTATCAAGTAATGATTCCCATGGGGTATTATATATATTTTTAGGAATGAGTATGGGACCTTTTTCTATTCCTATCTACGTAGTTGATATAGTGGCATCTACTATTTACGACACAGTATTGCTACCCTATGACTATTATAAATATTATAGAAGTACAAATGGAAAACAAATAAAATTTTATGAAGATGAAAATAGAGTAAGATGGATTGGAAGAAGAAAAACAGTTCCTATTCTAACAGATAAAAAAGAAAAAGAGTATACATTAAAAAATGGAGAATACATAGGTGATTATTTTGAATATTACTTAGATGGTAAAATCAAAACTATAAAAAAATATAGCAATAATGGTGTTTTAATAAATAGTTGTGAATATTATGAAAATAGTAATATAAAAGAAGAAATATCTTATTTTGAAGATGGTCAAATAATGAATAGAAAAGTTTATTCAGATGATAAAAAAATTAATTATAGTGAAAATTATAATAAAGAAACTAAATTTTTAGATAAAATAGAGTATTTTTATTCAAAAGAAAATAGATTACAAAAGATGGTAATAACAGAAAAAAATTATCTAACAGATAAATATTTTGATGAAGAAGGGAAATTAAAAAGCCAATTAAAACAGACAATATCTCTGGAAAAATGGGAAGGAATAGAAGAAACGTATTACAAAAGTGGTAAATTAAAGGGTCAATATATGATGTTAGAAGATGGAGTGATAGATAGGGAATATTCAGAAGAGGGAGCCATTATTAAAGAGGAAAAATGTAAGTATAATTTTAATTAACTAAATATTATAGTAATAAAATAAAAGGATTATAAAGAGGGGAAAAAATGAAGAATATTATACATGATAAGGATAATTTAGAGTTTATAGAAAATAATATGAGTGAGCTATCTACTTATATTGGAAAGAAAGATGAGTACTACATTGGAAGATTTAAGAATGAAAAAAATAAATTCAATTTTGCAGCTTTATTTTTAGGACCTTTATGGTTAGGATATAGAAAGATGTATTTAGAAAGTTTTATATTAGGAATAATAATATCAGTTTTAGGAGCTATATTAGTTGTATATGAGTATAGTTTTGACGCAATGGTAAGTGAAAGTACTATAAGATCTGTAAATATAGCTTTACAGGCGGTTTTAGCAGTATCAGGAAACTATCTATATTTTATGTCTCTTAAAAGAAAAATAACTAAAAAAGAAGAAAAATATGGAGTATCTAAAAAGGGTATTTTATATGGAATTTTATTAGGGATAATAATGCCAATGTTATCTAGTATAGCAGTAGGTTTTTTAGTTGGCTATTTATGGTTTTAATATTGAAAAAATAAGTAATTAAGTAAGAAATTGATATTAAGGAGTGTTGTAATGATAAAAAGAATATTTATATTTTTCGTTTTATTAATGAGTTTATCAAGTATAATAATTGCTGAAAAAATTCTAAACTTAAAAGATACAAAAATAGAGATAAAAGAAAATAAGATTTACGATGCTTCAGAAAAATTATATACAGGTAAAATTTTACTTAAAGATGGAATATCAATGCTTGATGTAATTGAAGGAGATATAGTAAGGTTTAACTATA
Source organism: Fusobacteriaceae bacterium (assembly GCA_051656905.1). GTDB lineage: Bacteria > Fusobacteriota > Fusobacteriia > Fusobacteriales > Fusobacteriaceae > JAGNZR01. Next base: position 69,991 of record JBOFJQ010000002.1, on the reverse strand, counting down.
CAAATAAATATGGAAATACAGAGGGAAGAGTGAAAAATAATTTCTTTGAAGGAGAGATTATTTCTAATAATAAAAAAAAGGGAATAACAAAAACATATTTTCATGAGGGACAAATAGAAAAAATAGAGTCTTCAAAGTATAAAGAGACATTTAAAGATGGAATATTGATTAAAGGAATAGATAAAGAGAAAAATATTGAATATAAAGATTTTTCTAAGTTCACATATTTGCTAAAAGGTATATCATCTTATGATGCTGTTTTTGCATTCCTAGGGTTAGGAAAAAAAAGTCTAGAAACTAATGGTGTTTATTTAGGAAGAAATGATTTTTATAACACTGAATGGAATGTAATGAAGAACTCTAAAAAAATTATCTATACAGTAAGAATAAATGAATTGGGAATAAAATTTATTATTTTTTATGATAAAGATGGGAATGTTTATCAAATTATAAGAGATGATGGGGAATCTTTAATAGTAGCTATTATAAGAAAACATGAGATTAAAAGAATTATGGTAGAAGATTATAATGGAGAAGTTTTCTTAAAAAAAGAGATAAAAGAGAATGAAAAATTAGATGAGAAACTTTCAAATATTAAAGAGCAATTTAGAGGGATGTATGAAAAAAGGTGGGAAGAATAACTATGGATTTAAAATTAGTAAAAAATGATGTTTTCACAAAAATACTTTCATATGTTAAGGAAAATTATTATTATCACTTGTTAATAGGGTACTATTTTATATTGGAGAGAACAGAGTATACTTCTGAAATATTAGCGAAAATGTTAAATGTTTTATTTGTAAGCATCTTTTATTTTTTAATAAAAGAGACAAAGATTAAGAACAATAAACAAAGGGTATACTTAGAAATTATAACTACAATAATATTAATTCTATTAAATAGTAAGATGTTGGTATCATTAAAAGAGTTTCCATGGAAAGGGTATACTATAGTAGGGGCAACTATACTTGTTATTTATATTATGAGCTTTAAAAAATTAATAGATAATAAGATTAGAGAAATTTGTAGAGAAGTTACTTTAAAAATAGTGTTATATCAACTATTTTTATTAATATTAATAGTAAGTATTTTTTTAATACATTCAGCAATATTTAAATTATTGGATATAAGGTTAAGTGAAAATTTAATGACAGGATATATATTTACCAATTTTTCTATGGTAATATTTATTAATTTAAAGAAAATGGAGATTGCAAAGGGGAATAATAAGTTAAGTAAATTATTTGGAATTATATTTAAATGTGTAGAGATTATATTGCTTGGAATAATACTTTTAAGCATTATAAAGGTAATGTTTACAGGACAGTTACCTACAAATGTATTAACTAGATTTATACTGATTTTGAATAGTTTAATAGTAATTACTTTTTTCTTTAAAGATGAAGAGGGGCTAAATATAGAGAAAAAAATAATATATATTCAACCTATTTTACTTTATTATTATTTTTTAGGGATTCATAATAGAATAGCTAGTTATGGAATCTCTTTTAATAGGTTAGGAATTGTATTTATAGGGATTTTCTTTATAATATTATTTTTATTAACGTTATTGCTTAAAAGAGAATATTTAAAAAAATCGATCTATTCAGGGTACTTTTTATTAATAATATTTTTAATGTTTGAAAATTCTATTACAACAAAAATTAATGGGAAATATTTTACTGATGAGAAGAGATTGAAAATTGAAAACAGATTAGAAAATTCAGGATTTATCTTTATAGATGTTGAGAAATTTGGAATTAAAGTTTCTGATAAAATTACTATATATTCAAAAAATATGTATAGAAAGCAAGAGGAAAAAATTAATGAAAATTATTCAATAAATAGTGAATTAATTCTAAAAAATAAAGATGAAGTTATCTTTGATTTTGGAAAAAATATAGTATTAGAGGATTTAACAAAAGCAGGAATTGCACTGTATATAAATGATGAAAAAACAGATGTATCCAATACTACTCAGTTAGTAGAAAAATTTCTAAAAGATTATAACAAAGATAGTTATGAACAATTTCTAAATGAAAAAATTTATTTATTATTTGAGAAAGAAGGTTTTAAAATAGAAGCCCTTGTAAAGAATATTAATGTTAATAAAGAAAAAGAAGGGGAAAAAAAGATAAACTTTTTTGTAGATAAAATTATTCTATATAAAGAAAATAGATAAATAAAAAAGGTGGTGATCTTAAAAAATTAGGTCACCATCTTTTTATTTGTCCATCTATTTATTATTCTCAAACTTTTCAGGTTTAAGTACAACTTGAATATACTTGTCTTGATTCATAGCTTGCATGATAAACTCTTTTAAAGATTCTGGGGTTAAGATTTCTTTAAGTTCTTTAGGAGAAACTAAGTGATAATCCTTATCTTTTAATAAAGTTTTTTTATGAAGATAGGAGTACCAAAAATCATTCTTCTTTAACTCAGTATCATAACTAATAGTGTAATTTTCAATAATATCATTAAGTTTATTTTGGTCAAATTTTCCCTCTGAAATTTCTTTAAGAACACCTTTTAAATTAATTAGGACATTTTCAACATTTTTATTATCAGTAGTGAAATTAATACTTAAATAATTTTCATTAAAGTTATAGTACTCTAAAGAAGCATCTGAATAAATAGAGTAAACTTGTCCTGATTTTTCACGTATTTTTTCAACTAGTATAATATCAAGTAATTGTGAAAAAGAGTTGTAAAGACTCTTGTTTCTATTAGAATAAACTCCTTGATAAGGATATATAATTGATACTCTAGACTTTTCATCTTCACCTTGAATAACTGTTTTTTCAACCTTATTATTTTCTAAAGTTATGTTTAAAGGTGTAATCTCTTTTTTCATCTCTTTAGAAGGAAGACTAGCAAAGTTATCTGTTAAATATTTTTGTAGAATATCTTCAGTTATAGAACCAACAACAACTAAATTATAACCATAAAAATTGTTGAAATTTTGTTTGTATAGTTTTTCTATTTCAGATTTTTTTATAAGTGATAAATCAGAAGAAGTCAATGGTTGACGTCTATAATTATTTTTAAATAGTGTTGAAGTAATAGTCTTACTAAAGTTGAATACTGGTGAATTATTTTGATTAACTATTTTCTCTTTAGTTCTTTCTTTTAAATTGTTAAATGTAGTATCATCAAATCTTTTATTTTGAATTAAAAGATTCATAACATTTAAAGAAGTACTTAGATTTTCATTATCTGATATAATTTCGAAGCCTTCAGTATAATCTCTTAAATATGGAGAAACAGAAAAGTTTTTTCCTTTTTTAAATTGTTCAAACTCATCCGGGTTTAGGTTACCTACTCCGGAATTTGATAGCATATAAGGGGTAAAAAGAGAGTTGAAATACTGCTTTTTAGAGTAAGTAGAAGTATTTTTCTCTTTAAAAAAATTAATAAAAACTTTATCTTTTTCAAAATTAGTTTCTTTATAGATAACGTTTATTCCATTTGATAAAGTATAAGAGATGGTTTTAAAATCACTGTTATTATCTATAATTTCTTTTTTGATAATTTTTCCTGGAATAAGATTAGGAGAAACTAACTCTTTATTTTCAGAATAGCTAAAGCTTGGAGGTAAAGTTGCTTTAACTTTTTCCTGTACTTTTACCAATTCTTCTTTTGTAATATTATTTAAAAATTCTTTTTCAGGTATAGTTAGAAAAGTTATTTTTTCATTTTCTGAAAAAGACTTTGAATAATTTTGAATATCGTTTACATTTATATCTTTTAGTATTTTATCTAAAAGAGCATATTTATCTTGAGGATTTAAAAATATAGAATTCAGAAGAAAAACATCTTTAATTTCATCTATGAAATTTGAATTTTCAATAGAATTTTTATTAGTTAATGAAAGTTTTAAGTTAGATAAGATATCTTTTTTCTCATTTTCTAATTCGTTAATATTAGGTGGAGAAACACTTAGAGATTTAAGAATGAATAAAACCTCTTCATAGCCTTTTAAAATCTTATTTTCTTTAAGTGATAAATAAAATTCTACAATTTCATTCCCTTTACTTATAGGATATGAAAATATTTTTCCTTCATTAAAAGGGGAATTCTCTTTTTTTCTTAGAATATCAATCCTATTATTTAAAATATTAAAATAAAGATATTGAACAAGATTCTCTTTTATATTTTCTTCATTATTTTCTTCTAATAGTTTTTTAGTTTTTGAAAGAGAAAGAGTTGTAGTTGTAATCTCTTTATCCCTAAAAATAATGGTTTGATTTTTGGTATCTTTTATAGTAAAATGGACTTTATTAACTTCATTAAATTTTTTAGAAATAGAAAAGTTATTTTTAATACTTTGTTCCACTTTAACAGGATCAAAATCACCTACAGCTATAATAGCCATTCTATTAGGAGTATATAGCTTATTATAATATTTTTTTAAAGTATTTGAGTTGATGTTTGAGATACTTTCAAAGCTACCAATAGGTAATCTTTTTGCAAAAAAACTCTCTCCAAATAAAGCATTTCTTTTTAAAGTTGAAATTTTATTTTTTACTCCCTGCTTTGTTCTCCACTCTTCAAGTATAATATTTTTTTCTTTTTGAGTTTCATCTTCATTCAATGTAACAAAAAATGCCCACTCTTTAAGAACGTTTAAAGCTGTATTAAAATTCTTATCATCTTTAGTAGATACATCTAACATATATACTGTCTCATCGTAGCTTGTATAGGCGTTAAGATCATCTCCAAACTTAAGACCGATAGATTGCAAGTAAGAGATCAAATCGTTTTTAGGATACAAATTAGTACCGTTAAAAGCCATATGCTCTAAAAAATGAGCCACTCCTTCTTCAGTGTCATTCTCTTCTAAAGAACCGCTGTTAACCACTAAATTCAGCGAAGCTTTATTTTGAGGATATTGATTCTTTAAAATATAGTATTTTAAGCCATTGTTCAGAGTACCTGTTAACAATTCTTGAGAATTTTTTAAATTATCAGAATACGTGATAATAGAAAATATAAAAAATATACTTAGAATAAAATTAAAATGAAATAATCTTTTTTGCATAAAGTCTCCTTGTTATAAAGTAATATTTAGATTATAGTTTTAAATACATTAAAAGTCTATATAAAAGAGAGTAAAAAAGAATAAAAAAAAAGTGGCTATTAACCACTTTTTTAGAAGTAACTATTTTTTGTTGAAGTATCTCTCAAGTAATCCTAAGAATGCTCTTCCGTGTCTAGCTTCATCTTTAGCCATTTCATGAACTGTATCGTGAATAGCGTCAAATCCTAACATTTTAGCTCTCTTAGCAATATCAAACTTACCAGCAGTAGCACCGTATTCAGCTTCTACTCTTAAAGTTAAATTTGTTTCTGTAGAAGAAGATACACATTCTCCTAATAATTCTGCGAATTTAGCAGCGTGCTCAGCTTCTTCAAAAGCTATTCTTTTGTAAGCTTCAGCAACTTCAGGGTATCCTTCTCTATCAGCAACTCTAGACATAGCAAGGTACATACCAACTTCAGTACATTCTCCTTGGAAGTTTGCTCTTAAACCACAGATGATCTCTTCATCTGCACAAGCTAAACCTTCACCAACTTTATGTTCAGTAGCCCATACTCTTTCCTCACCAGCTACAACTAATTCAAATTTTGAAGAGGGAGCTTTACATACTGGACATAACTCAACACCCTCGTTAACAATTTCTCCACATACTGTACATCTGTATTTGTTCATAAAAACCTCCTATAGTTTAAGTGACAATCATATCACTGTTATAAATTGTAATGATTATAAATTTAGAACTACAACAAATTGTTCTATACATCTAGTATAGTAATTAAAGGGGAAAAAGTCAAGGCTTTTTTTTTAAAAAATAAAAAAAATTATATAAAAAAATATGTGGAGGTAAAAATGAATTTAAAAATTAAAAGTAGTGGATACACAGGGATTGACAACTATTTAGTTGATATAGAAATGGATATTGGAAATGGAATACCTAGTTTTTATATAATAGGATTAGGAGATATGGCTGTTTCTGAAAGTAAGGAAAGAGTTAGAATAGCTTTGAAAAGTTTAGATGTTTCATTATCTCAAAAGAAAATCATTGTAAATTTGTCTCCTGCCTCTCAAAAGAAGGAAGGGGCACATTATGATCTAGGAATAGCTGTGGGGTTACTAATAGGTTTAGGGGAAATATCAGATATAAAAAATATTTTAGATGACTATCTTTTTTTAGGAGAGTTATCATTGAATGGAGAAATAAGGGGAGTAAAAGGAGCGATAGGGACAGCTATATTGGCTAAAGAATTAAAATATAAAGGGATAATCATTCCTAATGAAAATTTGGAAGAAGTTTTATTAGTGCCAGGTATAGAGGTTATAGGAGTTGGAGTTTTGAAAGATTTAAAAACTTTATTTCAAGATTATGATAACTATATAGATATAAATTCAAAAAGAGTGAAGAGTATTTTAGAACTAAAGAAATTAAAAGAAAAAGAAAAAAGTAAGGTGGGAGAAAATGATTTTGCAGATGTAAAGGGTCAAAAAATGGCGAAAAGAGCTCTGGAGATAGCTGTAGCTGGAGGTCATAATATAATCATGATAGGAAGTCCAGGGTCTGGAAAATCCATGTTGGCTAGAAGAGTATCAAGTATAATGCCTAGTATGAGCATAGAAGAAACTATAGAGTGTACTAAGATATATAGTATAGCTGGAGAGTTAAGTAAAGAAAATCCATTTTTGCTAAAAAGACCATTTAGAGCTCCACATCATACAGGAACCATAGCTTCTATAATAGGTGGAGGAAAAACATTAAAACCAGGAGAGATTACACTGGCGCATAATGGGGTTTTATTTTTAGATGAGTTGAGTGAATTTAATAAGGAGATATTAGAAAGTTTACGTCAACCCTTAGAAGACAGAAAAGTATTTATAAGTAGAATTGGCTATAAAATTGAACTCCCAGCAAATTTTTTATTGATAGGGGCAAGTAATCCTTGCAACTGTGGATATTACAATGTATCGAATCCAACAAGAAATGAAAATTATAGATGTACTTGTACAGCGGGAGAAATAGCGAAATACAAAAGAAAATTATCAGGGCCTCTTCTAGATCGGATAGATTTATATGTTCCAATTAGTCCCCTAAATAAAGATGAACTAATTATAGAACAAAAAGAAGAGAGCTCTTTAGATATAAAAAAGAGGATAAATTCTGTAAGAGAAGTACAATATAAACGTTATAAAGCAAATAAAACAAATTCATTAATGACTCAAAAAGAGATAAAGAGTCATTGCAAGTTATCTGAGCAGTGCATAGAAATAATAGAAAGTGTAATTGAAAAACTAGGAATTTCAGCAAGAAGCTACGATAAAATATTAAAAGTTGCAAGAACTATAGCAGATTTAGAAAATAATAAAATCATAGAAAAGCATCACCTTTTTGAAGCAATATCTTATAGAAAGAAAGATATGTAAAATTTAAGTGTGGAATTAACAAGGAAGTGTGATAATATCTATATTATAAAAGATATATTAGTATTTTTGATAAAAATTAGGGAAGGGGGGACATGCAGTTGTTTGAAGTATTTACATTGGAATTGGAGTTAAGCAGTATTATTTTAAGAATAGTTACCGCTATAATAATCGGGGGAATAATTGGTTATGAAAGAAGTTCTCATAATAGACCAGCAGGATTTAGAACGCATATTCTTGTTTGCTTAGGAGCGGCAATAATTTCTCTTACTCAAGATGAGTTAAGAATAAATATAGTGAAATTTGCTATTGCAAATCCTGTATCGAATCAAGTTATAAAAACAGATTTAGGAAGAATGGCAGCTCAAGTTATAAGTGGGATAGGTTTTCTAGGAGCAGGATCAATTTTAAGAGAGAAGAAAATGGTAGCAGGACTTACAACTGCAGCCTCTATATGGGCTACAGGGTGTATAGGAATAGGTATAGGATGGGGATTCTATAACATTGCAATTCCTGCAGGAGTTGCAGTAATTATTGTTTTAGGGATTTTGAAAAAATTTGAAAAAACAGTAATCGAAAAAAATTTCACACAAAAAATAGAGATAACATATAACGGCGAATTAGATATTGAAGAAAATATAGTAGATACGTATGAAATATTTAAAAATTTAGATATTAAAGTAAGAAAAATAAAAAAAGATTCAAAAAATAATAAAATATGCTACACATTAAGCATGCCAAAACATATTGCTACTCTAGATGTTATAGAGGAGTTATCAACAATGAAAACTATTTTTGAAGTAAATAATTTATAAATATTTAATAAAAAATATTGCTTTTTTATTTTTTGTATGTTACTATAACTAAAAAATAAAGAGGAGGATACTAAGTGGCTAAAAAGTTTTTTTTAAGGAGCAGGTAATTTCATAACCCAATAAATAAAGCTCTAAACAGTGTTTATAGTTTTTATTTTAATCCTTAATTAAAAATTTCAAGTTACTGTATCGTTACTTAATAAATATCAACCCTATTGATTAGGGCTGAGATAAATTTTAATATAAAATTATAAATTGTTTGTTTGTCCTTAAATTTTTAGGTGTATAAGTCTGTACATAAAAATACCAGAGCAAAAGATTTTTATTGTTTTACCATTTAAAATTAAATTTATTATTAGAAGATTTACGCAGTAATGAGAACATTACTGCGTTTTTTTATTTTTTTTATTTTTTATAAAAATTTAAGATTGGAGAGTTGTATGAATTATTTAGAGATTTTAAAAACTGTATTTGTTGATGGGAATAGATACTTATATATTATTAAGGGGTTAATATTTTCAGTTAATGTAACATTACTTTCAACAATATTAGGGGTAGTTATAGGAACCGGGTTATCAATTATGAGACTTTCACAATTTTATCCCCTAAAGAATATCGAAAGATATAAAAATTTTAATCCAATAAATTGGATTGCACTGGTTTATATTGATGTAGTTAGAGGAACACCTGCAATAGTTCAGCTTATGATTTTAGCTAACGTTGTTTTTGTAGGTTCATTAAGAAATACTCCTATTTTATTAATTGCCAGTATTGCATTTGGATTAAATTCAGCAAGTTATGTTGCAGAGATTATAAGAGCAGGAATTCAAGGATTAGACAAAGGTCAGTTTGAAGCAGCTCGTTCGTTAGGAATGAGTTATTCTGTAGCTATGAAAGAAGTTATTTTACCTCAAGCGGTAAAAAAAATATTACCAACTTTAGTTAGTGAGTTTATAACTCTTTTAAAAGAGACATCTATTGTAGGATTTATTGGTGGAGTAGATTTATTACGTTCTGCAAGTATAATTACAAGCCAAACATATAGAGCTTTTGAACCATTATTAGCAGTAGGTTTAATATACTTAGTATTAACATCTCTTTTTACTAAGTTTATGAGAAGAATTGAAGGGAGATTGAACGAGAATGATTAAGGTTGAAAATTTAAAGAAGAATTATGGTAAATTAGAAGTATTAAAAAAAATAAATTTAGAAATTAAAAAAGGTGAAGTTGTGGCTGTAATAGGTCCTTCTGGAAGTGGAAAATCTACTTTTTTAAGATGTCTAAATAGATTGGAAGAGGCTTCAGATGGAAGCATATATTTTATGGGAAAAGACATAAATGATTCAAAAACTGATATTAATGAAGTAAGAAAAAAAATAGGAATGGTATTTCAAAACTTCAATTTATTTCCACATAAAACAGTGTTAGAGAACCTTATGTTGTCACCAATAAAATCAAAAAAATCTAATCCAGAAGAGATAAGAAAATTATCGTTAGATTTATTAAAGAAAGTTGGATTAGAGAGCAAAGCAGATGTTTATCCAAATAAATTATCTGGAGGACAAAAGCAAAGGGTTGCCATAGCAAGAGCTTTAGCAATGGAACCAGATTTTATGTTGTTTGATGAACCAACTTCTGCTCTTGATCCTGAAATGGTAAATGAAGTTTTAGAAGTTATGAAAAACTTAGCAAAAGATGGAATGACAATGGTAATTGTAACTCATGAAATGAGTTTTGCAAGAAATGTAGCTACAAGAGTATTGTTTATGGATCATGGATTCATTTTAGAAGATGATATTCCTGAAAATATATTTAATAATCCAAAACATTATAGAACACAGGATTTCTTAAATAAAGTTCTGAATCATTAGAAAAAAATTAAGAAAATAGTATGAATCTAGGAAAAATAAAAAAATAAAAGATAAAAAGGAGAAGAATATTATGAAAAAATTATTATTAGTTATATCTTTAATATTAAGTGTAGTTTTTGTAGGATGTGGACAAAAAGAAGAGAAAAAAGTGGAGAAAAAAGTTTACTATGTAGGAACAAATGCTGAATATGCACCTTTTGAATATCTTGAAAATGGAAAACTTGTAGGGTTTGATATTGATCTTATGAATGAAGTTGCAAAGAGAGCAGGAATTGAAATTCAATGGAGCGATATGAGTTTTGATGGTATAATTCCAGCGCTTAACAGTGGTAAAATTGATATATCAATAGCAGCTTTTACAATTACACCTGAAAGATTAAAAGCAGTTGATTTTTCAGTACCATACTTAGATTCACCTATAAGTTTTTTAACTGTGGACAAAAGAATTGCTGATATGAATGATATCAAAGGTAAAAAATATGGAGTGCAACTTGGGACAACTCAAGAGAGTGTAGCTAACGGGATTGAGGGTTCAACAGTTGTAACTTATGGAACGCCAGCTATTGCTGTTTTAGATTTAAAATCTGGAAAATTAGATGGAGTACTTGTTGATGATTCTGTTGCTGATAGCTTTATAAATGCTAATCCAGGAGTAACATTAGTAGGAAAATTAGAAGGGGATTCAAAAGCAATAGTATTTAACAAGAAGTTTGATAAGGCAGTATTACAAAAAATAAACGAAACTATTGAAGAGATGAAAAAAGACGGAACAATAGAGGCATTAGCTAAAAAACACAAAATTTAATGAGAGGTGTTAACTATGAAATTTATAGCAGATAAACATATAAATAGGGGATCTGGAATGTGTAATTCAGTTGCTCCAACAAAGTTCGAAGGAAAACTAATTGATTTAAGTATGGGAGACATAGATTGCCATACTGATGAAGTTGTTATTAAAGATGCTTTTCAAGATGCTCTAGAAGGGCATACTCACTATACAAATTCTTTAGGTTATTTAGAATTAAGAGAAAATATAGCACAATATCATAACGAGAACTTTAAAAATTATAATGTTGATGCTGAAAATATTTTCGTAGTAAGTGGGGGATGTCATGGAATGTATTTAATACTTCAAAGTATAGTAGATACAGATGATGAAGTAATAATATTCTCACCATATTTTCCAGTATATAAAGAGCAAATTAAATTAGCAGGAGGAGTTCCAGTTGTAGTGGAACTTTTAGAAGAAGATGGATTTCAAATTGCAAAAGCTAGTTTAGAAGAGAAAATAACTAAAAAGACGAAGGCTATTATAGTAAATACCCCATCTAATCCAACAGGTGCTTGTTACACAATGGACAGTTTAAATATCATAAAAGAGATTTCAGAAAAATATGATTTACTAGTTATAGCAGATGATATTTATGATTATTATAGTTTTGATACCCCTTTTATACCTATTTATACTCTTCCAGATATGGATAAAAGAACAATGGTTGTTTGTAGCTTTTCAAAGAATTTTGCTATGACAGGTTGGAGAGTAGCATATATCTTAGGTCTAAAAGAGATTGTAGACTGTGCAAATAATATAAATGAAAGTATAGTATACTCTACATGCTCGGTTGCTCAAAGAGCGGCTATATCAGCTCTAAAGAATCATAAGAGGATAAAGAGTGAACTTCCAAAGGTATTTAAAGAGAGGATAGATTATGCGTGGGAGAGGATAAACAATATTGATTTCTTAAGTATGGTAAAGCCTAGTGGTGGAATATATTTATTTGTTAATATTGAAAAATCAAATTTATCATCAGCGGAATTTTCTGAATTATTATATGCTGAAAAGGGTATTAAAGTGCTTCAAGGAACTTATTTTGGTTCAGATAAGCATATAAGAATGTCTTTAATTGTTGATTTAGATACATTGAAAGAAGTTTTTGATAGAATAGAATCTTTAAATTTTTAAATTTTTAGAATTTTAGAAATTTAAATAATTAAATAACTAAATAAATAAGATAAAAAAAGTAGAACTTAAACTTAGTTCTACTTTTTTTTTAGAAATAAAATTTTTTATTAAAATTTAATTTTTAGGTAAACTAATAGTAAATGTAGTGCCTAAATTTAGTTGAGATGATACTTTTAAATCACCGTGAAGTCTATCAATGCTCTCTTTTACAATAGAAAGCCCAAGGCCAGTTCCTGATAAGTTAGTAGTTCTAGCTTCATCAACACGATAAAATCTTTCAAAAACTTTATCAAGTTGAGTGTCATCAATTCCTATTCCGTTATCAGAAATTATAATTAAATATTTAGTTAAACTTTCAGTAATGCTAACAGTGACTTCAGGGTTTTGAGAGTTATTATAAATAAATCCATTTTCAACAAGGTTCTTCATAATTAGTTTAAATTTATCATAGTCAGTCTTTATAAATGGTTCAGCTGGATGATGAATTATAAAGTTTAACTTTCCATTTTTTTTATTTAATAAAGATAACATCGATTCATTAAGATCAGTTTTTATTCTATTCCAATTTATATCTTCTAAATTTAGTATATTAGAATTTTCAAGTTTTGAAATAGCAAGAAAGTCCATAATATTATTTTCTAATTTATCAATATTATTATGAATTGTTGAGAAAAAATTAGCTTTTAATTCTTCAGGAGCGTCTTCTAAAGCAATTAAATAACCTTTAATATTAGTTAAGGGAGTTTTCAGTTCATGACTGACATTACTTATAAATTTTTTCTGTATCTCAACAAGTTCTCTAATAAGTGTGATATCTTTAATTAATAACAGAGACTGATTTTGCTCTGGGAGATGTTTAATAGTGATTAAAAAGAATTTTTTATATTCATTTAAATAAATTTCACTAGTTACCGTATCTAAATTTTCGCTACTGAAATTTTTAATTACGTTTAAAACTTCAATGTTTTTAATTGAAGAAAAAATATCAATGATTTTTTCTTCAAACAAATAGTTTAATGAGGAATTTTTTAAAATAATTTTAAAATTCTTGTCGATAAGTGTGATAGACATATCCACAGAAAAAATTACAGTATTAAGAAGAGCTTTCTCATTATTTAATGCTTTTAAAGTTTTTAGGTTTTCAGATTGCCAGTTTTCAGCTACTTTCCAAAATTCACGTAACCATTTATCCCCTTTGAAATAAGGAGATTTTTCTTTTAAGTTAGTTCCTAATTCTAAAAAAGACTTTATTTTATAAAGTTTTTCAATCAAATCTTTTTTCAAATAATCTTTATATAAAGTATGGATACTAAAATTTAAAATAAAAAAGAAGATTAAGTTTAAAATTAAAATTTTTGATAATTCACTTTCAGTTCTATAAAAATTTTGTGAAACTCTAAAGTAGAATTTATTTCCAGCAACATCTGAAAAAGATGAAGCATAATAAGCTTTTTTTACATTTTGAGTATCACTTTTTCTAATGGAAAACCCAGTTCCAGAAATAAAAGCTTCTTTAATTTCATCTCTATTAAGATGATTGTCAAGGCTTGATTCACGGTTATGTTCATCAGAGTCATAAATAACAAATCCTTTGTCATTAATAAGTGTAAAACGACTAGAGATACTATTAAAAGGAATATGCATTGCTAGAATATTTTGATTTTTAGCATTATCTATAGCAAGAATAGATTCATGACTTAAGTTAAGTTTTAAATCTTCAATATAAAGCTTTGAAATAAGAGAGTAGTTTATAGTTATAAAAATAGCTTCTATGATTAGAATTAAAAAAAATCCTATTCTTTCCTTTCTTCTAATTTGTAACCAACTCCTTTTAAAGTTTTTATATATTGTGAAAGAGTGGGAATTTTTTCTCTAAGTTTTGAAATATAAACGTCTACACTTCTATCACCAGAAAAATAATCAGTTCCCCAAACGTAGTCTAAAATTTTTTCTCTAGTCAATACCAACCCCTTATTATTAAGGAAAAGTAAAAGTAAATCATACTCTTTTTTAGAAAGGTCAATCTCTCTTTTTTTAAATAAAACTTGTCTTTTTCTCTCGTCAACTTCTAATTCTTCTAGTTTATGTATAGATGAATTTGGAGTATTAACATTACTGATAATCTGATCAGAGTTAGATTCACATAATTTTTTAGCTCTGATAACCACTTCTCTAGGATCAAATGGTTTTTTTATATAGTCATTAGCACCTAGGTTTAACCCTTCTAGGACATCTTCTATTTCTGTTTTAGCAGTTAACATTATAATTGGAGGATTACCGTATTCTTCAGGCATCTCTCGCACAATTTTTGTAAAGTTTTTTCCATCTAATGCAGGGAGCATTAAATCTAGAATTATAATATTTGGATTAAATTTCTTTAACGCTTTTAATCCTTCTAGACCATTAGATGAAACCTCCACTTCAAATCCATTTTTTGTAAAAAAATATTTCAAAAGATTCTGGATTTCTATATCATCTTCAATTATTAAAGCTTTCATTTTCATCTCCTTTTTTTATAATAATTAAATTTATATAAAATTAAATTACTTAATTATTTATAAAAATATATATTATATTATACATTATTGATAGACTAGTAAAAAGTAAAATTTTTAAATAAAATTTTGGTAAATAAAAAAGGTTAATTATTTTTTAATTAACCTCTTATTTTAAAAAATTATTTCACTGGAACAAAACCTTCTGATTTAACTATATCTTGTCCTGCTGGAGATAGAGCATAGTCGATTACATCTTGTACCTCTTTAGATACAGTTTCATTTGCTATCCAAAATACAGCTCTAGAGATTGGATATTTTTTAGTTAAAACATTATCAATAGTAGGAGCTACATCATTAACTGTTAAAGAGTTTAAAGTAGAATCAACATATCCCATTCCCATGTATCCAATAGAATTTTTATTAGCAAGTATTTCTTGTTTAATTGCTTCGTTAGAAGGCATATAAAGCGTTTGAGGACCGTATTCTTGCGTACCTTTAGAGTTACCCTCTCTAACTATAGATTCTTTAAAAAATTCATGTGTACCAGATGAAGAGTCTCTAGATAAAACAACAATTTGTGCGTCTTTTCCACCAAGTTCTTTCCAGTTTTTAATTTCCCCTCTATATATTTTTCCTAAATCATTTGAAGAGATATTTTTTACTGTGTTATCTTTATTTGTTACAATTGTAATTCCGTCGAAACCAATAGGAATCTCTCTAACTTTTAATCCTTTTTTTGCTGCTTCTTCTATTTCTGATTTTTTAATATCTCTAGAAGACATTGCAATATCATTAGTTCCATTAATTAAAGAAGAAATACCAACTCCACTTCCTCCACCTACAACGGCTATTTTAGCTCCTTTATGAGTCATCATATATTCTTCTGCAATACTTTGAGAAGTACTTAAAATTGTATCAGAACCTTTAATTTGAATTATTTTAGCTGCAAAACTATTTACAAATAATGTTAAAGATAAAAATGTGATAAAAAACTTTTTCATAAAATCCTCCTTAAAATTTTTAATAGATTAAACTAAACTATTTGACATTATATTAATATTTAAAAGTAAAGACATAATAAATTTAATGTTAAAGTAATGTTAAATTTTTTTTACAATTTTTTTACAAAAGATTAATATGTTATTCACAAAGGTGCGTTAAACTCTTAATATAGAATGATTTAAGACAATTATATTTACTTAATCTTAAAAAGATTTAAATGATAATAAAAATTAAATTAAAATTGTATTAAAAGGAGAAGAATGATGACGGAAGTTAGAAAAATTAAAGATTGGTTAGCTAAATATATTTTAGCAACAGTTGGTTTTTTTAATATCATAATATTAATTATTATATTTATGTTTATATTTTTAAATAGTTTAGAATTTTTTAAGCAGTATCCAATAAAAGATTTTTTATTTGGAAAAGAGTGGATCCCTTTGTCAGGGAAGTATGGAATGTTACCACTGATTACAGGAACGTTCTGGATTACAATAATAGCTCTAATAATAGCGATTCCATTAGGAGTGTTCGCAGCACTTTACATAAGAGAATATGCACCAAAGAAAACTAGAAATTTTTTAAAAATGTTAGTGGAAACAATGTCAGCATTACCATCAGTTGTTCTAGGTTTTATAGGTCTTTATGTTTTATCAGGACCGATAAAAAATATATTTGGATTACAAAGTGGATTAACAGCTTTAACAGGTGGAGTAATACTTGCACTTATGGCTTTACCAACAATTGTTTCTTTTACAGATGATGCATTAAAAGCACTAGATAGTTCATATAAACAAGCATCTTTAGCACTTGGAGCAAATAAACTTGAAACAATAGTTAAGATATTATTACCAGCAGCAGCACCAGGAATTTTTGCTGGAATTATGCTAGGATTTGGAAGAGTTTTAGGAGAAACAATGACTGTATTGATGGTAACAGGAAATGCTCCTATAATAGCAGACAATCCTTTAACATCAGTTAGAGCCTTAACAGCAACAATAGCGGCTGAAATGGGAGAAGTAGTACAAGGAAGTCTTCACTATCACAGTCTTTTCGCTTTAGGATTTGTATTATTTATAATAAGTTTTATAACAAATACAATAGCGGATATTTATGTTAGAAAATCTAGGAAATTAACTGGAAAATAAGGAGGGGAATAAGGTGAATTTACTTAAAGGAAACAGTGGAAAAGGGATAGAGTTTATAATAAAAGTTATAAGCTTTCTAGCTATTGCTCCAACTATAATAATATTAGCTTACATTATATATAAAGGGATTCCAGCAATAAATTGGGAATTCTTAACAGCAATGCCAAGAAAAGCAATGAGACTTGGAGGAATATTTCCAGCAATTGTAGGAACTGTATATTTAACTATAGGAACAATACTTTTCTCAGTTCCATTTGGAGTTTTTACAGGAGTGTATTTAGTAGAATACGCTAAAGATAATAAAGTTACACAATTAATAAATTTAACTATAATGAATTTAGCAGGGGTACCAAGTATAATATATGGATTATTTGGAATGTCACTTTTCGTAATATATTTAAAGATACCAGTTTCAGTATTGGCAGGTTCTTTAACACTGGGATTAATGTGTCTTCCTGTAATTATAACGTCAACAAAAGAAGCTTTAATGAATGTACCGAACAACTTAAGAGAGGCTTCTCTAGCTTTGGGAGCTACAAAATGGGAAACAGTTTCTAAAATAGTTTTACCAGCAGCAATTCCAGGAGTATTAACAGGAATTATACTGAGTATATCTAGAGCTGCAGGAGAGACGGCACCAATTATGTTTACAGCAGTAGCGTTTTATTTACCGTTTTTACCATCATCTATACTTGAACAAGTTATGGCTTTACCTTATCACTTATTTGTAATTTCAACTCAAGTACCTAATATGCCAGAGTCAATGATTTTCGGAACTCTTTTCATACTGGTGTTTATAAGTGTAGGATTTAATGTAATAGGTGGATTATTAAGAAAAAAATTCAGCAGAGAGTTATAAAATAGAAAAATAATGAAAGTTTATATAAATGGAGGAAATAATGTCAAAAAACATAAATGAAATTAAAGAACCAAGAATAAGAATAAGTGATTTTAATTTTTACTATGATAATTTTAAAGCTTTAGATAATATAAATATGCAGATTCCTAAAAATAAAGTAACAGCTTTAATAGGTCCATCTGGATGTGGTAAGTCAACATTTTTAAGATCTTTAAATAGAATGAATGATTTAATTAGTGGAACTAGATATGAAGGAAATGTTGAACTAGACGGCGTAAATATATTTAGTAATAATTATGATTTAGTTGAACTTAGAAAAAAAATAGGAATGGTATTTCAAAAACCCAATCCTTTCCCTAAAACTATTTATGAAAATTTGGTATATGCTCCTAAACTTCATGGAGAGAAAGATAAAGCTAAATTAGATGAAATTGTAGAAAACTCTTTAAAAGCAGTTGCTCTTTGGGATGAAGTAAAGGATTGCCTACACAAATCAGCTCTTAGCTTATCTGGAGGACAGCAGCAGAGACTTTGTATAGCAAGAGCAATTACAGTTAATCCAGAAGTATTGCTTATGGATGAACCTACATCAGCTTTAGATCCAATTTCCACAGCTAAAATAGAAGAGTTAATATGTGAATTAGCTAAAACTTATACTATAGTTATAGTTACTCACAATATGCAACAAGCATCAAGAATATCAGATTATACAGGGTTTTTCTTTAAAGGGATACTTGAAGAATTTGATAGAACAGCATTAATTTTTACAAATCCTAAAAATAAAAAAACAGAAGATTATATTACTGGAAAATTTGGATAATATACTATTACGAATAATTACAAATAATAAAAATCAAACAGTGGAGGATTTAAAAATATGACAAAATTTAGAATAAAATTAGAAGCTTTGGATAATGTATATTTAGAACTTTTGAAAAACTTAAATAGGACTTTAGACATAAGTATAGAAGCATTAGAAACAGGGAAAGTAACGGAAACTATGTTAGGTGAATGCTACATGGTTGAAACAACAATAAACCACTTAGAGCAAGATGTAAAAGAGGAAGCAATAGTTTTAATTGCTAGATTTCAGCCAGCAGCAAGAGATTTAAGAAAACTTATAATGTATATAGACTCAGCAAGATTAATTGAGAGAATGGGAGACTTATTAAAAGGTGGTCTTTCAATTTTAAAAAAATTAGAGGGGTCAGAAAATAATATAAGTATATATTTACATGAAAAATTCCTTCCTTTATTGAAAAAAATTAAAAAAATATATGCGAGCTATATTACAACAATGGTAAATGAAGATATAAACTCTTTATATGCTCTTTTAGCTATGGATAAAGAGATTGATGAGTATGTAACAGAAAATACAAGATTTTTAGTAGAAGTAATGAAAAAAGACTTTTCAATAATAGAAAGTGGAACGCTACTTCTATTATTAGATAGAAAATTTGAAAGAGTTTCAGACCATATAACTCATTTAGTAGAGAATCTAATTTTTATAATCAAAGGTGATAATATAAGAAGAACAGAATTAATGGATGGAGATAAAGAGGAAAAAGAAGAAGAAAAAATATAAAAATGAAATAATTATGTAATGACTTAAATTGACAAAAAAATCTACTAAAACAATAAAAAAATATAATTATATATAAAATATATGAAAAATCATACAATAATCACGGTTTCAGGGTAAATTTTATTGACAAAACAATAAAAAGAAGTATTATATAAATAATACTTTTATTAAAAACATATCTGAGGGGTGAAATATGAAGAAATTTTTAAAGAATTTATTTTGCATTACTTTAATGTCAGCTTTAGTTGTAGCATGCGGGGAAAAGAAAGATGCTAGCGACTCAAAAGCAGACTCGAAAGATGCAAAAGCTACTTCAACAAAGGAGGCATTAGTTATTGCTCAAGGAGCAGATGCTAAGAGTTTAGATCCAGATGCAACAAATGACCAGCCATCTTCAAGAGTGTCAGCACAAATCTATAGTAGATTAGTTGATCAAGATGAAAAGATGATGCCACAACCTGCACTTGCTGAAAGTTGGGAGAATCCAGATCCAAAAACAACTATTTTTCATTTAAGAAAAGGAGTTAAATTCCATAATGGTGAAGAGCTAAAAGCTTCAGATGTAAAGTTCTCTTTAGATAGAATGAAAGACTCAGCTCAAGTATCACACATTATTGAAGCTGTAGATAAAGTTGAAGTTATTGATGACTATACAGTTAAAGTTACAACAAAAGAGGCATTTGGACCTTTATTAAACCATTTAGCACACACTGCTGCATCTATATTAAATGAGAAAGCAGTAAAAGAATCAGGAGCATCTTATGGACAACATCCAGTAGGAACAGGACCATATGCTTTTGAAAAATGGATGTCAGGAGATGCTATAACTTTAAAAGCTTTCCCAGATTATTATTTAGGAAAACCAACACTGAATAAAATTATATTTAGAAATGTTCCAGATGGAACAAATAGAGCTATAGGATTAGAAACTAAAGAGATTGACTTATCTTATGAAATTGATCCAATGGATAAAAAATTAATTCAAGATTCAAAAACTATGTCTCTAATTGAAGAGCCTTCATTATCTATGTCATATTTAGGATTCAACATGAAGAAACCTATATTCCAAGATAAGAGAGTAAGACAAGCTATTGCTTATGCATTAGATAGAGAACCAATTATAGAGACTGTATACAAAGGAGCCGCTACTATAGCTAATTCTCCAATAGGACCATTAGTATTTGGAAGTTCAGATCATACAAAACCAGTTTATAATCAAAATATAGAAAAAGCTAAAGCTTTATTAAAAGAAGCTGGATATGAGAATGGTCTTTCATTCAAAATTTGGGTAAATGATAATCCTCAAAGAAGAGATATTGCTACAATTATGCAAGATCAATTAAATCAAGTAGGAATTAAAGTTACAATTGAAACTATAGAATGGGGAGCATTCTTAGATGGTACTGCAAAAGGTGAGCATGATGCTTTCATCATGGGATGGGTAACTGTAACTGGAGATGCTGATTATGGATTAAACGCTTTATTCAATTCTGCAACTCAAGGTGGAGCTGGAAATAGATCTTTCTATTCTAATCCAAAAGTTGATGAATTACTTGAAAAAGGTAAAGTATCTATGAATTCAGAAGAAAGAAAAGCAATATATGCTGAAATTCAAGATATAATCCAAGAGGATTTACCAGTATTCACATTAGCTTACCTTAAGCAAAATGCTGGATTCCAAAATTATGTTAAAAACTTTAAATTAAATCCTGCAGGACACCATAAATTAAATGGAGTTACTATTGAACAGTAGAATTTAAAATTAATACTCTGAGAAGAATTTTTCTCAGAGTATTTTTTAATTTTTTATTATTATCTTTTTCTTATTATGATATAATGTAGAAAAATAAATAAAGATGGCGAGGAGTTAATAAATGAAAAAAATACTTTGCTTGTTATTAATAGTAACATGTTACACAGCAACATATTCTCAATATTTAAAAGGTAATAATATCAATGAAACAAATGGGTATTATATTACTGAAAAAGGAAAAACTTTTATGAGAAGAGATTTAACCTCTTTAAAAGAAAATTCTGGAGCATCAGGGAGTACGCAAAATATAGAATATCTGTATGGAAAAAGTAATTTTGATACACAGAGTGGTTATAAAGGTTATTCAACTAGAACTCAAGGAATAGTAACAGGGACGACGAGTAATTTTAAAGTAACTGAGAATAGTATGTGGCTAACAGGAGTATCATTCGGTTATTTGCGTAATAAAGTAGATTATGATGGTGATATGGGGAAAGAAGATACTGACACTGTAGGAGTAAATGCTTATTTAGGATATAATATAAATGATTATTTATTACTTGGATACGTTGGTGGAACTAAGGGTAATAATGATCGTAGTGGAGATAGAGATAATCTCTTAATAGGGTTTGAAACTGGTAAATTCTTTAAAATAGGGCAGAAGCATACTTTATATCCATATGCCTCTATAGAGAGATCAAGAGTATTTGCAGATGATTACTCATATGATTCAATAAAGTATGGTAAAAGTATAGAAAATTATTCAATCTTTAACACTGGTTTAAACTATAAAGTTAAAATAGATAAATTTGAATTAAAGCTATTTACAAAATATAGTGATGTGTTAACTGATACTAATAGTATATCAATAAGAGAATCTGGTATAGTAAGAAGAGGAGCACTTTTTGATTCTTATGAAGATTCTATTTCATTTGGCGGAACTTTAACTTATTATATTGATCCTGATTTATATGGTGCCTTTGATATAATGAATATAGTTACCAATAACAATGACTACGCAATATATTCTTTAAGATTATGTCATATATTTTAATTAAATAATAAATAAAAAAAGTAACAGTAATAAAAAAATAAGGATTTCAGAATTATGATTAATAATTTTGAAATCCTTATTTTTTATTTTGTAAATATTTAATGTTTAACACTGAAGATAAAGAAAAAATTATTTTACCTTCTTAAATTTTAAGAACTGGTTATCATCTGTTGTAAAAGTTAAAATATTATTATCAAATGATATTTTTTTAGAGTTGTTTAACACTGATAAAATATAATTTTCTCTAACCATGTCTTCTATAGGTCCAGCCATCATAGTAGAAGCAAGAGGCCCCATAGAAACCTTATTATCAGTTATCTTATAATTTCCCATGAACATATTAACTCCTGAGTTACCATTAACTCTTTCATCTGTAAAAGTTATAAAAATCCTATTGATCCTATAAGGTGCAACTAGAACAAATTTTTCATTTGTTATCTGTTTTTTTATATCTTTTTTATCAGAAGAGTTTAATGATGAACAAGAAGTAAAAAATAATGCAAGCAATAATAAAACTGCAAAATATAATTTTTTCATAATGCCTCCAAATTTGAATATAATATAAATTATACCATAATCAAAAATAAAAATATATTACTCTTTAAATATTAAATAAAAATTGATAAAAAAAATAAAATGGTTTATACTGAGGAAACAATAAAAATTTTTTATTAAGTAAACAAAAAGGTATTAAAAATTAAACGGAGGGGAAAATGAAAAAATATTTTGCAAGTGACAATTATAGTGGTGTTCATCCTAAAATAATGGAAGCTTTAGCTAATGCTAATGTAGGGCATGAATTTGCTTATGGAGAAGATCCATACACAAAAGAATCACAAGAAGCTTTTAAAAAAATATTTGGAGATGCAGAAGTATTCTTTGTATATAATGGAACAGGATCTAATGTTATGGCATTAGAAGCATCAAAAGGAAAAGCAACTTCTGTAATTTGTGCAGATAGTGCTCATATATTTACTGATGAAGCAGGGGCCCCAGCAAAAATAACAGGTATGCAGTTATTAACTGTGCCAAATATAAATGGTAAAATAGATTTAGAGGGAGCAAAAAAATATTTAACATATAAAGGGACTTATCACAAATCTAGTCCAGAGATGATTTCAATTTCACAAACTACTGAATTTGGAACAATATACTCAATTGAGGAGTTAAAGGCAGTAGCTAAATTTGCAAAAGATAACAGTATGTATTTTCATATGGATGGAGCAAGAATATCTAATGCAGCAGTTGCATTAGGATGTACTTTAAAAGAGATGACAGGAGATTTAGGTGTGGATGTTCTATCTTTTGGAGGAACTAAAAACGGTCTTATGTTTGGAGAAGCAATTGTATTTTTTAACAAAGAGTTAGCAAAGGATTTTGCTAGATTAAGAAAGCAGAATATGCAACTTCATTCAAAAATGAGATTTATCTCGTCTCAATATACAGAGTATTTAAATAGTAACTTATGGTATACAAATGCAAAAAATGCAAATGATACGGCAAAATATTTTGCTGAACAATTAGAAGAGATTGAAATAACAGTTACTAATGATGTTAAAGGAAATACTATTTTTGCAATTTTACCAAAAGAAATTATACAAGAGATGCAAGAATTTTGTTATTTCTATGTTTGGGATGAAGAAAAATCAGAAGTAAGGTTTGTAACATCTTTTGATACAACAAAAGAAGATGTAGATAAATTTATTAAAAAATTAAAATCATTAATTTAAATTATATTTTGATTTAAAAATAAAGTTAGTGAAATTATTAATAAAATTAAATAAACAAAAAAGAATGAAAGGACCTGGTCTCTTCATTCTTTTTATTTAAAAATTAGTCATTAAGTTTTAATACTGATACGAATGCTTCTTGAGGAATTTCAACATTTCCTATTTGCTTCATTCTCTTTTTACCTTCTTTTTGCTTATCAAGAAGTTTTTTCTTTCTAGATATATCTCCACCATAACATTTAGCAGTAACGTTCTTTCTATAAGCTCTAATAGTCTCTCTTGCTATTATCTTTGCTCCTAATGCAGCTTGAATAGGAATTTCAAATTGCTGTCTAGGAATAATATCTTTTAATTTTTCACAAATTAGTCTTCCTCTTGAGTAAGCATGATCTTCGTGAGCAATAAATGAGAATGCATCTACAGGCTTTCCAGTAACTAAAATATCTACTTTAACTAGTGCAGCTTGCTTATAACCGATAACTTCATATTCAAAAGAAGCATATCCTCTTGTTCTTGATTTTAATTTGTCATAGAAATCTATAACGATTTCACCAAGTGGTAATTCATAAGTAACCATAGCTCTTGTATCATCTATAAACTTCATGTCTATATAAATACCTCTTTTTTCTTGGCAAAGTTCCATAACATTTCCAACGTAATCTTTTGGAGTGATAATATTTCCTTTTATATAAGGCTCTTCAACTCTAACTTTACCTTGCCCACCCTCTGGGAATTCACAAGGATTATCTATAACTAAAGTATCTCCATTTTCAAAGTTGATTTTATATTCAACTGATGGCATAGTAGAGATAAGGTCAATATCATATTCTCTTCTTAATCTTTCTACGATAATTTCCATGTGTAAAAGTCCTAAGAATCCACATCTAAATCCAAATCCTAAAGCAAGAGATGTCTCAGGTAAGAAAGTTAAAGAAGCGTCATTTAACTGAAGTTTTTCAAGAGCTTCTCTTAAATCTAAATAGTCGTCAGTAGATATAGGATAGATTCCAGCAAATACCATTGATTGAGCTGGTCTAAATCCATCTAGTGGATATTCACATGGTCTGTGAGCATGTGTAACAGTATCTCCAACTTGAGTATCTTGAATTGTTTTAATACCTGTGATGATATATCCAACAGAACCAGATGATAACTCATCTTGTGGTTTCATAACTGGAGCAAAAATACCACATTCAAGAATGTCAAATTCTTTACCAGTAGACCAAATTTTAATTTTATCTCCTTTTTTAATACAACCCTCTTGAACTTTAACGTAAGTAATAACACCTCTATAATCATTAAATAATGAATCGAAAATAAGAGCTTTTAAAGGAGCTGTCTCATCAAAGCTTGGAGCTGGAACTTTTGCAACTATTGCTTCTAAAAGTTCGTTTATTCCAATACCAGATTTTGCTGAAGTAAGAACAGCTTCATCAGCAGGAATACCAATAATATCCTCGATTTCGTTTCTTACTTTTTCAATATCAGCAGCAGGAAGGTCAATTTTATTTATAACAGGAACAACCTCAAGGTTATTCTCGATTGCTAAATATACGTTTGCTAAAGTTTGAGCTTCAACACCTTGAGCAGCATCAACAATAAGAAGAGCTCCCTCACAAGCGGATAAAGATCTAGAAACCTCGTATATAAAGTCAACGTGTCCTGGAGTATCGATTAAGTTTAGTTCATAAGTGTTACCATCTTTTGCTTTATAGTAAAGTGTAACTGCTTGCGCTTTAATAGTAATACCTTTTTCTCTTTCAAGATCCATAGAGTCTAGAAGTTGTTCCTTCATGTCTCTTTGCGTAACCGTTCCAGTAACTTCTAAAAGTCTGTCAGCTATTGTTGATTTACCATGATCTATGTGAGCAATGATAGAAAAATTTCTTTTAAATTTTTGTTCCATTGTACCCTCCTAATAATTTTAATTTACTACACATTATAGAGTAAATATTGGAAAAAATCAACAATTATAACATTGGGAAAAGAATATATATAAATAAATGAAAATAATGAATTAGTAAGGTGGAAAATATGAGAAAGAAAAGGTCTAGAGGAGATATTAGATTGATATTTATTTATTAATGAGATATAATATTTTGGATAGTTATTTTTTTTTACTAATAAAAAATAACAAAAGATAAATAAAAGCAAAATTATGGAGGATAGATGAAGGATTGTATTATAATTGGCGTTGCTGGTGGAAGTGGAAGTGGAAAAACAACAGTAGCAAATAATCTTGTTAAAGTATTTTCTAGGGAGGATGCAATTTTAATAGAGCAAGATTCTTATTATAGAGAGTTATCTCATCTAGGGATAGATGAAAGAGCATTAAATAACTTTGATCATCCAGATTCAATAGAGTTTGAATTGATGAAAAAGCATATATTAGAGTTAAAAAATAATAAAGAGGTAGAAATTCCTATTTATGATTTTAAAACACACTCTAGAAAAGAGGAAAAGGAGATAATCCATCCATCTAAAATAATTGTAGTTGAAGGGATATTAATTTTCGCAGTAAAAGAGATTAGGGATCTTTTTGATATGAAAATATTTGTAGACACTGACGCTGATGAAATGTTACTTAGAAGAATAGAGAGAGACATATCTGAAAGAGGAAGAAGTTTTGAGTCTGTAAAAAATCAATATTTAAGGACTGTAAAACCTATGTATTTAGAATTTTGTGAGCCAAGCAAGAGATATGCCGATGTTATTATTCCTCGTGGTGGAGAAAATAAAATTGCTATTGATATGATTTTAGCAAGATTGAAAAGATATCTAAAAAAATAATTTAGAAATAAAATAAAGAAATTAATGTTAATAGTAAAATATAGAAATAGAAATAAAAAGCTAAAGGTGGCGGTTTTTATGATGGTAATTTTTGTAAAAGGAATTATGACTGGGTTAGTATTATCTTTACCTTTTGGACCTATTGGTATCTATTGTATGGAAAAAACACTAGTAGAAGGGGAAAAAGAAGGTTATATATCAGCTCTAGGAATGGTAACAGTAGATTTTATATACGGAATGGTAGCTTTTTTATTTATCAATATATTAAGAGAGGATATTGAGAAGTATGGGCCTATTTTAACAAGTGTAGTTGGAATGTTTCTTATTAGTGTTGGAGTAAAGAAATTTTTTAAGAAAATGGAAGGCGCTAATATAAAAGAGAGAAAAGGTGGATTAATTCAAGATTATTTAACAACAATGTTTGTATCACTTGTGAATATATCTTCAATATTAGTAATAATAGGGGTTTATTCAATTTCTGACAATTGGTTAAAGGTTTCTCCTGAAATCAATCAATTAATTTCTCAGAGTTTTTCATCTAAAGTAGAAGCAGGATTAGTTTACTCTAGTGGAATTTTCTCAGGTGGAGCAACACTTTGGTTTATTACAACATATATTCTATATCATTGGAGAAAAAAAATTAATCATGAAATGATTTTAAAAATTACAAAATTTTCAGGATTGGCTCTTCTAGGTTTTGGAGTTGTAACACTAATAACAGCAATTAAACATTGCTTAGCTATTAGCAATATAATATAGGTAAAAATACACACTTTGAATGTGTAGTGTTATTTAAAGGGGGTTGTAAAAATGAATAATTGTAGAGAGGAATTATTTAAATTTAAAGAGGAAAATAAAAAAGTAAAAATTGCAGTAGCAATGAGTGGTGGAGTTGATTCGTCAACAGTAGCATATCTTTTAAAAAAACAGGGATATGATATTTTTGGAATTACTATGAAAACTTGTAAAGCTGAGGATGCAGATGCTAAGAGAATAGCAGATGACTTAGGAATAGAACACTATTTATATGATGCTACAGAAATTTTCAAAGATAAAGTAATAGATTACTTTGTAAATGAATATATAGATGGAAAAACACCTAATCCATGCATGGTTTGTAACAGAAATGTAAAATTTGGAGAATTTTTAGATTTTGCTAGATCAAAAGGTGCAGA
The DNA here is from genome assembly GCA_051656905.1 of Fusobacteriaceae bacterium. Lineage (GTDB taxonomy): Bacteria > Fusobacteriota > Fusobacteriia > Fusobacteriales > Fusobacteriaceae > JAGNZR01. The sequence continues at coordinate 42,297 of JBOFJQ010000002.1, read as the reverse complement.
TTTCATGGCAACAGGGCACTATGCTAGATTAATAGATGGAAAGATTTCAATGGGGGATGATGATAAAAAAGATCAAGTTTACTTTTTATCACAAATAAAGAAAGAAAACTTAAAATATATAATTTTTCCTGTAGGAGAGTTAGAAAAAACAGAAGTAAGAGAGATTGCAAAAGAACTAGGTGTTCGTGTTTACGCAAAAAAAGACTCCCAAGAGATTTGTTTTGTTGATGATGGAATGTTAAAAGAGTTTTTAATTGAAAAAAGCAATGGAAAAGCTGCTAATCCAGGGAAAATAGTTGATACTAATGGAGTAAAATTAGGAGTACATAATGGACTTTCATTTTATACAATTGGTCAAAGAAAAGGATTAGGAATTTCTAGTGAGACACCTTATTATGTTATAAAATTAGACAAGAAAAAGAATGAAGTTGTAGTGGGTCACAATGAAGATTTAATGAGAGAGAAAATAGAAGTTAAAGATATAAACTTATTAGCAGTTGATAATATAAAAGATTTAGAAAATATGGAACTTTATGCCAAAACACGTTCAAGAGATATGTTACACAGATGTAAAATAGAGGTTTTAAATGAAAAAACTATTTTAGTAACTATGTTAAATGAAAAAGTAAGGGCTGTAACGCCAGGTCAAGGGTTAGTTTTATATGATAAAGATAGATTTGTAATAGCTAGTGGTTTTATTAGATAAAGAAAAAGAGGTTGTTAAAAAACAACCTCTTTTTTCATATGATTATAAAACTGTTTATAATAAATATTTATTTTCTAGTAGATTAAACTAATTAAACAAGGGAAATAGCTAATTTTAAAGCCTTGTCATAGTCAGGTTCAGTTGTAATTTCATTAACATATTGTACATATTTTACAATTCCGTTTTTATCGATAACGATAACTCCTCTAGAAGTAAGAGCTAACTCTTTTACAAGGAAACCATATTTGTTAGAAAACTCTCTTTCTTTATAGTCAGAAACAGTAATAGCATTTGCAATACCTTTATTAGCGCAAAATCTTCCTAGAGCAAAAGGTAAGTCTTGAGAGATTGTCATAACGAAGATATCAGAGTGAGCTTTTGCCTCTTCATTAAATCTGATAGTTTGTAATTCACAAATTCCAGTATCAATAGAAGGCATAGCTGAAATTATAACAACTTTACCTTTTAAATCTGATAATGAAATAGGAGAAAGATCGTTTTTAGTAGCTGTAAAATTTGGTGCCTCAACTCCAACTTGAATCTCTTTCCCTACTAAAGTTAAGGGAGCACCTTGAAATGTAATAATGTTTTTTCTTTCCATAATAAACCTCCACTAGATAAATTAAGTTATAAGATAATTAAACTGAAAAAGAATTTGGCTTACATAGCTTGGATTCTTTTTTTTAGTGTACAGTAAAAAAAATAAATTGTCTATAATAAAATATGAATACAAATATTTAAAATTAAATAAAATTAAGGAAAAACTAGTTATTTTTCATGTTATAATGTATAATTGGAATATAATTATAAAAATGGAGGAAGTATGCAAAGTAATCAGGAATATGTAACTTGGAATAGTGAGAAATATATTTTTGAAGATGAGAAAGATTTAGAAAAAATATTGTCTTTAGATATAGAGTATGAAAAACAAGGAAAAGAGTGGTACAGTTTATCTACAGTTAGAGCTTTTAATTCAGGAAAAGAATTTTTAGAGTATTATTTTACAGAGACATTTCCAAGACAAATCTCATGGAGTTATAGAGAATATGATTTACCAGATGATATGAAAGTTTCATTAGATAAATTATTAGAAAGATTAACTGAGTTATACGGACCAAAAGATGTGAGTTTAGTTAAAATTCAAAATATAATAGTTTTATTTAAAGACTATATGAATAGACAGAAATTTAGTGCTGAGGATTTAAAGAAATTTATAAGAGAGATTACAGCAATAGGGCTAAATTTTGGAGTAACAAAGGTTGAAATGGCCTATGTTGGAGACTATAAAGGATTAGTCGAAATAGCTTTTGAACAAGGGGCTCATTATTTAGATGAAGAAGATTCTGGAGTTAGACCTGAAGTTGAATTAATTAGATATTTAATCGATTATGATTAAAATGTATTACAAGAAAATAACTAAAAAAATATAAAATTTAATAAAAACTTAATAAAAATAGCGATTGTAAATGTGCAGTTGCTATTTTTATTTAAAGAAATTAATAATACTTGTAATAATAAGTGATAAATGATAGAATACCTCCTGAAAAAGTTGTATTTTACACTTAATTTAATATATGGAGGTTTTATGAAAAGTAATAAATCAATAGGGGGGAATAGCTTTCTTTTAGAGGAATCAATTTTAAAATTGTTATTTAAATATTCTGTTCCTGCAATAATAGGGATGCTAGTAAGTGCTCTTTATAATGTTGTAGATAGAATGTTTATAGGGAATATTAAAGATGTAGGAGCTATTGCTATTACAGGTATAGGGGTAACACTTCCATTCACAACAATAATAATTGCTTTTAGTATGCTTTTAGGAGTTGGATCAGCGGCTAATATTTCTATAAAGCTAGGTAAGGGAAAAATACAAAATGCTGAGTTGATAATAGGAAATACTCTAGTGATATCATTTGCGTTAGGGGGAATTCTAACTCTTGTAGGACTAATATTTTGTGATGAAATACTAACAGCTTTTGGTGCTAGTGGTGAAAGTATTATTTATGCCAAGGAGTATATGAATATAATACTTTGGGGAAATGTTTTTAACATTGCAGGTTATGCTTTGAATGGAACAATAAGAACAGATGGAAGTCCAAAAACATCAGCATTTATAATGATTTTTAGTTGTTTATTAAATTTTGTATTAGACCCACTATTTATATTTAAATTTAATTTAGGTATAAAGGGAGCTGCTTATGCTACTGTTTTATCACAGTTGTTGACATTAGCTTTATCTTTAGTGTATTATCTAAGTAGTCATTCAAATATGAAAATAAGAAAGAAAAATTTAAGATTAAACTTCAAAATATTAAAAATAATAGTTGCAATAGGGATTTCACCATTTATTATGCAATTAATAACTTGTTTAATTCAAATTATTAATAATAATGTTTTAAAGAGCTATGGTGGTGATTATGCAATAGGAGCAATGGCAACTGTAAATGGGATTTTTATGCTTTGTTTAATGCCTATATTTGGAATAACACAAGGTGCACAGCCAATTATAGGATATAATTATGGAGCTAGAAATTATAATAGGGTAAAAGAGACTTTAAAAAAGTCTAAAATTTTAGCTTTAGTATTACTTAGTATAGCGTATTTGGTTATTCAGATTTTTCCACAAAATATAATAAAGACTTTCAGTAGTGATGAAAACATTCTAGGTGTAGCTGTAAATGGACTAAGATTATATACAATGTTTATGCCTGCAATAGCAATTGGTATGGTAGGAACTCAATTCTTTCAAGCAATAGGAAGAGCTAAAATAGCATTAATTTTAAGCTTATTGAGACAAGTTATTTTTTTAATACCTTTAATTGCTATTTTAACAAAAATAATGGGGCTATCAGGAGTGTGGATAGCACAGTCTATAGCAGATTTACTTTCATCAATTGTTATTATGTATTTTGTAAAAAAAGAGATTGATGGATTTCCAGAAAATAAATAGTAAAAATGGGGGAAAAGTGAGATTAGAAATCAGAAATACAATAGGTAAATTTATTGGAAGATTATCTAGAAGGGCACATCTTTTTTTAACTAAAGAATTAGCTGAACAAAATTGTGATATAGCTCCAGGAGAGATAATGTTTTTAATGCATCTTTATAATCACGGAGTAGCTAGACAAGATGAATTAAGTCAAACGTTTAATATTGATAAAGGGAATATAACAAAGTCAATAAAAAGACTAGAGGCTAGAGGTTTTTTATATAAGGTAAAAGATTCGCAAGATAAAAGAGCCTATAATATCTATCTGACAGAAAAAGGACAGGAGTTAAAGCCAGTAATATTTAATGTTTTAGATAAATTAGATGCCCTTTTAAGCCAAAATCTTTCCCAAGAAGAGTATAATCAGTTATTAAATCTTTTGAAAAAAATATAAAATAAGTATAAAAATAAAAAAGTAAAGATAGACATATTCTATAGGGATAGGATATGTCTATCTTTTCATATAATAATTTATAAAAGGAAAATTATTATTAAAAATTAAATATTATATTTCTTTTCTAATGCGGCCAATGTACCATCATTTTTTAATTCTTCAAGAGCTTTATTAATTTTTTCTATTACATCTTTATCAAAAGTTTTTCTAAAGGCAATAGCTTTAGAATCGCCGTTTAAATAACCAATTATTTTTATTTCGGGATTAGCTTTAACAAATTTATCTGCAACTGATTTATCAACTAAGACACAATCAACTTTTTTAGATTTTAAATCTAAGACAGCAATTGATGCAGAGTTATAAGGAACAACTTCAGCATTCTCAATAGTGTTTGCTATAATTTCTTGAGTAGTTCCAAGTTGTACACCATACTTTTTACCTTTAGCATCTTTTATGTCAGTAAAAGTACTATCGACAGTTGTTAAAAAAGTTGCTGGGGATTCCTGATAAGGGTTAGAAAAATTAATAGCTTTTTTTCTATCTTCAGTTACTGTCATAGCAGCAATTACAATGTCTAGTTTTTCACTTTGAAGAGCGGGGATTAACCCATCAAAACTAGTATTACTCCATTTTAATTCAAATCCAACTTTTTCAGCAATTTTTTCTAAAAGATCTATATCAAAACCTACAATTTTATCATTTTCAAGATATTCAAAAGGGGCATACTCAGCATTTGTTCCAACGTAAAAAACTTTTTTTGTAGCTACTTTTTCAGCATTTGTATCTTTAGGTACTTCATTCTTTTTTCCACAACCTACAAAAAGCATAGATAGTGCAAAGCATATAATTAACGATAATTTTTTCATGATAAACCACTCCTTTTATTAAGTATATTAGGTTTAAATTTATAATAATATTCCGATACTAATTATTTTTTATTTCTTAAAAGTGATTCTATTTTTATAGAAAGTCCAAATAAATTAATAAAACCTTCAGCATCTTGTTGGTTATAAACTGAATCTTTTTCAAATGTAGAGAATTCTTCAGAGTATAGAGAGTATTCTGATTTTGTTCCAGCTAATATGATATTCCCTTTGTATAGCTTTAATTTTACCTCACCAGTAACGTATTCCTGAGTAACATCAACGAATGCTGATATTGCCTTTCTAATAGTTGTAAACCATTGACCATTATAGACCAATTTAGAAAAGTCATTAGAGAGATTTAATTTACAATGAAGAGTCTCTTTATCAAGACATAGATGTTCTAATTCTTCATGAGCAAAGTATAAGATTGTTCCACCAGGAGTTTCATAAACACCACGAGATTTAAGTCCAACCAGTCTATTCTCAACAATATCAAGAACACCAATACCGTGCTTTCCACCAATTATATTAAGACTATTAATCAGTGTAACCCCATCCATAGGAAATCCATTTAATTTTTTTGGAATACCTTTTTCAAATTCAAGAGTAATATATTCAGCTTCATTTGGAGTTTTTTCTAATGGAGTTATAAGTTGAAGAATATTTTCAAAATCTGGTTCATTACTAGGTTTTTCTAAATCAAATCCTTCATGACTTACATGGAAAAGGTTTTCATCTCTACTGTAAGGAGATTTTTTATTAAAAGGTAGTGCAATCCCTTTAGATTCAAGATATTGAATCTCCTCTTCTCTTGATTTTATATTCCATATTCTCCAAGGGGCAATGATTTTAATAGAGGGATCAAGTGCTTTAATAGCTAGTTCGAATCTTACTTGATCATTTCCTTTTCCAGTAGCTCCATGAGAAATATAGTTTGCCTTTTCTTTATGGGCGATTTCGACTAATGCTTCACCAATTACCGGTCTTGCAGTAGAAGTCCCAAGAAGATATTTATTTTCATATTTAGCACCTGCTTTTAAAGTAGGGAAAATATAATCTTCAACAAAAGATTGCTTTTTATCTACTAAATAAAATTTAGAAGCTCCAATTTTAAAAGCTTTCTCTTCCACAAGTTTAAAGTCTTCTTTTTGTCCAACATCTACAGCTACAGCAATGACTTCTATTTCATTATAATTTTCTTTTAACCATGGAATGATAACAGAAGTATCAAGTCCTCCTGAGTATGCTAATATAACTTTTTCTTTTATAATCTCCATATTTAACTCCTTTTAACTTTAAGTTTATAATTTTATAATAAAAAAAACACAATAATATTTGAATTACTGTGTTCAATATTTTTGTATATAAAAATATATACTAAGAAAAATGGAGATACCCCATTATTAATAGCTAAAATAAAATTATATAAAAAAAAGAAGGTTTACAGTAACCAAATATTTTAAAGAAAATATCTTATGCAGATATTTAAAACAAATAAAAATAATATAAATGCTAAAGTTAACATTTACATTATTTAATTATTTGCTTCTCCTTAAAAAATATTTTACAGTCACTGAAAAACCTCCTTTTATTTTAATTTAAGTTATAATATCAAATTGATTTATAGATGTCAATTTATATTTTTAAGTTGTGAAAAAAAATAAATAACTCCACAAAGTTTATTTAGCTTCTTTTATCTCGTCAATCTCTTTTTCTATTATTTCAGCTGATTCATCTTCAATTTTATTGCTAATACCAAATTTCTCTAAAATAGCAATAACTTTTTCAGTTCCTTCAGGTATAGTTTCATAGAAAGCGATATTTTCAAAATCATATTTATCAATACTCTTCTGATATAATGAGTCATAGTAATCTGTCATAAGAAGTTTAGAAATCTCAGGAAGATTATCCTCTTCTAACAGTTGTAGAAGTGTACTAACATATTCTTTACTAGCGTATCTTTGCAGTTTTAAAATGCACTCTTCAATAGCTTTTTTATCTGTGTTAGTATAGTCTTCCATAACTATTTTTATTCTATGCTCTATAGTTGTGTCAGCTAAGATATGTTGTCCCTGTAGAAGAGAGTGATAAATAGATTCAGGTACATAGACATTACCTATTCTTTTACTTTCGCTTTCAGCTATAACATATTTAGGCTTGTTTTTAGAGAAAAAATCATAAAGAAGAGATTCGAATCTCTTTTGACTTTGAGGTCTTTTTTCACAAAGTCCACCGAAGAAAGAACCTTTGTGATCAGCCATTCTTTCTAAATCTAAAACACTAAATCCTTTACTTTCTAGAGAATTTAATAGTTTTGTTTTTCCAACTCCAGTTTTCCCATGAATAATAACGTATTTTACCCCTTCATTAAGAACTGGAATCTCTTTTATAACATGCTCTCTATAAGATTTATAACCCCCATTAAGTTTGAAAACTTTATATCCTAGGGATGCGAATAAAGAAGAGATACTTCCACTTCTCATACCTCCTCTAGCACAATAAAAAATTATTTTTTTGTATTTTTTTGAAAGAGCGTTAATCTCTTGAAAAATTTCAGGTAATCTTTTGGAAATAAATCCGATCCCTAAAATTTTAGCAGATTCAGGAGACGTTTGTTTATATGCTGTACCAACCTCTGCTCTTTCGTCGTCTAGTAAAATTGGTATATTTATTGCACCTGGAATCCCTTCTAACATAAATTCCTGTGGAGAACGCACATCTATTAAAATATAGTTTTTTTCATTTAAAAGTTCATTGTAGTTTATTAGTTTCATAAAGTATTAAAAATACCCTCCATTTAAAAAAAATTAATTAAATTATCTAATTATTTTATCACATATTTCTAATAATAAAAATAATTTTATAAAAAAAATAAAAAAAAATAAAGGAAGTTAGGGAAAGATTAAGAAAGAATTCATGGTAAAATCAAGAAAATTCAAAGGGAAATCCATTAAAAAAACAAACTATTTACACAATATATAGTGGTGTTTGAAAAAAAAAGCACAATATTTTGTATATTTTTTCAATTTTACTCTTTTAAAAAAAATAAAATATGCTATACTATTGTGAAGTTAAGAATAACTGTAGAAAAAAGTAGTTTAAGATAATAGAGTTTTAGGAGGAAAAATTGACAACAGTAGAAAAATGGTTAGGAGAAGAGAATAAACTAGGGCAAGATATCTGGAACAAAAAATATAAAAATGGTGACGAAACATTTCCACAATGGGTAGATAGAATAGCTGGTGGAAAGGATTATATAAAGAGTATGATATTTAATAAAGAGTTTCTTTTTGCAGGGAGAATCTTATCAAATAGAGGATTACATAAGTTAGGAAGAAAAATTACATATTCAAATTGTTATGTAATAGCTCCTCCAGAAGATAACATTGAATCAATATTTGAAACTGCTAAAAAATTAGCAAGAACGTACTCTTATGGCGGAGGATGTGGAGTAGATATCTCTAAATTAAGACCTAATGGAAGTTCTGTTAATAATGCAGCCAAAAGTACAACAGGAGCAATATCTTTCATGGATCTATATAATATGACAACTGATATTATTGGACAAAAAGGAAGAAGAGGGGCATTAATGATTTCTATTGATGTTAATCACCCTGATGTAGAAGATTTTATAAAAATAAAATCTGATTTAGACAAAATAAAAAAAGCTAATATCTCTATAAGAATAGATGAGAATTTTATGAATGCTGTATTAAATAAAAAAATGCATAAAGTTAAATATGAGGTTGAAGATACAGGAGAGATAATAGAAAAAGAGTTAGATGCAAGACTTTTATTTAGAGAGTTTGCAAGACAAAACTGGGATTTTGCTGAACCAGGAGTGCTTTTCTGGGATAGAATTTCAAATTGGAATTTATTAAGTGAAGATGATGAGTTTGAATATGCAGGAACAAATCCATGTGCAGAGGAGCCTTTACCAGCAGGAGGAAGTTGCTTACTAGGATCTTTAATATTACCATCTTTCATAGAGAATGGAAAATTCAGCTTTGAAAAATTTAGAGTTGGAGTAGAAAATGGTGTTAGAGCTTTAAACGAAGTTTTAGATGAAGGATTACCATTACACCCATTACAAGAGCAAAGAGATTCTGTTAGAGATTGGAGACAAATAGGTCTTGGAATGCTAGGTGTTGGAGATTTATTAATAGAGCTTAAATTAAAATATGGAACACCTGAGTCTTTAGAGTTCTGTGATGAAATAGCAAAAACAATGATAGATTCAGCTATTAGAGCAAGTGCATTACTTGCAAAAGAAGAGGGAGCATACCCTAACTATAAAGCTGATAAGATATTAGCTTCTCCATTTTTACTAGAGAATGCTTCACCAGAAACAATTGAATTAGTAAAGGAATACGGAATAAGAAACTCACAACTTTTAACAATTGCTCCAACAGGATCAATCGGAACAATGCTACAGATGAGTACAGGAATAGAACCTAACTTTGCTTTCTCTTATACAAGAAAAACAGAAAGCTTACACGGGGAAGATAAATTCTATAAAGTATTTACTCCAATTGCTAAAAAATATATAGATGAAAATGGATTACAAGACGACGCAGAGTTACCAGATTACTATGTAACGGCTCAAAATTTAGATCCTTTAGATAGAATTAGAATGCAAGGTGTATGGCAAAAAAGAATAGATGCGTCAATCTCTTCAACTATTAACTTAATTAATAAAACAACTGTAGAAGAAGTAGAGAATATTTATATTGAAGCATGGAAACATGGATTAAAAGGTGCAACTATCTATAGAAGTGGTTGTAGAAGAGAAGGAATTCTAACTGTGGAGCCTAAAAAAGAAAAGACAACTGTTGCAACTAGTAATGCAGTAGTTACAGGTGAAGTTGGAATAGCAAGAGGAGAGTTAAAAGAGATTGCTGAAGATACAATATACTATCCAAATGCACTTAAAATAGGATGTGGAAAATTAAAAGTTATGATAGGTTACTCACCGTCAGAAAAAGCAATTCAAGATTTATATGTAATTAGAAGTGGAGAGGGTGGATGTGAGAAAAATATTCAAGCCGTAGCTATTTACATGTCAGGAATACTAAGACTTGGTGGAAATTTATTTATGCTTGAAAGAGCTGTAGAGGGTGTAAGTGGATGTACATCTTTTGCTGTAGCAAGAACTAGAGATAAAGAGATTGGAAAAGGAAATACATGTCCAACAGCTATTTTAAATGTACTTAAGAAATTTGAAAAAGAGATGGGACTTAATGATTCTGAAGTAGCTGCACAAAGAAGAAGAGAGGAATCAATAAGAGAAGAGATAAAAGAGGAGAAAATTGCTTCACAAAAATCTACTCCATTAGATCTAGATGTAGCTCATTGCCCTGAGTGTGGAGAGCAAATAGACATAACAGGTGGATGCTACTCTTGTAGAAGTTGTGGATATTCTAAGTGTGAATAATTAATTACAAATAAGTAAAATTCAAAATAGCTATACATAGAAAGAGGTAATGTAGAAAATACATTACCTCTTTATTTATAAATTATTTAATTATACTGTAATATAATTAATTTTCAGTCATTGAATACGAACCTTCCCAGAAATACCACTCGTATCTACTACATGTAACAAAAATATCAATCATCTTATTTTTTTTCTCAATAGTAATATTTTCAGAAAGCTTATTTATTATTTCTATTAGCCAAAGATTTAAAGATTCATATTCAGGATCAGTATAGGCTTTAACCCATTCTCCGTAAACAGGATGTCCAAGTACTTTTGCATCTCTTGTTAGCATTTTTCTAGCAATAAGATGATAACTATAAGCACAAGAAAAAATTGAAGCTAAAACATCAAGTACGTCTCCATTTAAAGACTCGGCCATCATATAATTCGTGTATGATTTATTAAATAAAGATACTTTTGTATTCTTTAAATCTTCTTTTGTTATTCCTAGACGCTTCATGTAATTTCTATGAAGATTTAGTTCATCATTTAAAATACTATCAATGATTTTTGCAAGACCTTGCATTAATTTTTCATCATTAGTTTTAGTAATTCCAATAGCAAAAATTTTAGTGTATTCAAAAAGGTAGTAATAATCTTGAATTAGATAGAATTTAAATTTCTTAATATCTAATTCACCTTTGTTCATCTCTTTTATAAAAGGGTGTTCGTAATAACTTTTCCATATATCATTAGACTCTTTTAACATAAGGTCGACAATGTTCATAAGCATCCTCCATTAAATCTGTAAAAATTTTTTATACAATCTCTTAATTTTACACAGTTAAGACGTCAAAGTCAATGAATAAAAGGTATTGAGGAAATTATCTTTTAAATAAAAATGCTGAAAAAGTTAAAATTATATTTTATAAAAGATTAAAATTTAAAAAGAAAATATGGTATACTAAACTGAATAAAATAAGAAATTTTTATAAGGATGAAATTATGATTGGAGAGGCTAGAAAACTTTTAAAAACAATTTATGGTTATGATAATTTTCGAGATGGGCAAACAGCTATAATTGAATCTGTTTTAAAAGGTAAAGATACTCTTGGAATTATAGCAACAGGAGGGGGAAAATCTGTTTGTTACCAGATTCCAGCTCTAATATTTTCAGGTTTAACTATAGTAATATCACCGTTGATATCTCTTATGAAAGATCAAGTAGATGCTCTAGATATTTTAGGAATAAATTCAGCATTTTTAAACTCATCTTTAACTAAAGAAGAGTATATAGATATTATAAGAAAAATAAAAAATAAGAAGTTAAAAATACTGTATATATCACCAGAAAGATTAGAAAATGAAAGCTTTGTGAATATGATGAAAGATGTACAAATTTCTCTTTTAGCTATAGATGAAGCTCACTGTATATCTCAGTGGGGGCATGACTTTAGAAAAACATATTTAGTTATACCTGAGTTTGCTAGAAAAATAGGCAAAAAAATACAGGTTTTAGCACTAACTGCAACAGCTACTCCACAAGTAAAAGAAGATATTATTGAAAAAATGGAAATGCTTAATCCAGAGATTCATGTGGATAGTTTTGATAGAACTAATATTTATATGAGAGTGGAAAGAGGAAAAGAACCTGAACCATATATTGTGAGATACTTAACTGATAATAAAAATAAATCAGGAATAATATATGCCAGTACAAGAAAAGAAGTAGATAGCTTATATGCTTATTTGAAATTAAAAGGTTTTGATATAGGTAAGTACCATGCTGGAATGTCAAATGAAGATAGAATAATAGCTCAAGAAGAGTTTATAAAGGATAATATAAAAATTATAGTAGCAACAAATGCTTTTGGAATGGGAATAGATAAGTCCAATGTGAGATATGTAATTCATAGAAATATTCCAAAGGATATAGAGAGTTACTATCAAGAAATAGGAAGAGTAGGGAGAGATGGAGCTCCTGGTGAAGCTGTTTTACTTTTTTATGAAGAAGATGAGGGTATTCATAAGTATTTCATAGAAAACAACTCTGAACTTACATACGAAATGAAGAAGATAAAAATAGAGAAGCTAGACAAGATGATAGAATATGCCTATATAGAAAGTTGTTATAGAGAGTATATTTTAAAATATTTTGGTGAGAAAAGAATAAAAAATTATTGTGGAAATTGTTATAATTGTTCAAGAGTCAGAGATGTAGAGAATCTAACAGAGGAAGCTCAAATGATATTCTCTTGCATAGGAAGAGCTAAAGAAACAATAGGAGTGAGTTCTCTTGTTAATATTTTACTTGGAAGATTAGATACAAAACTTGAGAAAAAAGGGTATCAGAGCCTTTCAACTTTTGGAATAATGAAAGGGAAAGATAGGGAATGGTTAGAGGAATTTATTAACTTTTTAATCTCAGAGAAGTATCTTCATCAAAGTGCAGGAAGTTTTCCAATTCTGATTCTTACTAAAAAAGCTTATGATGTTGTGAAATCTTTAAAGAGTTTGAAAAGAAAAAAAGATGAGAGAGTAACCTTTGATTATTATAGTGATGAATTATTTCAAGAGTTTTTAGAACTGAGAAACAAAATAGCAAAAGAGGAAAATGTAGCTCCTTATAATATATTTTCTGACTTAACTCTTATGGAATTGTCTGATAAAAAACCACAGACAAGATGGGATATGTTGAAAATAAGAGGGGTAGGTAATCAAAAATTTAAAAATTATGGTGAAAAATTTTTAGAGATTATTAATCGTGACTGTAAAGATGAAGTTTTTTATTATTCCAAAGAAAAGTTAGAAAAAATAAAAGAGTATCTAGAAATAGAAAGACCTCTTTTAGAAATAGATAAAGTACTTAGAGATATAATTAAATAGAGGAAGAGGTATATATAAATGATAGAGTTATTTATTGCGAAGAAGTATATATTAGAAAGAAAAAGGCAAAGTGTTGTATCTATTATAGGAATAATGATAGGGGTTTTAGTTCTAACTGTTTCAATAGGAATTTCCAATGGATTAGATTCAAATATGATAAAGAGTGTACTATCTATAAGTAGTCATATAAGATATCAACCTCCTAAAAAAATTGAGGATTACGAAAAAATAAAAAAAGATATAGAGAAAATTCAAGGTGTTAAAGGTGTTGTGGCCAATATTCCAACTCAAGGAATCATGAAATATAAAAGTAGACACGGCGAGTTTGTATCTGGCATAAAAATACAAGGATTTGATCTGAAATCAGCTAGACAGCATATGAAGTTAGATGACAAAATAATCAGTGGAAAAATTGGAGAAAAAAATAATGAGATTATAATTGGTAGTGAAATGGCTATTAACTCTGGAGCTAATTTAGGAGATAAAATAGGTATAGTATCTGCAGATGGAAAAGAGATAAAATTTGAAGTTTCAGGAATATTTCAAACTGGCTACTATGATTATGATGCTAATGTTGTTATGTTAAATCTAAAAGCGGCACAATATATAACTTACAGCGGAAGTGCTGTGGATGAACTTGAAATTATTTTAGATGATCCGTATAAAGCAGAAAAAATATCTAAGGATATTTTAAATAATCTTGGATTATATACTAGAACATGGGGAGAGTTGAATAAAAATTTACTTTCAGCTTTGGCTCTAGAAAAATCAGTTATGATAATTGTATTTTCTTTAATTGTAGTTATAGCTGGGTTTGTAGTTTGGGTTACTTTGAATATGTTAGTTAGAGAGAAAATAAAAGATATAGGTATATTAAGAGCTATGGGTTATTCAAAAAAAAATATTTCTAAAATATTTTTACTGCAAGGGATGTTAATTGGAGTTTCAGGGATAATACTTGGAATAATATTTGCTTTAGGTATATTGTGGTATATAAAAAACTATTCAATTCCAGGTATTAGTTCAATATACTATATAGAAAAGATACCTGTTATAATCTCTTTTAAAGAGATTGTAGTAATAGTAGGTGCCAATTTTTTAATAATACTTATGTCGAGTTTGTTTCCTGCTTATAGAGCAGCAAAATTAGAGACGCAGGAGGCATTAAAATATGAATAATATAGATATGGAAAAAGATATAAATAATATAGTTTTAAAGATGGACAAAATAAATAAAAACTATATTGGAGAAAATGAAACTTTACATATATTGAAAGATTTAGATTTAGAAGTTAGAAGAGGGGAGTTTATATCTATAATAGGAAAATCAGGAAGTGGAAAATCAACTCTTCTTAATTTAATTGGACTTTTAGATAGACCTGACACAGGAAAACTTTATATTGATGGATTAGACATAACTAAAGCGAAAGATTCAGAAAAAGATCTGTTAAAAAATAAAAACTTAGGGTTTGTATTTCAATTTCATTATCTTTTACATGAATTTACAGCTTTAGAAAATGTAATGTTACCTGCACTTATAAATAATACAGAGCCTAAAAAAGCTATAGAAGCTAGGGCTAAAGAGCTTTTAAGAGTAGTAGGTCTAGAGGATAGAATAAAACATAAACCTACTCAACTTTCTGGTGGAGAGAAACAAAGAGTTGCAATTGCAAGAGCATTAATAAACTCTCCTAAAATTATTTTAGCTGATGAACCAACAGGTAATTTAGATGAAGAAACAAGTGAAATGATCCATAGTTTATTGAGAAAAATAAACAAAGAGTTAAACCAAACTATAATAGTTGTGACTCACTCTAAAGAGTTAGCAAATATAACTTCAAAAATTTTAATTTTAAAAAAAGGAAAACTGGAGATAGACTAGAATATATAATTACAAAGCAACAATAGGTATAACAGAAAGTTTACGGGAGTGGTAATTATGAAAATGGTAATTCATGGAAAGCATTTAGTGGTAACACCTGCAATTAGAAGTTATGTTGAAGAGAAAATAGGAAGAGCTAGTAAGTACTTTGATAAAATAATGGAGATAGATGTAACGTTAGCAGCAGCTAAATTAAAAACTGGAAATTCACATTCAGTGGATGTAAAAATATATATAAGTGGATTAACATTAAAATCAAGTTCAATAGACACTGATTTATATGCAGCTATAGATGAAGTATCTGATATAGTAGAGATTCAATTAAAGAAAGCAAAAGAAAAAAGAAGAGATGATGCTCAAACTGGTCATTTCAAAAGTTTTAAATATAATGCTGAAACTAAAATGGTTGAGAAAGAGGCTGAAAGATCAGTTGTTAATACAACTTTAGATGAGAGACCTATGAGTTTAGAAGAAGCAATATTACAATTAGAGTGTTTACAAAGACAATTTTATACTTTTATAAACTCAGAAACTGGTGATATGAATGTAGTTTATCTAAGAGAGAATAGAGATTATGGGCATATAGAGCCAATGAAGAGAAAATAGATTGATTTTAAGGTATCATTAGCTAAACTAATGATACCTTTTATATTTATAGCTATTTATATTTCAAATTTTCTATAAAGAGGGAATTAAAAATATTATAATATTGATTATTTTATAGAAAAATATGTTATAATTAGGCAGTAATATACGACTAAAAGTTTAGGATAGGAGCTTAAAAATGGGAAAATTAATCTACGTAACAGGAGGAGCAAGAAGCGGAAAAAGTCTTTTAGCTGAAAATATTGTAGGGGAGTATAGTCAATACAAAAAAGTATATTTAGCTACATCAATACCTTTTGATTCAGAAATGCAAGATAGGGTGAAAAAGCATAGAGAACAAAGGGGACCAAATTGGCTTACAATAGAAGCCTATAAGGATTTAGATTTAGAGTTAGAAAAAAATATTTGTTCAAACGAAAAATATGTTATTTTGTTGGATTGTTTGACTTATATGGTTAATAATTTAATGTTTGATACAAAAGATATAGATTGGGATAATGTAACTCAAGACAGAGTAAATGAAATTGAAAAAGAGATAAAAAAAGAAGTTATGAAAGTCTTAAATTATATATCAAAAACAGAGAATATTCTAGTAGTAGTTTCTAATGAGGTAGGAATGGGATTGGTTCCAGAATATCCTCTTGGAAGATTCTATAGAGATATTGCAGGAAGAATGAACCAAATTATGGGAAAAGAAGCAGCGGAAGCATACTTAGTTGTCTCAGGAATAAAAGTAAAACTAAAATAATAAAAGGAGGGTATACTATTTAATAGGCTTATAGTATACAAAGATGCAATGAAAGGATTAATAGCACTTTTTAAATTCACAACAAGATTACCAATTGGAAACAGTAATAATTTTACAGAGGATGGAGTAGGGAAAAGTATGAAATTTTTTCCACTTGTAGGAATAATATTAGGATTAATAATGTACACAACACATACAATTTTATCAATGTTTATTAATTCATCACTAGTGTTATCATCAATAATTGTAGTGCTTTATGTTGTTTTAACAGGGGGGCTTCATTTAGATGGATTATCAGATACCTTTGATGGAATTTTTAGTTATAGAAGTAAACAAAGAATGTTAGAGATAATGAAAGATTCAAGAGTTGGAGCTAACGGGGTAATAGTTTTAGTTTTATACTTTATATTGAATATAGTTTTTTTATCAGAACTAGAGACAAAAGATTTACCTATGGGAGCTTTTATTTTATTATATCCAGTAATTGGAAGAATGAACACTGTTATTAACTGTGCTACAGCGCCTTATGCTAGAACAAGTGGGATGGCAAAGGATTTTGTAGAACAAACAGATTATAAAGGTTTTATTTTAAGTTTTATAATAACTTTAGCATATGCATATGGAGTTTTAAATTATTTCAAGCTTAATATATCAATTGTTTCTATAGTTCCTATAATGGCAATATTAGGATATTATTTTGCAAGACTTATGACTAGAAAAATAGGTGGAGTAACAGGGGATACTTTAGGAGCAGTACTAGAATTAACACAAATAGTAACGCTATTCCTAATATATTTTATAGCGTAATAAAAGTGAGAGGGATATGGGAAAATTAATTCTTATTAGACATGGGGAAACAGAGTATAATAAACAAAAACTTTTTTTTGGTTGGAAAGATCCAGAGTTAAATGAAATGGGGATTTCTCAAAGTAATAAAGCAAAAGAAAGATTAAAGAAATATGAATACGATAAAATATATGTGAGTCCTTTAAAAAGAGCATTTTTAACAGGGGAAATAGTTAATTATAAAGAGTTAGAATTAAATGTTTCTAACCAGTTAAAAGAGCTGAATTTTGGTATATTTGAAGGGCATTCTTATGAAGAAATATTAGAAAAATACCCTGACGAAGAAAAAAATGCAAAAGAAAATTGGAAAGACTATTCTTTTGAAACAGGAGAAAGTCCTAAAATGTTGCAAGAAAGAGTAATTGAATTTATAAATAGCAATTTGAATTTGGAGACAGAAAATGTAGTTTTAGTTACTCATTGGGGAGTGATTTGCACAATTTTAAGCCATTATATAACTGGTGGATTAAATGGATATTGGAAGTTTAAAATTAAAAATGGCGGAATTGCAGTATTGGAGTTTTCAGAGGGATTTGTATCTTTAGAAGGTCTGAATGTGGGAGAATAAATGGACAATTTAAATGTAGTTTTAAAAGAGATTGATGACATAGATTATAAAGCTTTGGAAAGAGCAGAAAATTGGTTGAATTCTAGAATGAAACCACAGGGGAGTCTAGGTTATTTAGAAAAATTAGCAACAAAAATAGCTGGAATAACAGGGGATGAATTCTATAAAATAGATAATAGTCTTCATATTGTAGCTTCAGCAGATAATGGAATAATCGAGGAAGGGGTATCTTCTTGCCCTATAGAGTATACAAGAATAGTATCTGAAGCAATGTTAAGTGGAATAGCAGCAATAGGAATTTTATGTAAGAATCTTAATGTAGATTTAAAACTTGTGGATATAGGAATAGCAGAAGATATAAAAAGGGACTATCCAAATTTATATAATAAAAATGTTGCTAGAGGTAGTAAAAATTTTGTTTATGAACCTGCTTTAGGAATAGAAAATACTTTAAAAGCCATTTTTGTAGGAATAGACATAATAAAAGAAAATAAAGATAAATACAATATTTTTTCTAATGGAGAAATGGGGATAGGAAATACCACAACAAGTTCAGCAATTTTATATTCTTTGATGAAAGGAGATATAGATGAAATTGTAGGACGTGGTGGTGGACTTACAGATAAGGGATTAGAAAAGAAAAAAAGAATAATAAAAGAGTGTTGTGAAAAATATAATACATTCGATAAAACACCTGTAGAAATTGTCTCTTTAGTTGGAGGATACGATATAGCTTGCATGATAGGAATGTATATTGGAGCAGCAAAATATAAAAAACCTATGTTAATAGATGGATTTATATCTTCAGTTGCAGCTCTTGTTGCAGTGAAAATGAATCCCAAAATTAAAGATTATATAATAGGTACTCACATGAGTGAAGAACCAGGAATGAAAATAGTTTTTGATGAATTAGGATTAGAAGCACCTCTTCAAATGGGAATGAGATTAGGAGAAGGTACTGGAGCAGTATTTGCACATCCAATGGCAAGATGTGCTATGGAAATAATGAGGACAATGAAAACAAAAGATGATGTATATAAAATTATTCTGTAGAGGAGTAGTTTAGGAGGTTTTATTATGGATGAGAAAAACGGGCATCGCGAGAGATTAAGAGAGAAATTTTTAAATCAAGGGATTGAAGCCTTTTATCATCCGTATGAAAAACTTGAGTTTTTGTTAACATTTCTAATTCCACAAAAAGATGTAAAACCCATAGCAAAAGAGTTAATAAGTAGATTTAAAACAATTGAAGGTGTTTTAAAAGCTAGTGTAGAACAATTAAAAAGTGTAGATGGAATTGGAGAGAGATCAGCATTGTTTTTAAAGTACATAAGTGACTTAAACAAAGAACTCTTTAAGATACATTATAAGTTAGAAAAGATTTCTATAGAAAATAAAAATGATCTTATAGGTTATTTAAAAAATGAAATTGGATTTGATGATAGAGAAAATTTCTTTGTTTTATATTTAGATTCTGCTAACCATCTCATAAATGAAAAAGAGCTAAAAAGTGAAGCTTTATTTAAAGGAACTATAGACAGAAGTGCTATATATCCCAGAGAAATAGCGGTTAAAATAATGGGTGTAAGAGAAAAAGATAACAAAGAAAAAATGAAAGATAACAAAGGAAAAATAAAGGGGAAAAAATTAACATTAGAAGATGTTGTTGATGAAGAGAATGGATATAAAAATATAGTTGAAAAAAGTATAGATTATAAGGCTAAATCCGTAATTATTTCTCATAACCATCCTAGTGGAAACTATAGACCTTCAAGAAGCGATATTGAGTTAACTCAAACTTTAAAATCTACATTAGGAATGCTTGATATAAGATTAATAGATCATATAATAGTAACAAAAGAGTCATATTTTAGTTTTTTAGAAGAGGGGCTTCTTGAATAAATTTGGAGGAATAAAATGGAAAACAATCAAATTGATAATATAGAAAATATAAAAAAAATAGAAAAAACAGAAAATGTAGAAAAAATAGAGAGTGTAGAGAATATAAATGCTGAATCACAAGAAGTTAAAGAGGAAACAAATAAAAAATACACAGTGCTAGGAGTTATGTTTGAAGTAACTAAAAAAAGATATTACTTTGAAGTTGTTGATGGAATAAACTATAAAAAAGGTGACAAAGTATTAGTTGATACTATAAGAGGAAAAGAGATTGGGATTGCTTATAGTGAACCTATGGAGTTAGAAGAGAGACTTTTAGTTTTACCTTTAAAACCAGTATTAAAAAAAGCTGGTCCTGAAGAAGTTACAGAGTATGAAAAACTTAAAGAGGAATCAAAAAAAGCTAATAAAATTTGTAAAGATAAAATACTAGAACACAAATTACCAATGAAATTAGTATCTGTAGAGTATACTTTTGATAAAACAAAACTAATTTTCTACTTTACAGCAGAAGGAAGAATAGACTTTAGAGATTTAGTAAAAGATTTAGCAAATATTTTTAAAGTTAGAATAGAGTTAAGACAGATAGGTGTTAGAGATGAAGCTAGAATATTAGGAAGCATAGGAATTTGTGGGAAAGAGCTTTGTTGTAGAACTTTTATTAATAAATTTGATTCGGTTTCTATAAAAATGGCAAGAGATCAAGGTTTAGTAATTAATCCTACAAAAATATCTGGAGTATGTGGAAGATTACTTTGTTGTTTAAATTATGAATATCATCAATATGAAGAAGCTTTAAGAAACTTCCCTGCGGTAAATCAAATTGTTAAAACAGAATTTGGAGAGGGAAAAGTTTTAGGAATAAGTCCTCTAAATGGATTCTTATATGTTGATACTCATGGTAAAGGTATATTGAAATTTAATGTGAAAGATGTGCAATTTAATAAAAAAGAAGCTTCTAAATTAAAGAGTATTTCAAGTGAAGATGAGAAAAAGCTTAAAAGTTTAGAGAAGGAGTAAATTAGTGGAGAGTATAACAGAATTAGAAAAAGGATATAATATATATCAATATGAAGAGGAGTTTAAATTCTCTGTAGATGCTGTTTTACTTGCTGATTTTATAGATAAAATAAAAAAAGAAAAAGCTTTAGAAATAGGTAGTGGTACAGGGATAATACCAATTTTATTGCTAGTTAAAGATAAAGTTGAAAACTCTAAAATTGTAGCTTTAGAGTTACAAGAAAAAATGTATCAATTAATACAAAAAAATATCACACTGAATAACTGTGCAGATATGATAGAAGCTATAAATATAGATGTAAAAAATTATAATGTTGGGAATAGTTATGATGTAGTATTTTCGAATCCACCATATATGGTTGTTGATGGAAAAAAGAAAAATGATAATTTAGGGAGATTAATATCAAGACATGAAGTTACCTTAGATTTAGATGACTTAGTAAAACATGCAAAAAGATTGTTAAAACCCATTGGAAAATTTTATATGGTTCACAGAACACATCGTTTGCAAGAGATTATAACAACCCTTGCAAAGTATGATTTTAATATAGAAAAAATTCAATTTGTTTATCATAAACAAGGTGAAAAATCTAATTTAGTTTTAATAAAAGCTAATAAAGGGATAAAGAAAATATTAGAAGTTCAAGAACCTAAGTATATATCGGAATTTTAGAGTAAAAAAGGGTGATTGAAGCACCCTTTTTTTATCTTGAAAGAGCTTTGAGGAGTTGAAATATGTTTAAGTTAAAATCGAAATATAAACCAACTGGAGATCAACCAGAAGCGATAAAAAAATTGTTGTCAAATATAGAAAAAGGAGTAAGAGATCAGACTTTATTAGGAGTAACTGGATCTGGAAAAACTTTTACAGTGGCAAATGTAATCGAAAAAACAGGGAGACCAGCTTTAATTCTAGCTCCTAATAAAACTCTTGCAGCTCAGTTATATCAAGAGTATAAGAATTTCTTTCCTGAAAATGCAGTAGAGTATTTTGTTTCATATTATGATTACTATCAACCAGAAGCATATATCCCCTCAACAGATACTTATATAGAAAAAGACTCAGCTATAAATGAAGAGATAGATAAATTAAGAAATGCTGCTACAGCAGCCCTTATTCACAGAAGAGATGTAATAATAGTTGCATCTGTATCTGCAATTTATGGATTGGGATCACCTGAGATTTATAGAAATAATACAATACCTATTGATTTAAAAACTGGAATATCAAGAAAAAAAATTATAGAAAAACTTATTAATATAAGGTATGAAAGAAATGATATAGATTTTCAAAGAGGACGTTTTAGAATAAAGGGAGATGTAATAGATATTTATCCATCGTATATGGAAACTGCATATAGAATGGAATTTTTTGATGATGATTTAGAATCTATTTCAGAAATAAATACTTTAACAGGTCAAAAGATAAATAAGAAATTAGAGAGAGTAATTATCTATCCTGCTACACACTATTTAACGGCTGAAGACTCTTTAGATAGAGTTGCAGATGAAGTTAAAAATGATATGATTCAAGAAGTAAAAGAGTTTGAAGAGAAAGGAAAACTTTTAGAAGCTCAAAGATTAAAACAGAGAACTCAGTATGACATAGAGATGATAAGAGAGATAGGTCATTGTAAAGGGATAGAGAATTATTCTAGATATTTAACAGGAAGACCACCAGGTTCAACTCCTGAAACTTTATTAGATTATTTTCCAGAGGATTTTATAGTATATATAGATGAGTCTCATGTTACTATTCCACAAATAAGAGGGATGTATAATGGAGATAGAGCAAGAAAAACTAATTTAGTAGATAATGGTTTTAGATTAAAATCAGCTTTGGATAATAGACCTTTAAGGTTTGAAGAGTTTAGAATGCTAACTAATCAAACTATTTTTGTATCAGCAACTCCAGGGGATTTTGAGATTGAAAACTCTAAAGGAAATATAGCAGATCAACTTATAAGACCAACGGGAATTGTCGATCCTGAAATTGAGATAAAGAAAAGTAAAAATCAAGTAGATGATTTGTTGCAAGAGATATATATTGAGATAGAGAAAAAGAATAAAATTTTAGTTACAACACTTACTAAAAAAATGGCGGAAGAGCTAACTGAATATTATGCAAATTTAGGAGTAAAAGTAAGATACATGCACTCGGAAATTGATACGATTGAAAGGGTTAGTATAATTCGTTCTTTAAGAAAAGGTGAGTTTGATGTATTGGTAGGAATAAACCTTTTAAGAGAGGGGTTAGATATTCCAGAGGTAGGATTAGTTGCTATACTAGAAGCAGATAAAGAAGGTTTTTTAAGAAGTAAGAGATCTCTTATCCAAACAATAGGAAGAGCAGCCAGAAATGTAGAAGGAAGAGTTATACTTTATGGAGATATTGTAACTGATTCCATGAGAATAGCAATAGAAGAAACAGATAGAAGACGTAAAAAACAAAGAGAATATAATGAATATAATGGTATAGATCCTAAGAGTATTATAAGAGAGCTTGGAGAGGAATTACTTAATTTAGATTATGGAATTCCTGATATTTCTATTGAAAATAAAAAAGGTAAAAAATATGAATCAAAAAAAGAGATAGAGAAAGAGATAGAAAGATTAAAGAAAAAAATAGAAAAATTAGCAGAAGAACTTAATTTCGAAGATGCAATAAAACAAAGAGATGAGATGAATAAATTAAAATTAATAATGCTAGATTTTTAAAGTGTGGTAAAATAAAGTAAAATAGAATTAGAAAAAATATAAAAGTTGCAAGAAATGGGGATAATAGTATATAGTGTATATGCTATCATAGCGGAAATATTTGCTAAATTAGAGAGAAGGAGGACATTATTGAAAGAAAATATTTATTCGGTAACGGAATTCAATAAAGAGTTAAAAGAGTACATAGAAAATAATGCTCGGTTTTCTAATTTTTTTTTAAAGGGAGAAATGTCTACAGTTTCTTACTATAAGAGCGGTCATCTTTATTTTAATTTGAAGGATAAAAATTCTCAAATTAAATGTGCTGCTTTTAATTATAAATATAAACAGATACCAGAAGATTTAAAAGAAGGGGATCAAGTAAAAATATTCTGTGATTTAGGTGTATATGAAAATAGAGGAGAGGTACAAATCCTTGTAAGACATATAGAGAAATTAGATAAGTTAGGTGAAAAATTCTTAGAACTTGCTAAATTAAGAAAAGAGTTAGAAGAAAAAGGTTATTTTTCTGAAGAATATAAACAAAAATTGCCTAAATATCCTAAAAATATAGGAGTAGTAACAGCGTTTACAGGAGCTGCACTTCAAGACATAATAAAAACAGCTAAAAAAAGAGATCCTAGAATAAATATATATGTATTTCCTTCTAAAGTTCAAGGTATAGGAGCAAAAGAGGAAATTGTAAAAGGGATAGAAGTTTTAAACTTAATTCCTGAGATAGATTTAATCATAGCTGGAAGAGGTGGAGGAAGTATTGAAGATTTATGGTGTTTTAATGAAAGAGAAGTAGCTATGGCATTCTTTAATTCAAAAAAACCTATAATTTCAGCAGTAGGTCACGAAGTTGACCATCTTTTATCGGATTTAACAGCGGATGCTAGAGCAGCAACACCAACTCAGGCGATTGAGATGTGTGTCCCAGAAAGAAGAGAGTTACAGGAAAATATAAATGGAAGAGTAAGGTTTATAAAAAAAATAATAAGTTCTAAAATTCAAAGTGCAGAAAAAGAGTTAAAAGAATTAAAAGGAAACTATTATTTAAAAAGTTTTTATAAAGAGCTGTGCAAATTATCACATCAATTAGTTTTGAAAGAAGAAATTTTAAACAATAGAATTAAAAACATTCTTTTAGAAAAAGAATCTCAACTTAATTTGAAGATAGAGAGTATTTATAATAAAAACCCTATTCAAATATTGAAGAAAGGATATTCAATAACAAGTATTAATGATGAGATTCTAAAGGATGTATCTGCTTTAAAGAAAGGAGATAAAATAAAAACTCAGATAAAAAATGGTGTTATATATAGTATAGTAGAGGAGCTGAAAGAAAATGAAGTTAAAGACTAAAATATTATTAGTATGTATTAGTTTACTTATTGGGAGTACAATAGCCTTCGGGGCGATGACTCCTATAGATTATAGATCTAGAGAGGCAAGAGAGGATAGTTTAAAATCACAAGTATCTTCAACAAGTGATCCTAGTCAATTATTTAGAATTGGGGATGAGCTTTTTAAAATAGGGAAAGTAGAAGAAGCTAACAGAGCTTTTAAAAAGGGGGCAATCACTTCAGATAATATAATGGGAGCAGCAACATGTGCTAGACTTTTAGGTGATTATGATGAATCTGTAAAAAATTATTCTAAATTAATAGAAAAAAATGCATATTTATATGAGGCTTATTTTGGAAGAGCTCTAGCTTATAGAGGCTTAGAGGAGTATAATAAGGCAATAGAAGATTTTAAAGAGGCTTTGAAAATAGGGAAGAGCGAGTATAGCTATTCTGGATTAGGAGATTTATATATTTTACTTGGAAGAGATGGAGAAGCTAAAGAGATTTTAGAGGAGGGTAATAAATTCTACCCTGAGTCAGCCCTTATTAAGAAGTTATTAGTTAGAGCTTATAAAAGATAAAATTAAATAAACTGTTCTCTGCTATAGGGAGGTACGTATTTATGAATGAATGGTACAAGTTAAAGGTAAAAGGTCTAAGTGATTCAAATATTAGGATTCTTTTAGGTGTAACTAAAACTTATAGTGAGATTTTTACTTTAACTAGAGAACAGTTTACATTATATCTTAATTTTAATGATGAAATTATAGATAAAATAATGTCATCAGAACAAATTGATTTAGAGCTAGAACAAAAGAAGTTAGAAGAAAATAAAGTAAAAGTATTATTTATACAAGATGAAGAGTATCCAGAAAGTCTAAAAAATATAGGGACACCACCACTTTTTTTGTACTATAAAGGAAATATAGAATTATTAAAAGAGTTTATAATAGGTGTTGTAGGAACAAGAAATGCTACTTGCTATGGGAGAGTTGCTTGTGAAAAATTCACATTGGGACTAGTTGAAGCAGGAATAGTTACTGTAAGCGGATTAGCTTTAGGAATTGACACAATTTGTCATAAAAAAACTTTGTTAGAGAAAGGAAAGACAATAGCTATAGTAGGCAGCGGTCTAGATGTTATTTATCCTAAAGAAAATAGAAGCTTATGGGAAGAAATAGCAAAAGAGGGGCTATTAATATCTGAATATCCTTTAGGGACTCAACCTCAACAATATCATTTTCCAATGAGAAATAGAATAATAGCTGGAATAAGCAATGGAATTTTAGTTGTGGAAAGTAAAAAAAAGGGTGGAAGTTTAATAACTGCAAGTATTGCAGTGGAAGAGGGAAAGGATGTTTTCGCTGTTCCTGGAGAGATATTTTCAGATTTTTCTCAAGGATGTAATGATTTAATAAAAAATAGCCAGGCAAAATTAGTGGTAAAAGTAGAGGATATATTAGAAGAGTATGGAATAAAGATAAGTGTTTTAAATAAAAAAAGTAAATTAGAGTTAAGTAAGTTAGAAAAAGAAGTGTATGAAACGCTAAATACTAACAAATCTTTGGATGAAATTTTAATTGAAGTTAAAGGAAAAACATCAGAAGTCTTAGCAACATTAGTAGATTTAGAAATAAAAGGTTTAGTTGTTGCAACTTTAGGCGGATGTTATATGAAAAAAAAATAAATATAAAAAAATATTTGTGAGGTGAAAATATTGTCGAAAAAGAATTTAGTTATTGTGGAGTCACCAGCAAAAGCAAAGACAATCGAAAAAATATTAGGAGATTCCTTTCGTGTAGTAGCTTCTTACGGTCATGTAAGAGACTTACCTAAAACAACATTAGGAGTAAAAATTGAAGAGAATTTTAAACCTAATTATTCAATAGTAAAGGATAAAAAAGAATTAGTTGCAACTTTAAAAGATTTAGCAAAAAAAGCACAGAAAGTATATCTAGCTTCCGACCCGGATAGGGAAGGAGAAGCTATTGCTTGGCACATAGCTAAAACATTAAAATTAGATGAAAATGAACTTAATAGAATAGAGTTTAATGAAATAACAGAATCTGCCATAACAGACTCACTTACTCATGTAAGAAAGTTAGATATGAAAATGGTAAATGCGCAACAAGCTAGAAGAATTTTAGATAGAATAGTAGGGTATAAAATATCTCCATTATTATGGACAACAGTTTCAGAAAAAACAAGTGCTGGAAGAGTTCAATCTGTAGCACTTAAAATGATTTGCGATTTAGAAGATGAAATAAGAGCTTTTATTCCTGAGAAATATTGGAATGTAAATGGATTGTTTAAAGAAAACTTAAAATTAGTTTTAAGTAGAATAGATGGGAAGAAGCATGATCCTTTAATGGATGAGGCAATAGTAGAAGAATTGAGAGCCATAAAAAAAGATGAAATTTTTAAAGTTACTAAAGCAAATGTAACTAGTAGAAAAAAAACTCCACCTAATCCTTTAAAAACAAGTACATTACAGCAATTATCATCTTCATATTTAGGATTCTCTGCTTCAAAAACAATGAGAGTAGCTCAAGGTTTATATGAGGGATTAGAGATTCATGGAGAGCAAAAAGGTTTAATTACATATATGAGAACAGATTCCCTAAGAGTATCTAATGATGCTGTGGAAATGACTAAAAAATATATTACAAGCAAATTTGGTGAAAACTACATAGGTGAAGTAAGAGAAGCTAAAAAAGATCCAAAAGATAAAAAAATTCAAGATGCACACGAAGCAATAAGACCAACAGAGATTAATTATGAACCAGATAGTATAAAAAAATACTTAGATAATGATCAATATAAGCTATATAAACTTATATGGGATAGATTCTTAATATCACAGATGGCTAATATGAGATATGAGCAATTTGAAATAGTTGTTTCTTATGATAAGTTTGACTTTAGAGGAAGTGTACATAAAGTACTTTTCGATGGTTATTATAAGATATTTAAAGAGGATGATGAATTATCAATGGGTGATTTTCCAGAGATAAAAGTTGGAGATGAGAAAATTCTCGATGGAATGGATATTAAAGAGGAGTGGACTAAAGCTCCTTCTAGATTAACAGAATCTTCTTTAGTAAAAAGATTAGAACAAGAAGGGATTGGAAGACCTTCTACTTATGCCTCTATTGTAGAAACTTTAAAAAAGAGAGAGTATGTAAATATAGAAGGAAAAAGTTTTATACCTACTGAATTAGGATATGAAATAAAAAATGAATTAGAAAAAAACTTTAAAAGAATTATGAATATAAAATTTACAGCTCACTTTGAAGCTGAGCTTGATGAAATAGCTGAAGGAAATTTAGAGTGGACAGATGTACTAAAAGAGTTTTATTCTGAGCTAGAGCAAAATATTGAAAAATATAGCGAAAAGATAAAAGAGATAAAAGAAAGATTAGTCGTAAGTGATGTAAAATGTAAATGTTCTGATAATTTTATGCTTATGAAAACAGGTATTTTTGGTAAATATCTTACATGTGAAGTCGAAGGTTGCAAAGAAAATGTAAATCTTAGAGGAATAAACATTCCAAAAGAAGATATAGAATCAGGAAAAATATTTGTAAAAGAGCAAGTAGAAGAGAGAGAAAAAGGTAAAATTGGAGTTCCTACAGATGTAGTTACTGATGCAGGAGCAAAATGTTTATTAAAAGTAGGGCGTTTTGGAAGCTATCTTGAAAGTGAAAACTTTAAAGAGGATGAAGTTAGAATATCTCTTCCAGGTTCTATAAAAAAGATGTTAATAGAAGAAACTATTAAAATTGAAGATGGGAAATATTGCTTTGCAGAGGAACTTAAAAAGATCAAAGATGAAGAAAATCATATTTTAAGTATGGCAGGAACTTGTGAAAAGTGTGGTAAACCATTTAAAGTTAATAGAGGTAGATGGGGTAAATTCTTAAGTTGTACAGGATATCCTAAATGTAATAATATAAAAAAATTAGATAAAAATAATAGAATAATTGAAGAAAAAGATGAGGATATCGAAAAAAAGAAAAAAACTACAACTAAAAAGAAAGCTACAGCAGAGAAAACTGTAACTGAAAAAACTACAGCTGAAAAAAAGGTAACAGAAAAAAAATCTGGGACTAAAAAATCTGTAGAAAAGAAAGATGTAGAGAAAAAAGTTGAAGCAAAGAAAACAACTAAAAAAACTACAAAAAAATAAATGAAAATAAATAATTGATAAGAAAGGAAAGGTATAAATGAATAGAGAAGTTATAGTAATTGGTGGAGGGTTAGCAGGAAGTGAGGCAGCTTTTCAATTAGCAAAAAGAGGAATAAAAGTTAAGCTTTACGAAATGAGACCACAAGTATCTACAGAAGCTCATAAAACTGATAAATTAGGAGAGCTAGTATGTAGTAACTCACTAGGAGGAGATCACTTAGGAAATGCCTCTGGACTTATGAAAGAAGAGTTAAGAAGATTAGGTTCTAAACTTGTTGAGATTGCAGATGCTCATAAAGTACCTGCAGGTCAGGCATTAGCAGTGGATAGAGAGGGATTCTCAGAAACTATAACTAAAGCTTTAGAAGAAAATGAAAATATAGAGATTATAAGAGAAGAGTTAAAAGAGATACCTAAGGATAAAATTGTATTAATAGCTTCTGGGCCATTAACTTCAGAAAGTTTATCAAAGGAGATTGCAAAACTAACTAATAGCGAATATCTTTATTTTTATGATGCAGCAGCTCCTATAGTAACTTTAGAATCAATAGATCAAGATAAAGTTTACTATCAGTCTAGATATGATAAAGGGGACGGAGAATATATAAACTGTCCAATGAATGAAGAGGAGTATAAAAGATTCTACAATGCTTTAATAACTGCTGAAAGAGCTCCATTAAAGCAATTTGAAGAGGAAAAATTATTTGAAGCATGCATGCCTGTAGAAAGAATTGCACAGCGTGGAGAGAGAACTTTACTATTTGGACCATTAAAACCTAAAGGATTAACAAATCCAAAAACAGATAGATGGGATCATGCTGTTGTACAATTAAGGCAAGATGATAAAGAGGGAAAATTATATAATTTAGTAGGTTTTCAAACTAATCTGAAATTTGGAGAGCAAAAAAGAGTTTTTTCAATGATTCCAGGTCTTGAGAATGCTGAATTTGTAAGATATGGTGTTATGCATAGAAATACATTTATAGATTCAACAAGAGTTCTAAATAAAGAGCTTAATATGAAAGGGAATGAAAATATATTTTTTGCTGGTCAAATAACAGGAAGTGAAGGTTATGTCTGTGCTATGGCAACAGGATTAGTTGCTGCTCTTAATATATTCGCTAAGATTCAAGGTAAAGAACCTTTAATCTTAGATGATAGAAGTTCTATTGGTTCTATAATAAAGTATATAACAGAGGAAAAAAAGAATTTCCAACCTATGGGACCTAATTTTGGGATAATAAGAAGTCTTGAAGAGAGAGTTAGAGATAAAAAATTAAAATATAATATGATTTCAGAAATAGCTTTAAAGTATTTACAGGAAGAGTTAAAAGAGAAATCTCACCTGTTATAGGAGACAGTGTAGTATGGTAAATTTAGAAAATGATTTAAAAGAATTTTTGTATTATTTAGAATTTGGAGATCAAAGGAGTATAAATAGTATAAACTCTATAAAAAGCGATATGAAGCAGTTTATAGAGTTTATAACTGTTGTTGAACCAATAGAATCTTTAAAGGATATAAATAGATTTACGGTGAAAAGATTTATTGGATTAGAATACAATAAATCTTTAACTAAAAGATCATTAAATAGAAAACTTTCTACAATAAGATTATTTTTTAAATTTCTTTTAAAAAAAGAGAAAATAAATACTAATCCAACAAAATTAGTTGAATTTTCAAATTTTAGTGTAGAAGAACCAAATTTTATAAAATTTGATGAAATTAATAAATTAAGAGATTCAATAGATTTAAAAACTACTAATGGATTGAGGGATAGGTTAATTATAGAGATGCTTTATTCTACAGGGATAACTTCTCAAGAACTTTTATCTTTAGGAGAAGGAGTTTTTGATTTAGATAATAGAAAACTTCAGATTGCTATAGGTAAAAGTTCAAGAGTAGTATTTTTTAGTGAGCGAGTAATTAAATATTTCAAAGAGTACATATCAAGTAAAAAGGAAAAATATAGAGAAGTCTATAACAGTGATGTTCTTTTTGTAAATGGTAGTGGAACAAGATTAAGTGATAGATCTCTTAGAAGGATAATAGAAAGATACAGAGTAAAATCAGGTATAACAAGGGAGGTAACTCCATATATTTTTAGACATACATTTATACTTCACATGTTGGTAAAGGGAATGAATCCAGAATATTTACAAGAAATATTAGGATACTCTAACAGTGAAATATTAAAAAAATATAAAGAGTTATCAAAAAGAAAAGAGATAGCAGCATATATATTATAACAAGGGGGCAATTGCGTGAAGAAGATAGAAGCTACAACAATTATTGCGGTTAAGAAAGATGGAAAAGTAGCTATAGCTGGAGATGGTCAGGTTACATTTGGTGATGTTATTTTTAAAAATAGTGCAAGAAAAATAAGAAAACTTGATAATTATGATGTTTTAACAGGTTTTGCAGGAACAGCTTCAGATGCTTTTGCTCTTATGGATAAATTTGAGAAGAAATTAGAAGAAAGTTCAGGTAACTTAAAAAAAGCTGCTGTTGAACTTGCAAAAGAGTGGAGAGAAGATAAAGCACTAAGAATACTTGAGGCAATGTTAATAGTAGCAGATAAAAAAGATTTGTTAATTGTATCTGGAACAGGGGATGTTATTGATACTGATGATGGTATAGCGGCTATAGGATCAGGGGGAAATTATGCCTACGCAGCAGCTAAAGGGTTAAAAAAATTCTCGGACCTTACAGCAGAAGAGATTGCTATAGAGTCAATGATGATTGCAGGAGAGATGTGTATATTTACTAATTTGAATATTAGTGTAGAGGTTATATAAAAAATAAATTTACTATACTTAATAAAAATGGTATTATATACGTGAGTAACACTTATTTTTTGTATTGAAAAAAATTAAAAATATTATAAAAAAATAAAATTAAAGTTAGTAATGTGAGGTTTAATAATGAAAGAAAAATGTATAGGGTGTGGAATAGAACTCCAAACAGAATATCCTAATAAAGAAGGATATTTACAAGAGGAACTTTTAAAAACAAGAGATGCCTCAGAGTTATATTGTCAAAGATGTTTTAAAATAAAAAACTATGGTAAAAATATTCCTGTGGAATTTGACAGCGAAGACTATAGAAAAGAAGTACAAAAAACAGCAGCTGAAGCTTCTTTAGCGTTAGCAGTTTTTGATATTATTGATTTTGAAGGATCTTTTGATGATGAAATATTAGATATTTTAAGAGATATGGAATCAATAGTAGTAATAAATAAATTGGACTTAATACCAGATGATAAGCACCCTTCAGAGGTTGCTAATTGGGTAAAAAATAGATTAGGTGACGAAGGAATTTCACCTTTAGATATAGCTATTGTAAGTACAAAAAATGGGTATGGAATAAACGGAATTTATAAAAAAATAAATCATTTTTATCCTAAAGGTGTAAATATAGTTGTTTTAGGAGTTACTAACGTAGGAAAATCAAGTATTATAAATAAATTGATAGGGACTAAAGTTGTAACAGTATCTAAATATCCAGGAACAACACTGAAGTCTAATCTAAAAAATATACCAAAGACAAATATAAATTTAATAGATACACCTGGATTAATTCCAAGTGGAAGAGTTTCAGATTTAGTTTGTGATGAGTGTAATTTAAAAGTTATTCCTTCAGGAGAAATCTCAAGAAAAACTTATAAATTAGATAAAGATAGAGTTATATTCTTAGGAGATTTAGTTAATTTTAGAGTAGAAGAGATAGAGGAAAGTAAACCTATTATCTCTATATATGCTTCTAAAAATGTAACTTTTTTAGAGACTAATGTAGAAAAACAAAAAGAGTACATAGCTGGAAAAAGAGTAGATATACTTAAAATACCATGTGATAAATGCATAGATAGCTATAAAGCTTTAAAAATGAAAGAGGTTCACATAACTGCAAATTCAGGAGAAGAAATCGCTTTTAAAGGACTAGGATGGATTACAGTAAAAAGAGGACCTTTAAATATAGTGGTAAATTTACCTGAATCTATTGAGCCTGTTATTAGGACAGCTTTTATAAGTCCGAAAAGATAGGTTAAAACAAAGAAAGAGAGAGTATGCCAAATTATGAAAATGAGAGATATCTATAAAATAATATTTGATACAATTTTAGCTGTAGTTATTTTGTCAATGTTAGGATTATACACATTTAACTATAGAGTTAATGATTTGAAAAGTGTTAAAAATGCTGAGATAACAATTGCAAGATTAAAAAAAATAAGAGTGGCTCTTGAGGAATATTACCAAAAGACAGGAACATATCCTAATCTAGCTCAAAAAGGTGCTAGTGATAATTTGAAATTATTAGATTATAGAACTCCTGATGGTGATTTGGTTTCCTTTACAAAAATTTACGGAAAAAATGTATTGGAATCTCCAGTGGTGGGACTTAATGAAGGAAAAAATAATGATGTATACGATGTTTCGAATTTCAAAGAAGCAACAGGATCTGGCGGATGGAATTATAATTACGTAGACAGAACTGGAGAAATACACGCTAATTTAAAAGATAATTACTACATTCAAAGTATTAAATGGTATGAAGAATAAAAAGAGAGGTGCTAGTTAATGAAAAAATATGATATTATTTTTGTTGGTGGAGGACAAGCTGGAATATTTGGTGCTTATGAAGCAGTAAAGCTTAATCCAGAGGCAAAGATTTTAGTTCTTGATAAAGGAAGAATGTTAAGTCAAAGAGTATGTCCAAAAGAAAAAACTGGGAAATGTGTTAAATGTCCAATATGTTCAATTATATATGGTGTAAGTGGAGCTGGAGCATTTTCAGATTCTAAATTTAATATGGATTACCGTGTTGGTGGAGATGTTCATACTATAACAGGAAAAACTTTAGTAAATGATACAATTGATTATATCGTTGACATTTATAAAACATTTGGATTTGACGAAAAACCATCTGGTTTAAGTTATAACCAGACAATGGAAGAGATAAAAAAGAGATGTATAGAGAATGGTGTTCAATTAGTTGATACTCCTACTATGCACTTAGGAACAGATGGATCAAGAGAGTTATATTCAAGATTAATAGACCACCTTTTAAGCAAAGGGGTAGAGTTTGTTACTGAGAGATCTTTAGAAAGATTCATTATAGAAAATGGGGCTACAAAAGGTGTTATAGTTAGCCACAAAGAGACAGAAGAGATTTACCATTCTGAAAATATTGTTATTGCAGTAGGAAGATCAGGAGCAAAAAAATTAAAATCTATATGTATGGAACAAGGTATAAATTTTGAAAATGGAGCTATTGATTTAGGTGTAAGAGCAGAAGTTCCTGATATAATAATGAAAGATATTAATGAAAATTTCTATGAAGCTAAAATGATATACTATACTTCTATATATAGAGATAAAATGAGAACATTCTGCAGTAATCCAAGTGGATTTATCGCAGTTGAAAAGCACAGTGACGATGTAATTTTAGCAAACGGACATGCTTATAAAGATAAAAAATCAACAAATACAAACTTAGCACTTCTATGTACTAAGACATTTACGCAACCATTTAATCAGCCATTTGAGTATGCAACTTCTATAGCTAAGATGACTTCAATGCTAACAGATGGGAAAATACTAGTTCAATCTTATGGAGATCTAAAAGCTGGGCGTAGATCAACAGAGGAAAGTTTAGCAAGATTAAACATAGTTCCTACAACTGATGATTATGTAGCTGGAGATATAGCTCTTGCTTGTCCAAAAAGAATTTTAGATAATATTATTGAGTTTATTGAAGTTCATGATAAAGTGACACCAGGTTTCGCATCTAGTGACTTATTACTTTATTTCCCTGAGATAAAATTTAGAAGTACAAGAGTGGAAATTGATAAAAATATGGAAACTAATGTAAAAGGTTTATTTGCTGCAGGAGATGGTTCAGGTTACGGAAGTGGGTTAAATATTGCAGCTGTAATGGGCATAATAGCAGTTAGATATATTTTGGAGAAAAAATAAGCAAATAACGCTTTAAAATGAATTAAAAACAAAAGAAAAAAAAGGTAAGATACAGAATAAAAATCTAATTCTTATCTTTTTTTAGTTTTAAAATGTTGAAAAATTATGGTTATTGTGTTATATTTTAATTATTAATATAATAGTGAGCGAGGTATAGTAATGAGTTTTTTTAAAAACTTTTTTTCAAAAAAAGAAGAAAAAGTAGAGGCTATTGTTGAAGAAAAACTAGAAAAGACTAGCTTTTTTGGGTCTTTAAAAGATAAATTAATGAATTCCAGAACAGGACTTTTTGGAAAAATTAAAGGTTTTTTCCAAGGAAGAAGTGTAATAGATGCAGACATGTTTGAAGAGTTAGAAGAGTTACTTGTTCAGTCTGATATAGGACTAGATATGAGTTTGAAAATTATAGAAAAACTTGAAAAAGAAGTAAGATTAAGAGCAATAAAAGACCCAAATGAAGTTTATCCAATATTAAAGGATGTAATGCAAGGGTTTTTAATAACTGAAAATAATGAATTAGAAATAAAAGAGGGACAATTAAATGTTATTTTAGTAGTTGGAGTTAACGGAGTCGGAAAAACTACAACAATTGGGAAAATAGCATCAAAATATGTTCAAAAAGGAAAAAAAGTAGTTATTGGTGCAGGAGACACGTTCAGAGCTGCGGCAGTAGAACAAGTTGAAGAGTGGGGAAAAAGGGCTGGATGCGAAGTTATCAAGCCTGTTAAAGACGGTGGAGACCCAGGAGCAGTTGTTTTTGATACTTTAAAAATAGCTAAAGAAAAAAATGCTGACTTAGCAATAATAGATACAGCTGGAAGATTGCATAACAAAAATAATTTAATGGCTGAATTAGAAAAAATAAACAACATAATAAAAAAGAATATTGGTGAACAATACTACGAAACTATTTTAGTAATAGATGGGACTACAGGACAAAATGCCTTAGCTCAAGCAAAAGTATTTAATGAGGTAACAAAACTTACAGGATTTATAGTTACTAAATTAGATGGAACAGCAAAAGGTGGAATTGTTTTTAGTATTTCAGAAGAACTTAAAAAACCTATAAAGTATATAGGTGTTGGAGAGAAAATAGAAGACTTAAGAGAGTTTAATGCAAAAGAATATATAGATGCTATTTTTGAATAGAAGCAAATTTCATTATTTTATCAACAATTTTATTAAAGATATAAAGTATAAAAGCATAATGAAGGAGTGAGAAATGAGTTTTATTAACGGTGTAAAAGAAAAGGCTAAAAAATTACAAAAGAGAATTGTATTGCCTGAAGCAACAGACGAAAGAGTTGTAAAAGCAGCAGCAAAAATAGTTGAGGAAGGGTTAGCAATTCCAGTTTTAGTTGGAGATAAAGTAGCTATAGAAGCATTAGCTTCAAAATCAGCTTTAAATTTAACAGGTGTAGAAATAGTTGAGCCAGTTAATTATGCTAAATTAGATTCATATGTAGCTAAATTATATGAGTTAAGAGCAGCAAAAGGTATGACAGAAGAGAAAGCTAGACAAACATTATTATCAGATGTAAACTTCTTTGCAGCTATGATGGTAAAAATGAAAGATGTAGATGGAATGGTATCAGGATCTGATTCACCTACAGCAAATGTTTTAAGAGCAGGACTACAAGTAGTAGGAACAAAACCAGGAGTAAAAACAGTTTCTTCTGTTTTCGTAATGGAATTAGCTCAAAAGCAAGAGTTATATGGAGACGTTTTAATATTTGGAGACTGTGCAGTTATTCCAGAACCAACATCAACACAATTAGCTGACATCGCTCAAGAAGCAGCAATCACAGCTAAAGAAGTTGCTGGAATAGAGCCAAAAGTTGCTTTAATGTCATTCTCAACAAAAGGTTCTGCAAAGCATGACGTAGTAGACGTTGTAATTGAAGCAGGAAAAATATTAAGAGAAAGAGCAGTTACATTTGATTTCGAAGAAGAGATGCAAGCAGATGCTGCTTTAGTTGCTTCAGTTGGACAAAAGAAAGCTCCAGGATCAAAAGTAGCAGGTCATGCAAATGTATTAATATTCCCTAACTTAGCAGCAGGAAATATTGGATATAAATTAGTACAAAGGTTATCAGGAGCAGAAGCTCACGGTCCATTAATTCAAGGACTTGCAGCTCCAATCAACGATTTATCTAGAGGATGCTCAGTAGAGGATATAGTTAGTTTAGCAGCTATAACATCAGTACAAGCAGGAAACTAATTAAATAAATAAAGATGTTTTCTAATTTTTAAATAACATATAGAAAAAACAATTAATAAAAAGGAGAAACAACAATATGAAAGTACTAGTAATTAACTGTGGTAGTTCATCACTGAAATACCAATTAATCAACCCTTCAACAGGAGAGGTTTTTGCTATTGGATTATGCGATAGAATTGGAATCCCACACTCTAAATTAGAGTATGAAGTTCCTGGAAAAGATATCGAGTTAGAAATCAAACAAGATATGCCTAACCATAAAGTAGCTTTAACAATGGTTATTGACCAAATTAAAGATGCTGCACACGGAGTAATAAAATCTACAGATGAGATTGATGCTATAGGTCATAGAATTGTTCACGGAGGAGAAGCTTTTGCTAAATCTGTTTTATTAACAGAAGAGGTTTTAGTAGCAGTTGAAGAGAACAATGAATTAGCACCTTTACATAACCCTGCAAACTTAATGGGAATCAGAACTTGCATGGAATTAATGCCTGGAAAACCAAATGTTGGAGTATTTGATACAGCTTTCCACCAAACAATGCCAGCAGAAGCTTACATGTATGCCCTTCCATATGAAGATTATAAAGAGTTAAAAGTTAGAAAATATGGATTCCACGGAACATCTCACTTATTCGTTTCTGAAACAATGAGAGAAATCATGGGAAATCCTGCTGAATCTAAGATAATCGTTTGCCACTTAGGAAATGGAGCATCTGTATCAGCTGTTAAAGATGGAAAATCAGTTGAAACTTCAATGGGATTAACTCCATTACAAGGATTAATGATGGGAACTAGATGTGGAGATATTGATCCAGCAGCAGTTTTATTCATTAAGAACAAAAGAAACTTAACTGATAAAGAGATGGACGATAGATTAAATAAAAAATCTGGAATCTTAGGAATCTTTGGAAAATCATCTGACTGTAGAGATATGGAAAATGGAGTTAAAGATGGAGATGAAAGAGCAGCTTTAGCACAAAAAATGATGATACACAAGATCAAATCATATGTTGGTTCATATGCAGCTATAATGGGTGGAGTAGACGCTATCTGTTTCACAGGAGGAGTTGGAGAGAACTCTGCAGGTGTAAGAGAAGGAGTTACAGCTGGACTTGAGTATATGGGTGTTAAATTAGACAAAGAAATTAACTCTGTAAGAAAGAAAGGTAACGTAAAATTATCTTCTGAAGGGTCTAAAGTATTAGTTTACAAAATCCCTACAAACGAAGAATTAGTAATAGCTAGAGATACTTTAAGAATAGTAAAAGGAAACTAATTTTACAATAAAAAATAGATAAAAATCCACAATGAGTTAAAAACTGTGCTAGTTTTTAACTCATTGTAAAGATATAAGATTCATACAAGGCTAGCATTGATTTGATATATGGATTTTGCATTTATGATATAATGTAAGAATAGAGAATTTAGAATTCTTTAGTATAAAAGCTTGACAAAATAATGTTAAAAGAGCTAAAATTTAAAGGTATATGGATTATACTAAATTTAAATATAAATTTAATGAATAACTTAGGAGGATATCATGGCTATTAAAATGAAAACTATGGATGGTAACGAAGCAGCAGCATGGGCGTCATATGCGTTTACAGAAGTTGCAGGAATTTATCCAATAACACCATCAACACCTATGGCTGAATACACAGACGAGTGGGCAGCAAGAGGACACAAAAACATCTTCGGAAGTACAGTAAAAGTAGTAGAGATGCAATCAGAGGCTGGAGCTGCTGGTTCAGTTCACGGATCATTACAAGCTGGAGCTTTAACTACAACATATACAGCTTCTCAAGGTTTATTATTAAAAGTTCCTAACATGTACAAAATGGCAGGAGAGTTATTACCTTCAGTTATTCACGTAACTGCAAGAGCATTAGCTGCTCAAGCTTTATCAATCTTTGGAGATCACCAAGATATATATTCAACAAGAATGACTGGTTATGCAATGCTTGCAACTAACTCAGTTCAAGAAGTTATGGACTTAGCAGGAGTAGCTCACTTAGCAGCTATCAAAACAAGAGTTCCATTCTTACATTTCTTTGACGGATTCAGAACTTCTCACGAAATTCAAAAAGTTGAAGTTATGGATTATGATACATTAAAAGGTTTAGTAGATATGGATGCAATTGCTGACTTTAGAGCAAGAGCTTTAAATCCTGAGCACCCAACAACAAAAGGTACAGCTCAAAACGATGACATCTACTTCCAAACAAGAGAAGCATCTAACAAGTTCTATGATGCAGTTCCTGACGTTGTAGCTAACTACATGGCAGAAATCTCTAAAGTAACAGGAAGAGATTACAAACCATTCAACTATTACGGAGCAGCAGATGCTGAGAAAGTAATAATTGCTATGGGATCAGTTATTGAAGTTGGTAAGGAAGTTGTTGATTACTTAACAGCTAAAGGAGAAAAAGTAGGAATTTTATCTGTTCACTTATACAGACCATTCTCTGCTAAATACTTCTTTGATCAATTACCAAAAACAGTTAAGAGAATTGCTGTTTTAGATAGAACTAAAGAGCCAGGATCTTTAGGAGAGCCTTTATACCTTGACGTTAGAGCTTTATTCTACGGAATGGCTAATGCTCCATTAGTAATCGGAGGAAGATACGGATTATCATCTAAAGACGTTCCACCTTCAAACATCGTAGCAGTGTTTGATCACTTAGCAAAAGAAAACCCAATGAACGGATTCACAGTTGGAATTAACGATGACGTTACTTTCAAATCTATCCCAGTTGGAGAGAACTTAGTAGTTACTAAAGACGACGTTAGAGAGTGCTTATTCTACGGATTAGGAGCTGACGGAACAGTTGGAGCTAACAAGAACTCAATAAAAATCATCGGAGACAAAACAAACATGTATGCGCAAGCTTACTTTGCTTATGACTCTAAAAAATCTGGAGGAGTTACTAGATCTCACTTAAGATTTGGTAAAGAGCCAATCAAATCAACTTACTTAGTTACAACACCTAACTTCGTAGCTTGTTCTTCATTCGCTTATATCAACCAATATGATATGACAAGTGGATTAAGAAATGGAGGAACTTTCTTATTAAACACTATCTGGAATAAAGACGAAATCGTTAACCACATTCCAAATAACGTTAAGAGAGATTTAGCAGCAAAAGGTGCTAAGTTCTATGTAATCGATGCTAACAAATTAGCTAGAGAAATCGGACTTGGAGGAAGAACTAATACAATAATGCAAGCTGCTTTCTTTAAACTTGCTGATATTATTCCTTTCGCTGATGCACAACAATACATGAAAGACTTCGCTGAGAAGACTTACGGTAAAAAAGGAGCAGAAATTGTTGCAATGAACTGTTCTGCAATCGATAAAGGAGCTAACGAGTTATTCGAAGTTTCAGTTGATCCATCATGGGCTAACTTAAAAGACGAAACTGCTGCTGCTTCTGGACACGCTT
Source organism: Fusobacteriaceae bacterium (assembly GCA_051656905.1). Lineage (GTDB taxonomy): Bacteria > Fusobacteriota > Fusobacteriia > Fusobacteriales > Fusobacteriaceae > JAGNZR01. The sequence goes on along the minus strand of JBOFJQ010000002.1, from coordinate 1,588 downwards.
GTACTTCATGCGGATGTGGATGTGGATCTTCAGCTTCTACATTAGAAACTTTCGTAGACAAAATTGTTAAACCAGTAAACGCTATAAAAGGAAACGACTTACCAGTTTCTACATTCAACGGATATGAAGATGGAACATTTGAAAATGGAACTTCTGCATTCGAGAAGAGAGGAGTAGCTACTCACGTACCTGAGTGGAATTCTGCTAACTGTATCCAATGTAACCAATGTTCATATGTTTGTCCACACGCTGTAATCAGACCATTCTTAATGGATGCTGAAGAAAAAGCTGCTGCGCCAAGCAACATAGTAACTTTAAAAGCTTTAGGAAAAGGATTAGATGGTTTAGAGTATAGACTTCAAGTATCAACTTTAGATTGTACAGGATGTGGAGTATGTGTTAACGTGTGTCCAGCTAAAGAAAAAGCAATCAAAATGGTACCAATCAACCAAGCTATGGATAAAGGTGAAGTAGAAAACACTGAGTATATGTTTAATAACGTAACTTACAAAGATACATTCTTAGATAAAACAACTGTAAAAGGATCTCAATTTGCACAACCATTATTTGAATTCCACGGAGCTTGTGCTGGATGTGGAGAGACTCCATACATCAAATCAATAACTCAATTATTCGGAGACAGAATGATGATAGCTAACGCTACAGGATGTTCTTCAATATACGGAGGATCTGCACCAGCGACTCCATATACAACTAACGCATGTGGAGAAGGTCCATCATGGGGTAACTCATTATTTGAGGATAACGCAGAGTTTGGATTCGGAATGCACACAGGAGTAGAAACATTAAGAGACAGAATCGAGAGATTCTTCAACGAAGCAATGGCAGATGCAGCTACACCAGCTGAAATGGTAGCTTTAATGACTCAATGGATCGAAAACAGAAACAACGGAGAAATAACTAAAGAAGTTAGAAATAAATTAGTACCTATGTTAGAGGCTGGAGCTGCTAAAGGTTGCGCATCTTGCAAAGCTATATTAGAGTTAAAGCAATACATAGTTAAGAAATCTCAATGGATGTTCGGAGGAGACGGATGGGCTTATGATATCGGTTACGGTGGATTAGATCACGTTCTTGCTTCTAACGAAGATATCAACATCTTAGTAATGGATACAGAAATGTACTCAAATACTGGAGGACAAGCTTCTAAATCAACTCAAACTGGAGCAGTTGCTAAGTTAGCTGCAGAAGGAATGAACATTAAGAAGAAAGATCTTGGAGCTATATCTATGTCTTACGGACATATCTATGTTGCACAAGTATCTATGGGAGCTAACCAAGCTCAATACTTAAAAGCTATAAAAGAGGCTGAGGCTCACAACGGTCCATCTCTAATTATCGCTTACTCTCCATGTATTTCTCATGGATTAAAGAAAGGAATGGCACATGCTCAAACTGAGGAGAAATTAGCTACTGAGTGCGGATACTGGCCAATCTACAGATACAACCCAGCTTTAGAAGCAGAAGGGAAAAACCCTCTTCAAATAGATTGTAAAGCACCTGATTGGGATAAATACAATGACTACTTAATGGGAGAAGTAAGATATGCTACTCTTGAGAAGTCAAA
>JBOFJQ010000001.1:0-20096 GCA_051656905.1 Fusobacteriaceae bacterium | reverse complement strand
CAGTTTTAGACTTAGTAGTTGCAGAATATCTTTACATTAATCTAGCTAGCTCACCAGAAGGAGAGCTAGCTAGATTAAAATCTATGATAGTTAGTGAACCAGTTTTATCTAGAGTTTCAAAAGAGTTGGGAATAGGAGAATATTTGCTACTTAGCAAAGGGGAAGAGATTACAGGGGGAAGAGTAAGAAGTTCTATATTAGGGGATGTGTTTGAAGCTGTATTGGGAGCTATTTATTTAGATTCTGATTATGTGAGTTTAAGAGAGATTGTTTTAAAACATTTAAAGCAGTGGATAGATAATATAGAAAGTGATGAAGAGATACTAGATTACAAAACTATATTACAGGAGCATATGCAAAAAGAATATAAATGTACTCCAGTTTACATCTTAAGTAAAGAAGATGGACCTGACCACAATAAAACTTTTGAAATTATAGTTAAAATTGGAGATGACAAGATAGGTGTTGGAGTGGGAAAAAATAAAAAAAATGCAGAGCAATTAGCTGCTAAAAATTTATTGAAGAAGATAGAGGTATTGAATAATGAGACACTATAATATACCTATTTTTATAAATCATATAGGGTGTCCAAATTCTTGTGTATTTTGCAATCAGAAAAAAATAAATGGAGTAGAGACAGATACAACTCCTGAAGATGTTTTAAAAACAATTGAAGAGTATTTAGAATTTTTACCTAAAAATGGAGAGATAGAAGTAGCATTTTTTGGTGGAACTTTTACAGGATTATCATTTAATTTACAAAAAGAATATTTGCAAGTTGTTCAACCATTTATTCAGAATAATCAAGTTAGTGGAATTAGAATATCTACTAGACCAGACTGTATAGACGATGCAATATTGCAACAATTAAAAGATTATAATGTAAAAGTAATTGAGCTAGGAGTCCAATCTTTAAATCAGAAAGTTTTGGATTTAACAGCTAGAAATTATAAAGTTGACGTAGTATATAAAAGTATAGAGCTTATAAAAAAATATAATATAAATCTTGGAATTCAAATAATGTTAGGGTTACCTGGTGCAACTTTTGATACAGATTATGAAACTGCAAAAAAAGTAGTAGAGTTAAAACCGGATATGGTAAGAATTTATCCTAGTTTAGTTTTAAGTGGAACAAAGATGGAAGAGATGTTTTTAAATAAGGAGTATAGACCTTATACAGTGGAAGAAGCTGTTAAAGTAGGGGTAAGAATATACTCTCTTATAGAGTTTAACAATATTAAAATAATAAGAGTAGGATTACAACCTTCAGAAGATTTAAGAGAGGAGGGAGTAATTTTAGATGGGCCATTTCATCCAGCTTTTAGAGATTTATTAGAGGGGGAAATATACTCTCTTTTTTTTGAATATTTATTAAAGGATAAAGAGTTAAAACTTGATATTGAGGCTAATGAAAAAAATATATCTAAAATTTTAGGGAATAAAGGTATAAATAAGCAAAGATACAAGAATATTCTAAGTATAAAAATAAATAATAATTTATCTTTAAATACAATTTCAGTAAATTCTATAAATTATACAAGAAAAGATATTTTAAGTAAGGTGATAGGATTATGAGAAGAGTTGTTTTGAATAAAGATATTTTTGGATATAGAGCAGCTATTTTAGAAGATAATATAGTTGAAGAGCTATTTATTGAAAAGTTAGGGGAAGGTCAATTAAACGGTGTATATTTTAAGGGGAAAGTTATAAATGTAGTCCCTGGAATAGAGTCAGCTTTTGTGGATATAGGTAGAGAGAAAAATGGTTTTCTTCATATTGAAAACTTAAAAGATTTTGATCACTCTTTTAGAACAAAAAATAAAGAGGTTGGAATAGATAAGTTAATAAAAATAGGTGAAGAATTAATTGTTCAAGTGTTAACAGAACCAACAGGGAATAAAGGTGTAAGACTGACAACTAACTATACTCTTCCGGGAAAAAATTTAGTACTTATTCCTAATTCTGACAAGATTTCACTTTCTAAAAAAATTGAAGATCCAAATGAAAAAGAGAGACTAAAAGATATTATAGAAGAGATACTTCCTAAAGGGTTTGGGGTTATTGTAAGGACTCAAGCTGCAGGAAAAAGTGTTTTTCATTTTGAAAGAGAGTTAACTTATTTACTAATAGCTTGGAAAAATTTAGAAGATAAATTTAAGAACTCTAAGGTTGGAGAGATTCTTTATATGGAAAATAATCTTTGTAAGACTATTGCAAGGGATATTTTTGGAAAAGATGTTGATGAGATTGTTATAAATCATGAAGAATCTTATTGGGATATGATAAATTATATTAATACCTTTGGAGATAGAAACAATCTTACTAAAATAAAGTTAGTTAACGATGATGAAGATATTTTTGAAGAGTATGCTATAACAGAAGTAGTTGAAAAAGCTTTGAAAAAAGTAGTTCCACTTCAGTGTGGAGGATACTTAGTAATAGAAACAACAGAAGCTTTGACTTCTATAGATGTTAATACAGGAAAAAATATAGGGAATAAGGATTTTGAAGAAACTATATTTATAACTAACATGGAAGCTGCTAAGGAGATTCCAAGACAACTAAGACTTAGAAATATTGGTGGAATAATAATAATAGATTTTATTGACATGAAATTAGAAGAAAACAGAGAAAATTTAATTAAAGTGTTAGAATCTAATTTAAAAAAAGATAGAGTAAAAAATGAAATTATCCATTTTACAGATTTGAATCTTGTGGAAATGACAAGAAAAAGAGTAGGAGTTCCTCTAAGTTCACATTTTTATGAAGAGTGTCCAACTTGCAAAGGATTAGGTAAAGTAAAATCAAAAGAGGCTCAAATAGAGGATATTTTAAGAGAGATTAGAGAGATTACTTGTCATAAAGATTTTTCTCAAATAACTCTTTTCTTAAAAGATGATTTATATGTAAAAATAAGAGAAAGTTATATAGATTTTATTGAAGCTTTTGTAGAAAAAGAAGGACTAATTTTAAAAATTGAAAAACTATCTGAGAATATTTTAGAAAAATCTTATAAAATTGAGATGGTAAAGTAAATGTTTAGTGGAGGATTATAATGAAAAAAGCTATTTACTCAGGAAGCTTTGATCCAATTACAAGAGGGCATGTAGATATAATAGTAAGGGCAGCAAAGATATGTGATAAACTTATAGTTGCAGTATTGAATAATGTAAATAAGAAATATATGTTTAATTTAGAAGAGAGATTGGACATGGTAAAAGAAAGTTTTAAAGAGTATAAAAATATAGAAGTAACAAGCTTTGACGGTCTTTTAGTAGATTTTATGGAAAAAAATGAAATAAATCTTATTTACAGAGGAATAAGAGCAGTTTCTGACTATGAGTATGAACTTGCAATGGCTTATGCTAATTATGAAATTTCTTCTGAAAAAGTTGAAACAGTATTTATCCCTGCAAGAAAAGAGTTCATGTATTTAAGTTCTACAGTAGTGAGAGATGTAGCTTTAAATGGCGGGAACTTAAAGTTTTATCTAGATGAATATGTAGAAAAAAAGGTGATTGAAAAAATTTCTAGAATAAATTTAAAATAGGAAAAATAAAAAATAACATTAGGAGAAACAATGGCTAAAACTAAATCTTTTTATGTTTGTAATCAGTGTGGCTATAAAACTCTAAAATGGATTGGGAAATGCCCACAATGTGGAGAATGGGGAAGTTTTGACGAAGAGATTGAAATGACTCTTCCTAAAAGTGGAGTTAACATTAATAAAGCTATAAACCTGGACTCTAGTAGTAAAAAAATATTCCAATTTGATGAAATCATAGTTGAAGAAAATTTTAGATACAAAAGTTCAATTGAAGAGTTTGATAGATTATTAGGTGGTGGCTTAGTAAAAGGTGAGGTAGTTTTAATAACAGGAAACCCTGGAATTGGAAAATCTACACTTCTTTTGCAACTTATTAACGAGTATACGAATTATGGAGAAGTACTTTATATATCAGGGGAAGAATCTCCTATGCAAATAAAAAATAGAGGGGAAAGATTAGGAGTAAGTGGAAAAAATCTTTTTCTAATGTCTGAAACTGATATTGAAGCAATAGTTGAGTATATAAACACTAAGAAACCTAAAGTTGTAGTAATTGATTCCATACAGACTATTTATAGTTCAACTTATGATTCAATGTCAGGAACACCAACTCAGATAAGAGAGTGTGCTTTAAAAATAGTTGAAGTAGCAAAAACATTAAATATTCCATTTTTTATAGTTGGTCATATAACTAAGGATGGGAAACTAGCAGGACCTAAACTTTTAGAACATATTGTAGATGCAGTATTTAGTTTTGAAGGGGAAGAAGGGCTGTTTTATAGAATTTTAAGAAGTAGTAAAAATAGATTTGGATCAGTAAATGAGCTAGCTGTTTTTAGTATGGAAGAGAATGGTATGAAAGAGGTAAAAAATTCTTCAGAATTTTTTTTGAGTGAAAGAGATGAAAAAAATATAGGAAGTATGGTTGTTCCAATATTAGAGGGAACAAAAGTATTTTTGTTAGAGGTTCAATCTTTATTAACAGATATGACAATAGGAATTCCTAAAAGAGTTGTTCAAGGCTATGATAGAAATAGAATACAGATACTAACAGCTATAGCTGAGAAAAGATTAGAGATGATGCTAGGAAATAAAGATATATTTATAAATATTCCAGGTGGAATTGTAATGAAGGACCCCAGTGCTGATTTAGGAGTATTGATAGCTATGTTGTCAGCATATAAAAATATACCTATAAGTCAAAAGATAGCAGCAATAGGTGAGCTAGGTCTACGTGGAGAGATAAGAAAAGTTTTCTTTATTGATAGAAGACTAAGAGAGCTTGAAAAATTAGGTTTTAAAGGTGTGTATGTTCCTTTTTCAAATAAAAAAGAGATTGAAAAAAATAAATACAATTTGAAAATAATATATTTAAAAAATTTAGAAGAAGTAAAAGATAGAATCTTGTAGGATGTGAGTAATATATAAGTTTTAAATATCAGAATAGGTGGTGAAGCTTGTGGAAATAAATAATGAATTGCTAGAAATCTTCTCTTTAATAACTCCAGGTACAAAATTAAGAGATGGAATATTTAATATTTTGGATGGGTCAAGAGGAGGACTTATAGTAGTTGGTCTCAGCGATGAGATAAAGAGTATATCTGATGGAGGATTTTTTATAAATTGTGATTATACTCCAGAAAGATTATTTGAGTTAGCTAAAATGGATGGAGCTTTAATTATAGATGAAAATGTAGAAAAAATATATTATGCTAACGTTCAACTTCACCCATCAAGGGATTTTATTACAACTGAGAGTGGAACTAGACACCGTACAGCTCAGAGAGTCGCACTTCAAACTGGGAAAATGGTTATAACAATTTCTGAAAGAAGAAGAACTGTTACAATTTATAAAGGTGAACTGAAATATAAATTAAGAAGTATCTCTGATGTTGCTGAACAAGCTACACAAGCTTTAAAAACTTTAGAAAAATATAGAAATGTTTTAGATCGTGAAATATCAAGATTAACTCTTTTAGAGTTAGAAGATTTAGTTACAATGGATGAAGTTGCATCAGTTGCTCAGAGATTTGAAATGATTTATAGAATAAAAAAAGAACTAAAAACTTATGTTGCTGAATTAGGAATAGAAGGTAGACTTATAAAACTTCAAATAAAGGAGCTTTTATTAGAGTTAAAAGAGGAAAAAATTAACTTTATAAAAGACTACTATAAAGGTGAAAAAGAGGATTTTGACATTAATTTTATAAATTGTGAATTAGAAAAATTAACAGATGCAGAATTGTTAGAGTTGGAAAAGTTTACTAGTATTTTAGGCCATGGAAAGACACAAAGTAGTCTATATAATAAAGTGGTACCTAAAGGTTATAGAGTGCTTAGTAAAATAAGAAAACTTTCTAAAAAAGATATAGAAAAGTTAATTGATATTTATGAAAATCTAACAGATATTCAAGATGCTTCTGAAGCTGACCTTTTAAATATAAAAGGGATTAGTAAATTCAAAATAAAAGCATTAAAACAAGAATTTAAAAGAATTAAAAATATAAATGAAATGGGAATTGAAGTATAGCATATTCCAATTAAGTAATTGTTTTTTTTTTTAAGATATGTTAGTATTGAGATGCTATAAGTAATACTATAAATTATTATAGTATTTGTAGAATGGTATATTATATTAGACTTAGGGGGGTATTATGAAAAAAATATTTTCAGGACTTGTTATTTTAACAACACTTTTATTAGGTGCTTGTGGTGGAAAGACAGAGGAAAAGGCTGTTGCTACAAAAAATGATAAAGATTTAAAGGTAGGAATAGTTTTATCGACAGGAGGACTTGGTGATAAATCTTTTAATGATTCAGCTTACAGAGGTTTAGAAAGAGCTAAAGCTGAACTTGGAGTAAACTTTAAATATATAGAGCCAGCTTCACCTTCAGAAGATGAGCAGTTCTTAAGAGAGTATGCAGATGCAGGATATGATTTAATAGTTGCAACAGGATTCCAAATGAAAAATGCTGCTGAAAAAGTAGCAGGAGATTATCCTAATTTAAAATTCGTTGTTATAGATGACGTTATAAATAAACCAAATACAAAAAGTTTAATATTCAAAGAAGCTGAAGGATCATTCTTAGCAGGAGCAGCAGCTGCTATGGTTTCTAAAAATGGTGTAGTTGGATTTGTTGGAGGAATAGAAGTTCCTACAATTCAAAAGTTCCAAAAAGGTTATGAGCAAGGTGCAAAATATGTTAATCCAAGTATAAAAGTAATAAGCATTTACGTTGGTGGACAAAATCCATTTAATGACCCTGTAAAAGGTAAAGAAGTTGCTTTAGCTGAGATTCAACAAGGTGCAGATGTAATATATCATGGTGCAGGAGCAACAGGTATTGGTGTTATAGATGCAGCTAGAGAGTCAAAAGTATTAGCTATTGGTGTAGATTCAAACCAAGATGACGTTGCTCCAGGAACAGTTTTAACATCTATGTTAAAAAATGTTGATGTAGCAGTATTCGAAACAGTAAAAGCTTTAAAAGCTAATGTATTTGAAGCTGGAGTAAAAGAGTTTGGAGTAAAAGAAAATGGTGTTGGACTTACAGATTTCAAAAATACTAAAGATGTTATCGGTGAAGAAAACCTTAAAAAATTAGAGCAAATAAAAGCTGATATAGCTGCGGGTAAAATAGTAGTTACTATCTAATTATAAATAGTAAAAAAGAGGTTCAATTTATTGAACCTCTTTTTTCATAGTTAAATAGGTTAAATATATTAAAAATTATTATAGAATTTGACTTTTGTTAAAAAATATATATAATAAAAGTATAGAGAATAAAAATAGCTATAAAAGTAATTTTTTTATAGAGAAAGAAAATAATAAAAAGTAATTAAATAAAAGGAATAGAAGTCCTAAAAAATTAGGCAGTGATAGAAACCACTTTGATAAACAAATGTGGTTTTATTTTTTCTAAAAAAATAAAGTTTATAATAAATAATATTTAGGGGGTAGTTATGAGAGCAGTAGATATTATTGAAAAAAAAAGAGATGGGGGAATATTAACAAAAGAGGAGATAGATTTTCTATTAAGTAAATACTTAAGCAAAGAAATTCCAGATTATCAAATCGCAGCTTATTTAATGGCAGTATATTTCAAGGGAATGAGCGATGAAGAGTTAAAAAACTTCACAACAGCAATGATTAATTCAGGGGATACAATAGACTTTCCTGGAGCTACAAAATTTTTAGTAGATAAGCATTCTACAGGTGGAGTTGGAGATAAGACTACAATAGCCTTAGCACCAGTTTTAGGAGCTTTAGGAATGGGAACAGCTAAACTTTCAGGGAAAGGTTTAGGACACACAGGTGGAACAATAGATAAATTTGAATCTATAAAAGGATTTACATTTTCAGAAACAAGAGAGCAACTAATAAATTTAGTTAATACTACAGGAACTGGAATAATGGGATATTCAGATAGAATAGTTCCCCTTGATAAATTGCTATATTCTTTAAGAGATGTTACAGGAACAGTGTCTTCAATTCCTCTTATTGCAAGCTCAATTATGAGTAAAAAATTAGCTGTACACGCAGATGCGATAATACTTGATGTAAAAGTTGGATCAGGGGCATTTATGAAGAATTATGATGATGCTAAAAAGCTAGCTGAAACAATGCATAAATTAGGGAAACTTTTTAATAGAAATATTGTTTGCATGTTAAGTAATATGGATGAGCCTTTAGGACGTGCTGTAGGAAACTCTCTTGAAGTAATAGAAGCTATAGAGACGATAAAAGGAAGAGGACCAAAAGAGTTCCAAGATTTAATTATAATCCTAGGTGCACAAGCTTTAAAGATGAAAGGGGATGTAAAAACAATTGAGGAAGGAAAGAAAATTGTAGAAGATGTTATTCATTCAGGAAAAGCTTTAGACAATTTAAAAAGCTTTATAAAAGCATCTGGTGGAGATCCTAGAGTTTGTGATGATTACTCTCTTTTAGAAGTAGCACCAGAAATTACGACTTATCTGGCTAAAGAGGAAGGATATATATCAAATATAGGAGCAGATGATATAGGTCGTGCAGCAATGATGCTTGGAGCAGGAAGAGCAAAAAAAGAAGATTTAGTAGATCATTCAGTAGGTATTATCATGAAGGTTAAAGTTGGAAGTTACGTAAAAAAAGGTGACATGATTTTAGAGTTTTACCATAAAGGAAACTTAACTGAAAGTGTAATTAATGAAGTTGATAAAGCGATTGGATATTCTAAAGATAAAGTAGAAGCTAAACCAATTATTTTAGATATTATAGGGGGATAAAGAATGAAAATAAATAGTTATATTGATCACACAGTTTTAAAAGCAGCAACTGTAGTAGGAGATATAGAGAAACTTTGTGCAGAAGCAAAAGAGCATAATTTTTATGCTGTATGTGTAAATGGATCTTATGTATCTTTAGCTAAAAAAGCTTTAGAGGGCTCAGATGTAAAAGTTTGTGCTGTAATAGGGTTCCCTTTAGGAGCTATGAGTAAAGATGCTAAAGTTTTTGAAGCTAAAAAATGTATAGCAGATGGAGCTGGCGAGATTGATATGGTTATCAACGTAGGATTTATGAAGTCTGGTATGTATGCAGAAGTTGAGCAAGAAATTTTAGAAATAAAAAAAGCTATAGGTTCTAATGTTTTAAAAGTAATAATAGAAAATTGCTATTTAACAGATGATGAGAAAAAAATGGCTTGTGAAATGTGTGTAAGAGCTGGAGCAGATTTCGTAAAAACATCTACTGGATTTGGAACAGGTGGAGCAACTTTAGAGGATTTAAAATTAATGAAATCAGTAGTTGGAGATAAAATTAAAATAAAAGCTGCAGGTGGAGTAAAAGATTTAGAAACAGCTGCAAAATTTATAGAAGCTGGAGCTAATAGACTTGGAACATCTTCTGGAGTTCAACTTGTAACAACGGGAAAGATGAAAGAAGGGGAATATTAATATCCATATACATATTAAAGTGTGGAGGAGTTAACATGAAAAAAATAGAAAGAGCAACTATAATAGTATTAGATAGTTTAGGAGTAGGATACACTCCAGATTCTAAAAGTTATGGTGATGAAGGAGCGAATACACTAGGACAAATAGCTTTAGCAACAGGTGGGATTCAACTTCCTAATATGGGGAAACTAGGACTTGGAAATATAATCGATGTACTAGGTGTAAAGAAAGAAGAGAATCCAGCAGGATGCTATGGGAAAGCCGATGAGAAATCAATAGGTAAAGATACGACTACAGGTCATTGGGAAATTGCAGGGATTATTCCTGAAAGAGGATTCCCAACATACTCTAAAGGATTTCCAGAGGCAACAATAAAAGCTATAGAAGAAAAAACAGGAAGAAAAGTTATCTGCAATCTTCCATATTCAGGAACTGAAGTTTTAGATGTATACGGAGAGGAACAAATAGCAACAGGAGCATTAATTATTTATACATCAGCAGATCCTGTACTTCAAATAGCAGCTCACGAGGAGCATATATCTTTAGAAGAGTTATATTCAGCTTGTAAGATTGCTTTAGAAGTTTGTAAGGAGTTATCACCTGTTGCAAGAGTAATAGCAAGACCGTATTTAGGAGAGGGAAAAGGTAAGTTTGTAAGAACAACACATAGACATGATTACTCAGTGTTACCACCTATGGAGAGTATGCTAGACAGAATAAAAGCAAAAGGATTAGAGGTTATAGGAATTGGAAAAACTTCTGATATATTTGCAGGTGTTGGACTGACTCAAAGTAGAGGAACAAATAAAGATAATTTAGATGGAATTTTAAAAACTATTGTAGCTCTTAAAGAGGATACGAAGGGATTGATTTTTACAAATTTAGTTGATTTCGACATGAAATATGGTCATAGAAGAGATCCTAAAGGGTATAAACTTGCTTTAGAAGAGTTTGATAAATATATTCCAGAAATTATTGAAAACTTAAAATCAGATGAAATATTAATAATAACTGCTGACCATGGATGCGATCCAACTTATAAAGGGACAGATCATACAAGAGAGTATATCCCTCTTCTAGTTTATGGAAAAGAGTTAAAGGCAGGGATAAATTTAGGATTAAGAACAACTTTTTCAAGTATAGCAGCAACTATTGAAGATTTAGTTCTTGGAGAAACTAAGTTAGAAAACTCTTTTGCTAAAGAGATTGTAAAATAAAAATATAGATAGTCAAGTAATTTAATGATTAGTTAAGTAATTAAAATATTATATAATAAGAAGAGGAGTGATTTACTATGGCAACACCACATATTAAAGCAAATAGAGGAGATATAGCAGAAACAGTTTTATTACCAGGAGATCCATTAAGAGCTAAATGGATAGCAGAAACATTCTTAACTGACGTAGTATGCTATAATGAAGTTAGAGGAATGTATGGATTTACAGGTATGTATAAAGGTAAAAAAGTTTCTGTACAAGGAACTGGAATGGGATGCCCTTCAATCGGGATTTACTCTAATGAATTAATAACTGAATTTGGTTGCAAGAATTTAATAAGAGTTGGAACAGCTGGATCGTATAGAGAAGATGTAAAAATTAGAGACGTTATTTTAGCTATGTCTAGTTCTTCAACTTCAGGAATGAATAAATTAAGATTTAATGGTGCAGACTATGCAGCTACAGCAAACTTTGAACTATTTAACGGAGCAGTAAAAGCAGCAGAGAAAAAAAATATAGCTATAAAAGCTGGAAATGTTTTAACTGCTGATGAATTTTACAGTGATGACTTTGATGATTATAAAAAATGGGCTCAATTTGGAGTTTTATGTGTAGAGATGGAAACATCAGCTCTTTATACAGTTGCTGCGAAATTAGGTGCAAGAGCTTTAACAATATTAACAATATCAGATTCTTTAGTTACAAAAGAATCTACATCTACAGAAGAGAGACAAACAAGTTTAAAAGAGATGATAGAGATTGCTTTAGAAGCAGCTTTACAACTTAATTAATCTTAAAAATAATCTCTAATTAAGATAAGGAAGTGAAAATTATGAATGAAAATCAAATTAAAGAGCTAATAGAAGAAGCTATAAAAGCTAGAGAAAAATCTTACGCAAAGTATTCTAATTTTAAAGTTGGAGCTGTTGTTGTAGATGAGAAAGGAAATCATTATTCAGGTGTAAACGTAGAAAATGGTTCTTATGGATTAGCTAATTGTGCAGAGAGAACTGCAATATTTACTGCGATTTCAAATGGGATGCAAAAGATAGATGTAATATGTGTAGTGGCAGATACTACAAATCCTGTTTCACCTTGTGGAGCTTGCAGACAAGTTATGAAAGAGTTTGCACATGATAAAACTGTAATAATTCTCGCTAATTTAAAGAGAGATTATAAGATTATGACAATGGAAGAGCTACTTCCTTATGGATTTGAGCTATAGAGAGAGGTGTAAATTTGGAAAGTACTTATTTTGAAGAGATTAAAAAAGTTTATAATCAGATAGAGAAAGATATAGATAAGAGACTTGTAGAATTTAAGGAAATTTGGAAAAATGGTAGTGATGAAGATATTCATTCAGAACTTTCTTTTTGTATATTAACACCTCAATCAAAAGCAAGAAATGCTTGGAAAGCTATAACAGCACTTAGAAATGATGGAGTACTTTTTACAGGAGATGCTTTGACAATATCTGATTATCTTAATATTGTAAGATTTAAAAATAATAAAGCTAAATATTTAGTTGAACTACGAGAACAGATGAAAGATGAATCTGGTAAAATTATAACTAAACAATTTTTTAACTCTATGCCAACAACCTTTGAAAAGAGGGAGTGGATTGTAAAAAATATTAAAGGGATGTCCTATAAAGAGGCTGGTCATTTTCTTAGAAATGTAGGTTTTGGAGAAGATGTAGCAATTTTAGATAGACATATTTTAAAAAATTTAGTTAAATTAGAAATCATTCCTGAGGTCCCTAAAACAATAACTCCTAAACTTTATAAAGAGATTGAAGAGAAACTTAGAAGTTATTGTGAAAAAGTTAAAATTGGAATGGATAAAATGGATTTACTGTTATGGTATTTAGAAGCAGGAGAAATATTTAAATAAAAAAAATTTTTTAAAACAAAATGGCAATAAGAGTCGTCTAAGTATTTAGAGACTCTTATTTTTTTTCTGTATTTATTAAAAAAAATATGTTAAAATTATACGTTAAAACAGAGGTATATTAATGTAAATAGGTTAATATAAATGAAAAAAAAATCAGTTAATACCTCTTTAATGGGACTAGAAATGAAAAGAATAAGATCGGTATTATGGAGGAAAAAATTGAAAAAAGCTATGATTATCACTTACGGATGCCAAATGAATGTAAACGAAAGTGCAAAAATAAAAAGTATGTTAATAAATATGGGTTATGAGATGACAGAAGATTTATCTGAAACAGATGCAGTATTTTTAAATACTTGCACAGTAAGAGAAGGAGCTGCAACTCAAATTTATGGTAAATTGGGAGAGTTAAAACTTCAAAAAGAGAAGCAAGGGACAATAATCGGGATTACAGGTTGTTTTGCTCAAGAGCAAGGGGAAGCTTTAGCTAAGAAATTCCCAATAATAGATATTGTAATGGGAAATCAAAATATAGGAAAGATACCACAAGCTATTGAAAAAATAGAAACTGGAGATTTTAAATCGGTTATATATGTAGGAGATGGAGATGAACTTCCACCTACTTTAGATGCAGAATTTGATTCTAAATATACAGCGTCAATTCCAATTACTTATGGGTGCAATAACTTCTGTACATATTGCATTGTTCCATATGTAAGAGGAAGAGAGCGTTCAGTTCCTATGAATGAGATAGTTGAAGAGATAAAAGGATATGTAAAAAAAGGGTTTAAGGAGATAATTTTATTAGGTCAAAATGTAAACTCTTATGGAAAGGATTTGAAAACAGGAGAAAACTTTGCTAAGTTATTGTTAGAGATAGAAACAATTGAGGGAGATTTTTGGGTAAGATTCATATCTCCTCATCCAAGAGACTTCAGTGATGATGTAATTGATGCAATAGCAGCATGTGATAAAATTACAAAATCTATTCATATTCCTTTACAGTCAGGATCAAGTAAAATTTTAAAATTAATGAATAGAGGTTATACAAAAGAACAATACCTTTCTCTTATTGAAAAAGTTAAAGCAAAAGTGCCAAATGCAGGGATAACAGCAGATATTATTGTGGGATTCCCTTATGAAGAGGAAGAGGATTTCTTAGATACTTTAGATGTTGTGCAAAAAGTAGGTTTTGATAATTCTTTCATGTTCATGTATTCAATTAGAAAAGGTACAAAAGCAGCTGAGATGGAAGGACAAATAGACGAAGAAGTTAAAAAAAGTAGACTTCAAAGATTAATAGAATTACAAAATGAAAAATCAAAAACAGCTAATGCTCCATTCGTAGGAAGAGTTGAAAAAGTTTTAGTTGAGGGTGAAAGTAAGAAAAATAAAGAGATGTTAACAGGAAGAACAAGTACAAATAAAGTTGTGATATTCAAAGGAGACATATCTCTTGCTGGACAATTTGTAAATGTTAGTATAAAAGATTATAAGACATGGACACTTTACGGTGACATAGTTTAATAGAAAAGGGGAGTAATATGTTAGAGTTGGATAGATTTTTTTTAAAAGAGTTAAGCGAAATAGCAAAAGAATTAAATATTGACTTAGAAAGTAAAACTAAAAAAAATGATATTATTCAACTAATTAAAAATCATTTTGAACAGCAAGAAGGAGTAACGATAGGCGTTGGTTCTTTAGATGTATTGCCTGACGGATATGGATTTTTAAGAAATACTAGTGTTGAAAAAGACATATATGTATCAGCATCTCAAATTAAAAGATTTAAATTAAGATGTGAAGATATTGTTGTTGGAGAAGTAAGAGAACCTGTTGGTGAAGAAAAAAATTATGGATTAAAGAAAGTTTTTCTTATAAACGGACAATCAAACGCTAAAGCAGAAGCAAGGGTTGCTTTTGATGAACTAAAACCTTCATATCCTACAGAACAGCTTATATTAGAGACAGATAAGAAAAATGTTGCAGGAAGAATGATTGATATTATAGCTCCAATAGGAAAAGGACAAAGAGGACTTATAGTAGCCCCGCCTAAAGCAGGAAAAACTATTTTACTTAGTAATCTAGCAAATTCTATTATTGAAAAAAATAAAGATGTAGAAGTTTGGTTACTACTTATAGATGAAAGACCTGAAGAGGTAACAGATATAATTGAAAATGTAAAAGGTGCATTGGTGTATTCATCTACATTTGATGAAGAACCAAGAAATCATATAAAAGTTACAGAAATGGTTTTAGAAAAAGCTAAGAGAAAAATTGAAGATGGTCACCATATAGTTATCTTAATGGACTCCATCACAAGACTTTCAAGAGCTTATAATATAGTAATACCATCTTCAGGGAAACTAATATCAGGAGGTATAGATCCAAGTGCTCTATACTATCCTAAAAAGTTTTTTGGATCAGCTAGAAATATTAAAAATGGGGGAAGTTTGACAATAATAGCTACAGCCCTCATAGATACAGGAAGTAAGATGGATGAAGTTATATTTGAAGAGTTTAAAGGAACTGGAAATTTAGAGATTCAACTTGATAGAACTTTAGCAGAATTAAGAATTTATCCAGCTATTGATATTCAAAAATCAGGAACTAGAAAAGAAGAGTTGTTAATTCCAAAGGAAAAATTAGATAAAATTTGGACTATAAGAAGACACCTTTCTCAACTGGATAAAGTAAATGCCACGAAAAAATTTATTGATCTAATAGAGGCTACAGAAAGTAATGCAGAGATGCTAAAAAAATAATAAAGGGGAAATAGATGTTAAGATTGAGATTTAATTTTTTAATAATCTTAATAATTATATTTTCGTACGCTATAGAAGAATTAACAATATTTCAGGAAGAAGTAGTAGATACAACTAGATTTACAGAGTATTACTCTTACGATAATAGTAATGACCAAGGGGAGCAAATATTATCTACAAATTATTTCACAACTCAAAGAGATTATTATATTGATGAAGATGGAACAGTAAAAAAACAAGTTTCAGAATCTGAGGGAGAAACAGAGGCAGAAACTGAGAATGTTGAGAAAGAATCTGTCGAAAAAGAGCAAGTACGTGATGTAAAAAAAGTAACTTATATAGAATATTTTGTTAAAAAAGGTGATGCATTATCCCTTATAGCTGATGAATATAATATTACAGAAGAGATGATAAAGATAAATAATCCTAAAAATACAAAGGTATTAAGAGTTGGAGACAAATTAAAAATCCCGTCTGAAAATGGATTATTTTATAAAGTAAAAAAAGGCGATTCATTATTTAAAATAGCTCAAAGATATGGAGTTAAAATAAATGATATTAGAAGATATAACTCACTAGAGAATGATGAATTAGATTTAGGACAGGAAATTTTTATTAAGAATCCATCAATAAAAATTATTAGAAAACAGTTAATAGAGGCCGCACCTGTTCCTAAAAAATCAAATCTTCCTAAACCTGTAAGTGGATTTGTATTGCCAATAAAATACGCAGGTGTTAATAGTCCTTATGGAACAAGATTCCATCCAGTTTTAAAAAGATATATTATGCATGCTGGAGTTGATTTAAAAGCAAGGTATATTCCATTTAGAGCGGCACAAAAAGGAACTGTAATATACTCTGGTTATAAGAGTGGATATGGAAAAATAATTATGATACAGCATGAAGGTGGATATGAAACTAGATATGCACATTTACAAAATATGAATGTAAATAAAGGAGATGTAGTTCAACAAGGACAAATTCTTGGACTTACAGGAAATTCAGGTAGATCTACAGGACCACATTTACATTATGAAGTAAGAAAAGATGGAAGAACAATAGATCCATTAAAAGCTAGTATGAGATAGATAATTATATGCAAACAAGGAGAAGATTATTATGTATAAAACAAGAGAAGTAAAAGTAAGGGATATAATAATAGGTGGAGAAAATCAAATAATTATCCAATCTATGACAAATACTAATACTTCAGATGTTGAAAAAACAGTAAACCAGATATTAGCTTTAGAAAAAGAGGGGTGTCAGCTTGTTAGAATGACTGTAAATACTCCAGAGGCAGCAAAAGCAATATCTGAGATAAAGAAAAGAGTAAATATCCCCTTGGTTGCAGATATACATTTTGATTATAAATTAGCAATTTTAGCTATGGAAAACGGAATAGATAAACTTAGAATTAATCCAGGAAATATTGGGGATGATGAAAAAGTAAAAATTGTTGTAGAGAAAGCTAAAGAAAAAAATATACCTATAAGAATAGGGGTAAATTCTGGTTCTATTGAAAAGCATATCCTTGAAAAATATGGGCATCCTTGTGCTGACGGAATGGTGGAAAGTGCTATGTATCATGTGGCACTTCTTGAAAAATATGATTTTAAAGATATTATTATTTCGATAAAATCAAGTAATGTAAGAATGATGGTTGAGGCTTATAGAAAAATTTCTAAACTAGTAGACTATCCTCTTCATTTAGGAGTAACAGAAGCAGGAACAGCTTTTCAAGGATCTATAAAATCAGCAATTGGAATAGGGAGTTTGCTTGTTGATAACATAGGATCAACTATTAGAGTGTCTTTAACAGAGGATCCTGTGGAAGAGATAAAAGTAGCTAAAGAAATTTTACAGGTTTTAGGATTAAGAAAAGGAACAGAAATAGTTTCTTGCCCAACTTGTGGAAGAACTGAGATAGATTTAATTAGTCTTGCAAAAGAAGTAGAAAAAGAATTTAAAAATAAAGATTTAAATATAAAAATAGCGGTGATGGGATGTATTGTAAATGGTCCTGGGGAAGCTAAAGAGGCTGATTATGGGGTCGCTGGTGGAAAAGGAGTTGGAGTACTTTTTAAAAAAGGTTCAATTATAAAGAAAGTAGATGAAAAGGAAATACTGAAAGAGTTAAGAAGAATTATAGAAGACGATTATAAAAAAAAATAAACTTTTTTTATAAAAATAAAGTCTAAATACTATAAGTATAGGTGGGAATAAAACTATGATTGATTTTGAAGAAATTTTTGAAGAGTATTTCGATAAGATCTATTATAAAGTTCTAGGAAGTGTTAAAAACTCTGAAGATGCAGAGGATATAACACAAGAAGTCTTTATAAGTGTTTATAAGAACCTAAAGAAATTTAGAGAAGATAGTAATATATATACATGGATATATAAAATTGCAATTAATAAAGTCTATGATTTTTTTAGGAAGAGAAAATTAAACTTAGAGCTAAATGACGAAATATTAGATATGGAAGATGGAACAGACTTGAATAACAATATTATCTTAAAAGAGCAGCTTTCGAAAATAAAGGGAAATGAAAAAGAAATCGTTATCTTAAAAGATATTTATGGTTATAAATTACAAGAAATAGCTGAGATGAAAGCAATGAATTTATCAACAGTAAAGTCAGTTTATTACAAAGCACTGAAAGACATGGAGGTATAAAATGTCACCAAAAGATCGTGTGAAGGCTAATTTATATAAGCAATTATTAGAGGAAGAGAAGGTGAAAAATAAAAGATATATGAAGGCATCAGCTTCACTATTTTTTATTGGAATATTATCTACAGCATCATATAACTCTTTTATAAAGGAAGAGATGGTGCAAAAGGTTTCTAATGAAGGAGTTATGGTAATCGATAGAAATCTTGATAAGACAGATAGAGATAAAATAGAGATAGATAAATTCTTTTCTAAAGAAATTTTTAATAATAAGAAGATTGAACTGGATACTGAGCAAGTATTTGGTTATGAACGTCAAATATAGGAGTGCCTGAAAATGAAAAAGAGTGTATTATTGGTATTGAGTTTGTTTTTTTCATTGTCTATGTTATCTTATTCTAAAAATGAATTTGGAATAGTATATGATGAAGATTTTATAAAAGTAGGTGTAACTAAAGAGAATTTAGAGAAAGCTAGAGAGTTAATGGGAAAAACAACTTCTCAATTTAAATTATTATCTTTAGAAAAACAAAAGTTAGAAATAGAAGCTAATCAGCTAATAGCTGATGGTTTAGAAAAAAATCTACAAAAATTAGACGTTATTTTTGAAAAAATGGGAGATATTGAAACTAACTTTTATAAATTAAAAATAAGAAGTCAGATTGGCGTATATAAATACATTTCTAAGGAACAGTATTTAAAGGCAAGAGAAAATGCTGTTGATAGAATGAAAGAAGAAAAATTAAAATCAGAAGAGTTAGAAAAAAAATAAATATAATATCTAAAGTAAAAGCAATGATACATTTCTTTAATTATTAATAAAAAAATAATTAAAGAGATGTATTATTTTTTGATTATAGATGTTTTTTATGGTATAATTACAAAGTTATAGAATAAGAGGAGTTGATAAATAGTGTTTAAAAAATTAGATGAAGTTGTAAATAGACACAAAGAGTTAGAAAAGCTTTTAAGTAGTCCAGAAGTTTTAGCAGATACAAAAAAAATGCTAGAATATAATAAAGCAATGGCTAGTATGGCAGATATAGTTGAAAAATATACACAATATAAAAATTTAATGGCAGATTATGAATTCTCAAAAGAGAGCATAAAAAGTGAAAAAGATCCTGATATGAGAGAGATGTTACAAGAGGAAATTAAAGATGTTGAAGAGAGATTACCTCAGATTGAAACAGATTTAAAAATTCTTCTTTTACCAAAAGATGAAAACGACGATAAAAACGTTATTATTGAGATAAGAGGTGGAGCAGGTGGAGATGAGGCAGCTCTATTTGCAGGAAATTTATTCAGAATGTATTCAAGATATGCAGAAAGAAGAAAGTGGAAAATGGAGTTAATGGAGAAGCAAGAAGTTGGTGTTGGAGGAATGAAAGAGGTTGTATTCCTTATAATGGGACAAGGTGCTTACTCTAGACTTAAATTTGAATCAGGAGTACATAGAGTTCAAAGGGTTCCTGAAACTGAGTCATCAGGAAGAATCCATACATCAACAGCAACAGTAGCAGTTTTACCAGAAGTTGACGAGGTAAAAGATGTTGTAATAAATACTGGGGATCTTAAAATAGATGTTTATAGATCAGGTGGAGCTGGAGGTCAGCACGTTAATACTACTGACTCTGCAGTTAGAATCACTCACTTACCTTCAGGAATAATAGTTCAATGTCAAGATGAGAGATCACAGTTAAAAAATAGAGAAAAAGCTATGAAGCATTTAGCAGCTAAACTTTATGAAATGGAATCAGAAAAGCAAAGAAGTGCAATTGCTAACAATAGAAAATTACAAGTTGGAACTGGAGATAGATCTGAGAAAATAAGAACTTATAACTATCCGCAAGGAAGAATAACTGATCACAGAATAAAATATACAGCTCACCAAATGGAAGCTTTTATGGATGGAGATTTAGATGAAATGATAGATTCATTAATCACATTTAGCCAAGCAGAGATGTTAACTAGTTCGGAAGATTAATATGAAATTAATAGAAATATTAAAATTTGCTGAGGAGTATTTGTTAAAATACTCCTTTTCAAAACCTAGATTAGA